>NZ_CP166679.1:1200000-1800000 GCF_041320605.1 Arenibacter antarcticus
CATTACCGCACCATCGGATATCTTCTTTACCGAAAATTACCGTTTCTGGCGCCAACGTCCTTATCAATTTTTTCCAAGCCAAATAGTTATAAGTCTGTCCCCCCTTGCGTTTCGGGTGAGCACCATCAAACCACACTTCGTGGATTGGGCCGTATTCGGTTAACAGCTCAAAAAGCTGATTTAAGAAGTATTCGTTATAATCGTCTACCTTAAAATTAAAGGTGGTCTTATTTTCAAAAGGCCTTCCTTCAACCGTTCTTGGAATGGTGCGTTCGGTATACTCACTTAAGTTCCCATAAAGGCCTTCCTCATTTTCTATCTGGTACAAATCTGCTGGAGACAGATACACCCCTAGTTTAAGACCGTACTTTTCGCATGATTCCGAAAGCTCTTTTAACACATCACCCTTTCCGTCTTTAAATGGAGTGGACATTATTCCGTGTTCGGTATATCTACTTTGCCACAGTACAAATCCGTCATGGTGCTTTACCGTAAGGATTACTTTTTTCATTCCCGCATCACTCATAGCCTTACACCATTGATCCGTGTCCAAATTCTGAAGGTCGAATACCGTAGGATCTTCCATCCCATTTCCCCATTCCATTCTAGTAAAAGTATTAGGTCCAAAATGGATAAACGCGATAAATTCGTTTTTTAAGGCCTCATACTGGTTAGACGTAGGAACTACATGCGCCGCTTTTAAAATGATGGAGTCCTTGGTATCCGTATCCTTTACGGGAATGGTATTGGAAACAGGCATAATCAAAGCATCAAACTTTGGTTTTTGGGAACAAGCCGTTAAAAAAACTGCTATAGCTAAAAATTGAAATACTTTATTCATTTTATTATTCATTCACTTTTGTTACTAATCAATTTCCTCAGGGTAAGCTCAAAAGGCAATGGACGGAAAATTCCGGATTGCTCAGGAATAGGAACTATTGGTAATTGGCTTTACGATTAGGTTGTTAATAATCGTCTAATTTGCCCATCTAAAAATTACCGCTTTTTCAAATTGACAAATTAGCACATTGATATATTAGCACACTAAACCTATCCATTCAGCTTTATATATCCTCCATCAATTGGGAAATCGGTTCCCGTTATAAAGGAAGCCTCATCCGAACACAGATACAATGCTAGATTAGCAACTTCTTCTGGTTTCCCCATTCTACCAATAGGCTGTGTTTTAGAAAGTTTTTCAAACATCTCTGCTTCCTTTCCTGGATAGTTCTTACCTATAAATCCGTCAACAAAGGGGGTATGGATTCTTGCTGGAGAAATACTGTTACAACGGATTCCCTGATCCAAATAGTCCTTTGCTACAGAAAGCGTCATAGTCATCACCGCACCTTTGGACATGGAATAGGCAAACCGGTCCGATATTCCTACCGAAGAAGCAATGGAGGCCATATTGACTATTACGCCACCTTTTTCTTTCATTTTTCCTATTACCGCGTGCATACAATTATACACTCCTTTAATATTTACATTGTAGATCCGGTCCATATCGGCTACAGCCGTCCCTTCCAAGTTCCCAACATGGGCAATACCAGCATTGTTCACAAGGATGTCTATATATTGTTTTTCGGCGATGGTTGCCACAATTTGAGCTACTTGCTCCGTATTGGAGACATCACAGGAGTGAAAAGTAGCTTTACCTCCCGCAGCAGAAATTTCCGCTACCGTTCTATCTCCGTTTTCCGCATTAAATTCCAATATATGCACTTGCGCCCCTTGGGCCGCAAATTTTTTGGAAATGGCTTCTCCAATACCACTGGCCCCGCCAGTAACAATTGCTGTTTTATTCTTTAAACTAAAAAGTGTCATGTTCTTGTTCAGATTAATATTCTATTATAAATCCTTTTTTTTATTGCTTTGATTTTTCGGCCGCATCCTGCTGCCAAATAATACCATTTGGAAAACTGTAATCCTCCAAGGATTGCTCCTTCATGGTAATACTATATCCAGGCATGGAAGGAGGCATATAGGCCCCGTTCTTAATCACCACTGGGTCGTAAAAATGCTCGTGCAAATGATCTACATACTCAATTATTCTATCCTCCATGGTTCCACTAATCGCAATAAAATCGATCATAGAAAGGTGCTGAACATATTCACATAATCCTACCCCACCTGCATGTGGACAAACAGGGATATTAAATTTAGCCGCCATTAAAAGGATGGCCAAAATTTCATTTACGCCACCAACCCTACAACTATCAATTTGGCAGATACCAATGGCATCGGCCTGCATTAATTGCTTAAACATCACCCTGTTCTGGCAGTGCTCACCGGTAGCTACTTTTATTGGGTGGACCGCCTTTGCTATTTTAGCGTGACCCAAAATATCATCGGGACTAGTAGGCTCTTCAATCCACCATGGCTCAAACTTCTTAAGTGCTGCCATATTGGTTATCGCCTCGTCCACATCCCATTTCTGATTGGCATCCATCATCAATTTTAGATCTGATCCAATTTCTTCCCGGATAATAGCTGCGCGTCGCATATCGTCTTGTAAATCAGAACCTACCTTAATTTTCATATGCTTAAATCCAGCTTCTTTTGCCTCCCTACAGAGGCGCCTCATCTTATCATCCGAGTAACCCAACCATCCAGCAGAAGTCGTATAGGCAGGATAACCATTTTTAAGCAAATAGTCTATTCTTTCCTGCTTCCCAGCCTCTTTTACCTTCAAAAGCTGCAGGGCCTCATCAGGTGTAATAGCATCTGTAATATACGTGAAATCGATACAGGACACCAACTCCTCTGGAGACATGTCCGCCAACAATTTCCATAGCGGTTTCTTTTCCATTTTAGCGTATAGATCCCAAACTGCATTTACAACGGCACCAGTGGCAAGATGGATCACCCCTTTCTCCGGGCCTAACCACCTCAACTGACTGTCTCCGGTAATCATCTTCCAGAAAGCTCCCATGTTCTGGATAAAGCTTTCCATAGATTTTCCTTTCACCAAAGGAGCAAGGGAGTGGATCGCCGCTGCACAAAGTTCATTGCCCCTACCTATAGTAAAGGTAAGCCCATGACCTTCCAAACCGTCTGGATGGTCCGTTTTCAAAATAACATAGGCCGCGGAATAATCCGGATCAGGATTCATTGCATCCGAACCATCTAAGGATTTACTAGTAGGGAATCGGACATCTTTTACTAAAACATCCGTGATTATGGTTTTACTACTCATTGCATAATGTATTAGACAAACAAAATTAAAACTAACCCTACAACATCTCAACCACCACAAGTCTCATTTCTGATACTTTTTTGACCTTTTTATAGTTCTAATCCTGTTTTTGAGTATGAAGTTTAATATAAGCAGAAGGAGACATGCCCATTATTGATTTAAAATGTCGGTTAAAATTGGAAATATTATTAAATCCCGATTCATAACAGACCGGGGTAATATTATCCCTATTCTCTATCAACAATTTACAGGCATACCCAATTCTTATTTCATTAAGGTAGCTCGTAAATGTCTTCCTGTGAATCCTTTTAAAGAACCTGCTAAAGGCCGAGGGATTCATCTTGGCTATTTCCGCCACATCCTTAGAGCCTATGGGTTGATTAAAGTTTTTGAAAATAAATTCATAGATTTCATCCAAATTCTTATTATCCGTTTTATTAAACGAATTTAAAAACCCCGGACTGGATAATAATTGGTATTCCTCATGAATGGCGAGTAGCTGAAGAATTTCTAAAAGCCTTATCGTCTTGTTAAACGGGTCCAAAGTGAGCAGGCCCCTAATCTTCGTGAGTACAGTAGTATCTATACCTACAAATTTAATTCCCTGGCTTGCTCTTTTTATCAATTGGGAAATGGATTTCATTTCCATAGTCTTTAAAAAATCCATCCCTAAAAAATCTTCCTTAAAATGGATGGCGATCGCCTCGGAAGACAATTCGGAATGGTCTTCAAAATAAACTTCATCATTGAGCCACATATGAGGCAGATTTTCACCTAGAAGCACCAATTCACCCTCCTCAAACTTCTCAATTCCATCCCCTATAAATCGGGTTCCCGTACTTTTTACAATATACACTAATTCCAATTCTGGATGATAATGCCACACTTTTAAAAAATAGGGAAAACTGTTTTGGGTAACAGTGAAGGAACTATTTTGCAAACTGGTCCTATCAAGTAAATGTAGTTTCATAATATGGTATAGATAAACAACTAAAACAATCTATTTTAGACTATAAATATACTCACTTTTGACCAATTTTACGACTTGGGCAAAAAAAGTATCGTAAATTGCTTGTTATTTGGTTGACTCATAAATAAATACCAAATATATTCGAATATTCCTTTTTTTACAGATAACTACTTACACATAAAGGATACAGTTATAATCACTAATTAATTCCAAAAATCGAAACTGTATAAGGGCTATTTAAAAATGCTCTAAAAGAATTAGTAAGCTCTTGGGTATAAGGTTATCTGAATTTACAAAGGAATCACAACTAACTAAACTAACTTAATAAAAACACTTATGAAAATGTATTGAAAAAGAGAAACATCAAAGGATTCACTTTCACAAATAATCTATTATTATTGGCGAATTCGCAGTTTAAGAAAGTGATGTAAAAAATTAGCCAACTAACAAAACACCAAAAACATGAAAAAATTAAACTCAGCGGAGCCTTTCCCCTCGGATTGGCCAAGCAAGTATCATTTAAAGATGAAACTGACCGCCCTTTTGCTTGTAATTTCACTATTTAAAATTCAAGCTAATTCTTACGCAGAGACCACGAAACCAACATTAGACCTTATAAATGCTAGTGCTCTACAACATTCGGTTAGCGGAACAATTACGGATACTCACGGTAGTCCACTCCCCGGAGCAAACATCGTAGAAAAAGGATCCAGTAATGGGGTTACCTCTGATTTTGACGGTAATTTTTCAATTAATGTTGCCAATGTAAATGCAACCCTTGTTATTTCTTACATTGGGTTTGCTTCTAAAGAAGTCCCCCTCAACGGACAAAACACTGTTGCCGTTAGCTTGGAAGAAAGCGCTTCCGGACTGGATGAGGTAGTGTTAATCGGTTACGGAACACAGAAAAAAAGTGACCTCACCGGCGCCGTGGGCTCCGTTAAGGCAGAAGAATTGGCAGAAAGACCGGCAGCCTCATTGAACCAGGCCATTGCCGGTAGGGTTTCCGGTGTGAACGTTACTTCTGGCTCGGGAAGACCTGGGGGTAGAACAGCCGTACGGATCCGTGGAAATACATCGGTAAGCATCGCCAATACACCACTTTACGTAATTGACGGTGTAATACTGAGTGCCGCCAGCCTACCCAATGGCAGTACTCCGATAGATTACATGAACCCCAATGATATCGAATCTATTGAAGTTTTAAAAGATGCTTCCGCGACAGCCATATACGGTGCAAGAGGCGCCAATGGGGTAATTCTGGTGAGCACCAAAAAAGGCACCACTACTGGTCGCACCAATATTAGTTATGATGTAGATTTCAGCTTAGGGACATTACCAAAGAAACTTGATTTATTGAATTCAGAAGAGTTTCTGCGTGTTGAGGAAATCGCATATGCCAATGCTGAAAAGTACGACCCCGATGGGTGGGCAGGTGGAAGATATACCGACCCTAGATTAAAGAGAACGGATCCTAGACTTTTTGACACCAACGGCAACCCACTTTATGATACCGATTGGCAGGATGAAGCAATTAGGGACGCTTTTATCCAAAATCACCAACTTTCTTTTACTGGTGGTAATGAAAACTCCAATTTCGGACTATTTATGGGTTTCAGGGATGAAGAGGGACTAATCATAGAATCATGGCTGAAACGCTATTCTGGTAGATTTACATTAGATACCGATGTTACCGACTGGTTAAAGATTGGAGGAAGTTTAAGCTATAACGACCAAAACGAAAAGCAAGTAGACCAACTTGGTGGCGGTGGTATCACTACAATGCGCCAAGTTTATGAAGCCCTACCGATTATACCGGTCCGTTATGAAGACGGCAGTTGGGGATCCAACATACACTATCCAGGGATGGAAGGAGGCGGCAGCCCTGTGGCGGTAGCAAATGATCGCAGATATTTCCTAAAGACCCAGACTGTTCTAGGGAATTTCTATAGCAATATTAAATTCAATGAAAACCTTCAATTAAGAACTACTCTAGGCGCCAATATCCTTAATCAAAGAAATGATTATTACGGAGGTAAGGACCTAAGATATATAGCTATGCCCGATGGAGCCGCATATGTAGACAACGCTCGTTATAACTCATGGCAGTTTGAAAACTATTTGACCTATACCAAAGATTTTGATCGTGACAATTCATTATCGGCCATGTTAGGCCTTTCTTGGCAACATATAGATGAGTTTAGCGCAAGGGCATCCACCCGTGGGTTTGCCGATGACTTTTACGGTTTTAACAACCTCGGGGCAGGGTCCAACCCACAGGCGCCGTCTTCCAGTAAAATCGCTTACGGGCTAAACTCTTATTTTGGGCGTGTCAACTATAACTACAAGAACAAATACTTGTTCACTCTTACAGGTAGAGCTGACGGATCTTCAAAATTTGGACCAGAAAATCAATTTGCATTTTTCCCTTCGGCGGCATTGGCATGGAGGGTATCAGAAGAGGATTTTTTACAAGAAGCTTCTGCTATTTCCAATCTAAAGCTTAGAGCAAGTTACGGTACAACAGGCAACTCTGAAATACCAGCTTACAGAGCATTGGCCGGCTTGTCCAATGGCACGGTGATTTTTGATGGCGCTCGTTCTCCCTATACCGTCCCAGGACGTATGGCCAATCCGGATTTAAAATGGGAAAAAACGGACCAGGTAGATGCCGGTCTTGAAATAGCCCTATTCAATAATCGTATTGGGTTAGAAATTGATGTATATAGAAAGTTGACCACCGATATGCTCTTAAATGCCCCCGTACCCTCTTCAAGTGGCTTTACCAATGTATTTAGAAACGTGGGAAGTATGGAAAACAAGGGTATTGAAGTTAATTTGAATACTACCAATATAGATAATGAAATTTTTGGCTGGAACAGCAACTTCAATATTTCAATTAATAAAAATAAAGTAGTTGAGCTTTCAGGAGGCTCCGATATATTCTTGGGGTCAACATTGATCCGTGTTGGTGAACCTGTCGGTACTTTCTTCGGATATATCGATGAGGGCACATGGAACACCGATGAGGCAGCCCAGGCAGCAATCTATGACAGGTTGCCCGGCGACATCAAATACCGCGACCTCAACAATGATGGGGCCATCAATAGCGATGATAGGGCAATCATCGGAAAAGGTATAGCCGACGGTTTCGGAACCTTTTCAAATACCTTCAGATATGGCAATCTAGAGCTACTGGTTGACCTGCAGTTTCAATATGGCAATAGTGTGATGTACCGAGACGAACATTCTTCTGAAGACCGTCAAACAATTGCCAATAGTTTCAAGACTGTTTTAAATGCGTGGACTCCTGAAAATCAGGATACCCATATTGCCCAGATAAGACCTATTGCTGCCGGATATGACACTAATAACGATTCAGGAAAATTAAAGGATGCTTCATTTCTAAGAGGAAGAAATTTGATGCTATCCTATGTTTTTAAACCTGAATTGGTCCAGCGTTTGCACTTGAATCGCATAAGAGTATATACTTCAGTTCAGAACTTTTTTGTAGCAACGAATTATCCAGGGTATGACCCTGAAAGTTCGAATGGTGGTGGGGCTTTCGACCAAGGATTCTCCCTTTACGATTATCCGAGACCCCGTACCTTTATGCTAGGATTAAATGTTGGACTATAACCATATAAAAGATAAAAAAATGAATATCTATAGAAACTTTATAAGAACTATAGCCGTAGTAACCGCATTATCATGCATAACGGCATGTAGTGATTTTTTAGATGAAGAGGATGCGTCTAACTTCACTACCGACACCTACTTCACAACGGCTGAACATGCCAAGAGCGCTGTAAATGGGATATACCAACCTTTGATTTCAATTACCGAAAGTGGATTTGGTGGAGGCCCATGGTTAATGTTGGAATTTGCCACAGGCTTGGCCAATACCTCCTTAGGGCAGGCTACGAATATATACTTGGTTAAAGATTTAATTAACAATTCAGACAATGGATATGGCAACAGTTTCTGGACCGGCTATTACTCAGGAATCTCTAGGGCCAACTTGGCAATTGAAAAAATCCCTGAAATTAATATGGACGAGACAGTGAAGCAAAAATATTTGGCTGAAGCTAAATTCCTTAGAGCTTACTATTATTTTGGCTTGGTACGCATGTTCGGAAACATTCCTATCATTACCAATTCGGTCGATTTGGGCTCGGAGCAATTATACCCTCAACAATCTTCCCCTGAGGCAGTCTATGATTTAATCGTTAGCGATCTTAAAGAAGCAGAGAACGCCGGTCTACCTTGGAAAAATGAATCAGGAAGAGTTTCAATGGGAGCAATTAAAACGCTATTGGCAGATGTATATTTGACCATGGCAGGCCACCCACTCCAAAAGACTGAGAATTTTGCGCTTGCAGCCGCCAAGGCTAAAGAGGTAATCGATTCAGGAGAATTTAGGCTTTTTGACACCTATGATGAACTACATGACCCTGCTACTAAAAATACAGGAGAATACATCTTCATGACCCAATATGCGGCGAATATTCAATCAGGTAACTGGCAGCCAGCAATATTGCCATATAACCTAGGAATATCAGCCTATTCGTCTCAAACTGGCGGCATATTTGCAACAAATGAGTTTGCAAGCTCCTACGAGGTGGGTGACAAACGTGCTGAAGAAAAGCAATTCTATTTTACAAGCTATTCCTTAGAGGCTGATAGAAACAACAGTATAAATCTAGGAGCACCGTATATCTATAAGCTTTTTGATATTGAAGCGAATGAAGCGAGCGCCCAGTCCGACTTGAATTGGAGCATCTACAGATATGCCGATGTATTACTGATGTACGCGGAAGCGCAAAACGAAGCTGAAGGAGCGCCTTCAACAGATGCATATAGTGCAGTTAATCTAATTAGGCAACGTGCTGAAATTAACGATTTGGCTGGTCTCTCACAAGGCGACTTTAGGACTGCAGTACGAATTGAGCAAGTTCATGAGTTAAGTTTTGAAAACCAGACATGGTACGACATGGTTAGGTGGAGAAAGGCGTATGACCCTGAAGCCAATACATTGGAAGAATTTGTGGGCCATAATTTTTCATACTTAACAAATAAAGCGCTTTCAGATAGGGAACTTTTGTTTCCGATACCAACATCTGAAATGCAGAACAACCCTAATCTAGCACAAAACACAGGATACTAATTTCGATAGTGACACATAATACTATTAGGCATACATAAGAGCCTTACAACTTGGCAGGACATGGATAAAGTATTGTAATACCCATGTCCTTGCCAATTTGTTCTATTCATTATCCGTAAAAAGCTCATTGGATAACAATATTAAAATATACCTCATTAATTCACAGTTCCGTTTTTTAATGAAATTATAATTCGATTCCTTATAAGCAAAATAAATAGTACCATTAACACTTGGATAGGTAATTCAGGTCAAATTCTTCACCTATTTATAGCTAAGATTAGTGAAAAATAATTGGCGCGGATAAAGGCGTCAAATGTTAATTGAGTTAGTTTTAGAGAATCTGGAACCTAAAAGGTGTCCAGATTTTTTTTTACCACTAATTGTATTTCCAGTTTTATTTCAAGTGATTATAAGCCTTGGTTCCGAATACACGGTTTCCCGTAATCAAATCACCTCATAAAATTAAGAACACCCGAAAAAGAGCAAAAAAAATATTGAACATAGTTTTCGTATTAGTTGCTCTATTCTTGCAGGTTAGGTATATTGGGGCGCGCTAAAAAACCCGCAGATTAACAGAATAAAATCTACTATTTATCAAAATTCATGCAAGGGAAAATACTCAATAGCTTAACCAGATCCAATGAACTATAAAATAATATTCCCGCTCCTATGCATATGCTTACTTGTAAGTTGCAAGAAGGACATTACAAATACGGAACTGGACCGTATTCCAAAGTATGAACTTAAATTCAACGAATTAGCCTCCTCTTGGGACGAAGCCATCCCCTTAGGAAATGCCACAGTAGGTGCGCTTATATGGGAGAAAAATGGAAAGCTGCGCTTTTCCCTAGACAGGGCAGACTTATGGGACCTACGCCCTATGGAAAATTTAAATTTTAAGGAGTACGGGTTCGATTGGGTAGAACAACAATGGGAAAATGATACCTATAAAAATGTACAGGATCGCTATGACCTACCTTATGACCAATTACCAGCACCTTCCAAAATTCCTGGTGGCGCCTTGGAATTTGACATAAGCGGACTTGGGGAGGTAGATTACGTAAAATTAAATGTTGCTACGGCAGTATGCGAAATTAAATGGAAAAATGGGGCTACTCTTAAAACCTTTGTACACGCTACGGAGCCTGTTGGCTGGTATTCTTTTGAAAACGTAAACAGCGACCTAAATCCCACTATCATCCCCCCTCCATACGTATCCCTACAACAAGCGGGAAATGAAGATCCTGTAGCGGGACAAGACCTCCGAAGATTAGATTATGATGGAGGAAGGGTCACTCAAAAGGAGAATACCATTACCTATGACCAGCAGGGATGGGAAGACTTTAGATTTCAAGTGCACACCCAATGGGAGCCCACTCCTACCCATTTAAAGGGCAGTTGGAGTATCAGCTCAAAAAATTCGGCATCGGATACAGCTAAGACTGCCCAACAAGTTGTTGCCAATAGCCTTAAATCTGGAATATCTACTGCTTTGGAAAGTCACACAAATTGGTGGCATAACTTCTGGAATCAATCTACGGTTAGCGTACCAGATCCCATTTTACAGCACCAATGGTATATGGAAATGTACAAATTTGGCTCGGCGGCACGACAAGGAGCACCCCCAATTTCCCTGCAAAGTGTGTGGACGGCAGACAATGGGAAATTACCACCTTGGAAGGGCGATTTTCATCACGATCTAAACACCCAATTAAGTTATTGGCCCGCTTATTCAGGGAACCACCTTGCCTTAGAACAGGGGTTTATAGATTGGATGAGTACCTACAAATCAACGTTTAAGAAATACACCAAAGATTATTACGGCACCAACGGTCTAAACGTTCCAGGAGTGACCACCTTAACTGGAGACCCTATGGGTGGCTGGATACAATACTCCTTTGGACCAACAGTTGGAGCCTGGTTGGGACAACACTTTTACTTGCACTGGCGTTATTCTATGGACAGGGAATTTCTTAAGAACGAAGCCTATCCTTGGATCAAGGACGTAGCCCTCCATTTTGATGAATTGTCGGAAATGGACGAAAATGGCAAGCGAAAACTTCCGATGAGCTCTAGTCCAGAAATCCATAACAACGCTCACAATGCTTGGTTTGCCGATATCACCAATTTTGACCTTTCCCTAATAAGGTGGACCTATTCCCATGCCGCTGAATTGGCCATGGAATTAGGTTTAAAGGAAGAGGCCGATAAATGGAATGCTACCTTAAAAGAATGGCCAGAGTATGCCATTGATGAAAATGGGTTAATGGTATCTCCAAGCCTTCCGTATAACGAATCGCACCGACATTTTTCTCATCTTATGGCCATTCATCCCCTTGGACTTTTAGATGTTTCCCATGGAGAAGAAGAAAAACAGATTATACAAAAGACTATTGCCAATTTGGACGAAATAGGTTCTGGACAATGGGTAGGCTATTCTTTTAGTTGGTTGGGCAATTTAAAAGCACGGGCCCTAGATGGTAAAGGAGCCGCAAAAGCATTAAAAGATTTTGCCACTTCTTTTGTTCTGCCCAATAGTTTCCATGTAAACGGGGATCAATCGGGAACCGGGAAATCAGATTTAACGTATAGGCCATTTACCTTGGAAGGTAATTTTGCCTTTGCATCTGGGTTACAGGAAATGCTAATACAAAGCCATACTGGAACCATAAAAATATTTCCAGCCATACCTAAGGATTGGGAGAATGTGGAATTTAGCCAATTACGAACAGAGGGAGCCTTCTTGATATCGGCTCAAAAGAAATCTGGGGAAGTAAAATGGGTAAAGATAATCTCTGAGAAAGGCGGAGAATTAAGACTAAAAAATCCGTTTAACAAAAAGGATATTTTCATTGATGAGGGTATCAACATTAAAGGGGTTGGTGAGACCATAGCTATTGAGACCCATCCAGGACAAGAAATATGGCTTAGACCATAGGGTCTGAATATTGAATAACGCATTAAGTTTATTCTCTATAGATGAAACGCTTACACGACCAATCCGACCAATTGGTTTGTTTAAAAAATATTACATTAGCAATTAATAGAGATTCTCCGAAAGGATAAATAAGAAAATTAACCACTAAAAAACCAACCAATGCCTAATTTTAAAACGATTTTAATAAGCGGGTTAGCCCTTTTAATTGGGATGTCCTGTTTTTCTCAGAAAATTGACAATCCCTATAATCCTGAACCAAAAATGGAACGGCTAAGGGCAGAGAAGGGAAAGAAGCCCACTAAGATGCACTTCTTGGTGTTTGGGGACAGTAAGGGGTCTATACATTTTCCCGATGTTCTTAAAAGAGCGGACATGCTTCAACCTGATTTTTGTATTACTACCGCTGATCTAGTGAACCGAGGTGCAGGAGATCAGGGTAAAGTGGATTACAAGACCCTAGACGAGGATGGAGGATGGTTTATGCGAAAATATCCAATGTGGCCCACCGTTGGAAACCACGAAGAATCTGGCGGGGAAGATGGTATAGAGAACTTCTCCAATTTCTTTGGAATGGAAAAGGAAATGTACAGTTTTACTTATGGCAACGCTAAATTTATTGCCCTTCCTTGGCCAAAAGTAAAGGACGATCCTAAAAAATTAAGATGGTTAAAGCGCGAACTACGCAAAGCGAAGGGAAAGCACATTTTTGTTTACAAACACCGTCCACACTATACCTTAGGCAGCAAATCTTATGACGATGTGGAGGGTGAAGAAACAGCCACCACCAAATTATATGACAAATACAATGTCACTGCTGTTTTTAGCGGTCATGATCATATTTATCACCGTACCAAAAGAAAAAATACTACCTATATTATTTCCGCTGGTGCAGGGGCTAGTATTTACAAGTTGAAAAGAGAAAAAGATGCCATTACAGGAGATGCTTACTATGGCAAACGGACAGATGAGGACCTTAAAGAGGGAGTTGCCCCTTATAAATTTCACGCTATGGACGGTACCGTTACAGATATCCCCGAAGCCATGTACTATGTACTTTCCGTAAAGATCGATGGGGAAAAGGTTTCCATCCAGATGATCGATGAAAAAACAGGAAAGGTATGGGACGAGGCAGCTATTAAATAAGGGCCTTTACACTTGTAAAGCAGGCTTAGCTAGCTACCATTACTTATTAATCAATGATAATAAAGCCATTGCCCATAAAAGTGGGCAAGCTTTTTATCGCTACATGTTACTTTTTGTCCTCAGACATGGTAGTCTATACGGCTATCAAATTGTGAAAGAATTTGACTAAAAATCCAATTCCAATCATAAAAAGTCTAATGATGAAACTCATGGTTGGTAGGGTTCAGATAATATTTTCAATATACTTTAACGAACTTACATGTGGTTATTCTTGGGAGATATGGAAAATCGCATCCCCCTGATTAACTATAGGAGATTGATTTATACAAATGACATGGCCATTGGCAGCTGCTTTAATAATGCGTTCAAAGTTGCCAAACGGATCGGACACACTCCCTAATAGGTCTCCTTTTTTTACGTGACTCCCCAAAGCAATAAAAGGGTGAAACATCCCCGAATATTTTGCTCTAACCCATTGAGATGATTCAATGGTTACAGGTTGAAGGGACCTTCCCTCCATGGATTTTAGTTCCTCGGCAAAGCTCCTCATTCCCAAATGGTCCATCACCCGTAGCGCACCTGAAATTCCCGATTGTGTAACCCTATCATTAATATCCAAGGATTTTCCTCCTTCAAAAAGCAATACTTTTTTCCCCATATTGGCCAAGGCCTCCCGAAAAGATTTCTCCCTCGTATTTGCTAATACTACAAAGGGGGCGCCAAACACTTTTGCCAATTCTTTACTTTCTATATCGTCCTTATTTACCCTAGTTTGCGGTGCATTAAATCGGCTTTCCGCTCCCGTATGATAGTCGATACAATAATCTACCATAGGCGCTATCTCTTTCATGATATGATAGGCAAACCTACTAGCCAAAGAACCACGGGGACTCCCGGGAAATACCCTATTGAGATCCCGGCCATCGGGAAACTGTCTAGTTTGGTTTAGAAAACCGAAGATATTGACCACTGGGATACAAATGACCGTTCCGCAATCTGGCCTGTTATATTTTTTTGAAATTAATTGGCGAATGATTTCCACCCCGTTAATTTCATTCCCATGAATCCCACCCGTAATCAATAAAACAGGTCCTGGTTTCTTACCTCTCTGTACAATAATGGGAACTTCAATTTTTGTCCCCGTATGCAATTTTGCTATATCTAAATTTAGCAAAAAGCCTTTTCCAGGCAAAATAGCTTGCCCTAATAACTCCATTTTACTATTCGGCATGTCTTTCCACATATTTTATCATAAGCCCAGCAATATCTTTTCCGGTCGCAGCTTCTATCCCTTCCAAACCGGGAGACGAATTTACTTCTAAAATCAATGGTCCCCTAGCTGATTGCAGCATATCCACACCTGCCACTCCAAGTCCCATTACGCGTGCAGCCTTAATGGCAGCATTCTCTTCTTCATCAGTAAGTTCTATAATATTAGCAGACCCACCACGGTGTAGGTTAGACCTAAATTCTCCCTCTTTTCCTTGTCTCTTCATAGCACCTACGACCACACCTTCTATAACAAAGGCCCTGATATCAGCTCCTTTGGCCTCTTTTATAAATTCCTGGACAATTACTCTAGCCTTTAACCCGTTAAAAGCTTCTAAGATCGACTCGGCGGAATTCCTATTATCTGCTAGGACCACCCCAAGGCCTTGAGTACCTTCCAACAATTTTATAACCACAGGAGCGCCCCCGGCGTTATCTATAATGGTAGCCACATCTCTAGAATAATTGCTGAATACAGTTTTTGGCAAATCCAGACCAGCCCGCGACAATATTTGGAGACTTCGCAACTTATCACGTGAGCGGACCAACGCTTGGGATTCCACGGCAGTAAAAACTTTCATCATCTCAAATTGCCTTACCACTGCAGTGCCATAAAAAGTAATGGAAGCACCAATACGCGGAATCACACCATTTACATTCTTAATCTCCTCCCCTTTATATATAAGTCCTGGCTTCTTTTTTTCAATAACAAGATCACATTTACCATGATCCACGACCAACATTTCATGCCCCTTTTTTTCACCTGCCTCAACAAGACGTCTGGTGGAATACAATTTGGGATTTTGGGAAAGAATTACAATTTTCATATTTTTATACTGTTAGAGTTCTAAACGTCCAAATTATAAGGACTGGAGTTCTATTTATCTCCTTTGGTATTAATATACGGCAAATCCTTTTATTATTTTGCCTACTCTATATTATGTTGGTTAAAAACTTTATTTACACCCAATAATATAAATCGAGTACCCCCTAGGAATTTATTTTTTAAACACTATTCTATCTTCATTCATATTATTTATCTTTAACACTACCAACCTGATTTATAATTCCATGAAACCATTTGTTTTTCTTATTACCTGCTTTTCCACTATGACCATTTTTTCCCAAAATTCTGTTTTACCTTTATGGCCCAAAGAAATCCCGAACTCTATAAAGTCTGATGAAATTGAAGAAATCGTAAATGAGAATATTCTAAGGATTTCAAAAGTGCAGACTCCTACAATAGAAGTATACCTTCCGGCCAAAAAAATAGCTACGGGACAAGCTGTCTTGATATTTCCAGGTGGAGGATACGGAATTTTGGCCTATGATTGGGAAGGAACGGATTTCGCCAAGCTTCTAAATTCCAAAGGCATTGCAGGAATAGTGGTGAAATACCGTTTGCCCAGTTCTAAATCGGCGACCGAAAAGCATAAGGTTCCCTTACAGGATGCGCAACGCGCTATGAGACTTGTCCGTTCTAAAGCAATGGAATGGAATATTGACTCCAATAACATTGGTATCATTGGCTTTTCTGCCGGCGGACATTTAGCTTCTACCTTGGGTACCCATTATAACGAAGCGGTATATGCCAAACAGGACGAAATTGACCAACTTAGCGCACGTCCAGACTTTATGACCTTGGCCTACCCAGTTATTACCATGGGAGAAATTAATACCCATGGTGGCTCTAGAAAAAACCTATTGGGCGAGAATCCGTCCCAAAAGATGGTAGATCATTTCTCCAATGAACTACAAGTAACAGTAGACACTCCCCCCACTTTTTTGGTCCACGCTACGGACGACACCGCAGTGCCTGTAGAAAATAGCCTTCTTTTTTATGCCGCGCTACGCAAAAGCAAGGTCGCCGCAGAAATGCATATCTATCCCACTGGCGGACATGGTTTTGCTTTGGGATTATCTGACCCTCACCTCGCTAGTTGGACAGACCAATGGATAGGGTGGATGTCTGGACTGAAGCCCTAATTGACGCTAAATGGTTTAGATTTCGACTGCGCTCAACCGGACACTGATACTGTTTATAAGATTAATTATGTACAATCAGTTACAATTTCATAAAGTCTTCTGCCAAAATTTTTCTTAGATAGTACACTAATTCTTCCGCATTTTCTTGGGTAAACACCATGGGGGGCTTAATTTTAAGCACGTTGTGATCGGGACCATCCGTACTCATTAAAATCCCGTGTTCTTTCATTCTATTGGCCAAATAATCGGTCTGTTCTGCCAAGGGTTCCACGGCATCATTTACCAATTCTATTCCCAAGAACAGTCCTTGCCCTCTTACATCGCCGATAATTGGATACTCTGCTGCTAATTTCCTCAATTCCACTTTTAAAAACTCCCCTATCCTATAGGCATGTTCCTGTAGTTTTTCACGCTTGACCACTTTTAGCACTTCGGCGCCAATGGCACAGGAAACCGGGTTGCCCCCAAAGGTGTTAAAATACTCCATCCCATTGGCAAATTTTTCGGCTACTTCCGGGGTGCAGGCTACCGCCGCAAGAGGATGTCCATTGCCTATAGGCTTCCCTATGGTCACTATATCAGGAACTACATCGTGCAATTGAAAGCCCCAAAAGGTCTTCCCCATACGGCCGCATCCCACCTGAACCTCATCGGAAATACAAAGGCCCCCGGCTTCTCTTACTATTTGGTAAGCCTCTTTTAAAAATCCTTCCGGCAATTCTATCTGTCCGCCACAACTGATGATTGGCTCTATAATAAAGGCACCCACATTCCTGCCCTTAGCGCAAATTTTTTCGAGTTGTTTTTTAACCTCCCCAGCATATTTCCCTGAGGAATTATTACCTCTATATTTACCCCTAAAGGCATCGGGAAGTGGAAAGATATGGGTGTGTTCTGGAGCACCCTGTCCACCCTTTCCATCAAATTTATAGGAACTGATATCGATACACATATTGGAATTGCCGTGGTACCCCACCTCTGAGGCAATAATATCCCGTTGTCCGGTAGCGGCTTTCACCATACGAATGGCTAATTCATTGGCCTCACTTCCCGAATTTACAAAATGGAGCACACTCAATTCTGGAGGCAAAGTCGCTAACAATTCCTTGGCGAGTTCGTTGATGTTTTCATGTAAATAGCGACTATTGGTATTGATCAAGGCCATCTGCTCCTGCCCTGCCGTTACCACTGAAGGATGTTCGTGGCCCACGTGGGCCACATTGTTTACGGTATCCAAGTATTTCCGCCCGTATTGATCCATCAGGTATTGTCCAGCTCCCCGCACCATTTTTATAGGCACTTTATACTGAAGGCTTAAACTTTTACCCAAATGTTGTTTTCTATAGGCGATGATATCTGCATTGGACACCTCAGTATCCTTCCCCAATGTAGCTGATTTAAACAAGAGATTGGGATCGGGACAAATACTTGCCCAAACGGCACGTTGATTGAAATAGGCTACACCCGGATAATCGTCGGTATAGTCCAACAAGGAAAGCATCACTTGAAAATGTAGATGTGGTACCCAATTTCCGTTTTCCTGTGCCTCTCCCAATACTCCAATCAACTGCCCCGATACTATTTGATCACCTATCTTATGCTTAGTTGCACTATCTACGGAGAGATGCCCATAAAGGGAATAGAACTCCAATCTGGCTTCCTTATGTTTTAGAATTACCAGTCCCCCATATTCCTTATCTCCCGTATCGTTTACGGCCACTACCACTTCCCCCTCTAATAAAGCATGTACAGGCGTAGTAGCAGGCAACCAGAAATCGACCCCTAAGTGTATGGAGCGACTCTCACGGCCCTTGTTCCCAATTTTATCATAGGACGATGTAGTATAAATAGGTCGAGGTTCTAAATATCCTCCGGCCAATATTTTAGCAGGATGCTCTCCCTGTAATTTGTTGATTTTATATTGAAAATAATCTAGGTCGTTAAAATCCTTTTCATGGCCAATCCAGGCACTGGAAACACTTAGGTCTATACCCTGAATTTCGTCCTGCCCGATACTAGGAAATAGCTTTGCTAAGGAAAATGTATTCTTTTGGGCCCATAGGGAAAATTTTTCTTGATGGGGATGGGCGGTATACCCACAAGCCTCCCTAAAACTAAAATGGGCAAATTCGATATTGATTTGGCGCCATTTTCGCAACACCTCCCAAGCTGGTTTTTCACTGATTAACAGATAAGTATTGTCTGGTTCCGCTATTTTATTGAGGGCAGATTTAGTCACCGATATTACCAATCGCATCGCGATGGCCATATATAAATGCTCCAACTCTTCTTCCTTTAAGGCAAAAGCCCTATGGTAGCCTTGTACAATAGGCAATGCCGCTTCCAAGGGATCGTTGTGGTACATAATGGTATAGGCGCTGGCAATGGCCAGATCGTTGATGATCTGGGTATAAACGGCATCCCCAAAATCGATTGCCGAAACCACCTTAGGGTTCACCAAATCTTTGGAAACGATCACATTATTATCATTGGCATCATTGTGTACCACAGCCTTTCTTAGTTGGGAATAACTGGGTTGAGCTTGCAGAAAGAGTGCCTGAAAAAAGGAAACGATCTCTTTTTCATCGCCTTTAAAAAGGTGCAGGTGAGCGGTGGTCCAATGGCCTTGGGCCACATCCCAAACAAATTCGCGATGCGCCTCGGGATGATTAAACCCCTGCAAGGCATGGGTAAGCCTGCCGCAATGTTCCCCTAGACTATACCGTAAATTGTCTAATTGCGGATTTACGGCACTCCATACCCTTCCAGATACCCAAGACAAGAGTCGCACTTTCCGCATCTGGTCAAAATCGTCCTTAATTTCTGAAATCGGATTCCCCTCCATATCGGCAATGACTCTTGGTGAAATAATATCCTTTCCATGTTTAGCGGCGTATTGCAGTAATTGCTGTTGAAAATCGAGATAATTCTCATCTTCTCCAGGGCGCGATACTTTTAGGATATAGGCCTTACCATCCCCTGCATCGATCTTAAAATTAAAATCGATTTCCCCAGGAAGAGATTTTGCGGCCCCTTCAACATTAAAAAGCTCCAAGGCTATCTTTTCTGCCTTTTCTGCGGTTATGAGTAAGTTGCTATAGGTCATTTATCACTAATTGATTGTATTGGTATTCCTTTTTATCGCACTTAGGCCTTTGTAGGTACGTTAAAAATACGGCATTGCCGAATTCTACCTTCTTAACAGTAACCCCTATGTAGAATTCTCCTGCCACCTGTTAAAACCCGGTTATAGGATTAAACCAAAATTACATTCTTCTAATAGTGCAAGTTAAATATAACAACTCCACCTGACAGGCCCTAGCCAAGTCGGGTGATTTTTTTGAATAAAAAAATTAAAAAAATGCCGTAGCATACCGCATCTGTCCAAGGGCCAAACCGCTGAACAAAGAAACGACCAAAACATTTTTACAGTATCAGCCCCTAAAAATAAAGCATAAAAAAACGCCCTAAAACAGTAAACCGATTTAGGACGTTATTACGTTATAAGTACTCTTATTTTGACATTAAGACTTTATTTTCTAGGGATTCTTCGGGTGTTTCTTCCGATTCGGAAAAATAGCGCTCAAAACTATCATCCATCTCATCCATCCATTCGGTGTGATGGTTTTCGGCCATAGTCCCTGTCATTACCGATGGAAAAGTTGCATCTCTATATTTTAGGATATTATTATCCTTATCCTTTAACCATTGTTTAAAATGGGCGGCAACCGTATCAAGATCAAATTCAGGATAATCGGTCATACTTATAAGGTCTCTAATGTAATCGGTCTGAAAATCTATTTCATCGTCATGTGTCTTATTGGCAAGAGACCTATCCAACCACGTTTCCATATCTTTTGTACGAACCGACTTTTCAGGAACAGTAAGATTGCCTAGGATTATATCCCTAGCTACCCACGCCTGAGCATCGAACATATTAAATGTATAATATTGATCTTGCATTCCCAGGTACATTAATTTAGGAAGATCATTAAAGACAATTCCTTTATATAAATGATCGGGAAATAGACAGTTAGGGGTCTTCAATCTCATTTCATCGGGCAGAAAAGGAAATTTATGCTGATACCCGGTACACATAATTACAGCATCAAAACGTTCCTGACTACCATCGCTAAAATGTGCGAGGTCTCCATCAAAATTTACAAGCAAGGGAACTTCCTTTATTCCTTCTGGCCAATTTACACCTATAGGCGTACTGCGGTAGCTAAGGGTTACGGAATTGGCACCATGCTTATGACATTGCACCCCTATATCCTCTGCCGAATAACTACTTCCCACTAAAAGGACATTTTTATCCACAAATTGATCTGCTCCTCTAAAATCGTGGGCATGCATAACGGCACCTGGGAAATCTTCCAAACCTTTAAAATAGGGCATATTGGGAGTTGAATAATGTCCGCTGGCTACTATTAGGTAATCAAAGATCTCCGTATAGGTTCTATCGTTTACCAAATCGTCCAAAATAACTGAAAACTGCTGAGTTTCCTCATCAAAAGATACCCAACGGGCAGCTGTATTGAAGCGAATATGCTTCCGAACCCCACTTTTCTTCACTCTGCCTTGGATATAATCGAACAAAACTGGTCTTGGGGGATA
Organism: Arenibacter antarcticus; assembly: GCF_041320605.1. Taxonomy (NCBI): domain Bacteria; kingdom Pseudomonadati; phylum Bacteroidota; class Flavobacteriia; order Flavobacteriales; family Flavobacteriaceae; genus Arenibacter; species Arenibacter antarcticus. Next base: position 1,221,290 of record NZ_CP166679.1, read on the forward strand.
GGACGAAATAGGTTTTCCAAAATGCTCATCGAAACTGTAATCGGAAAATTCCAAACATTCTTTAGGACCATTGGACCATAGGTATTTGTACATACTGCCATGAATAGGTTCTCCATACCTTCCAACTCCGGTACGCCAAGTATAATTCCAAAGTCCGCCCCAGTCACCTTGTTTTTCAAAACAAACTATTTCAGGAATTTCCTTTCCTTCCTTTTCTAGGGAATCAAATGCCCTTAATTGCGCCAAACCACTAGGTCCAGCCCCAATAATCCCAATTCTTTTCTTCATATATCTCTCATTTGTTTTCCAATTCCAAACAAAGCATTCGCATGATCCCATAAAAATCTTCCCCCTAAAGACAGGAGTAGATCACCTATGCAAGCAAAACGCTGCTTAATATTACTTTTTGCTGCCACCCAATCTTGGAACTTTCGGGCGGAAGAAGCCTTGTTTTTACTAAAACTAGGTCATTGGCTTCTGTGCTGTCGTCATTACTATTCGAAAAATCAAAAGGACTCCTACGACTACTATCAGAATCGGTTAAAATTGAGAACCCTTAAATCTTTCGAACTGCAAAAGTACAAAAATATGGACAAATGAGCAATAATAGAAATAATACTCTGATAATCAGCATTTTAACAATAACACCTGACGCACCAACACCCTCTAGCCCTAAACAAAAATGATAGTGATTTTCATCCTAACTATTGGTCAATTACTCCAAGGCAAACAAAACTCATGTAATACAGAACCTTTGTGTTTTCCAAAAGGATATGTAACAATGGTTACCTCCAATTCATAAAACATGGATTAAATTTGTAGGACTTAAAAATATTTTTGGTCGGTTGTTCAAAAGGCGGTCATTTCCATAAAATGAGCGCCTTTTTCTACGCTGACCTTCACCCAAAAAAGAAATAAATATGTCATTTTTAGCAAAACTATTCGGATCAAACAAAGTAGCATCAGACAAAATAGAAATCCTGAATGCGGCAGCTTACTCAGAGGCCATCTCTGGGAAAAAAGTACAATTGGTGGATGTAAGGACCAAAAACGAATTTCTGGACGGACATATTTCTAAGGCAGTCAATATAGACTTTTTTAATTCTGATAATTTCACCAAATCATTTGCGAAAATGGACAAAGAGAAACCAATATATCTATATTGCCGTTCTGGCGCCAGGAGTAGAAAAGCCGCTAACAAATTAATAGGAATGGGCTTTGAAAAGATTTATGATCTGAAAGGTGGGTATATGCAATGGAAGTAAAACTAGTAATAGTACACAAAAAGCAGTAGCAGTTGGCACGGTTTAATTTATAAACCAAACAAACAATTTCCATATTAAACTTTAGCACATGATATCAGCTATTAAAGTACAAAACATAAAATGTGGCGGATGTGCCAATACCATAACTTCCAAATTATCGGAACTGGAAAATATCACCAACGTATCGGTGGATGTATCCTCTGGGACGGTTTCATTTGAAGCCGAAAACAATATGGGTATCCAAGGGGTAACGGATAAATTAAAGGCTTTGGGATATCCGGCAGTGGATACAAAAAATGGATTGGCCGATAAGGCTAAATCTTTCTTTAGCTGTGCCACAGGAAGAATCAAATAAAAGAAATACTGGTATAGATTGGAGCTTAAAACTATTCTCTCCTATCATTAAATAGCTCCTTTCCCAATTATAACAACCTATAAATAAGGGAGATAAATACAATTATATCCGTCTGATTTGGAAACAATCAAAAAAAATTTCTATATTTGTTAACCATATGGTTAAACCGTTTAGTTGATGAAAGATAAAAATACAGAACTGAATATTTTAAATGCCGCCATAACCGTATTCCAACGGAAAGGCATGGCCGGAGCGCGCATGCAGGAAATAGCGGATGAAGCAAAGATCAACAAGGCCATGTTGCACTATTATTATAAGAGTAAGCACAAATTATTCGAGGCAGTTTTTCAGCAAGCCTTCAACAAATTTGCTCCACATATCAGCGCCATTTTTAATGCTGAAGCTCCCGTATTTGAAAAAATTGAAAATTTTGTGGATCGCTATATAACCTTCGTTCAGGACAATCCCTATCTCCCGTCCTTTTTGATCCAAGAAATAAACAACAACCCAGCATTTGCCAATTCCTTCTTTCAAACTCATGGGGCACCTAACCCTGAGCACTTCGAAAAACAGATAGCCAGGGAAGTAGAACAAGGGATTATAAAACCTATAGATCCAAAACAGTTGCTATTAAACCTGTTTTCCTTAACTGCATTTTCATTTGCCGCGACAGGGTTGGTGAAAGGGATTTTAAATGTGGAGGAAACCGATTTTAACCTAATGATGGAAGAACGGAAGAGATTAATTCCCAAACTTATTATCGATTCTATAAAAAACAATGAAACTAACCCATCCATATAAAAGCCTATAAACCAGGATAAAAAAAACACATAAGATGAAACGACTAATTTTGACCATAGCCCTCGTTTTCCCGCTTTTGATCACAGCTCAGCAGCAGCTTAGCCTAGAGGAGTGTTTTTATCTGGTTTCCCAAAATTATCCTTTGGCAAAGCAATCGGGTCTTTTGGAAAACCAGTCCCACTTGGATAAAGAGGCGATCCAAAAAGGCAAGCTGCCCCAATTGGACCTCAATGCCCAAGCTACGTATCAATCCGACGTAACCATGCTTCCCATTCAAATCCCGAATGCAACTATCACTCCTCCCAATAAGGACCAATACAGGGCCACCTTGGATGTAAACCAGACTATTTACAACGGTGGCCTGATCGATGCCAAATCCAAACTAAACGAAGCCACCTCTAAAGTAAGTCAACAACAGCTAGAGGTTAGTTTATACGCCCTTAAAAATCAGGTAAACCAATTGTACCTTTCCGTTCTGTTACTTCAGGAAAATCGCGATTTGCTTCTCGCCAAAGAGAAACAAATTATGGCCAAGATCCAGGAAGTAAAGGCAGGTGTCACCTATGGCATCTTATTGGCCTCCTCTGAACAGGTACTGGAAGCGGAACGATTAAAAATACGACAACAATTTACAGAACTCGATTTCACTAAATGGGATATGGTACAACGCTTGTCCATATTGATCGGAAAAGAATTGACCAAAGAAGTAACATTAGAACGGCCAGCGATTTTCATGGCAAACTCAGGATCAAAACGACCCGAATTAGAGCTTTTTGCGCTACAAACAGCACAAATAGACCATTCTTCTAAACTGATATCCAAGTCCAAACTCCCAAAACTAAATGCCTTTGCGCAGGGCGGTTATGGAAACCCAGGTTTAAACATGTTGGACAATTCCTTTAACACCTTCTATATGGCGGGATTAAAACTAAACTGGAATTTATTCGACTGGAACACGACCAAGGTCGAAAAACAATCCCTTGAAATAAATAAGGAGTTAATCAACAGTCAAAAAGAGACTTTTGAGTTAAACAACACGATGGAGCTGGTAAAGATACACTCCGAAATACAAAAAATTGAAGCCCTGATCACGACGGACAATGATATAATCGCCCTAAGGGAAGACATCCTGAAAACGTCAGAATCGCTGTTAAAGAACGGGGTAATCACCTCATCGGCTTATATCACCGAATTCACCAACCTCTATGAAGCAAAAAGCAATCTAAACCTGCATAAAACGCAATTGCTATTGAATCAAATTCAATACCAAATTACAGATGGAACTTATTCTAAAACAAGATTCTAACCTATACCTGACAAAATGAAACGATTACAAAAAGTTACAATACCTCTTTTAATAGTCCTTTTATGGTCTTGCAATGGCACCGGAGACAAGGCCGATGGTTACGGCAATTTTGAAGCCACGGAAACCACCGTATCTGCAGAGGCCAATGGAAAACTTTTATCCTTCCAAGTAGAAGAAGGGGCCGTATTAGACCTAAATGCAATAGTAGGCGTAATAGATACCGTGCAGCTCTCCTTAAAGAAAGAGCAATTAATGGCCTCCAAGAATACCATCTTCTCAAAATCAAGAAATGTCCTCTCGCAACGCGATGTCCTTAGGGAACAATTAAAAATTGCTCAACACGACAAAAACAGGATTGAAAGCCTGATCAAGGAAAATGCAGGAACACAAAAGCAACTAGACGACATCAATGGGCAACTGGACATCCTTAAACAACAGATAAGAAGTGTAGAATCGCAAAACTTACCAATTGTAAATGAGGTGAAAGGCATTGAAATCCAAATACAACAAATAGAAGATCAGCTACAAAAGAGCATCATTACCAACCCAGTAAAAGGTACAGTTCTGGTGAAGTATGCCGAACCCCATGAAATCACCACCTTTGGAAGACCACTTTATAAGATAGCCGATCTGGACCAGATGACATTAAGGGTCTATATCAGTGAAAACCAATTGGCAAACATTCATATCGGTCAGGAAGTAAGGGTGAAAATTGATGCTGGCGAAGCAATGCAATCCTACTCTGGGAAGATTACCTGGGTCTCGGAAACAGCAGAGTTTACACCCAAAATCATTCAAACCAAAGAAGAACGAGTAAACTTGGTCTATGCCGTGAAGATCAATGTTAAAAATGATGGGAATTTAAAAATTGGAATGCCTGCAGAAATGTGGATTTCCACAACAACAGAAAAAGAATGAAAACATCACGGATCATAGCCTCAATACTGGCCGGCTTGGTCGGTCTCCTATCCGTTTTCTCGGGCTCCATGGTGCTATTAGGGCTACGATCTGTAGATTATACGGTACTGGATTGGTTGGTGATCATTAACGTGGTCCTTGGAATCCTGTCTCTAATTGCCGCTTACCTAATTGGCAAGCAACATGCAAAATCAAATTTAATAATTAAAAGCATCCTCTTCCTAAACCTTATCATCTTTTTCTATTTATTCTTTTTTGATGACAGGGTAGCTGTAGAAAGTATAAAGGCAATGGTCTTTAGGATAGTTGTATGGGCGGTAATACTCCTCCTGATACTCCTAAAAAAACCAAAAACTATTCGTAACAAATAAAATAAATACACCATGAAAACAAAAATCACCTTCTTACTATTGCTTTCCCTAAGCCTTATTAACTGTAAGCAAGCGGTAAAGGAGTCCCCAAAATCAGCAGAGACCCAGATCACAACTATGGAGACAAACCAAGATCTACATTTAAATAATGATTGGGTATCAGAGATTGCACTCAACAATGGAATTAAATGGGAAGCAAATCTAGAAACTACAACCGGGGTAGCGGCCATGTCTAAACTGATTTCAGAATCCAAGACTACCTCTACGGAAGATTACAAGCGCTTGGGCAATGCTTTAAACGAAGTAAAAAACACCCTAGTTAAAGAATGCACTATGACCGGAGCATCACATGATAATCTCCATGTTTTTCTGCACCCCTTGATCGAAAAAATTGAATTGTTGCAAAAAACGGCCACGACAGATGAGGGAGTAACAATCAAAAATAATATCAGTGATCATTTAGAAGGGTATTACACCTATTTTAAGTGATGGATTGTTTTAATTTCTATTGAACAACAGAGCAACACCTAAATAACATGGGTATTATCCTAAACAATATCAGTAAATCCTACAAAAAGGTAAAAGCCTTAGAGGACATCTCCTTTGAGGTGAAACCCGGGGAATTGTTTGGACTGATCGGTCCAGACGGGGCGGGAAAGACCACCCTTTTCAGAATATTGACCACCCTCTTGATCCAGGATGAGGGCAATGCCTCTGTTGCGGGCTACGATGTAGTAAAACAGTATAAGGATATTAGGAAACATGTGGGTTATATGCCCGGTAGGTTTTCCCTCTACCAAGACTTAACCGTAGAAGAGAACCTTAATTTTTTCGCTACCATTTTCGGGACCACCATAGCGGAAAACTACGACTTGATAAAGGATATTTATGTTCAAATAGAACCCTTCAAGAATCGGAGAGCTGGGAAATTATCTGGTGGGATGAAACAAAAGCTGGCCCTCTCTTGTGCGCTTATCCATAAACCTAAGGTATTGTTTCTAGATGAACCCACTACCGGAGTAGACCCTGTTTCCCGAAAAGAATTTTGGGAAATGCTAAAACGCTTACAACAGAAAGGCATCACAATTTTGGTATCTACTCCTTATATGGATGAGGCTGAACTGTGCGATAGGATAGCCTTAATCACCGAAGGTAAAATACTGCAGATCAACACACCCCAAGCAATCATTGCAGCGTTTCCCAAGAAAATATTTAAGGTACGAACCAAGGAAACCTACCGTCTGATCCAAGATCTAAAAACATATCAAAATACTCATAGTGCCTATCCGTTTGGGGAATACATGCATTTTACCAGTAATAAGGATAATTTTCAAGGAGATGAGCTGATTCAATTTTTAGAGGAAAAAAATCACGCTCAAATTGAAGTTTCAGAAACCGCGGCCACCATTGAGGATTCGTTTATGGAACTGACCAAATAAAAAAAATATTAGGTTTTACATCTTGATAAAACCAACCCGATAAGCAGCAGATGAACAAAGAAAACATTATAACCGTTAAAAACCTCACCAAAACTTTTGGCGATTTCACAGCTGTAGACAAGCTAACATTTGAAGTGGGCAAAGGGGAAGTCTTTGGGTTTTTAGGTGCCAATGGAGCAGGGAAAACGACTGCAATGAAAATGTTGATCGGCATCTCTAAACCCACCCAAGGGCATGCAAATGTCGCCGGATTTGATGTGCTTACCCATGCTGAGCAAGTGAAAATGAATATTGGGTATATGAGCCAGCGATTTTCTCTTTACAATGACCTGACCATTAAGGAAAACATCACCTTTTTTGGCGGCATATATGGCCTAACAGCTTCTACCATAAGGGCAAAATCCAAAGCGTTGATAGACGAATTGGGATTAGGAAAAATGGCCGACTTCCTAGTAGGGTCCCTCCCTTTGGGGTGGAAACAAAAGGTAGCCTTTTCCGTTGCCCTGCTCCACAACCCGAAAATCATCTTTTTGGATGAACCTACAGGAGGTGTAGACCCCATTACAAGGCGCCAGTTTTGGGAAATGATCTATAGGGAAGCAAATAGGGGAGTTACCATTTTTGTAACCACCCATTATATGGACGAGGCAGAATATTGTGACCGCGTCTCCATTATGGTAGCCGGAAAGATAGAAGCGTTGGATACCCCGAAGAACCTGAAAGAACAGTATCAAGTGGATTCAATGAACAAAGTGTTCCTAAAATTGGCTAGGAATGTTGATTAATCAATGATCGACGGGTAGCTAGTTAATAAATTAAACATCAAAGAGTTATGCGAGCACTATTTGGGATTCTGAAAAAAGAGAAAGGGCAAAGCTGTACATTGGGTTGCCGATCCTCATCCCAATACTCATATCTAATCAAATATAAAGTTCAAATGAAATGAACAGATTTATAGGATTCATCAGAAAGGAATTTTACCATATTCTACGGGATAGGCGATCGCTGTTTATCCTGTTTGGGATGCCTATAGTTCAGGTTATGCTCTTTGGTTTTGCCATAACCAACGAGATCAATAATGTGGATATCGCCATATTGGACCATTCAAAGGATACCAACACCAAGAAAATCATTAACAAAATAGCAGCATCACAGTACTTTAGCGTTAAGGCCTATTTAAACAGTGAAGCAGAAATTCCGGTAGCGTTTAAAAAGGGAAAAATAAAAGCGGTTCTAAATTTTGAAAAGGACTTTAGTAAAAACATGGTCACTCAAAAAGTAGCCAAGGTCCAGATCCTTACTGATGCTACAGACCCCAACACCGCCAATACCATAAGTAATTTTGTGGGGGCCATTCTCCAAAATTACCAACAAGAGACAAATAAGGGAATAAACCTCCCTTATCAAATAGTTCCCAAAACAAGAATGGTCTTTAATCCGGAACTAAAAAGTGTCTTTATGTTTGTACCTGGCGTCATGACCATAATATTAATGTTGGTTTCGGCCATGATGACCTCCATCTCCATTACTAGGGAAAAAGAGTTGGGCACTATGGAAATATTATTAGTATCGCCCTTAAAGCCCTTCCAAGTCATTGTGGGTAAGGTAATTCCCTACATTTTATTGTCGATCATCAATGCCGTGGTGATTATACTGTTAAGCATCTTTGTCTTTAAAATGCCCGTACAGGGAAGCTTGTTATTATTAGGAGCGGAAAGCACCTTGTTTATCATAAATGCGCTGTCTCTCGGGATTTTAATATCTACCATCTCTACCACCCAGCAAACGGCCATGATGATTTCGTTAATGGGATTAATGCTCCCGGTAATATTATTATCGGGCTTTATTTTTCCCATCTCCAGTATGCCTATGCCCTTACAACTGATCAGTAATATAATTCCCGCCAAATGGTTTATCATCATTATAAAAGGCATTATGCTTAAAGGTGTGGGACTTGCCTTTGTGTGGAAGGAAACCTTGATATTGATCGGGATGACTATATTTTTTATTACCGTTAGCGTAAAAAAATATAAGATTCGATTGGAATAAAAAAAGTAGGCGGTAGCAGTGGGCAGGTGAGTAAAAGTTGATGATTTATGGCTCAAAAAAATATCGCCTTTAAAGGCAATTAATATTTGTTAATGATTACAACTAATCTAACTACTTTGTACTAGAAAAAAATATGAACATTATCCGTTATATCATCCAAAAGGAATTTAAACAGATCTTTAGAAATAAGGCGATGCTCCCTATTATCTTCGTTCTGCCACTGGTTCAATTGATTATTCTCTCCAATGCGGCTACTTTTGATGTAAAAAATATAAAGTTCGCCTATATCGATAATGATAATTCCTCTATTTCCAGAGAATTGGTAGAAAAGTTTGATGCTTCTACTTATTTTGACGTAGTGTCCAACTTTCCATCGTCAAAATTGGCCAATAAAGCCATGCTGGAGGGTAAGGTAGATGTGATCTTAGAAATTCCTTCACACTTTGAACGAGAGCTGGTCAAAAATAAAAAAGCAGATCTTTCCGTTAGTATCAACGCCATTGATGGTGCTGCGGCTGGAGTGGAAAATGTATACATCAATCAGATTGTACAGCAATTTAATCGTGGGGTCCAAGTACAATCATTTGTTTCTTCAGACCTTGGAAACCTCCCCCAAAACATAGAGACCATCCCGTCTTTTTGGTACAACGAGACCTTAAACTACAAAACCTTTATGGTCCCTGGAATACTGGTGCTCTTAGTAACAATGATTACGTTATTTCTTTCCGGAATGAACATCGTAAGGGAAAAGGAAATCGGGACTTTAGAGCAAATTAACGTAACCCCCATAAAAAAACACCAATTCATCATCGGAAAATTATTTCCATTTCTAGTGTTGGGGATGGTATTATTGACGGTGGGGTTGATCATCTCTAAATTACTGTTTCAGGTTCCTATAGTGGGCAGTCTAACCTTATTATATTTCTATACCACTATTTACATTTTGGTGATTTTGGGGATGGGCCTCTTTATTTCCAATTTTACGGACACCCAGCAACAGGCCATGTTTATAGCTTGGTTTTTTATGGTCATTTTTATTTTAATGAGCGGCTTGTTCACACCCATCGAAAGTATGCCACAATGGGCGCAGTGGGTAACGGAATTTAATCCCATTAAATATTATGTGGAGGTAATGAGGATGGTGATGCTAAAAGGAGCCGGTCTTTCAGATATTTACCCCCAGGTTTTAAAAACATTACTGTTCGCCATTACCATGAATGCGTTGGCTGTAGTCAGTTATAAGAAAGTGAACTAAGTAAGAGATAACCTTTAGTCGTAGACTGGACCTAGGAGGCTTCAATATAATCCATTACCTCAGGGTAAGCCCATGAGTCATCGGACGGAAACTACCGATAACATTCCGACTCAAGCGTCGGACCGTTCAAATCTCACTTAGTGAGTACACTAACCCCAAGTCATATTCTATAAAGCACAATAAACTTCTTCTGTGCAAGTACAACTCTTTGCTTGGTAACATATGTTACCGTACGATCTTTATTATCCCCTTAAATTTGTCTTAAATAATGAGAGCGATGAAGAATATCATTTATATACTATCCTTTTTAGGATCTATTTTTTTGGGAAGCGCGCAGCAAACCGTGTTGATTACCAAAGAAGAGGTGCTTTCCAGGGTAAAAGAAAACAACAATACGCTAAAAATATCCCAGCAAGATGTTCTGGCCGCTAAAGGTGATTTTAATCAGACCAATGCGGTGATATTGCCCAATATAGGAATCTCCCATACCGGTATTGCCACTACCAATCCTTTGATGGCCTTTGGCGTTAAACTAAATCAGGAAATTTTGACACAGGCTGATTTTGATCCCTACTTATTGAACAATCCCAGGCAGATTGAGGATTACGCCACGCGTATTCAGGTACAACAGCCCTTATTAAATTTGGACGGAATATTTCAACGCAAGGCAGCCAAGGCAAAATGGAACGCCACCGAATTAAATTCTGAACGTACGGTCGATTTTATCAACCTAGAGGTAGAAAAGGCCTATATGCAATTACAATTGGCCTACAAAACCGTAGCGGTACTTGAAGGGGTACAAAAAGCGACCTTGGAAAACAAACGCTTGGCCGACAATAGTTTTAAACAGGGATATCTACAAAAATCGGATGTATTGGCTGTAGCGGTAAGGGTTACCGAAATAAACAACCAATTACAATACGCCAAGAGCAATATTCACAATACCTCCAATTACCTATCGGTATTAATGAACGATACTGACTATGCCACTTTTCAACCCATAGATTCCCTGACCCTTATGGTTAATGATTTTGTTGTGGAAGGATTGCCCGATAACAGAAAAGATCTCCAGGCCATGGCCTTGGCCAGCGAGGCGTACCAACAAATGTATAGGGCAGATAAAATGAGTTTCCTGCCCAGTTTAAATGCCTTTGGAACCTATGAACTTCACGACGATCAAATTTTTCAGGGCGATGCCAATGGATACTTGTTTGGCGCGGAGCTAAAATGGACGCTATTTGAAGGCAGTAAACGGATTGGGAAAGCACAAAAAAGCAGGGCGGAATACGAGAAATCCAAATTGGAACTCCATCAATATAAGGCTGAAAGTCAGGTAGAATTGAACAGGGCCATGCGTATGCTCCAGGATGCCAAAAACAATTTAGGACTCACCTCCCTGGCCCTGCAACAATCTGAAGAATCACTCCGTATACGCACTAATCGCTTTAAACAGGGATTGGAAAAAACTACGGATCTATTACTGGCGGAAACACAATATTCCCAAAAGCAATTGGACTATTTCACTACCGTTTTCAATCACAATTACGCCCTGCTCTACGTTCAATTTTTAACCAAAGAATAATAAATATCTACTTATGAAAACAAGACTATATATAGCTGTACTAATCACCTTGGGCATCACAATTTCCAGTTGCGGGAACGATACCAAAAAAACAACCTCAGATAATTCTCCTGTGGTCGCTGTTAGGATAAGTAGCGTTGCCCAGAAAAACAGCAGTCCCTTTCTATCTACCAGTGGAAAAATAGAAGCGGTGAAAAGCGCCGATTTAAGTACGAGAATGATGGGAAACGTAGAAAAAATCCATGTTCAGGTTGGAGAAAAAGTTAAAAAGGACCAACTCTTATTAAGTTTAAACAATGCAGATCTATCCGCCAAATTGGCTCAGGTTAATGCTGGGATCAACGAAGCAACAGCTGCTTTTGACAATGCCGAAAAGAATTACCAAAGGTTTAGCGTTCTATTTGGGGAGAACAGTGCTTCTCAAAAGGAATTGGATGATATCACTACCCAATATAACATGGCCAAAGCGCGATTGGAATCTGCCAAACAAATGAAAAACGAGGTAAATTCCCAATTTTCCTATATCAATATACGGGCACCCTTTAATGGGGTTATTACCAACAAGGCCATCAACGTAGGCGATATGGCAAACCCAGGGATGCCCTTATTGGAAATGGAAAGTCCAGGTAATTTTCAAGTATTGGCCATGGTACCGGAATCTGAAATTCTACAGATCAAGGCAGATGCGGAAGTTGATGTTTTAATTAAAACGCTTAATGAATCTATAAAGGGAAAAGTGGCGGAAATAAGTACTTCGGCCAAAAATACCGGTGGACAGTATATGGTAAAAGTGTTGTTAGACAAGTCGGAAACCAATCTTCTCTCTGGCATGTATGCCACAGTTCAGTTTCCCATAGCCAAAAAGGAAAATACCAATAGCGTTCAAATTCCCTTGGATGCCATAGTGCACAACGGACAATTGTCTGGAGTGTATACGGTAAGTGAGAGCAATACGGCACTTTTACGATGGTTGCGGTTGGGTAGGACTTTTGGAGATAATGTAGAAGTGTTATCAGGACTTTCCGCCGAGGAGCACTACATAGTATCTGCTGAGGGGAAGCTGTACAACGGGGTCAAAATCAGCATCCAATAGTATAAAATTGATTTAGAAAATGGATTTGCGTTAGGCCTGGCTGCCGATAGGCAGGGATTGCAGCGGTTACCCCGCGAATTTTTACCTCTTAAAGCAAAAAAAACGCGGCGTAAAAGCGCAAAGCCCGACCTGAGCGCTAAGCGAAGGGAACGTCCAAAAACAATATAAAAAAGATGAAAGAAGGATTAGCCGGCAAAATTGCCAAAGCGTTTATTGGATCTAAGTTGACGGTGCTCTTAATGATCGTATTCATGGTTATTGGGGTATACAGTTCATTCTTGATTCCTAGGGAGGAAGAACCACAGATAAACGTGCCTATGGCGGATATATTTGTGGGCTACCCGGGGGCGAGTCCCACAGAAGTGGAAAGCCGGGTAACCAAACCTCTTGAAAAATTAATTTCCAATATTAAGGGTGTAGAATACGTCTACTCTACCTCTATGGAGGGACAAGGTATGGTTATAGTGCAGTTTTACGTGGGCGAAGATATTGAGCGGTCCTATGTAAAACTATACAACGAGATTAATAAACATATGGATCAAATGCCGCAGGGGGTCACCTTCCCTTTGGTGAAGACCAGGGCCATAGATGATGTTCCCATGTTAGGGCTTACCCTATGGAGCGAGACCTATGACGATTATCAATTAAAGCAAATAGCCCAAGAGCTTACGGACGAAATTGAAAAAGTCACCGATGTGTCCGCCACTCAAAAAATAGGCGGTCGTAACCGACAATTACGGGTAGTATTGGACAAGGATAAATTGGCAGAAAGCGGCCTGGATTTTCTGTCTGTTGCACAAATGATAAAAGCCAACAACCATCAGAAGAGCAGCGGTTCCTTTGATAAAAACGACACAGAATTTCTGGTGACTACCGGAAAATTTTTAGAGTCGGTTACCGATGTGGAAAATTTGGTGGTGGGAATCCAGCAGGACCGCCCAATTTATCTAAAACAAATTGCCCAGATCCTGGATGGTCCCGAAGTTCCAAAAGACTACGTATCCCTAGGGTTTGGACAGGGAAGTACTAAGGCGGAAACCTATAGGTCCGAATACCCGGCCGTTACCATTGCCATTGCGAAGCGCAAGGGTGCTGATGCCATGAAACTATCCGATATTATTTTGGACAAGGTAGACCACCTAAAAAGAAACCTAATTCCGGATGATGTACATGTTGAGGTAACCCGTAATTACGGGGAAACGGCCTCCCAAAAAGTATCGGAATTGCTAATGCACCTCCTCGGGGCCATCATTGCGGTAACCTTGGTAGTGATGTTGGCTATGGGATGGCGCGGGGGGCTGGTGGTATTTTTATCGGTTCCCATAACCTTTGCGCTAACCTTATTGAGTTACTATATGTTGGATTATACCCTAAACCGCATTACGCTATTTGCCCTTGTGTTTGTAACGGGTATCGTGGTAGATGATTCCATTATTATAGCGGAGAATATGCACCGGCATTTTAAAATGAAGCGACTTCCGTTTAAGCAGGCTGCACTGTATGCCATAAATGAGGTAGGTAACCCTACCATTTTGGCCACTTTTACGGTAATAGCCTCGGTATTGCCCATGGCCTTTGTATCTGGCCTTATGGGACCTTATATGTCACCCATGCCTATAGGAGCATCTATTGCGATGTTATTATCTCTTTTTGTTGCCTTAACGATTACTCCTTATTTAGGGTATATTTTTCTTCGTGAAAAGGAAAAAAAGGGTCAAGAAAAAGTTGAAAAGCCATTGGAGGAAACCTTGATCTATAGAATTTACAATAAGTTTGAGAGTCCCCTGATAGAAAACAAAAAGAAGCGTTGGTTGTTTTTAGGAGTGACCTTTATATTATTACTAGGTTCAATTGCGATGTTCTTTACCAAATCGGTAGCGGTAAAAATGTTGCCTTTCGATAATAAGAACGAGTTTCAGGTGGTCATAGACATGCCCGAAGGAACTACCTTGGAACGCACATCGATGGTTGCTAAGGAGATTGCCCAATACCTGGGTACCCGGCCCGAAATAGTCGATTACCAGACCTATGTGGGCACCTCAGCCCCCATTACGTTTAACGGACTGGTTCGTCATTACGATCTACGAGGTGGGAGTAATACGGCCGATATACAGGTAAACCTAATAGACAAGGGCGAACGAAGTGCTCAGAGTCATGATATTGCCAGTTTATTAAGACCGGAGATCCAACGAATCGGAGAAAAATTCAATGCCAATGTGAAAATTGTAGAGGTACCGCCAGGGCCACCCGTACTATCTACTATTGTTGGGGAGATTTATGGACCGGACTACGATATCCAAATGGATGTTGCTGACCAAGTACAGCAGATTCTAAAAAACACTGTGGATGTGGTGGATGTAGATTGGATGGTAGAAGCTGACCAGGTGGAGTATCAATTTATTATAGATAAAGAAAAAGCTATGCTCTATGGAGTAGCGCCGGAACAAATTGTACACACCATGAATATGGCCTTGTCCGAAAAGGCCGTAACCACTTTGTACGATGAAAATGCTTCCAATCAGATTGGGTTGATATTAGCATTGGATGAGAAAGAGAAATCCACCATCCAGGACATTGCCCAATTGAAGGTGAAATCGCAACAAGGAAATGGCAATATGGTACCTATAGCAGACTTGGTGACCATAGAACAAACTACCAAGGCCAAGAGTATCTATAGAAAAAACCAAAAACGAGTGGTCTATGTGCTGGCAGACATGGCCGGGGAATTGGAGAGTCCGGTATACGCCATTTTAGGAATGGCCGATAAGTTGAAGACAGTGAATTTACCAGAAGGCTATTCCTTGGATGAACTCTATATAAAACAACCCGATTTTGAGGACAACTATACCGTTAAGTGGGATGGGGAATGGCAGATTACCTTGGAAGTATTCCGGGATTTAGGATTGGCATTCCTTGGTGTTATCATCATTATTTATATCCTGATCGTAGGGTGGTTCCAGAATTTTAGGGCGCCCATTGTAATGATGGTGGCCATACCGCTTTCCCTGATCGGAATTGTATTGGGGCATTGGATAATGGGAGCCTTTTTTACAGCAACTTCTTTTATTGGAATGATAGCCTTGGCTGGGATCATGGTCCGAAATTCTGTATTACTGATCGATTTTATCAATATTCGGCTAGCAGACGGAGTACCGTTGAAATTAGCGGTGATTGAAGCTGGGGCGGTAAGGACAACCCCTATCCTCTTAACTGCAGGAACAGTAGTCATTGGAGCTTTTGTGATCTTGTTCGATCCCATCTTCCAAGGGTTGGCCATTTCCTTGATGGGAGGAACCATTGTATCTACTGTACTTACCCTATTGGTAGTGCCGTTAGTATATTATATGATCGAAAGAAAGAATTATAAGTAATGAATACAGTGAAAAATTATTTACACCTTTAAAAAATACTAATATGATCAACAGATATATCAGGGCAATTGCGGGAACATTTATTATTATAAGCGTACTATTGGCCATGTACGTAAACATCAACTGGTTATGGTTTACACTCTTCGTTGGCGCCAACCTTTTCCAATCTGCATTTACGCAATGGTGCCTTATGGAAAAGTTTCTACACAAGCTGGGAGTAAAGAAGGATGGGGATAGCTGCACCGTATAGGGGAGTAAAATCCCGTTGTATGGATATTAATCCCCACAATAAATTTGTACTTTTAATGCAAATTTAAGGGGATATGGTTATTCATTATTTAGGGGAAGGAAACTCATTATTAAATCAGTTTGTTGCGGAATTAAGAGATGTTGACATCCAAAAAGATGCGATGCGGTTTAGAAAAAATATTGAGCGTATCGGAGAAATCCTGAGTTATGAGTTGAGCAAAACCTTGGAGTATGGACCAAAAACCATTATTACCCCTTTGGGGACCAAGGAGATGACCTTGCCCCAAAATGAGTTGGTATTGTGTTCCATACTTAGGGCCGGTTTTCCCTTGCACCAGGGAATGCTGAATTATTTTGATAAGGCCGAAAATGGGTTTATATCGGCCTTTCGTCATCACCCAAACGATGCCGACGATTTTGAAGTTCTTGTAGAATATTTTGCC
Source organism: Arenibacter antarcticus (assembly GCF_041320605.1). Taxonomy (NCBI): domain Bacteria; kingdom Pseudomonadati; phylum Bacteroidota; class Flavobacteriia; order Flavobacteriales; family Flavobacteriaceae; genus Arenibacter; species Arenibacter antarcticus. Next base: position 1,237,787 of record NZ_CP166679.1, read on the forward strand.
ACTCCTTCCTTAAAGGATAAAACATTGGTGCTGATAGATCCTATGCTGGCTACAGGAAGGACTTTGGAGAATGTACTTAAGGCCCTAAAGGATTATGGCACCCCAAAACAGATACACCTTGTGTCTGTCATAGGCTCCAAAGAGGGTATCGCCCATGTAGAAAAGGTATTCCCAAAAAACACACATTTATGGATTTCCGCCATTGATGAGGCCTTAAATAGTAGGGGTTATATTCTTCCTGGACTTGGTGATGCAGGTGATCTGTCCTATGGGAGCAAACTTTAATTAAAGTAGGTGCCGGAATTAGGATTATAAATACTTTTTGTGGTCGATTATCCAAAGCGTTCAAGGTGCCATAAGAATTAAAATATTTAAAATCTCGGGGTTTTGCTTGTTTGGAACTACGTCCTCACGTGACCCCTTAGGCCTCTTTTCTATAATTCATCCAAACCCAACATCAAAAAAAAATACCTGAGTGTCCCCAGGTATTTTTTAAACTAACTAACTCAAATAAAATAAACTTATCGCTACCAAGGCTTGGCAACACCTTGTAATATCCAAGGTTTGGACCATGGAGTGTCATTTTCTATATATCCTGGCACATCACCCGAGTGTGATGTAGTTTCCAAATTATTTAATGCAGAATAATAATTATCTCTATTTATAGTGCTATTATTGGTTGGATACACAAAACGTACCGGTATTACTGTAGATTTAGCGAATGGACCTGTTTTTAGATCAGGGAATCCGGTTCGTCTCCAATCTAAATATGCTTCGGAGGCAGAACTAAAATTGGCGATCCATTTTTGTTCTATAATTTGCTCTAAGCTGCCGTTAAAAGCAACATCTGGGTTCCCTATATAATCAGCATATTCACTCCCTATGCCCCAGGTATCCAAAGAAGCCTGTACCCCTTTGTTATAATTGCCTTGCGCATCGGTTCCCCAACCTTTTAGAGCGGCTTCAGCCTTTAAGAAACATACCTCCGCGTAAGAGAATACTCGTGCTTTAAGATTGTTTCCAGACACTGCATCGAACATGGGATTCATCAAGGACACATGTGGATTTCCACCCCCCTGAACAGGGTTTGGATTTAAATTATAAGTATACGGTTGACTTCCTTGATTGGAAACGGGAATTCCCACATAAACGCTATTGGTATCAATCATAGTTAAACCGTTTAAACGGTCTTGATACCAGGTATCTGGATTGTAGATCTTAAAGTTGTTGGCTGCTAAGGTCTCCTCGTTAATGTAACGAACTCCATCTTCCACTACATCATCAACACCTCCTGGAACATCAGCTGCAGGAACAACTTTTATCGGTATTTTAACAGCATCGAACCAAATATGCCTTCTTGGGTCGTTTAATTCTTCCAATCTGTAAGTTAAAGTGGCCGCAGGTTTTACCCGTGTAAAATTGGAAGCAGTTCCTTGCTGTCCATTACTGGGTTGGGAATTGTCCGGACTTATACCCAAATAGGGGATAGCGGCTTCTTCATCAACACTGCTTATTAAGGGTTTGGCCAAGATAGCCTGTACTCCTGCACCGGCAAACCCCGGGTCTTTTTCGGACAACCTCATATAGTATCTAAGGGCCAAGGAATTGGCATATTTGATCCATTTTTGAGCATCGCCCTTGAAAAATATATCCTGTGTAGCACTAAAAACCTCCAAGCTCCCACTATTGGAGGAAAGCATGGCTGAAGCAGCTTCAAAATCTGCGATGGCACCCTTATAAACAGATTCCTGAGAATCGTATTTAGGTAAAAGTATTTCCCCATCACCCTGCAGAGCTTCTGTATAAGGCACGTCACCATAAAAATCGGTCAGTAGGGCAAAGTTATGAGCCATTAATATTGTGGCTACGGCTTCGTGAAATTTAAAACCCAATTCCACGGATCTTTCCTTCGCTAATTTAGCGGTACGCAAATTACCGTAATAGCCTTCCCAGCCGCTACCGGTCCAGTCGTAGTTGTTATTGCCCCAGGAATCTTTTTGGGTGTACTGTACAAAAGCGGAAAGTGGGTCGCTATATCCCTTATTCCCTACATCCATAGCTGTATTGGCCATTACGTCGGTCAATAAAAAACTGGGATTGCCTTCGTTTAGGTTAACCCCGTTGGGGTTTGTATTTATATCGGTGATGTCGTTGTCACAGGAAGCCGCAAACACTACGCACACCACTAAAAATGATTTGAATAATTTATTTATAGTCATCATAATTTTATCGTATTTAGTATTAATAGCCTCCACTTAGAAACTTACATTAAGTTTAAACCCTACTGGTATGGCCCATGGGCTAACATTAAAGCGTTCTATACCCTGCTTAAATTGGATACCACTCTTACCTTGTTCAGAAGATTCTTGTTGAAAAGCCATTTCCGGATCTACACCAATATCGGCTTTAGTCCATAAGATGATATTACGGCTAAAAAGCGAAATGGCTACATTCTGTAATCCTATTTGGCGAATTGCCTTACTAGGAACACTATACGTAAGGGATATTTCCCTCAGTTTAAGAAAATCGGCATCAAAAGCAGATGTTCTGGCAAAATCCCAACCATAATGATCTTGATATCTGGTGTATACCGTACCTGGCCCGCCTAGGTTTTCGGTAGTGGCTACAAAGTTTCCATTACCGTCATAATCCCCTTGTACACCTGGCATAAACACTCCGTCGTTTAAGGTGATACCACCTTCGCTTACTGGATAACCACCAGTGTTTGCGGTAGCTCCTCCTACTAAAACATAAAACTCACCATTTTCGGATAGGTATTTGCCTTCATTATTTTTCAAATAGGTAGGTAAATCCCCTACATCGCTAAAATTGTGCATCTTATCCAACCAACGTTGAGTATGCATATCTGATTCTCCATATCGGTGGGTTTGCGAAATAAATTGTCCGCCTTTTCTCCAATCAAAATTCATGGAAATGGACCAATTTTTATAGGAGGCCGAAGTGGTCATCCCCAGGGTGAAATCTGGATTAAAGTTGCCTATAACCGGGGCAACCCTTTTTCCATCTGCGTCCTCTAAAGTTCTATCACTATCCTCAAAACCAGAATCATCTATAATAGGCCAGCCATGGTAAGGGGAATTGGGATCGTCTACTCTCACCAATGCCCTATCTATAATATTCCCAATTTCTTCACCCAACCAAGTGATGGCTCCTCCTTTGGCATCTTCCCAAAAGGTTACTGAATTCATTCCATCGGCTAATTCCATTACTTTGGTACGGTTACGCCCAAAGACAAAGCCCATATCCCAATTCCAATCGCCATTGCTTATTAGAGTACCACTTAGACCAGCTTCTACGCCGCTACTTGTAATTAAACCTGCATTAATAAATCTATCCGGATATCCCGATGCTACATCAGCTTTAACCGGGAATATTTGATTCTTATTCTCACTTTCATAATAGGTGAAATCCATACGCAATCTGTTCTGGAAGAAAGCTAGATCGGTCCCTATTTCCCAAGAATCTTGAGATTCTGGTTTTAAATCTGGATTTAACAACGTTCCAGGAACGGAAAGTCGGGATGCATTACCCCAAGAGCTACCGCTATTAAGTATAGGCTCTAAATTATAGGGATGGGTATCATTACCTACCTCGGCATAACCTGCTCTTAGTTTTATTAAAGAAACATTTCCCCCTAAATTTAGGGCTCTATTTATCAATAAACTTGTAGATATGGACGGGTAGAAATAGGAATTATTATCATCTGGAAGTGTACTGGACCAGTCGTTCCTACCGGTTGCATCTATATAAAACATTTCCTTAAATCCAACACTTACCAAACCATACAAACTATTCACTTGACGTTCGCTTTTATAAGACCTATAAACCAGGTTATCTGGAGCAATATTACCTAGGGTAAATAGTCCCGGAGTCAATATACCCGACCCTCTATCTATGGTTGAGTTCCTTACGGAAGAAGAACTGGTGGTTCGTTTATTACCACCGGCAGAGGCTGAAAAATCCCAGTCGTTAAATTTCTTCGCATAGGTAAGCAGGAAGTCAATATTTATTTCATTGTTTAGGATATCTTGAATACCATAGGCTCCGTTAATGTCGCCAGTATAGCCCTTGGACATTTTGGTTTCCCTTACCTCATTTATCTCATCAAAATTATAACGTACCATGGCCGAGAACTCATCTGTAATCTGCCAATCACCTGTTACGTTACCATAGAACCTATTTCTTTCAAAACCATTATTTACCTCATGTGCCAAGAAATAAGGGTTGTTCCATTCGGTATCGGTTGGGTCGTCTCCAAAGGCAAAAGGCGAATTCTGACGAATTCCTTCGTATCCAGGCAACCAATAATCCTTCATATCAAGCACATTAATATGAGGAGCAATCTCATACAATGCCTGCATAGGGTTTGCACCTCGGTTGGTTGCAGGTCTGTTGTCTGCACCTGATTTAGTATAATTAATGCTAGAACTAACCGTTATTTTTTCGTTTAATTTTAGGCCAGAATTTAGGTTGATACTGTGCTTACTAAGATCTGAATTTGGAATAAATCCTTCATGCTTCATATTCGAATAGGACAACCTATAATTCATTTTTTCAGAATTGTCCTGAATAGAAACATTATTGGAGGAGGTAATAGCGGTGTTAAAGAAGTTTTTTGCATTGTCATATGACTTTAGCTCCCTTGCAACCGGTATACCACTTGCAATCTCTTGCGCGGTATAGGGCCAATGAATTGCTTTAATGCCCTGATCTAAAGCTGGTCCTGCCCAAGCAGAACTTGTTTCTCCTATTATAATGGCTCCATAGGAATTAGCAGGATAATTGTCTTCAGTGTACGGCCTAGATCCAGCGGCAAATTTTCTATGGGTATCCAAATAGCGATACGGAATATCAAAGACAGTGCTCGAATTTACAGTTACTCCCAATCCTTTTTTTGCTTTCCCAGATTTGGTAGTAATCAACACAACACCATTACCGGCCCTAGAACCATATAATGCTGCTGCACTAGCCCCCTTAAGAACTGTCATGCTCTCTATGTCATCGGTATTGATATCGGAAATGGCATTTCCGTAATCAACTTTATTATCTCTACCAACTCCTCCTATATTATTGGGGGAATTAATTACTGGCGTTCCATCTATTACAAAAAGTGGTTGGTTGTCACTTGATAAGGAAGAGGCCCCCCTTATGTTAATATTGACAGTAGATCCAGGTCCCCCAGTAGAGTTGATGGCAACACCGGATACTTTCCCGGAAAGTGCATTCATCGCGTTCTCTTGAGGTACATTGTCTAGGGCATCGCCACTAACTTCACTTACCGCATATCCCAAGGATTTCTTTTCCCTAGAAATACCGAGAGCGGTTACTACCACCTCATCCAATTCTTCAGAGGAGGTTTCCAGTACTACATTAATAGTAGTTTGGCTGCCTACAGTTACTTCTTTGTTCTTCATTCCTAGGTACGAAAATGCGAGTACCGCATTCCCACTGGGCACAGAAATACTGTAATTTCCATCAAAATCGGACGTCACCCCTGTAGTGGTTCCCTTTACTACAACGGAAACCCCTGGAAGCAACTCTCCCGCATCACTAGTGATGACTCCTCTTACTTCTTGCTGCCCAAACATGATGGTAGTCATCATGCCGAACAGAAGGAGCATTAATATTTTTAAATTTTGGTTTTTCATGTTCTTGAGTTTTGTTTAAACGGTTTGATTATTTAATTACCTAACAAATCTATCCTATTATTCGCACTATACTACATTACATATTATTAATTATACAGCATATCTTAACCCATATTGAGATAATATTAATTAAATGGAAATTAATTGTTAATTTAATATTAGCATCTAAAAACCTCCCCTAATACACAATTGGAAAAATTTCGGCAAGGGGAATCTAATATGAAAGCTGCAGTACGCTTTTTGGGCATAGCAATACATGTAAAATTCCAGGTTATCTCAGCCCTTAGACCAGCACGAATTTTAATTTTTTAAAAAAAGGAAGAAGTTCCACACTATTTTATAACATCTGTTCTAAATCTCCTATTTGTGTAATGGCATAATGAATATCAGGAACCTGTCCGAAGCCGTAATCGGCAAAGACAAATGGAAGCTTATTGTCTTCTGCTGCCAAATAGTCCCCTAGTGTGTCTCCTACGTAAATTGAATTTCTTAAAGTATTTCTTTTTATCAGCATCCCGATATTTATAGCCTTAGACATAGCTGTGTTTCCTGAACATTCAAAATCTTTGAAATAGGCACCCAAACCATGATATTCATAAAAAGCTTCGATATAACCAGCCTGACAATTACTGACTATGAATAGATCGTACTTTTTTCCTAAGGTCTCCAAAACAGCTTCCAATCCGGGGTACAAAACACCTCCAGCTTGCTTAATATCTTGCACCTCCTGCATATAACAACTGTTTATAACCTCGTCTTGCTGCTCTTTAGAGAGGTAGGGAAACAATTTCTCGCCCACCAGATTATGTTGCATTCCCATAATGCCCTGTATATCTTCTTGGGAAATAGGATTTTCAATACAATCGAACCTATTTAATGCTGTATGCCAAGCCTTTATGCTCATGGGCATGGGGTCCCAAAGGGTACCATCCAGATCAAAAATGATATTTTCAATGTTTTCCTTTAATACGCTCAGAATCATAATTCAAGGTTTAGTAGCGACTGGGTCCTATATTAAATTAACGACCTCGCCTGTTTTGGCGGATGAATAGGCCGCATCCACAATGTCCAACACCATTTGTCCTTCCAGAAGTCCTGGAACGGGTTGCTGTCTGGTTTTGATACAGTTTACAAAATACTCCATTTGACGGGTATAGATTATTTGATCGCAATGATCCTCCCTTTTTGGAAGCTCAGGTACTGTTGTCACCGTGCCTTCCCCCTCTTTCATTTTTAAAAATGTGGGAAACAGATTGGCATATCCCTTAGTCCCAAACAGACTAGTACTAGCTTCAGGTCCGTCCATATGAGGATGCCACCATCCGCTTTCTATAATACTTTCCGTGCCATTGTCCCAAGTAATAATTATAATCCCTGTATCGTCCACATCATAGTCACCAAATTCCGTAGAAATTCTGGCATATACCTTAGCAGGTTTTGGATCTCCCAAAATATACCTCACGGCATCAATGGCATGAACCCCCATGTCTGCCAAGGCTCCACCACCTGCCAGTTCCTTTTTTGTAAACCAGCCTGATGGGCCCCAATTTTCGTGTATTCCGTAGCCTTTGGTTTTAAATACTTTTCCAAGCATTCCGGAAGCTACGGTATCCTTGATATAACGAGTATCAGCATCAAAACGCCACATATGCCCTACCATCACCAATTGGTTATGCTTTTTAGCCACCTCCGCTATTTGTCTACCTTCATCACCACTCATTCCCATGGGTTTCTCAAGAAAAACATCCTTGCCGTTTTCTAAAAATGCGATTGCATAAGGAGCGTGAAATTGATTGGGAGTACTAATAATTACAGCATCCAAATCATCTCTTGCGACGAGCGTTGAAATATCGTTAAGCGCTTCCTCGATGTTATACTTAAGGGCAAATTTTTTGGCATTATCAATATTTTTGGAAACAACGGCAACAATTTCCACATTGGCAAGCGTTTGAAGGCCATGAACGTGATAATCCGATATAAATCCTGCACCAATAAGGGCTATTTTAATTTTTTCCATTGAATTATTTATATTATTTTGGGTCCACAGATGGAGCTGAATTGAGTGTATCAAAGGCTTGAAGCATTTTGGACAAACGATCTGTTAAAATAAAATTGACCCCTGCATCCATTAATTCCTTCACTTGACCTTCATCTTCAGAGTGAAAATAATTAATCTGAATCCCATTTTCTTTTAGCCTTTTTAAATCTTCCGTCATATGTTCATCGTCGCGACTACTTCTTAATTGGAGAAATGAAAAGCCATTCTCTATGGTTGCTTTTATATATTCTGCCCTACTGGATAATCGCTCCATGTTGCACATCATAATATTGGGGTTTACCCGCCTTACCCCTTTTGCCGCCTCATTTTCACAGGCAATAACAGCCTGATGCATTCTATTGTTAGCAATCACGGCTTTTGCCGTTGCGGCTCCCAAACGTTCATCTCCTTTTAAATGGATATTGAGCCATATATTCCTGGGCATTAAATTAAGTGCCTCCGTTAAGGTGGGAACCCTTTCGCCCTTAAACCTTTTGGATTTCCATTTCCCCGCATCCAGTTTTTTTATTTCTCCTAGCGTAAGCTCCCCAACCAGTCCACGGCCATTAGTGGTCCTATTTACCGTTTCATCGTGCATAATCACCAATTGCTTATCCTTGGTCATTTGCACATCAAACTCGATCATCTGCGCTCCCAAACGAATAGCCTCAGCAAATGCTGCCAAAGTATTCTCAGGATAGGTTTCGTTGGCACCCCTATGGGCACAAATACCCACTTGTGGTAAACCGTAATTATCTGGCACAACCAAGGAGTCTTGAGATAGAACAAGGTTAGACCATGTGAAAATAAATAGAAGACCAATCAGTAATTTCATCCGTTTAATTTAGTGCTTCCTAAAAGTTGGCCTACCTACTGGCAGGTTTACTTCTTTAATCCATCAATTCTTCGGCATGGGTATAAATCTTTTCTATAGCTAAGGCTACCAAATCCATATCTGCCTTGGTTCCCATCAACAATTTATGGTGCATGCAAACCGATTCTTCCTGAAATATCCGTTCGCAAACAGGCAGTGAAAATCGCTTCGGATCAATGGCCTTCCAATAAGCATCGTTTAATTTATGTCTGGAAGGTTTTGTGTGCGGTACGTATAAAGAACAATTGTTCAGGGGCTCGTAACTGGCATCTACTACAATTCCCAATTCCGCCTCCAAGGCACTTCTGAATTTTTCTATGGACAATCCCTTAAAATCATTTTTATGGTACCTAAACGCAAAATTAAAGTAGGCTTTTTTAGTTTCCCTTTTGTCCCTTGCAATAGCGGATACTCCAGGAATTTCTGAAAGCAGAGCATTTAAATACTCCCCATTTGCATCTCTATTTGCATTTTGAGCAGGCAAGCGCTTTAGACCTTCAATTAAGATAGCTGCCTGGAATTCGGTAATCCGTAGATTCCCTGACTGAATAAAATTACCATCGTCATCTCCATAATCCCCAGCACCCTTATCCACTCCTTCCAAAGTGGCAGCTTCAGGTCTCCTACCGCAGTTTCTAAGTGCATCCAATTTATCTGCCAATTCTGAATTATTGGTAGTTACAGATCCACCTTCCCCAGCGGTCAGATGTTTGGACAATTGATAGCTAAAACTACCAATATCCCCAATACTGCCCGCTTTTTTACCATTCCATTCCCCACCGTGTTTGTGGGCACAGTCCTCAATAACATAAAGATTATGTTTCTTGGCTATGGCCATTACAGCATCCATATCTGCAAAAGCCCCATACAAATGCACGGGAATAATAGCTTTTGTTTTTGGAGTTATGGCTTTTTCAATTTCTTTTGGATCAATACACCAGGTATCTTCACTTACATCGACCAATATAGGAGTGGCATTTACGTCGATTACAGTAGCCGCAGTGGCCTGCCAGGTTAAGCCCGGGACAATAACCTCATCTCCAACCCCTATCCCTAAGGCTTCAAGCGCAATTTGCAAAGTTATGGTACCATTTACCGTGCAAATGGCATGCTTAACTCCAGTATATTCTGCAAAAAGTCTATTAAATTCAGTTTCCTTGGGACCGTTATAGGACCATACTCCACTATGGAGAACCTCAATCAGAGCAACTTCCTCTTCTTGCCCCCATACTGGCCATTTAGGCCAGGGATTCTTGGTAGTATCTCTACAGGGGGCTCCCCCATATATTGCTAATTTTTTCATTTTTTATAAATTGATGTTATTACTGCATACTTGAAACTATAATAAATTCCACCCCTCTACCTTTAATTGCGCCTCCCCTTTGAAGGAGTAGGTTGCAGAAATAGTCCGCTCTTCCCCAGGAAGTAAGGTTAAAAAATTATCCTCCCAAAAAATAGGGAGTATTAAATTATCAGTGACCTTATCTACTAGCTTAAGATTGATTAAAAAGGCAATATAATTGTTATTATTTTTTAGTTGAACTTCAATTTTCTGAGTTTCTCCTTCCTGTTCAAAATGATGTGTCTCTTCTAGGTGGACTTTAGGCAAGTGGTTCAATTCCGTAAGGTCTGCGTATTCTTTACTGGGGGTATGAAAGGCAAAATCGCCCAAATCTGCTCCATAATCCAATACTTCCTCTTTTGTGGAGAGCCAATAAAAATTATTGTTGATTTCAACTCCATCCTTATTAATCAATCGTAGATCTATAAAATAGGTGGTTGTTAGCCCTTTCAATTCCTTCAGTGCCAGGATAGATTTAGATGAATCCGGTTCTAAGTTAATGGCAACCTTTTCATCCAATAGTATTTCTGAGTTTATGGAAAACACCCTGATCTGGGCTTCTAGGTTTTCTACCCGATACGTATGGTCATTAACGGCATAAATGTGTTTATCCCCATAATTGTATATCAGGCTTAAAGGCTTACATGCCTTTTGCGTAGCGTAAAATGCAGCTGTCGGATTTAAGTAATAGTCGTACAATTGCCAATACATTTTGGGCCAGGCCGCATTCAACATCCATTGGATGACACCTGTTGATCTCTTTTTGTACACCTGAAAAGCTTCGAACATGGGGCGCATAAGCTCATAGTTCATAGCCTGAGCCTTTTTATCGAACTCCTCCAAAGAACTTGGGGTTCCATATCGTTCCTCAATAGCCTTGGTAAATCTACTTAAATCCGCAAATTCATACCGGCCGCAATGATAGTTCCATGCTTCTCCAATAGGCCATAACTGCTCCTTCGGAATCATCCTTTTTAAACTTTCCAATTGGGGAACTTGTGCTCCGGGACCTGTTTCGGTATTAAATCCGTAGGCTCCACCCAATTTGGTGTCTGTAAACCAGTATACCGGCGCGGTATAGGCATAGGGACCTAACATTTTTACTCCGGAAGATCCACTAATCTCACTAATGACATCCTCGCTGCCTATAACATGCTGATCACTACCCACACCCCCGGTGGAATTTAAATATGGCCTTGTGGGGTCATATTTGGCAAAGGTGTCTATATATTTTTGTTCCAATTCCGTAATAGGGACTTTGTCACTTGCTACCGTCCAAACGAAGATACTTGGGTGATTGCGCAACCATATTACTTGATCTTCCCAAGCTTGGGCTATATGGGCTATATCCTTAGGTTTGTATACCCCTCCAAAACGCTCGTTTACGGGCACCCCCATATGGATTTCATGTTCCCAATGACAGCTCCATCCTACCATTAACAAAATCCCATGTTGGTCACATAAGTCGTAGAGTTTATGATCTTTCCCCCAAAAACCTTCCAAACGAATACAATTTAGATTCATTTGTTTTACGTACTTCACCTGTGCTTCAATACTTTCATCGGTATCCATTAAAAGCATATCATCTGTCCATCCGCCACCTTTAATCAAGACCTTTTTTCCGTTAACTTTATATCCTCGGTGAATATCATCTAACCAATAATCCTCTATTTCGCGAATTCCAAATCTTAGCTGGGTCTCATCTAAAACCTCATCACTGGCCACAAATTTTAAATCCAGATCATACAGATCGGGATTACCCAAATGAATTGGCCACCACAGTTTTGGTTCTTTAAAATGAAGTTCAGAAAACGCTGTACTTGTAAAGATGACTAGCTCCTTATCCTTAGGGGCAAGGCTAATCTTTTTCTTAAATAATATAGTCCCTATGGTTCCAATTAAATCTCCTGAAATGACAGTGTCAGAATAGTTTATTAACTCCGTTGAAACGGTTAAGTGGGCTTCTTTTAGGGTTTCTAGGTTTACTTTGGTCTGTACAAAGGGTTTTTCAATGTGTACCCCACCGTGGAGATGCAAGGTTACAGGTCTAAAAACACCCATGTTCCCATCTGGGGGTGCAGGATTCCAATCTACAAAGCCAGTACTGAAATCGCCTGGTTTGGGAGGAATTACCTCAATGGCCAATACGTTTGTACCCCTAATGAGGTAGTCACTTACATTAAAAGCAGTTATACGAAATGCCCCATCAATAGCCTTGGTATTCGCAATAAGATGACCATTTAACCATACATTGGCCTTGTAATTAATGCCGTCAAAATTTAGCCTTGCAAAATTATTCGCTTGTTCCTGGGTAAGTTCAAAATTAGTGGCATACCACCATGGCACTTTAAAAAGCTCGGTTGGAATTGACTTTAGATTTTCCCCAAAATAGGGATTTTCGTAAACCTTATTGGCTACTAAAGTGCTCAAAACTGTAGAGGGAACTTTAGCGGTTAGCCAATTATTTGAAATTGAGGACTCGGTAGAAATTTCACCCCCTTTTTCCGAAACTTTATTTGAACTCTGGATTCTCCAATTATCCGATAACGCAATTTTTACGGAATTATGCATTGTCTATATCTTATTATTCTTTCTTATTATTCCTTCTTGGCTCTTAATTTCTTCAAGGTGCTTTTCGCTTTCCATATCATGCCTCCTCCAATTGATATTAGTAGCAAGCCAGCAACCATATCGGTCATATGTTCTACAAAGGTTTCAGTATAGATCATTGCAAAAAGCACAATAACCCCAAAAGCCAAAATAAAAACCCCAAGGGCGTTGTTAATTTGGGCGGCCTTTATTCCTGCATTTATTTCATTTGTTTCCATATTATTTTTGGATTTAGGGGTTAAAAATGATAATAGATCGATGCCAATATGGCCAGTACACTAATAGACCAAAGTTTTAAATTGTTCCACCAATGGCGATCTTCCTTTGCTATACCCTCGTAAACATACTCTGTAGGTAACAAGAGCACCAAAATTCCTATAACTCCATACAAAGAAAGAAATATCATTTTTGCAGTTTCTTGCGAAACACCGGAAAGCCAGTCAAAATTGAACATATTACAGTTTTTTATTTTTTACCAAAATTTTGGAACTAAACACCAAACCTTCCAATTGCTCCTCTGTATGTTTCTTAGTTAGCAAGCTAACCGTAACATTTATGATAAAGCCAAGCAAGAAGGACCACCAAGAGATATAAAGAAAAGGATCTTCTATAGTAAAGAATCGCTCTTTAAATACATTTAAGAAAATGGCAAATCCAATTCCTATGACCAATGCGGAAAGTCCTCCCCATTCTGTAGTTCTCTTCCAAAATATACCCAAAAGGAGAATCGCAAATATGGGCCCTTGGAAATAGGACATAAACGTTTGAATGGCCACATAAATGCCCGGGAAATCACTGCTAATAGGTGAAGTAGCCACACCAATCACCAATAAAACCAAGGTTGTGATTTGTCCTACTTTTAAATAATGGTTGTCATCTGCCCCTTTTCTAATAAAAGGTTCGTAGATATCTTTAGTAAATAGGGTTGCCGTAGAGTTTAACAAGGAATCTACACTAGACATAAGTCCAGCAAAAAATGCGGCAAACATAAGTCCAACCAAGCCTGGAGGCAAGATAGATTTAATCATCATTGGCAATGCTTGGTCACCGTCTGCCAATCCGGGATGAACCACGACAGCCATAAGACCTGGGAACAATACTAATATAGGAATAAACATTTTAAGAGCAGAACCAAAAATCATACTTGCTTTTGCGTGCCATTCGTTTTTGGCGGTAAGGCATCGCTGTACAATAGATTGATTACCAATCATATATGCGTTGGCCATAACAAAGGTTAGACCGAATAATATTCCTGTCCACGGGAAGGGAGATTTCGTATCCTGCGGTTGAATAATGTCGAAATGGTTTCGATACTCAGGTCCCATAGTGCTGATTTTTTCTACCATATTATCCCAACCTCCAACTTCGTAAAGGCTCAGAAAAACAAGGGCGAAACCACCAATGAACATAATAATAAATTGCACTACATCGGTCATTATTACTGCAGTAATCCCACCAAAATAAGTATATAGGCCAACTACCCCGGCAGTAGAAATAATAGAAATCCATATAGGCCAACCCATAAGTACGTTTAATAGTACCGCACTGGCCCAAAAAAGCACCCCCAAATCTAGGGCAAAAAATAGAATCCATGTTACCGAGGCAATGGTTCTTACCTTCTGGTTATACCTTCTTCCTAGATACTCGGGTATGGTGTACATACCCCCACGCCAGAAATAGGGTATAAAAATAAAAGCTGCCAACAACATGGCCGGAACTGAACCTACCCAATCAAAATTGCCAACAGAAATACCATATCTATAGGCCTGTCCAGAAACCCCCACAAAATCCAAGGCCCCAATATCCGAAACCACAATGGACATCCCAATCGCCCAAAAGGGTAGGCTTTTACCACCAAGAAAATAATCTTCTGAACTATTGACGAATTTCTTAAAATAGAGCCCTAGTAATAACATTCCTATTATATAGGCTATTACTATAAAATAATCTATCCCTGTTAACATATACTTCTATTTTAGTATTGAAGTTTCCATAACCTCTGATCGCGTTAAACCCTGATATTTAGACAATTTCAAATCGACCCTAAACTTAATCCTGCCTCAAATCCTAACAAAGAAAATAATATAAAACAGGAACCAATTAGCATATATTACTCAATACACATTAGATATTGTCCCAATCCTATATTGAATTGGTTTATTCGAATAAAATGAGTTAATATTATTGCATGACATAAAAATGAACATAGAAATCATTTAAAATGGTGAAGTATGGAGAAAAAAATTAGGTGGGGTATTTTAGGCGCGGCAACCATTGCAGTGGAGCAATTTATCCCTGCCATACAAGAGAGCAATTACGGAGAGCTAAGCGCTATTGCCTCCAGAAATATATCCAGGGCTAAAAAAATTGCAGCTTATTATTTAGGGATAAAATCTTATGGAGATTATCAAGAATTGTTGAACGACCCCGGTATTGATGCCGTTTACATTCCCTTGCCCAATCATCTACACGTATTTTGGGCCATAAAAGCTCTTGAAGCGGGCAAACATGTTTTAGTGGAAAAACCAATCGGCACCTCCAAAAAAGATGGGGAATTGTTACAAAAAACTTCCCAGGAATATCCACATATGAAGGTAATGGAAGCCTTTATGTACCGATTTCATCCCCAATGGATCAAAGCCAAGGAATTAATTGCAGAAAACACTATTGGAAAGGTGGGTAGAATTAGTTCTTCCTTTTCTTTTTTTGACGATGATCCAAAAAGCATCGTCAACAACAAGGAGTTTGGTGGTGGAAGTCTAAGGGATATTGGGTGTTATTCCCTCTCCCTTTCCCGATATATTTTTGAGTCCGAACCCATTGCGGTTTCGGGCGTACTGGAATTGGATGCAGAAACCAAAGTAGACCTGTCCGCTTCCGGAATTTTGGAATTTAAGGAGGGAATTTCTACCTTCTTTAGTTCGATCCGACTTGCAGATCATCAAAAAACACAGCTTTATGGGACCAAGGGAAGTATAGAATTTGAATATCCCTTTAATCCACCTACAGACAGACCATCAAAAATCTGGGTCCATAAAGAGAATGGCACGGAAACCATCAGTTGTGATCCCTGCAACCAATATACCTTACAACTAGACGCCTTTTCCTTATCTATCCTAAGCAACTCAGCAGCACCTACCCCTTTGCAAGATGGCATTAACAATATGTTGGTTCTAGAAAAATTGGAAGAAAGCCATGAGAAAGGGCGGAGGATTCTACTTTAATTAAAGAATTATGCTATTTGAATTGAGCCCTACAAAGCTGGCAAAACCTAGCGGGGCTTTTGAGTTGGGCTAAAGCCCCAAACGTGTAATCTATTATATACCCCCAGATAAATCTGGGGGCTATTCAGAAATGTTATTGCACCATCATAAATTCTTTTCTACAATCCCTGCAATCATCTCCTAATCCCTATGATTACCGCTCTCTCTTAAACTGTAAAAAGAACATCGCTTTTTTTAGAAATACCATTTTCATTAAATGCCTCCACCTGATAATAATAGCTCGTATCTGTATTTAAGGCACGTAATTCATAATTTGGGGTATCGTACATTAAGGCCGAAAGATTGAGTTTGTCTTTTGAAATGCCCCGCGCCCCGAAGGGTCTCCATACACCAAAATCTTTCCATCTTTCACCACGGCTGCCGGAGCATTAGTCCCATTGAAATACCAACTTTGAGGTTTAATAAATTTTCAGTTGCTCATATGGTCCGAAGCCCAATAGCCATGGGAACGGGTGACAAACATGTAAAACATGCCGTTAAAATTTACAATGGCCGGGTCTGCTCCAGAGCGGTAAGACACATTGTTTCTTGCCCGATAATGGGACATATAGGAATAGTCTATATCTATTGGGTTGCAATAGGTCAGAAAATCTTTCTGAGCTGATTCCCCTGGTCCATTTCAGGTTTGGGCGACTTTTCTTTACTAGATTGGAAAGAAATTAAACCGACAATCATTAGTAATTCGAAGTGTTTTATTGATTGCCTGGAACCAGTTTTTATAAAGATGTTTTATATATTGATCCTAATGCTGATAAGCCTTCATGGGTTGCCCTCTTAAACGCTCAAAAACATTATAAGCCCGCTGGATAGCCTCGGGCTTTGTCCGCTCAAATTCCTTTGGCGTCACTTGATATTGCTGTTGCAATTGAGCCAATCGTTTTCTTAAAAGCTGTTCCACTTCATTATACATATCATCATGGATTACATTATTGATTTCTGAAGGATCTTCTTTTAAATCGTATAGTTCCCATTCATTAATGTCATCATACACATGAATCAACTTATAACGATCGGTTCTAATACCGTACATTTTCTTAACCATATGAAAAGCAGGGAAATCATAATAATGATAGTAGATAGCATCCCTAAAATCTTCATCCCTTACGGAATTGGTCAACAGTGGCTTTAATGATTTTCCTTGCATATCCTTAGGAATATCTACTTGTGCAAAATCTAAAAACGTTTCTGCAAAATCTAGGTTTTGGGTCAATGCCGTAATTTCTGTTCCTGGTTTTATTAGCGCGGGATATTTCATAAGCATGGGCATTCCTAGAGATTCCTCATACATAAAACGTTTGTCAAACCATCCTTTTTCGCCCAAATAAAACCCTTGATCGGTTGTATATACCACAATAGTGTTTTCCGCCAGATCATTGGCTTCCAAATAATCCAAAATCTTGCCAACACCCTCGTCAACTGCCGCGATCGTAGTTAAATAATCTTGTAAATAGCGTTGGAGTTTCCAAAGATCCAGGTCCTTCCCAGATAAATTAGCATCGTGAAAGGCATCATTTTTTGGTTGATATGCTTTATCCCAAGCTGCACGTTGTTCTGGGGTCATGCGTTCAAAATCTGTTTTCCATGGGTTGTGCGCCAATTCCGGACTGCCCTTTTTCTTAGTCATTTTTAAATCATGACCCTCATACATATCTCGGTAAATGGTTTGATACTGTTCTTTGGAAGCCGTGGAACCTTCGTTGTCCATAAAATAGGTGTCCGGTACCGGAAACTGTATGGAATCATATAAATTTAAATGGCGTAGCGCAGGCATCCAGTTCCTATGTGGGGCTTTGTGCTGCACCATAAGCATAAAAGGTTGGCTATCGTCTTTAATTTTATCTAAATAACGGATGGCATCATCGGTAACAATATCTGTTGCATAGCCGTGAACCATAGTAGTATCCACTTTTTTTGTTTCTGGATTTACAGAAATAAAATTAGGGTTGTAGTAATTGCCTTGGTCCTGTAGAATGTTCCAATGATCAAAACCTTCTGGCTCCCCGTGCAAATGCCATTTCCCAAACATGGCGGTTTTATAACCTGCTTTTTGCAACAGCTTTGGATACGTTTGCTGACCCCCATCAAAGCGGTCTCCGTTCATCCTAAATCCATTGATATGGCTATGCTTACCGGTTAGAATTACCGCTCTACTTGGCCCACAGATGGAATTGGTGCAAAAATTATTTCTAAAAATTGCACCTTCAACCCCAATTCTATCGATGTTTGGTGTTGGCGCCAATTGACTGATAGGATGCCCATAAGCGCTAATAGCTTGGGCGGCATGGTCATCGGCCATTATAAAAAGAATATTGGGCCTTTTATTTTCAACGGTTTTTTTTGGTTGCTCCCGTTTGCACGAAAAGCTAAATACTACAAAAATTAAAAGCAATAATTTATTAAAGTAATACATGATCAATTCTTTTGGGCCAAACCGTATTCCTTGACCTAGTAGATTTATTTTAATTTAAGATAAAGCTCACTTTCTCCGTAGCATTGGAATCCGTGCCGATGTACACCTCAAATTCTCCAGGTTCCGAAACAAAATCCAGTTGGCTGTTATAAAATTTCAAATCATCTGGGGCAAGGGTAATGCTGACCGACTTGCTTTCTCCTTGCTTAAGAAATACTTTTTTAAATCCTTTTAGTTCCCGCATTGGGGGTGTAATGCTTCTCACTACATCCCTAAGATAGAGTTGCACCACTTCCTCCCCGTCATAGTTGCCGGTATTCTTAAGGCTAACCGTAATAGTCACAGATTCTCCTTGCCCTATTCCCGCTTTATCGATGCTAAGATCAGAATACTCAAATTGCGTATAGCTAAGTCCGTAGCCAAACGGCAATAATGGGGCATTAGGGGCATCTAGATAATTGGATTGAAATTTCTGAAAACTTTCGGTAGTTGCTGGCCTACCGGTATTTTTCATACTGTAATATATGGGGATCTGTCCAACGTTTACCGGCCAGGTGGCGGTTAGTTTTCCTGCCGGGTTATAGTCCCCAAATAGTACATCTGCAACGGCATTCCCAGCCTCTACCCCAGGATGCCAAACTTGTAGGATACTTACTGGAAGGGCCAATTCCTCAGGTATTGTTAGAGGACGGCCGCTCATAAGTACCAAAGCAACAGGCTTGCCAGTGGCTACTAGGGCACGAATCAATTTTTTCTGACTTTCAGGAATAGAAAGATCGGTTCTACTAGCCGCTTCCCCACTCATTTCAGTGGCTTCTCCCACTACAGCGACCACAACATCGGAATCGTTGGCCAGATCTAGGGCTTCTTTGAGCATTTCCTCTGGGGAACGCTCATCTATTTCTATTCTGGGGCCAAATACATTTACTTTTTTCGCCAGCTCGGAATCATTCGAAATATTGGCTCCCTTGGCGTACTTAATAGTAGCCTTGGGGGCTACCGACTTTAATCCGTCCAGAATAGGAACCGATAAGTCCGGATTTCCCGTTGGTGCCCAAGTGCCCAACATGTTGTTCTTGTTATTTGACAAAGGACCTACTAAGGCTATTTTTAAATTCTTTTTTAAAGGAAGAATGTTATTGTGGTTTTTTAAAAGCACAAAAGAACGCGCCGCAGCTTCCCTCGCTACATTTCTATGTTCGTCATTTAGAATATCCTTAGCAGGTCTACTAGCATCAATGTAACGGTAAGGATCATTAAAAAGGCCTAACTTATGCTTTGCTTCTAAAATTCTACGACAGGCTTGGGTTATTTGATCTTCAGTGACCTTCCCTTCTTCCAGTGACTTTTTTAAAGTGGTCAGAAATCCTTCCCCCACCATATCCATATCCAGTCCGGCATTAAGGGCCAAGGCAGATACGGCTTGCAAATCCCCAAGTCCATGGGCAATCATTTCATTTACCGAGGTATAGTCTGATACTACAAACCCGTCAAAACCCCATTGCTCTCTCAGCAGATCGGTTAGGAGCCATTTATTTCCTGAAGCGGGAACACCATCTATATCGTTAAAAGAGGTCATTATACTTGCGACCCCGGCATCTACTGCAGCCTTATAGGGCGGTAAATATTCATTGTACATTTTCACCTTGCTCATATCTACGGAATTATAATCGCGCCCTCCTTCAGAGGCTCCATAGAGTGCAATATGTTTAACTGTTGCCAACATGGTGTTGGCCAAGGTAAGATCAGTCCCTTGATAGCCTTTTACCATTGCCTGGGCAATAGCGGAACCCAGATATGGATCTTCCCCCGCCCCTTCGGCGATACGGCCCCATCTTGGATCACGAGCGATATCTACCATAGGGGAAAAGTTCCAGTTTATTCCATCGGCAGTCGCTTCAATAGCAGCAATCCGGGCCGTTTTTTCCATCAGAGCCATATCCCAGCTCGCCGCAAGTCCCAAGGGAATGGGAAATGTTGTTTTATATCCGTGGATTACATCGGAACCGAATAACAATGGAATTTTTAATCGGGTATCATTTACAGCGAAATCCTGAGCTACCTTCATTTTTTCTGGACTCGCTACGCCAAAGAGTCCGCCTACCTGGCCCGCTTTGATCTTGGCTTCCACATTTTGGCTCACCACCGCACCTGTGGCTACACCACCACCGGGAGTAAGTAGGTTTAGTTGTCCTATTTTTTCTTCAAGGGTCATTTTTGCCAAAAGTTCTTCAACTTGCGGGATCCTTTCTTGGGCTTGTAGACTTGAAAGCCCTGTAAAAAACAGAACAGCGACAAACAGATTAAATTTTCTCATCTTAGTTATAATGTAAAAAATTGATAATTTCTTTTCTTTATTTCACTTCCTGTACCTCAGTTTTATCTGAAATCCCATTTTCATTAAATGCTTCTATACTAAAATAATATCGCGTATCGCGATCGAGGTTGCGCATAAAATGTTCATTTACATCATAAATCAACCAGGAGTGGTATAATTTATCTGGTGCGATACCCCAGCGGATATTGTAACCCTGTGCTCCTTTCACCGCGTTCCAGATAAAAGAGGCATCTCTTCTGTCTTCCTCCCGGGATATTTCAAATCCCTTCACCTTTTCCGGTTTCTTTCCTAAACCTTTTCCAAATACCCTTATTTCTGATAATGCCAGGTTATTTCCCGGAACCTCCACATTATTGTAGCGTACGTATTTTCCTCGTATAGGTTGATTAAGGGGGATGTAGGCATTTGGCGCATCTTTATAACTCCCACTTCTGTCTACAACAGTTTCCCAGTTTTTTCCCTCCTCTGAAACCTCCAGTGTGAATCGATGTCGTAGGCCTTCGGTACGGGTATAAATGCCCGACTCCTGATCATGAAAATTCAATTGAAAAGCATAAATATTTCCAGGTGAAGGCATTTCGATCTTAACCCATTGCTCATCATTATTGGATTCAGCAACCCAAAAGGATTTTGGGCTTTCATCGGTTAACAGCTTAGAAATAATTTCACTTTCACTATTCTTTTCAAGTGGCATTTCGGTGATGTCATAATCATCATAGGTAGAAGTACTTTTTTTCACCTGCATTTGTGAAGATGAAACCGTTGTTTTTCCTTTGTAAGAAAGCAACATCCAGCCACTATGCTGTCCTGCTTTTGTTGGATGATTTGGCCCGAATAAAGGGTAATCGCCATAGCTGGTGTTGGAATACATTAATCCTTCATCATCAAAATAAGTGGGGAACATGGATAGACGACGTTCCCAATGAGAATTTGAAGCCAATGCCATGGTAGCAAAATGCCAGTATTGGCCATTGGTTTGTTTCACGGTAATACCATGGCCTGCCCCATTAGCAAAACCGCCCGGCTTGAAACTCATGGGATTATTCTTCATGTAAGTAAAAGGACCAAGTGGGGTTTCACCAATATAAGCAGCATCGGCATACACATTAAATTGCGTCCCGGGCGCAGCATACTGTAAATAGTATTTCCCGTCGTGTTTGGTCATCGAGGCACCTTCCATGTATCCCTCCTTTAAGGTTGGATGGTAATTATTTTCGCCAAAACGTTCCCAACCATGTTCTTCTTCAACCAAATTGAAAAGTTCTTTCTCAACTCCGGTTTCAAGAAAACGATCGTCTTTATTCAGCATTTTCACACGAAGGGGATGTTTGTTTGACGAGCCCCAATACAGATAGGTTTTCCCGTCGTCATCAATAAACAACTCCGAATCTTGGAGGTTTTTGGTAATTGAAGCGGTAGGTGTCCACTCCCCTTTTTTTGGGTCATCGGTATAAAGAATACTTCCGTAACCTGCGGGATCACCTGCAAAATATACCAGCGAATCTTTATAATTGAATGCGGTTGGGGCATTGGAACCCTCGAAAAACCATTGTTTAGGTTTAATAAATTCCCAGTTAATCAAATCGGTGGAATGCCAATAACCAAAAGACCGAGTGACAAACATGTAGTATTCACCACGAAATTCGATTACTGCGGGATCTGCACCGGAACGGTAGGAAATATTCTTACTCGAATTATAAACCATATAGGTATAATCAATATCCAGAGGATTGATATAAGTTTCCGGAACCACTTCCTGTGCATATATTATTACACTTACTAGTAAAACCGCTGTTGTAATTATTTTTTTAAAATTTTTCATCTGGTTCCGTTTTACACAATTTTATGATTGCAAAATTCTTTGGTCGTTCTCTATTCAGATCGTTTTAGTGAAAACAACCAGGGCAATAAATCAGGCTCAGCAAAAACCGAATCCCAACTGTTATGATTGGCATCACTATAAAGGGTGAGATTTGGATACCCACCATATTCCATAATTTTTGCAGCTATATCCAATGACAATCGTGGGTCTACTACATTATCCCGTGCCCCATGAAAAATCCACAAGGGAACTTTATCTGCATATGCTTCCGATGCTTTTAAATCTCCCCCACCACAAATGGGTATTGCAGCGGCAAACATATCTGGCTTTCTATACAGCATCTCAAAAGTACCCATACCTCCCATAGACAATCCCATTACGTAGATTTGATCCGTTTTTACATACGGTTTCTTTACGATAGAATCCATCAACGCCATAGTCAGATCTAATGCCTTTGTGGGCCCCTCACTATATAGAAAGGTTAATTCCAGGGGTTGCTTATTGCGATTTACTTTTACGCTGGACCAATAATCCTCTTGCGGACATTGTGGAAAAATGATAATAGCAGGGTATTTTTCCCTATTAGCATCTTCTAAAAACAAAGAACTCCCGTGAGTCAATTGCTTGGTATTATCACTACCCCTTTCTCCTGCCCCATGTAAAAACAGCACCACAGGATACTGCTCAGAGTCCGAAAAATCTTTAGGATATAAAATTCGATATTTTAAAGAATCTGCCCCTTTCTTAAAAGTTGCCGCTTGGTAAAGATCCTTTTGTGCGTAGGTAGCAACGTTACCCAGACAAAACATGAATAATAATAGTCTTATTTTAGTTCCCATATGTAAATCCTAATTTTGTTAAACCTGCTTTAACCTCTTTGTTCTGCATAAACAGTTTCCACAGCAGTCCCGTTCTGTAATTCTCAATCATGATGATCTGTGGTCCTTGGTCTATTGCCAGATATGCTTCTGCCACCCAAAAATTATACTGCGGACTAAAGGCGTCGTAAAATCCCGCCGGTCCCAACAGTTTATCTTTATGTTGATAAAAATAGTGCATGGCCTTTAGCGATTCTGTTGGGGTGTAGGGTATAGAGCTTATGGCCGCCGTGGGGGAAATTACACCCACATCATTAGCGGGGGAATGGGCGCTATACCCCAGACTGCCATCTGAATTTCTTGAATAACTAGCGGATAAACCCCAACAATCTGGACCGTACCCTATAAATTGCTTGGGATTCTCTACAGCATACCGATAATTGATGCTGGCATGATTGATACTTACTTCCCCATAATCCACAAACTCATCTTTTAACCCTATTGGGTTTAATCCCAAAAACGAGTAGTGCGAAAAAAACAAAGGTCCTCCATAGGTCTCCGAGCCCGGATGTTTCACCAGCAATGGGTAATTATAAGTGGTTTTATCCGATTTTATATCCCCATTAGTTGCCCAGCCATTCGTATATACTTCCTTGGAAATAGAATAATCCGGTGAGGCCGCTGCCAAAACGTACGCAATTAAGGTTTCGTTATAGCCTTTAAGCTGTAGGTTGATGTCAAAATTATGATCAGGGCTCCAATGCCAATAGAGTACATTTTGGTTTTGAGTGTACCAATCCCATTCCACCCCTTTCCACAAGTCATCGGCCTTAGTAGCCAGTTCCTTTTCCGCTGGGGAACCCTCCTTAAAATATTCTTTTATGGTAATCAGGCCTTGGACCAAAAAAGCGGTTTCCACCAAATCGCCACCGTTGTCCATTGTGCTAAAAGGCTTTACTTTCCCGGTGTTTCCATCCAGCCAGTGGGGCCAGGCTCCATGGAATCGGTCCGCATTCTCTAGAAAATCCAGCATCTTTTGCAACCTTGCAACTGCCTGTTCCCTAGGGATATAATTACGCTCTATGCCTACCAAAAGAGCCATAAGACCAAAACCGGTTCCCCCAGTGGTTACCGTACTGGCATCATTCGCCGGATTATCTGGATGATAGCGCTCCCTAGCACAGCCCGAGTTGACCTCCGCATAATCCCAGAAATATTTAAAAGTTTCCCTTTGGGTAAGGTCCATCAATTCCTCATCCGATATCACCTCAACTATTGGAGGTTCCTCTTTGGGCGGATCGGGCAATTGTGATTCCCCGGTAGGCCCTTGGGAGCCATCCCCAGAGCAGGAAAAGAATAAGGCAAGCGAAAAGAATATAAAAATAGCTCTCATTTACATATTTATGGGATAGCGAAATTTGGTTTCTGAAGGTTCAGGGAATCTGTAGATGTTATTCTGCAGCGCTACTTGTGAACCCTAGTTTTTTTAATCCTTTTTGAACATCTTTATTGCTCATAAACAGCTCCCATAACATTCCGGATCTATAATTTTCGATCATTACAGGAATAGGGCCTTGGTCAATAGCCAAGTACCGTGGAACGCTCCAATTATGCTCAAAACTAAAGGCATCATAAGGTCCATATTTCCCGATCAGGGAATCTTGTTCCTGATACATATAGCGCAAAAATCGAATACTCTCTTCTGGAGTATAGGGCATAGACGATAGAGCAGCTGTAGGTGTAATTACGCCTAAATCTTTATCTGGCCGGTGGGCCGAATATCCTTCCATGGAGTAGCTTGATGAATGTCCCCATAAATTCTCCCCGTATCCCTTATAATTATTAGGATTGGCTACTGCATGTTCGTAATGGATAAGAGCATGATTCCGATTTAGCTTCCAATAATCACCATATTGATCTGTTAATCCTTTTGGATTTAATCCCAAATAGGAATAGTGGGCCCAGAACAAAGGACCAACTGGTGATTTATCGTGCTCGTAATGGTTTAATTCGGTTTCAAGGCCATAATAGACAGTGTCTTTAGCAATTTCACCATTTAACGCCCATCCCTTATCGTAAACTTCTCTATCTATTGGGTGCGTAGGAGAGGCTGCGGCAAGAACATACATCACCAAAGCTTCATTATAACCCCCAACAGGGAAGTTCATATCCCATCCATAATTAGGAGACCAATGCCAATACATCACTTTTTCCCCTCCTTTGGTATACCAGTCCCATTCTACTTCCTCCCATAATTTTTGGATTCTACTGCTAATGGATTTCTCTGCCTCGGTAGTACCTCGTCTATCAAAAAATTCCTTTACGGTAAGTAGGCCCTGCACTAAAAAAGCAGACTCTACAAGATCTCCACCATCATCCATTTTACTAAAGGGAGTTGTGGTTCCATCGGGTTTTAACCAGTGTGGCCATACGCCGTGAAAACGATCTGCTTTCTCCAGAAAATCCAGTATCCGCAAGTAACGTTCTGCCGCCTGTTCTTGGGTAATGAATCCACGCTCCACACCAACCAAAATAGCCATTAGTCCAAATCCGGACCCTCCAATGGTAATTATATCCTTATCGTGACTGGGATAAATATTGTCCATATGTATCCGTTCTCTTGCCAAGCCTGAAATAGGTTCGGCCCCTTCCCAAAAATAATCGAAGGTCTGCCTTTGAACTTTGTCCAGCAATTCAGCGTCTGTGCCGTTTTCTATTATGGAGTTGTTAGCAATAGCCTGATTTTTTGCATTGGACTTTTTTTGGCCGTTACAACTTGTTAAAAAAAGTGCAACGACCATTGTTAATGTAACTATAGATAATCTCATATTCTAAATCCTATAAATCGGTATTTCTTATGTTTTGTATTTCTTCTTGTGACAAGGCTTTGTTGAACAACCTCAGTTCATCTATAAAGCTGGCATCGTATGAATGCCCCCATTCGGTAAACCTAGGTGCCCCAGACCCTACGGATAGCAGGTCGCAACCAGTCCAATCCACACCTGAAAAATCTGATTCTTTAACAATTTCTCCATCAAAATACACGATAGCCTTACCGTTTGCAATTGTAAATGCCATATGCACCCATCCGGTTGTGGTAGGATCCAATGATGCAGCAGCACCGCCATCTACCCAAGTATCTGCAGTACCATTGCCAACATTTAATTTAAATGTCTGATTAGTGGCATTACCTTCCCTAAAAAATCTGAATCCGTTAGTCCGTAAATTTTGTACGGTTGGAAATTCTGGCCTTTCCAAATCCTCTGGTCCCATAACCAAAATCCCTGCTCTATCTGGAGCGGCATTTAGGTTGTACCAGAAGGTAGCGCTAAACTCGGGTGTGGTCAATCCGGTTGTAGGATAGGTTAAATAGGAATCTGCCGCTCCTGCATAGGCATCTGTACCCCTAACGCTTTCCCCAGCGAAACCAGGCGCACCTATAATTGTAGCGGCTGCATTCGTGAATTTATTCTTGGTATCCCCGTCAAAAGCTAGGTAAAACATTTCCCCGTCAAATTCCCCGGTATAGGGATTGGTAATATTGATCATGTTCTGGATATCGGCCTCGGTCAATGCTGTGTTGAACAAGCGGAGTTCATCCATAGCGCTGTTATCGGATTTATGGTCCCAATAGCTAAATGTCTCCCCTCCGGATCCAATGGTCATTTTATCGCACCCTGTCCAATCTACAGGCGCACCTAGTGTAGCAGTTCTAACTGGCACGCCATTAAAAAAGATCGTGCTTTCTGTTGCGGAGATAGATAGAGCAATATGTACCCATTCCCCAGCGGTTACATCGAGCACCCCGCCATCGTTCCAGCTTTCTCCGGTGCCAATACCTACATTGGCTTTTATAGTCTGATTAGTAGCACTGCCTTCCCTAAACAACCGAATCCCTTGATTGCGATCATCGGCATCGTCCCCGATAACAAGAATACCTGCCCGATCTGGGCTGGCATCTACCTTATACCAAAAGGCCGCGGTGAATTCGGTCCCCAGTAGGCCATCGGTTGGATATGTTAGATAGGCGTCCGTTGCTCCTTGGTATGCGTTGGTCCCGATTAAGCCCAGACCGGCAAATCCGGGAGTTCCCACTTTGTCTGCCTTTTTAAGACCAACTAGATCAAAATAATCCCCATCAAACGGCATATAGAAAGTCTCCCCAGCAAAAAGTGGAGTATAGGCGGGCTCTTTTTCAAAATTTACTGTAGCCACTGTAGTCTTCCCTTCCGTATCTGTCGCGGAAATGGAAAGCTCATGGGAACCATCGGTCAATTTATCATAGACCAGGTCTTTTTCCATAAATCGACGGTAATCTTTAAAACTGCTGTAGGTTCCAATCTTTCCCCCGTCCAACATCACGTCTATCTTGGCAATCTCTATATCATCGGTCACCTCAAAATCGATTGTAATGGAGGTTACCACATCCAACACTTTTATTTTCACCCCTTCCGTAGGGTAATTGATCTTTATCTGTGGCGCGGTGGCATCGGTCCCTGGATCAACTTGTGTTATAGCATCTATTCCCTGATCACAACCGTAGAAAAAAAACACGGCGATCAAGCTGGCACATATTAGTTTAAGATTTTTCATTTTTCTATGTTGTTTGTTATTTATTGATTTCCCCCAATATTGGGAATTCATCTATCTGATCCTGATGATAGGTTACAAAGGCTTTATCTTTAGTAAAAGTTCTTCCTTCATAACTCAACTCTCCATATCTTTCCAACCTAACCATATCAAAAAACCGCTTGCCCCATTCCATTGCCAGTTCAGCATATTTTTCATCCACCAATTGATCTAAAGTCACCCCATTTATTGGTGTAAGCCCTGCTCTTCCCCTTACCAAATTAACAGCTTGATCTGCCGTCATGGCAGAATTGGAAGCGCCTTGTACTAAAGATTCTGCGTACATCAATAGTGTTTCGGCATAACGGTAAACAATGTAATTTTTATTGCTGCCGTAAGAAGTACGCCCAGGAATCAATTGATTAGTT
Organism: Arenibacter antarcticus; assembly: GCF_041320605.1. Classification (NCBI taxonomy): domain Bacteria; kingdom Pseudomonadati; phylum Bacteroidota; class Flavobacteriia; order Flavobacteriales; family Flavobacteriaceae; genus Arenibacter; species Arenibacter antarcticus. The sequence continues at coordinate 1,265,989 of NZ_CP166679.1, forward strand.
GGCAAATAATGTTTCCCACTACAAAATATGGCTCTTGCATTATCACTTAACATATCCCCATCCCTAGTGGTAGGAGAAACAAAGGACGGTAATGTTCCTGCCGTATAATTGGTAGTTGCAATGATACTGTCAATACCATTTTGAGTAAACAACACGGTAGTCTCTAAACGCTTATTTTCTCCTCTATCCAACATAAACGTAACATATTTCATGCTAGGCTCAAAAAATCCCCATCCAGCACCGGCACCAGCAACAGCTGGTGTCCAACCGTTAGGACCATAAGGTGAATATTGATGGCTTACCCTATCACCTGTGCCAACACCAAAATCGGAATATTGAAATTCGAACAGACTTTCATTGCTTAACTTCCCAGGTGTTTTAAACAATTCATAATAATCGTCCATTAAGCTGAATTTCCCGGAACTTATAATTTGTCCAGCAGCATCTGCTACCGCTTGGTAATTCTTAAGTTCTTGGTTGGCCAAAGCCTTAATATGCAAAGCGGTATATCTAGTTACACCTCCAGGTAAATCCGTCCGTTCGTTTGGTCGCATGTTCAACAAAAACGGGAGAGCTTCATCCATCTGATCGGAAAGATGTTGCATCACCTCATCCTTTGAAGGAACTGAAGTAACGTTGGCAAAATCATCAAGATCGGAAGATTCGGGAATAAAAACTGCGCCATAAACCTGTGAAAGTTGAAAAAGCAATATTGCTCTTAGCACTTTAGCTTCCGCGATGTACTGGTTTCCTTTGGCAATACCATCAGCATCAGCGAACTCCATATATCTTTCAATTTGCTCCATTCCGGTATGGGCACGGATAATATCACCATAATAGGTTTCCCATAAGGTTCTGGAACCAAAAAAGGAGTTGTCATATACGTAACGATCTTGATTTTTAAGGCCCTGCTGGTCCCCTGCCGCATTTACATCATCTCCCCTGGTAGAGACCACCAAGGGTTGTTCCCAACCCCTGTTAGTAACAGTTTGGTAGACCCCGATCAGTGAAAAAATCATATCGTCGGTTTTCGAAAAGTCGGTACCCCCGGCAAAATTGTTATTGAGTTCCGGTTGATTCAATTCGTTTGAACAGCCAATAAGAAGTACACTTATCAATGCTAAAATCACCGGAAATCTGTTTGTCTTTATATATAGTTTCATAGCTGTTTTTTTATATTTTGATGTTTACACCCATGGTATACACTCCAGGAATAGGATAAGTCTGATTGTCCCTGCCGTCTGAAACTTCAGGAGTAAAGCCATTGTAGTCGAACAAGGTCAATGGCCTCTCTGCGGTCAGGTAGAATCTGATATTAGGATTGAATTTTCCTTTTAACTGCGGCAATGTGTAGCCTACCGTTACATTTTGCAACCTCACAAAATCGCCCTTTTCTACAAAAAAGCTATTGAGAAATTGATTGCTCCATGGGTTTCTTATCCCCCTTGCAGAAGGATAAGTATCTGATGTACCTGGACCATGCCAACGGTTAACGGCAAAATCCCTATCGATATTGGGGTCGGGTGTTTGCCTGATGGCGAAACGTTTAATGTTTGCTATCACATTTCCTCCTTGACCGATAACGTTTAATGAAAAATCCCAAGCCTTGTAGTTAAGCCCTAAATTAAAACCAAAGTTGTATGTGGGTAAATAAGAACCTAGATCTACTCTATCCTGAGCATCAATAAAAGTGTCTCCGTTATGATCCACAAATCTAAAATCTCCAGGTTGCACAGCTGGTACATTGGGATTTCCATCTGCAATAGCCTTTTGCGCAGCAGGATCTGCTTGAATCTCCTCTAGGGTTTGGTACACCCCTGCTACTTCAAGCCCGTAAAAAGAATTTATAGCCCCTCCTACAACGGATCGTTGTGCCACATCACCACCGGTGGTTAAATTGGGTTGTCCTGCTAAATCCAGTATTTCATTTTCTAAGGTTGAAAAATTTGCTCCAATACTATAGCTGAATTTATCAGATACTTGTTTTTTCCAATCCAAAGCTATTTCAAATCCCGAGTTCTTTATGATCCCTAGGTTTTGTCTGGTTTCTCCTGGCACTAGAAGTCTTGAAACGGGGATGATGGCATCTCTTGTTTCCCTAGTAAAGTAGTCGGACTCAATAGATAACTGATTATTGAATAGCCTTGCAGTAATCCCTACGTTTGTTTCCGCAGTAACCTCCCATTTTAAGGCTTCAAAATCACTACTTGTAACCAATCCTGAATATCGGATATCACCAAAGGCAGAAGTAACCTCCGTAGAAGTTATACCTCCGGTACTGGCATTTACATTGGCATTCCCTAATTCACCCCAGCTTGCCCTTATTTTCAGGAAATCGAAAACACCCTGGTTTTCCATAAAGGTTTCTTCAGAAATTACCCAACCAGCACCCACGGTAGGGAAATAGCCCCATTTTTCTTGGTACTTACTGGTCCCATCTGCACGAAACGTCCCATATAATAAATACTTATTGTCATAATTATAAGCGACACGTCCAAAGTAAGAGAAGAAATATTGTCTCACCCCATGATCACCAACCCCATCCAGGTCAATGCTCTTCGCTAAATCTAAAAAATAAGATTCATCACCAATTCCAGGACCGTTCGGGAAGTTTAACCCTTTCACTTCTAGCTGCTCAAAAGATCTATCCCTAAAAGATGTACCTGCCAATACAGTTAAATTGTGCTTTCCAAAATCATCGTTGTAGGTTAATGTGTTATCCCAAGTTTGCTCAGAAAACGTTTCGTTTCTTTTAATCAGCTCTGCATTTTCCCTAAATGCATCATCAATTCCATAAAAAAATGGAAGCCTCACGTCTCTAGTTTCTAGGGTTTCAAAATTATGGGAATATGCCGTTTTAAAAGTCAATTTATCTGGAATGACCTGATACTGTAAATCAAAATTGATTAAGGTATTTCGAATTTTATTCCTGTTTTCGGTGTTTTCCATTAAAGGAAACGGGTTTTGAGGCCTTCTATATTCTAAATCAGACGCATTTGCATAAGGCTTAGGAAAGGCATCGGTTTTAGAGGGATCAAGAACGGGCATTATGGGCACCGCAAAATAGGCCGAACTAAACGCTCCGTCTTCAGGACGGTATCTGGTTGCATTACTTAATAGAGCAGAAACCCCTACTTGTAAGCGGTCGCTTATGTCCACATTTAATTTCGTTCTAATATTAAAACGTTCATAGTCATTTTTCATCTTAAGAATACCTTCTTGTTCAAATTGACTTAATCCTAATGAATAGGTAACACTTTCTGTTCCGCCTGTAACCCCCAAACTGTGATTTTGTATTAGGGCATGGCGCAAGATCAAATCATACCAATCAGTATTTACATTGGGTATGTTAGGGTTAATCCTACTACGGCCATAGCGTTGCATCGCATTGTCTATAAAACTCGCTTCTGCTACAGATCCAGATTCTCTGGCCAATGTGGAAAATTGTTCTGAATTGGATAGTTTTACTATGTTTTGAGCAACCTGTACACCTTGATAACCACTATAAGTTATTTGAGGTTTTTGATTTGCTTTTCCAGATTTAGTTTGAATGAGCACCACACCGTTAGCAGCTCTTACGCCATAAATAGCAGATGCCGAAGCATCTTTAAGCACCGAAATAGTTTCAATATCTTCGCTGTTCAAAAAGTTAATATCATCGTAAAAAGTGCCATCTACAACATAGAGTGGGTTAGATGCCCCTCCACCTGTATAAGACCCAAGACCACGTACCCTAATAGTAGGCGAGGTACCCGGGGCACCACTACTTATCACTTGCAAACCTGCCACCTTACCTTGTAATGACTGCATTGCAGCACCCGAAGGCGTTCTGGTAATATCTTCAGATTTAATAGTAGTAATAGATCCTGTAAGATCTGCTTTCCTTTGCGAACCATAACCCACAACTACCACCTCATCCAGCGCCTGGGTGTCTTCCTGAAGTTGGATGTTGTGAAGGGTTTGACCGTTAACGGGGATTTCCAAAGAGGTAAATCCCAAATAACTAAAAACCAAGGTTCCATTTGCCGAAACATTGTCCAGCACAAAATTTCCATCAAAATCGGTCTGTGTTCCTGTGGTTGTTCCCTTAACAATAACAGACGCCCCTGGTAAGGGCTGATTACTGTTATCCGTTACCATACCGCGGACAGTAATATTATCCTGGGCAAAAGCAAACCACTGGAACAACAAGAACGAAATTAACAATAAAACGTTTTTAATTTTCATAATTGTGTAATGATTGAGTTAGATACTTACTAAATTAATAAATCATTAACCCAATAAAGGGACGAGGAGTACATAAAAACTACATCAGAAAAGAAATTGGCCCCATAAGCCCCATTTAGCAAGTGCTTGCAGTAGTAATGAATAGGTTTTATTAAGAATTTTTAACAGGTTGATGTAGTATTGATGTAGTGGAAACCTGCTTTAAACAATAGGAATATCTCACCCTAAATCCTTCATCTACTCACTTAAGCGTAATAAGGAAGTTAGAAATGTTCTGTTCGCTGTCCAATTCCAGTTTTTTACGAAGTCGGTAACGATGTATCTCCACTCCCCTGGTGCTAATCCCCATGAGAGGTGCAATTTCTTTAGAGGCAAGATTCATTTTAAGGTAAGCGCATAATTTTAGATCCTTTGGCGTAAGGGTAGGAAAGCGTTGCAAAAGTGTGTCAAAGAAATCGTTGTGCAATTCTTTAAAATTCACTTCAAAATGTCTCCAATCCTCATCATCGCTAATAGCACTGTTCAGTTTTTTCATAAAGGAACGATAGCGCTGTTGATTACTAAATTTAGATTTGTTCATCAGCAAAAGGTTCTTCAGCTCAAGGATAAGTTCGTTTTTCCTGGCCATACTCATAGTGGTACTGGCCAATTCCTTCTGTTTCATTCGTATTTCCTTGGCCAGTTTATCCTTTTCCAACTGTGCCAATTTCTCCTCTTGTTGACGCTCTAACTTTTCCCTTAGTAAAGTATGCTTACGATCTAACTTTCGTCTATTGTATCCTCGGACCATAAAGATTACCAAAATGCCCATCAATGCGTAGACCACAAAACTCACCGTAGATAAATACCAGGGCGGCTTAATCTGAAACTCCATTTGCTGGGGAAGGGAACGTTCGTTATTTATCCCTATGGTATAGACGTTCAGTCTGTAATCCCCATAAGGCAGGTTGTAAAAGGAAAATGACCCCTTTTCATGATGACCAGATTGTTCCAAGGGACCGCTTAACTCATAGTAATATCTAGGCATCACTAGATCAGGGGCCGCCATTTCCAGCGAAATTCGTTGAGACCATTTATAGGGGATGACCAAGGGAGCATCACCTAAGGAATAGATTTTATTCTCGTCCTTAAAGCTGACTAATTTGGGGGTAGTAAGCTCAAATTTTTGAAGGTGGCGGCGAAGTTTGGTAAGGTTCAATTTACTAAAACCATCACTTAGGGTAAAAAAGTAAATACTGTCATTAAGCTTAATAATGTTCTCGGCCTCCGGAACTAACCGCCTACTTAACTGCTCATCCTCCAAGGCAAAATAGTCACCCTTAAGATTGGTTACCAGCAACTCCTTGGTTCCTTCATTGTTAATAAACCAATAGTAATCATTATCAAAATGCACCAAATCCTTATTATTATAGTCTTGAAACTCCTCAAAGACGATTATTTTTCCGACAATCGGGTCATATTTATACCAAATGCCCTCACTATAAAAAACAATTTGATTTTTGATATTAAAGAGTTTTATATTATAGTTATTCTGAATGGCCTCCGGTCCAAATTCCTGTTTCTGAACTACCTTATTATAATCCTCATTCAGGGTTATCCGATATAATCCCTTATAAGGATGTGCTACCCATAGCGTTGAAGGGTTTTCAAAACACAAATATTTAACTGGAAAAGTAATTCCTTGGATTGCCTCAACGTCCCATTTTTCATCACTGTTCTTCATATACCTTGCGATTCCGGTATAGGTTCCTTGAAGATAAAGGGAACCCTCTCTGGGTACTTTTACCATTTGGTACCCTCCTGATATATCAGATATCTTATTTAGGCGTCCATTTTCGAGGATAAACGTACCCGTATTATGGCCACAGAATAACTCTCCCTCCACTACCTCCAGATCCCAAATGTGGCCTTGGGAGCCCTCTACAAATTTTAGAATATTCCCATCAAAGTAATGAATTCCCGTATTGGTTCCTAAATATAGAATTCCGTGATGCAGGGCAACGTCATATACCGTACCAACAGCCCCAGTATAATCCGTATAATAGGTAAGAGGATTATCTAATTGCAACCTGTCGATACCATTGTCCAATCCAATCCAAAGCTGCTCTCTGTACTGTTCCAATGCCAATACGGTATTGTTCTGTAATCCAACTTCCCTATTTAGGCATTGGTAGGTATTCGATTCCCAGTCATAGAAATAAATACCGTTCTTAATAGTACCAAAAGCTAGTTTACCGTTTGCCAAAGGCAAGATCTGGTTTAATTGGTGCTTTTTCAACTCCATATTGATCTTATCTGGTAAAGGCTGTAATCTGCCTTCAGAAAGCACAAAGGCCCCGTGCAACTTGGTGCCAATAATTAGTCCGTTAGGGACAGGCTCCATATCTACGACAATCTTATCATTTAGGATTGTAGTATCCTTAACGGGAACAAGGTCCCTATCTACTATATAGCTTAAACCATTTTGTCCTCCTGCAACAAAAATATTACCCTCCCAGACTACCATATGGTTCACCACGAAATGGGGTTCCACAATAGAAATATGATTGTCCTTATAAACATATATTCCAGAAAAAGATCGGAATACAATGGAGTCCCCAAAAGGCAATATTTGCCAGAATTCCTCACTCGTAAATTCATGATCCTGAATTAAATGGGTAAGAGAGGTATATTCCAACCCACCAACAACGTTCTTTTCCCAAAAGCCAAACTCTTCATAGGAGCCTGTATAAATCCTTTCCTTGATCCATGCCACGGAACGTATGGTGGTTTTATTGGGAAGTTGGTTCAAGGTCCATTGCTCCCCGTTGTAATGGAGCAATCCCTTATTATTAGCCACATAAAGTTCCCCTTCAGGGTCCACGGAAAGGTCCCAGTTTTTACTTGCGGCCTGATATTCAAAAATGCGATAGTTCTGAATGGGAGGAAGTAAGACCTGTCCCATAAGGGAATATGAAAAGGCACAAAGCAAGAAACCAAGTAGTATAAAAGTTCTCCTATTTCCCATAAGTAAAGCTACAATATTGCTTGTTTGCAATAAACTCGGAAGTTACGAAAACTAAGGAAAAGATAGAGGACAGTTTACCCAATGCCATAGAATGTTTTATAACATAATAGCAGATCCTAAGACTCGCCCTTCCAATCAAAATAGTGAGGACTAGTAGTAAAAAGTGTTATATGCTTTAATCCAAAAAAAAGACGCTTGCAAATAGAAAGGAAATAGATAGATTCACTAAAAATTTATATTCATGTAAATAATAACCCCTCTATAGGTGTAAAATTTCCAGTCAAATTAAATTGTGTAGCTGTTGTAAAAACCTCAGTCTGGAGGACCATATATGGAGGCTGCGCTCAAATTCATAACCAAAAGCGGACTATATGGGGGAAATTATGGCACCAGAATATACCGCTAAGGAACTTGCCCATGGCAATTTAGACCTGCTATTGCAGCAAGTAAACAGCAAGAGGTGTTCAATTTTGATTATGTGCCCACAAACAAGGATATGCTGGAAATCCGTATTTGCATCAATAAGGAAAAAAAGGAATATTTAAAGTACTGCTTTTATTATGAAAATGGCTGGACAGACATTCAACCAAATATGGAGATACAACCCAAAACAGTAAAAAAGCAAGGTAACATTAAAAATGTACTGGAATAAGCTTACATCATAACTGCCTAAGCTTTGTGCTGTTATTTATGTTGAAAGTGGAAAAATTGAAAACTATCCGTTATAACATAGCCCCTTTTAAGTCCCTACCTGTTTCGTCAATTTATTCACCACCAAGGCAATGGCTCCGTCTCCGGTAACATTGCATGCAGTACCAAAACTATCCATTGCAATATATAGGGCAATCATAAGTCCTTGCATTTCCTCATTAAAACCCAGCATGGAATGTAAGATCCCAATAGCGGCCATAATTGCACCTCCGGGAACCCCAGGTGCAGCCACCATAGCTATGCCAAGCATAAATATAAAGCCTGCAAAAAGCGTAAAGCTAAATGGCATACCTTGCAAAATCATTAAGGCCATGGCGCAGGCGGTAATTTTCATAATACTACCGGACAGGTGAATAGTAGCACATAAGGGCACCACAAAGCCTGCAATTTTTTCGGAAACGCCATTCTTTAAAGTTTGTTCTAAGGTCACGGGAATTGTCGCCGCAGAAGATTGCGTACCTAAGGCGGTAAAATAGGCTGGCAACATGGTAACCAGTAATTTCACAGGGTTCCTTTTGGTAAGAATCCCAGCAATAACATATTGAATCATCAATAAGAGAATATGCAGTGCAAAAATGACTCCTATAATGGTAACAAATACGGAGAGTACGGAATACACCTTTCCGTTAAAGGCCATTCCAGCAAAGATTCCCATAATGTACAGTGGCAAAAGGGGAACGATCACCTTTTCTATCAATTGCATAATAATAACCTGAAAATCCTTGACCATTGCCCCCAAGGTAGATTTTTCCTGATAGGACAGTCCCAACCCAATTACAAAAGCGAATACCAAAGCTGTCATTACATCCAAAGCTGGGGGAATGGTAATACTAAAATAAGGCAGGAGCTCCTTTCCCGTTTGGGTAATACTGGCAGCATCGGCGACGTGCGATTCTAATAGAGAAGGAAATATGCTTGAAGTCGCAAAATAAGTCATAAACCCTGAAAAAAGGGTCGATCCATAGGCAATTGCAGCTGTCAGCAATAGTAATTTACCCGCTCCTCGACCTAGATCAGATATAGCCGGCATAATAAGCCCCATGATAATAAGGGGAATGGAAAAATTTAAAAATTGACCAAAGAATGCATTAAAGGTTGCAAAAATTCTGCTTATAGATTCGGGTAAGAACAGCCCAAAAACAATCCCTAAAACTATGGCCAAAAAGACTTTGAAAAGTAGATTGGAAAAAAGTCGCTTCATATTTAAAATTTCTTACGATATAAAAGACCCACTGAATGTAACTTAAAAGTTGATCTAAATAATCAATTTGCCCATGGTCCACCTATTCTTTCAGAGCCCTATTGTTTAGTAATTTCGCTAATATACAACCTAGGTTAAATAATCGATTCATAACATTAACAAAACTTTACCTCATTTAGTTCGCTTAGTTACGAACTAAACAGTATTTTAATACTATTAGAAGATAGTAACTGTCTCCCAAAGATTTAAAACAGCTTACTTAAAAATTATGAATTCTTATTTTAATCTCCCTATAGCAGGGTATTTTAGTATAGAAAAAGGCACTGTAAAAGCACTATTTTTAAACCATTAAATCCATCTAAATTAGCACATTATGCAAACATTATTTCTGAAATCGATTAAAAAGGCTATTAGACATTGGTACATTCCCCTTCTTGTAGGAATATTTTTTGTAATCGTCAGTATTGTCGCCTTTACCGCGCCACTAAGTTCACTTATCACTTTGGCAATTTTGTTTGCCATGTCTTTCTTGTTTGGAGGAATATCTGAAATAATTTTCTCCTTGGTCAATAGAGATCAATTGGAGAACTGGGGATGGACATTAGCCTTTGGAATCATCACTTTCATCGTTGGGATTCTGTTACTGCTAAATCCCGCCCTATCCATTACTACCCTAGCATTTTATGTTGGGTTTGTGATCCTGTTCCGCTCCATTGCGGCGATCAGCATGGCTATAGACATCAAGAAATATGGCAGTAAAAATTGGGGCAGTCTTATGGCTCTAGGAATCCTAGGTGCTCTATTTTCTTTCATTCTACTGTGGAATCCGTTATTTGCGGGAATGAGTGTTGTGGTTTTGATAAGTCTGAGTTTTCTTTTTGCCGGATTGTTCAGTATTTATTTCTCCCTGCAATTAAGAAGGTTGCATAAATATTCTAAAACCCTTTCATCAGATTTAAATCAACGTTACGAACAATTAGCTGAAGACATCCGCAGGGAGTGGGATAATCAGTAAAAAATTGAAATAAGTTACCAATGACACAGGTTCTCTACTCTCCTATTCAAATGGGAAGAGCATAATTAACGGTGAGCATATAAAGACCACTCTAAATCAATCCTAGATACCCTGATTAAGCTATATTTAGCTTTTTCGAAATTTAGGATTGATATAGAGTTCTCCTTGCTTCAGTTTTTTCCAATACACCTTCATGTCAGCATTTATCTCGGGCGACAGAATATATAGTCCTATAATATTGGGGAATGACATTGCCAAGATCATCATATCTGCAAAACTCAATACTGCCCCAAGACTCACGGAAGCCCCTAATACTACAAATAGGCAATACAATAATTTATACACCATTTCCAGTTTTTTACTCCTACCGAACAAATAGGTCCACGAACGCATTCCGTAATAAGACCAAGACACCATAGTAGAAAATGCGAACAACAAGACCGCCACAGCTAATACCTTTGGAAACCAGGACACCACGCTGCCAAAGGCTTCGGAGGTGAGCTCTACACCACCTAGGCCATCTACATTGTTCATTCCGGTAAATATCAATACCAATGCAGTCATGCTACACACCAACATAGTATCTATAAATGGCTCCACCAATGAGGTAAACCCGTCAGCAATGGGATGGTTGGTTTTTGAGGCGCTATGGGCAATTGCTGCGGAACCAACCCCTGCCTCACTTGAAAAAGCAGCTCGTTGAAGTCCAATGATCAACACCCCAATAAAACCACCTTTTAAAGCAGCAGCTGAAAAGGCTCCATCTATAATTGCGCGAAACGCCCATCCAATATTTTCTATATGAGTTCCTATTACCACCAAACAGCCCAACACATATAGTATTGCCATAAAAGGAACCACTTTTTCGGTAACCTTGGCAATACTCTTAATCCCACCAATAATAACCGCACCTACAAGGATGGCAAACACAACTCCAAACCAAAACCCCTGTCCTTGTAAAAAGGGAAGCTGTTCGGAAACTATCTTGAATGCCTGATTGGATTGCAGCATATTTCCACCGCCAAAAGAAGCTCCAATCCCCAGAATAGCAAATAGAGCTGCGAGGAATTTTCCTAGCTTTTTTAGATTCCGCTTTTCCAATCCATAGCGCAAATAATTCATCGGTCCACCAAAAATCCGTCCCTCTTCATCAATAAATCGATATTTTACGCCCAAAGTACATTCTGCGAACTTTAATGACATCGCAAAGAATCCGGCCGTAAACATCCAAAATGTGGCTCCAGCCCCTCCTAGTGAGATCGCAACGGCGACTCCTGCAATATTACCTAGGCCTACAGTAGCCGATGTGGCGGTTGCCATAGCTTGAAAATGAGTTATCGTACCAGGGGCGGTGGGGTCATCATATTTACCTCTTGCCAAATCTATGGAGTGTAGAAACCCTCTTATATTGACAAACTTTAGTCGGAATGTAAAAAATATACTCCCCAGAATTAACCAAATGACGATAAAAGGAATCGTACTAGTTCTTATATCCCCATTGGGATACAATAATGGCCGTGGATATTCATATTGAATTTCGGCTAAATTAATATCGCTCGAAGAAGGTCCATTCCCTGATTGAGAAAAAAGGGCCCCTTCCTTTACCACCTGCTTTAAAATTCCATCTGCTGTAGCATAAACAGATATTTCTTTGGCATTATCACTTATAAGAAGCGCAACTTTCTGCCCTTTTTCAACTTTCTGCCCCGTAGACACAAACCAACTTCCCAGCTTATAATTTTGATCCATTACATCCTCTAAAGGAACAACTATGGTGCTTTGATCACTATATACCACTGGGTCATAAACTCCTAATGCAGCAAAGGGATCCCAAAACAAGATGGCTCCCAAATAGTCCACTGCCGGCTGTACATTGCTATTAAATATCTCTATTATGGATTCTGCCCGAATTTTAAACCTTTTCGAAACCGTATTCCCATCCGCATCGGTGACACTAACCGAATGCTCCATCCCTTCTATCAACCCAATAGCTCTATTTTGGTCCAATGCAGTCTTGGGATTGCTCCATTTGTACTTATAAGGTGCTTTACCCCCTATGACGTGTACTTCCGCTATTCCGTTGTTTATTTCCTTGGATGGATTGATCAGCTCTATATCCACCGTCATTTTGCCATCCAGCCCAACTCGGTCTTTTGCATTTGTTATTGAAGTAATTAGTAAAAGTAATAAGGTGGGGAAAAGCCTTGTTTTTAGCATCAATTATATGTTTACTTTTTCAGTTAAAATTTCAAAACTTACAATTTAGCAATAACAAAAAGGCCTCCCAAGGTATTTGGCATATTTCTACGGGAATTTTTAAGAAAAAAGGGGGTTATAAGCAGGTTATACACGCTCCAATTTTTAGTTAACACATCTGTAAACACCAAGTTAAGTGCCTAAGAAACAGCTAGTCTAACAATAATACGAGAAAAAATATAACTACCTACAACTAGAAATACCTTCAATAATAAAATAAGTAACTCCCATAAAGATTTACCACTAAATTCTTTCTGTACCTTTGGAACCCGTACTTTAATAATTTATCATGAATACGGATCAAGGGGCGATAACTTAATTGATTATCACTGCTCTTAGAATTTTAAAAGCCTAAATTTTTTGAAGTGTGCTATTTAACACATTGATTTTTTATAGCTTTTAGAATCCAGCAATTGATGTGAATAATTAGAGGTTTATAGATTATTTTTGGCAACGATCTTCGTGAAACTTTTAAGCATAGTCCAGCTCTCGTTCCACCTAGAACGATGAAAATACCTAAATAAAAATGTATATAAATACGCTCCATATAACAAGTAAATTATTTAAAAGTATCCCTCTGGGGTTTATTTTAACCACACTTCACAAGCACTGTTTATTCCTTACCCTGTTGTTCATTTGGGCTATACCACAAACCAGTGCATCCCAAGAGAAAAAACCTAAAGTGGCCCTAGTACTAAGTGGGGGGGGCGCAAAAGGCTTAGCACATATACCCACCTTACAGATGTTAGACTCTCTAGGTATTGTGCCAGACCTAGTTGTAGGAAATAGTATGGGAAGCATTGTGGGCGCCCTTTACGCTATGGGGTATTCTGGAGATAGCATAGCTACCATTGCCAAACAGGCAAGATGGGACGACTTAATTGGGGGTGGTGTTTCTTTGGGGGATGTAAGTGCTGAAGAAAAATTTGAGTTTAAACGTTACTTGGTAGAATTTAATTGGGCAGATGGCAACTTAAAATTGGGTAATTTTTTGTTGAACGATCAAAACCTAAGGGATTTTATCTCTTCCCTTACCTATCCTGTTTACAATATGAACAACTTTGATAACTTGGCGATTCCTTTCCGGGCCGTGGCTACAGACATCGTAAATGGAAAAGAAGTAATACTGGATAAGGGTTCTTTGGGTTTTGCCATGCGCGCCAGTATGTCTATTCCAGGAGTTTTTTCCCCTGTGCGCTATAACGGGACCCTATTGGTAGATGGAGGTCTCATGAACAATTTCCCAGTAGATATAGCGAAGGATATGGGAGCCGACATCATCATAGGTAGTGATGTGGGGGGAGGAATGGCCACAAAAGAAAAGCTCAATAGTTTTACCTCACTGATGTTTCAAGCAGGGATGATGACCAGCAATCTGAAAAATCCGCAAAACAGGGCACTTTGTGATATCTTAATTGACCATACCCCGAACCTAACTTTTTCCACAGCTGACTTTTTAAGAAGCAATGTTATCTACGAAGAAGGAAAAATAGCCGTACAACAGAACCTGAAAAGCTTAACGGCTCTTTCCGAACGTTTAAAAAATTACGAACAAAGGCCCCATCAACTTCCAGTTGTGGAGAAACAATTAAGCTTAGACACCATTATTTACCATGGAATAAGCGAGAACAACTTGGCCCTAGTTAGGGCCAGGACCAATATAAAAGCACATACTCCCTATCGTATCACAGATATAATGGAAGGGGTTAACAGGGCAATGGGAACTACTATTTTCAGTCAGATAACTTATAATCCCGTCATAATTGGGGACACCTTACAATTGCATTTAAATGGAATTGAAAGATCCCAGCATCAGGTAAAGGGGTCTTTACACTATGACGGAGACAATGGTGTTGGCCTAATTTTAAACTATACCGGCAGGAATATTATTGGCAATGCTTCCCGCTCATTACTAACCATTGATATCGCCGATCAGCCCAAATTTCGTGTTCAACATCAGAAAAATTTTGGTCGCGATCGTGATTGGTGGTGGCGTACGGAAGCCTTTGGCCAGAAACTGAAACAGAAGGTGTTCATTAGCGGAGAATATGCCGATGATATCCGTTACCGTTACTTTGCTTTCGACAATCAGTTAAACCGTAATTTAAGTTCATTACGGAGCTATATTGGCGTTGGGCTGAAATTCCATAACACCAGCCTAAAGCCCACGATCGACCCGCAAATTAAAGAGAACGTATTCCTGATCAATAAGTATAAAAATAGTGACACGGAAGTATATACCCATTATCGCTACAACAGCATGAATGAGGTTTTTTTTGCAACCCAAGGCGCTATTTTTAAAGGCTTTTTAGGCAGATCATTACAAAACAAATTAAAAATAACCTACACGGATATAATGACCCCTACCGTAGATGGAGCCACCAATGACTATACTAGGATAGGTGTCGATTATGAAAAAAGATTCCCTTTATCGTCAGGATCCACAGCTATCATAGGAGCATCTGGGCATTTTATTTTTGAAGATGCACTAAAGAATACCGACCACTCTTTCTCCGATTTAGGACTAAATTCCAAATACTTCCTGGGCGGAATTAGTAACAATCCCAAAAACGGCAACTTTATTTTCCCCGGTTTGCACCAAGGGGAGCTGAGTGTATCGCAATTTACTAAACTGAAACTTGGGCTGCAGTTGAATGCAATAAACAAACTCTACATAACACCCCATCTAGATATTGCCTCAGTGGGATTCGGCAGGTTTAACGAGTATCTAGAAGATGCCTTTATCTCTAAGGGAAACTGGCCCGACTCCACCCAACCCAGTATTTTAATGTCGGCCGGAACCACCTTCTCATACAACTCCATTTTAGGGCCAATCAACTTTGATGTATCCTGGGTCAATAGTACGGATAAGGTTCGTTTTTTTATTGGGATCGGATATCAATTTAATGCCTCGGATTAAGCTGCGACGTTTTACATTTTCACTAGCTCCTACACATTTATTATATACCGTTAAAGAGTTCTGTGAAAATTATTCAGAATACTAGTATTACCGTAACTTGTTCCGCTAAAACCAACCACAACGTTCCAATTAAACCAATTGTTACGGTCAAATGGAGAGAAATATAATAATTGACCATGAAAAACTACCTTTATTTACCTACTTTTCTGATTCTTATTTTCTTTACTAGTTGCAGCAATCCCTTCACAACTACCATTTCTGAAACTATTAAAATTGATTGTACATTAAAAAATCTCGACTCCAATTATGACAAGATTCGCCCCATCATTCGCGCTATTGACACAAATGAAATCGATAATGAAATCATTAAAAGATTCCCGAAATTAAAGAAAGCAAGCTATGAGATCGTTACTTTAGGTACCTCAAAAATCCATAAAAGTTATACAAGGAAAATTAGCTCAATAAGTACCACATCAACTGACTCTTACTATGTACAAGTTAAGATAAGTATTACTCATAATAAAACAGGTACTGAGCAAGCAACTCAAGCCATGGAAATCTACAAGGAATATATTAAGAACGAGCTTCTAAAAAATAATATTGACGTTGGGTAAACTAGAACTATCCCAAAGAAAAATAGGCGCTTGAAGATTCCTTGCCTATAAGCCTCCAAATTAGACCAAAGGTCGCATCCCCTACTTACTTATAGGCTATCACAATATTGTTCACATAATATATTCCTTCTTTACGTATAATAGCAGCATCAGCTGGGATCTCAACAATGAGGCGAGAGGCCGTTCTGGGTATTTCTATTTTTGAGGATTTATGTACATTCTTGGCTATTAGTTGATGGGAAATTGCATCGTAAAGATCTACTTTCTCCACTGTTTCACAATGGTAGGTAATCATTTTACCTTCAGAATGTGGATTATATATCAAAAAA
Source organism: Arenibacter antarcticus (assembly GCF_041320605.1). Lineage (NCBI taxonomy): Bacteria > Pseudomonadati > Bacteroidota > Flavobacteriia > Flavobacteriales > Flavobacteriaceae > Arenibacter > Arenibacter antarcticus. The sequence goes on from NZ_CP166679.1 coordinate 1,282,269, forward strand.
GTAGGATAAGCCTTCTCACGATAAAAATCGGTCGCCAGACAATCTAACTTTAAAATTTCACGTACATCCGTTTTCTCGATTATGGCACCTGCGATACCTACATGCCCGCTACCATACACGCTAAATTGCGAAACATCGGGGTTACCATCTATCCAATGCGGACCATCGCCAATAGCTACAGGCGCTTTTATATGCTGGTATTCCTCAAAGTGGGCCTCTTTTATCAAACCCTCATAGGCAATAACCCCTTTGGTATGTGCTTTTAGCTCCGGTAGGGTCTGATGGTCGTTGGGCATTTCATAGGGGTAGAAAAACTTAAGGGCATTACTTGCATTGAGCATCCATTTACCAACTGCGTTAGCATAACGTTGGTCATATCGCACCATGGGTACCAGTGGCCACATGGTGTCATACGTATTCATTAAGAAGGCGAACCCGCCATGGTCCAAAGTACTACCTACCAGACCCGAAACATCATACCCGTTCCAATTGTCGACCAAAACGCCCCAACCTTCACGACAAACAGATGTACCATCAAAAGTCCATTCCATTATTTTTTTATACTCATAATCAGTGCCTTGCTCCGCATTTAAACGTGCGGCCACATAGGCGCCAAAGGGCATCAATATTTCATAGAATCTATTTTCTTGCTGGCTCAGAAGCGCTTCGATAGCAGATTTGGCTCCCTTTAAATATTTTGGATCCCCAAACTTTTTATAAGCGGAATAGAGCACATAGGCATGACCTGCAGCTACATCTTCTTGGGCGCAAATCCAGCTCTCCTTAGGTTCCATGGTCGAGTAATCAAAATAGGAATAGGTATAATTACCGGCCAGTATTGAATCGGCCGCATAAAACTTATCGGCAATGGAGCGTTGTAGCCCTTCATAATCTGGTTCATTGGGATAAAGGTTGGCTACTCCATAAAACAAGACATTCGGATATACATCATACCACCAGTCCCTGGCATAACCGCCGCCCAACATGGCAACTTCGGGGCTGGTGTTGTTCATCATGATGTTCCAATCTGTTTCGCTGTTGAAATAGTTCTTCAACATACCTACATAATTTTCTCCACCTTGTTCCGATTTGTCGATACCTACCAAACTGGCACCAAGAACGGTACCCATGGTCGACAGGGACTCGTGAAAAATACCTTTATAATGATTTTTACCCTGTCTGATATCGCCCATTGCGGTATACATTCCGAAAGTTTTTTGATCATAATTCTTTCTAGAGTCGTCTTCCCAAACCAAGGGCCAATATTCGCCCGTCTGCGATTTGTCAAAGGCAAGGGAGTCGAAATGTTTGGCCAAAGCCTTAAAGTCCATTATTTTGTATGGCTTAGGCAAATTTGGCATTGCCTCAATGCGGTCCAATCGAATTTGCACTACAGGTTCGGCATTTACAAAAATTTCTTTATTATCCGATTTACAAGAACCCAATAGTAGCGCCAAATTCAATATTGCCCAAAAACAAAATCTATTCATTTTTTTTAAATTTATCTTGTTGTCTTAAAATTTGGTTTGCAATTTTAATCGAAAGTAATTGTAGCCTCCCAAAAATGAGGAAGGCATTGTGCAGGATGGCAAAAAGAAGTAGGAACATAAAGATACTCACCCCAATGGAATTGAACAACAAACCCTTAAAAAAGAATTCAGGAAAAGCAGGGTTCATCGGCAGCACGATACAGACTAACAAGAGCCACAGTTTAGTGGTACTTTATAATAATTAAATTCCTTACATTTAATAACTGGGTTTGATTTCTTGGATGAGAAAAGCTGGCCATTCAAATTTTCTGCCCAGAAATCATAGCATTAATGTGTTCTATAAGTTGAAGTGCCAATTAAGACTTAAATCCCGACGAAAGAATGAACGAAAAAATTGTTTTAAAGAACAAACCGAAGCTGGAAATTACTATTCAAAAAGATGGATTTGAAATAATGGACCATAGAACTCCAAAGAACAATGGAATCTATACGTACGGCAGTTTAAAATCGGTTGAAATAAACAAAAGCTGCTTGGCAGCTATACTTAAGTACATACCCTTTTTCTGGACTGCCCCATTCGAACCAGGATTTAAAAACAAAACCAATCTAAAGATTAAACTAGACCACAAAACACTAATGCTTTGGTTAATTGATTCGGATTTGAATTCAGCGGCAACTGTAATGAGAAAATTAAATGATAAAAAACTGCAGACTACACAGTGTATAAAACCATAACCAACCGATATGCTAAAAGCACTAGTTATTTCCGTAACACTTTTATTTACGACCCAATTAATTGGGCAAAATAAAACTGCGTTTAAAGAGGTATTGAACGTATCCTATTATGCCGATGCAACAGAAGATGCGTATATTAAATCACGCTGCAAATTAGATATCCGATACCCAGAAAAGGTAAAAGATTTCAGTACTGTTGTTTGGTTTCATGGTGGTGGATTAAATTCTTACGACAAGTATTTTCCCGATCCCCTTTTGAACCAAGATCTATGTATTGTTAGTGTTAATTATCGTTTATCCCCAAAAGTAACATCACCAACTTATATTGAGGATGCAGCAGCAGCTGTAGCTTGGGTATTTAAAAATATAGAATCTTATGGAGGGAATCCAGATAAAATATTTGTAGCTGGACATTCCGCAGGGGGATATCTTGCAAAAATGATTGGATTGGATAAGCAATGGCTAAATAATTTTGATATAGATGCGGATCACATTGCAGGCCTGATTTCCTTAAGCGGACAAACAATTACTCATTCAACGGTAAGAAAAGAAAGGGGAATACCTTCGTCAAAGGTAATTGTTGACGAATACGCACCTCTTTACCACGCTAGGGAATATGCACCACCTTTATTACTTATTACGGGGGATAGAGATTTAGATATGGCAGGTAGATATGAGGAAAATCTATATTTAAAACGATTAATGGAAACGGCTGGACACACCGAAACGCGCTTAATTGAAATTCAAGGGTTTGGACATATTGAAATGCACAATCCTGGGATACTACTTTTGATAAAAGAAGTTGGTAGAATTAGTGGAAAGACGGACAAAAAGTCCAAAGATTAAAAAAATATTATTGCTAATTGTTTAAGCGGCGCCTTCCTTAATTAAGAACGGAATGCCCCTTTTATATATTTCAGGATTAACGAAATCCCAATTCCAAACCATACCTATCAACCACTGCTTTATATTCCTAAAAACGTTGATTAACCAACGATTACGAAAAAACCTCATCGTATTGAAGCCTTCTCATTTTATATCATTTTTGACTGATGGAACATTAAAACTACTCAATTAAAATAGCTCTATCGTCGAATTCTAGCTCATATCAGTCAAATTCTCATTAGTAAGCGCCAAATTCTATGTAGGTCTTGTGTAGGAAAACACACCTCCTATTTTTGTCATGGATTTTTTAGCTAAAAAAAAATAAATTCGATATGAAAAACCTACAAATTACATTTAATTCTTTTCTCTTTTTACTATTAATTGGCTTGGCCTTTACCAGTTGTAGCAGTGATGATGACAATGCAGCAGTAAACCAAGCTCCCAATAGCTTTAACCTATTAGAAGTTGCCGATGGTCTGGATGTACAACCACAATTAACCTGGGAAAGCGCAACAGATCCCGATGGAGACAGTGTTACCTATCAGGTTTATTTGGATACTCAAAATCCACCACAAACTTCCATTGCAAACAACCTTGGAGTAAACACCTTAAGCGTTCAAGATGAGTTACAACCCGAAACCAACTTCTATTGGATGGTGACTGCGAAGGACAGCCATGGAAATACAACCCAAAGTAATATAGATTCTTTTATGAGTAGAGATATGACTACCGCAGAAACTTTGGTAGGAAAATGGATGCTTTATAGTAAAGAAGGAGAACCGCCATTTTCAGACTGTTATAAAACTGGCTTTTTTCGATTTACGGACGATTTATCCATTGAAATAAAAGAATACGATATAAACCCTAACGGAGATTGTATTGTACTAGACCAAGCAGCTGCATCCTATAAGGTTATCGAGAACAACCAAATTGAAATTACAGTAGCAAATTCTGAAAATATTATTTGGGAAATACAATCCCTAACAAAAACAGAGCTTGTTTTAAACATGCAAAATAATAATATATTAACTTTTAAAAAAGAGTAAATCCTATTTTCTAATAAAATTAATGTAGCCTATAAATCATATTAGATAAACGCTATTAGTAGATAAAAAATGGAAGACCTTAACTGATTGCCTCAAAGTTGGGAGTCTTTGCGGAGCGGTTCAAAAAAAAGCCATCTGAATATTCAGATGGCTTTTGCTTATAATCACACGGACATTTTATTGCACTTTAGTTACCGCATTTGCGTCAAGTATGACTGCCGTTTGCGCCAGTGCACGTCCATTTATTGATGCACCCGTTTGAAAGGTGATTCCGGTCATGGAAAGTATATTTCCCTCAAAGTGGGAATTTGCTCCAAAAGTGGCCTCACCAGCCACCTGCCAGAAAATGTTCTTGGCCTGCGCCCCTCCATTTAAAATAATATTTATTGCACTACTTTGGGTCAAGTCACCCGAAATTTGAAAGATCCAAATAGCATCGGCATCTCCTGTGAGTGTAACATCGGTAGGAATCGTCAAAGTAGTTGTCCACTTATAAAGTCCAGATGTCAGTGTCATTCCTCCAATGTTCCCCGACCCTAGTTCAAGAAAGTCCGGAATTGGTCTACCTGCCGCATCGTTGTACGCTGTAATCATATCGCCAACCGCAGTAGTTAAGTTAATGGGTGTGGGTACTGCCATATCAGCGGCATATACATTTCCGGTAATTTGGGCTGAAGTAGCATACCCTGTAGCATCGGTCAGGGATAGGCCTGTGATATATGAGGTGGCAGCAGGGCTCAATCCCATATCGCCTACAATTGCAGAGGTTGAGCTATTATTAATAGCTGTTTTTGCAAGAATAACATAATTACTTGCTCCCCCCAGTTCCACTACTCCTAATGTGGATGAAGTTCCGCTTGTTGTAAAACTCCAGCTAGTGTCTTTAACCAATCCGTTTCCGAATAAATCCTTAGCTTCCTTTGAAATCATTGCTGTATATGTAATATTTGATTCAAGGCTTGCAGCAGGTGTAAATGTAGCAGTACTATCTGCATACGTTACATCACCTTCAACCACAGAGGTTCCTTCCATCACGGTAAATGTTGTGGCATTTATGGTAGCAGGTTCCATTAATTCACTGAAAATGATAGATATTGGTTTATTTCGTGCGACTCCAGTTGCATTGCTCAAAGGATTTGTAGAACCGATTATTGGAGCCGTGTCATCTACAACAACCAAATTGCCTTCATCGTCATTGGTGCATCCTACAAAGATCATGATCGGGAGTAGCATTGCATAAAAGAAGGGTGCTTTTTTTATCTTCATATAATTTTGTTTAAATGTGAAAATATTATTTCATGGCGAAGGTAAGCCCATAAAATCCGCAGGAGTTACATAATAAAATCTAATAGTTACATAACTTCACTACTGTTATTTTGAAGTGATACTAAGCGTAAAAAACAACAAACTCCGCTAATCATCATAACTCTATGTAGTCCAGTGTAATACGATATTCGCCAAGAGATTCCAACCAGAATTTACAGCTTAGTGGAATGTTCATGAGACATTATCCCTTTTTATATCAGGATATTCCTCACAGATGACAATCAACACTCACCAAGTCTGTTCCTGTTAATTATACTTCTCGCTTATATCTGCAGAAACTTAAGATCTAGGTGTTATCCCTACCACATCAAAAACGGGAACAACTCATTGCAGTGGGTATCGTTATGACACCCATATTCCTTTAATTTTTTATGGACATGGAATAAAAACAGGAAGTACTACTGAGCATACAAACATTGTAGATATCGCTCCAACCATAGCAGCTCTTTTGGGGATATCTAATCCGAATGGAATTTCGGGAAGACCACTGCATCAATTGCTCGATTAGCATTCAGGTAGGTATTTGAAGCTATCACTCCCCAACCTGAATGCCAATTTTATCTGAAATACCCAAGATCGTATAGGTTAACAAGTAACGCCCGTCAGCAGTGGGGGTGACACTTAGTTCATTTGAGACAACGTTGGCAAGTGCACTGACCCTATTTTTATCCGTATTCCAAGTTCTGCCGTCCCAGAAAGTCCATAAACCCCTTTTTTAAAGCATCCACATTTACAGTGGCAATGATGAGGGAATATAAATATCAAAAGTAGCTCCTTTATTAACTTCGCTAGTTGCTGTAATTATACCCTTGTGATTTTCTGCGATTTTTTTAGCGATTGCAAGCCCAATACCTGTGCCAGATATTTGTTCTTTGTTGTGTAGGCGCTTAAATAATTCAAAAATGTAATCGTTGTATTCGGGTTCAAAACCAATACCATTATCTGTAATTGTAATGTGACAATAGCTTTCAGCAGATAATTGTTTTTCGCTGTTTACCTCGCTGCTTTTTACAAGTTCACTCTTTACTATTATAAGAGGGGGTAAATTTGGTTTAGAAAATTTAAGGGCGTTGCCAATGATGTTTTGTATTAGTTGGTGAAATTGAAAGGGGATGACTTGGACATCGCAGTCGCCTTCTACTTTAATGATGGCGTTATTTTTAACAATGGTTTCTGTAAAATCGTTTTTTACTGATTCTATTACTGTATTGAGACTGGTGGTTATAAATTTCCTTTCCGAAGTTGTTGTGCGGGAATATGCAAGTAAATCGCGAATCAAGGTTTGCATACGGGTAGATGCATCACGCATTCCCATAATATAACTTTTACCTTTTTCGGATAAGTTTTGTGATTCATCGTCAATTAAGCGGCCTGAAAAGATTTGTATTTTTCGTAACGGTTCCTGTAAATCGTGGCTAGAGATGTACGTAAATGATTCTAGTTCCTTATTGGCAATGATTAATTCCGTTGCCCGCTTTTCCTTTTCTTCGTTTTCAAAAACAAGTTCCTTGTTGGCAATCACTAATTCCGCAGCACGCTTCTCCTTCTCTTCGTTTTGAAAAGCAAGTTCCTTGTTAGCGATGACCAATTCCGCGGCCCGTTTCTCCTTCTCTTGGTTTTGAAAAGCAAGTTCCTTATTAGCAATAGTCAATTCCGCCGCTCGCTTCTCTTTCTCTTCATTCTGAAATACAAGTTCCTTATTGGCAACTGTCAATTCAGCTGCCCGCTTCTCCTTCTCCTGGTTCTGAAAAACAAGTTCTTTATTCGCAATCACCAATTCCGCAGCACGCTTTTCCTTTTCTTCGTTTTGAAAAGCCAGTTCCTTGTTAGCAATGACCAATTCCGCGGCCCGCTTTTTTTTCTCAGTAGTATGAAAAGCAATCGCTTTAAGGGCATTTAGCAATTTATTTTCTATCATATCAGGAAATTGACAAAATATAATTTTCTTTTGGTGTTCGTGGTGATGGCCACATTTCGAGGACTAAAACTTTTTCAATTGATTTTATTAAAAGCTGAAACGAAGCAGGTTTACGGATATAGTAATTTGCGCCCTGCTCATATGTTTTATTGACCGAAATATCGTTGTCTGAAGTTGAAAATATAACCACTGGAATGTTCTTTAGCTTCGGTGTATTTCTAATTTCATGCAAGCATTGAAAGCCGTCCTTTAAAGGCATGTTCAGGTCGAGGAAAATAACATGAGGTGGAGGATGTTGCGTTAAAACTTCAAGATTTTCCATCAACTCCAAACCATTGTTTGCAAGCGTTAGATCAGTAGGGATAGCTACTTTCTTAAGCGCATCAATAAAAAATTCGCGGTCATCAGCATCGTCATCAGCGAGAAAGATATTTTTCATTTGTGTGTATTTAAATTTTTAAAGCGTAAGAATTGCTCTCGTGGAGATGATTATAAACGATAGCAACAATGGCCATTGGGGCAGTTGTAATAGTATATACCACCCTACAAAATATAGGGGTATCCGGGGCTCTAAATCCTTGTGCACCAAGAATCATTTCGGGTTTAACAGAAAAAAGGATCGTTAATAAATGCCTGGCATTTATGAGTGCTTTACCAAAAGATACGTTTGACATCAATAAATTGCTATTTGTCTCGCTCCCTTCAGATCGCGTCATACAGATTACAAGATGAGACTGCGTTAAAGACGTTAATAGCAAGTTGTACATGGCAATTTGGTTTAGCGATGTGTTAGGTCGATCTTCCAATAGGCGTAACCAAGCCTTGGCAGCAATATAGGTCGGCTTCAGAAATTTTTTCAACAAGTAAATATAGTAAATATTAGCCAACCTTGAAATAGTTGATTTTCGTCTAAATCCAGCTTATACAAGCCATAGCCACTACCATTGATATCCCATAAAATGGCTATTTTATGAACCTTCAATAAGATCAAAAGACTTCCCGGATTCAGAGAAAACTGCCAATACGTCCTCTTCTATCTGAAGTATAAACTCACGCCTTTCCGTAATATTCATAACCTGAAGAATTTAGAGTTTAATTAAACTGAATGTATTTTCAAAAGCAGTCAATAATCAAGTATTATACAGTATTTTTAGGGACGAAATGTTTAATTAATAATCCATATTGGTTTAAACGAATTAAACTTATTTTATTAAATAGACTTTAATTTTATTTATGTGTTCAGAATAGGGATCGAATAGCCAAAACCTTAAAAAAGTAATAATTAAATGCCATTTTCTTCTTCACAGACTTAAACCCATATATGTTTTATTGTTGTTTTATTTCATTTTGTCCTATGATTATTAATGCTCGGATAAGTGAGATTTCATAGAATCAGGTAACAAATAATGCAAATGACGATCCTCTTTCGTGGGTTATTATTGTGGTTAAGGATGCGTCTTAAGGGATTGCTACTTACTTTGATGGTAATCAGGAGTAGAAAATTTTATAAATAGTAACACCCTAATAAATTTCATGAAAAATTATTTACTAATTGGATTAGTAGGACTACTAACTTTATTTTTCGCATGTAGTCATGAGGATGATAATCTTAATAAAGTCACTAAAGATGAAGTAATCGTTTTGTATGATTTTACCCTGAACGTTAATAGTCCACTTGGGAATTCGGTGGAAGGTGCAAAAGATTCATTTTTTTATATCGTCGGAACGTCTAAAGTTATATCTAGATATGGTTCCTGTGGAAAAAGTACAGATATAAGTAGCGCTAATTGGACACGAACAATTGACTATAAAACTGATGGAGGAGATGGTTTAGGAGGTGCCATTGGAGGGTTGCTAGACAATGTTGACAAGGATGATAGCAATACACCTGACGGGGTGGCTTATTTGAAGGACTACCGCGGAATAGTTCAGGAGAACTCATCAATAACACTGTTTTCGATTGATGAAAATGGAGATTTCAGCTTAAAACTTTTTAACAGTCGTGGGGTATAAACTTTAGATGTATAATAATTAATTAATAGTGAAAATGATAAATAAAAATATAATTTGGTCAATATCCCTTGTAGTATTCCTCAGTACATTCTCTTGTAAAGAAATTGTGAAAAACACCGAAACATTACAGGTGATCAAGGTAGGCAATGCCAAGGATTTACGTGATTTTTTTAATTACACAGGTAATGATATTCCAATAATTAGCGGTCATAGAGGGCAAAAGACCATTGGGTATGCAGAAAATAGTATCGAGGCTCTAGAAGATGTTCTTAAACATACCCCTGCCTTTTTTGAAATTGATCCAAGGCTTACCAAAGACAGTGTTATCGTTTTAATGCACGATGCCACTTTAGAACGGACGACTAATGGAACGGGTAAGGTGTCCGATTACACGCTACAAGAATTAAAAAAATTAAGATTAAAGGACGCTCATGGAAATATTCTAGATCATCAGATTCCAACGTTACAAGAGGCTATTCAATGGAGTAAAGGGAAGACAATATTGAATTTAGATAAAAAAGATGTACCTATCTCCTTGATGGCCGAAGTACTTGAGGAATTAGATAAAGAAACTACCGTAATGGTTACTGTTCACAATGCTGAGCAAGCGATGTTCTATCATGAAAAAAATAAGGATAGAATGTTTTCTGCGTTTGTTAAAACAGAAGCAGATTTTGAAAAATTCGATAATTCTGGAGTTCCTTGGTCACAAATGATAGCTTATATCGGTCCCAAAATTAAAGGGGAGGATAATAAGATATATAATTTATTGAACTCCAAAGGAGTTATGTGCATGATTTCAGCGGCATCGAGTTATGATAAGTTGGAGGTGATGTCTGAACGCCATAAAGCCTACGTTGATATCATTAAAGATGGGGCTAGTATTATTGAATCAGATTACCCTATTGAATTTTATAAGGCAATTAAATCGGTGATCCCTAAAAACAGCCCCAAGAATAAATACTTTCAGGAGATTAAAAAGAGCCACTATTAATATGTTTGCCAGTCTTAAAGGTTTTCATCGTACTGGAAATTCAGATCTTTAGTACTGGCTCTAAAAAACACACCCCTACAATTGGAGGAAATTTGTCCATGAGATATTGGGCGAGAAATCATTTTGGATTTGGTTAATGCCTGTTTGGCAATAGGTTCTCCGCTGAAGTTTTGCGCTAAAATCAAGAAATAAATAAAGCGGGAAATCCATAAAGGAAATCCCGCTTTTAAAAATGCTTATCAGATACTTATGATCGTTTACAAGTATATTTGACTAATCCTCTAAATTGTTGTGAGTTTTATCGTTATACAATTGGATATAGTGATTGTCCAATTTTTCAGAATCCTTGTATTTCTCGCGGACTTCTTGCAACTTTTGTTTCATTTCAGCAACCACCTCTGCATATTTTGGATCGTTAAATACATTATTCATCTCTTGTGGATCATTGATACGATCGTATAGCTCCCATTCATCCACATCGTAATAGAAGCGAATAATCTTGTATTCTTTGGTGGCAATACCATAATGCCTTTTTACCGCATGTTCTGCAGGATATTCGTAATAGTGATAGTATACCGCATCCCTATCCCAAAGTTCTTTTTTACCCGTCAGTATTGGCACCAAGCTTTCCCCTTGCATATCTTCTGGTGCTTTTACACCTGCCATCTCTAGAAATGTCTGAGCAAAATCGAGGTTTTGGACCATTTCATCTTCGGTGGTTCCAGGGGTTATTTTGTTGGGCCATTTTATAAGTAATGGTGTTTTAAAGGATTCGTCGTACATAAACCGCTTGTCAAACCACCCGTGTTCTCCCAAATAGAAACCTTGATCTGAAGTATAGATTACTACGGTATTCTCAGACAGCTTGTTGTCATCCAAATACGTCAACAATCGTCCTACATTATCATCAACGGAGGCTATAGTCCCTAAGTAATCCTGAAGATAACGCTGATATTTCCATTCCATCAGCTCCTTATCATCCATAGTGGGGTAACGTTTTTCAAAATCTTCAGAAATAGGCTGGTACACTTTATCCCAACTACTTCGTTGCTCCGGAGTCATCCGGTTATATTCGTATCTACTTCCACCATCTGTAATGTTCAATCGCTTTAAGACATCCTCTTCTACCTTATTGTCATAGGACAATCTCATATGCTTTAATATATTCATCTCGGCGGTCTGCGCAGCTACCCTACCCTCATAATCGTCAAAAAGAGTTTCAGGAAGTGGGAAGGTTTTTTGCGTAAATTCTTTATAATGTTTCTCGTCAGGATACCAAGCCCTGTGAGGTGCCTTATGCAAATACATCAATAAAAATGGTTTTTCTGGAATCCTTCGATGCTCCATCCAATCTAACGCAAGATCAGTAGTAATATCAGTAACATATCCATTTATGACGGTATCTCCCTTCTGCGTAATAAATGTCGGATTGTAGTAATCACCTTGTCCTGGCAAAATCTTAAACTCGTCGAACCCTTTTGGGTTATTGCCAAAATGAAGTTTCCCAAACATTGCTGTTTGATAACCGGCGCTTTGTAGAATTTGAGGGAAAGTTACATTGGTAGTATCAAACTTACTGAGATTGTCTATTTTTCCATTAAGGTGACTGTGTTTTCCCGTTAGAATCACCGCTCTAGAAGGTGCACAAATAGAATTAGTGACGCTGGCATTGGTGAAGAGCATGCCTTCATTTGCAATCCGATCTATGTTAGGCGTTTGGATCAGCTTATCGCTATAGGCGCTAATGGCCTGATAGGCGTGATCATCCGACATAATAAAAATGATGTTTGGCTGACTTTGAGCATTTTCATCTTCTAGGACTTCTTGTTTGTCTTTACAAGATACTGCCATAAAAAAGAAAACCGAAGTCAACAATATAATGTTCTTCAATTTTAAAATAATTTTCATAATTTAAACCATTAGGTTCTTGTTTAATACTGTCTTACTATTTTCGATCCTTCCTAATACTCAAAAGCTTTAGGGAGTCAACACTCCACTTATTCAAAAATTTCTAATTGAGTTTGAATAAATTAATTGAATTTTTGGGTCTTTCGTGCCCGGATAATAATAACCGAGAAAAGACCCAAAATTCAAATTTATCACTAGGATGACTTTTTTAACAAGTGGCAACTATGATTACCATTCGTCATTTTGGATTAAATTACTATTCGCATCCAATTCTTCTTGTGGAATGGGAAAGTAGTTGAATTTTTCCATGTAATCTGGTCTTTCCAAGTTATTGCTGAAGACATCATTTCCAATTCCCCACCTTACAATATCGTACCATCTTTCTCCTTCCAAGTGAAATTCCAGAGCACGTTGGTGCCTGATTTCCTCTAAGATTTCATTTTGAGTCATACTCCCCTCCTGGATACTAGACAACTTCGCTCTATTCCTGATTTCATTTATTGCTTGTATAGATGGAGAAAGATTTCCGAGTTCAGCTTGTGCCTCGGCATACATCAATAAAACATGGCTGTACCTCATTATCCTTTCATTGATCTCCGACCTGTGAAGCGAAGCTTCGGCAATAGATTTATCCCAAAGTTGAAATTTCTTCCATGCTATATAATCTGGGTTATCCGAAAAGAATTCCGTAAAAGGTACTTGATAAATCTCGGCACCTGGATAGTTCCATATAAATGTGGCATACATTCTCGCATCGAAATCACCATCTACGGTTTTTTCCTTTTGAAATTCCTCGAAAATCCAGTCGCTAGGACTTAATACATAGTACCCTCCGATCGCTGCCGGTGCGAAATGAATTTCTCTCTGGTTAATTTGGTTACTTGCCGTGGAGAACATATATTGGATTTCAAATATAGATTCCTCGTTGTTTTCATTTTCAGAATTCCAATTATCGTAAACATCTGGCATTAAAGAAAATTGGCCACTATCAATAATTCCTTGGAGTTCATCTACAGCAAGCTGCCATTTCCCCCTATATAGGTAAGATTTGGCGAGAAAAGCCTTGGCCGCCCATTTTGTAGCATGCCCTGTCATATCACTAGAATAATTTTCGGGCAATTGCGAAACTTCCATAAAATCCTTTTCGATTTGAGTCCATAATTCCGCTTCAGATGCTTTTTCTGGGAATCTTGTTTCAGGATCGGACGAAAGGATCAGCGGAGCCTGTTGAAAATTTTGAGCCAAAACAAAATATGCAAGGCTTCTTAAAAATTTTGCTTCAAGGACAATTTCCTGTTTCCTTTGATCATTCATTTCGATGTTCTGCGAATTGTCTATCACCTGGTTTGCCCTAAAAATCAGGATATAGGCATTTTTCCACATATCCCTAGCGAAAGTATTAGAAGGGTCGTTTAAAAATAAATCTGGTTGATAAATATGGGGATTTTGGATCCGGGCCACAATATCATCACCACGGGAATTCATGTTCTTAAAACCTTGACTATTCCATAAATAGGTCTGCTTTAAGGCACTATAAGTTGCCGTCAATCCTTGTTCCAGTTCATCCGCATTTCCCCAAAAAGTGGCATTTGTAATCTGCGACGGATCTTGTTCATCCAAGAAATCGTCACAACTAAACAATCCGATCAATACAGAAAAAACACTAATTATTTTGAATATTCTCATTATCGTAAATTTTTATTTATAAAGAAATTTGTACACCTAACATAAAGGTTTTTGAATAAGGATAGATACCCGTATCTACCCCACGATTCAATAAGCCCGAGCTAGAATAAATATCAGGGTTGTACCCAGAGTAATTTGTTATTGTAAAGAGGTTTTGGGCAGAGACATAGATACGTAAGTGATCTATTCCTGTATTGGTATCATCATTTTTATTTGTGGAAACCGTATAACCAAGCTGCAATTCCTTTAACCTTAAATACGAACCATCTTCCAAAAATCGATCACTAGAACTTCTATTATTACCATTGGGATCTAATCTTGATACCCTTGGCACGTTAGATAAGTTATCTGGCGTCCAGGCGTCCAATAATTTAGTACCCATATTAGTGAAGTTTGGCAATCCTTCAATAGCATAGGCGGTACCGTTAAATATCTTATTGCCATGGGAACCATTAAAGAAACCGTATAAATCAAATTTTCGCCAATCTAATTGAAAATTAAAACCGTAGGTGAAATCTGGCATTGCAGAACCTGCATAGACACGATCACCCGACGTTATAGACCCATCATTATTAGCATCTTTAAAGCGAATATCTCCAGGCACAGCATTGGGTTGAATTAAAGAGGTTATACCACTTTCATCTATATGGGTATAGTTATTTATTTCTTCCTGACTCTGAAAAACACCATCCGTTTTAATAAGAAAAAATTCACCCACTTCTCCACCTTGTTTGGTCAACGTAGTATTTTCTGCAAGGTGATAAGGTGAACCAGCCATAATAATCTGGTCTCCAGTACCCAATTTAATCACTTTGTTATTTACAGTGGTTAAGTTGGTAGATAGGTTCATTCTTAAATCTCCAATTTCTTTGTTCCAATTTACTGCAAATTCAAAACCCCTATTTCTAATCTTACCAATATTTTGGTAAGGAAATTGAGCAGAACCATTTGACATAGGGATAGGTACTCTTAACAAAAGATCATTTGAATTACTCTCATAATAATCCGCTGTAACCGAAAGTGTATTCCTTAACATACTAATATCCAACCCTATATCCTTACTGATATTAGACTCCCACTTTAAATTAGGAGAAGCCAAATTTAACTGAGTAGCGCCAAAATCTAGGCTTTGGTCCATTCCAAAAGGATAGTGTTGGGAAGAATTAATTAGGGCAGAGTAGGCGTAATTCCCAATTTCCTGATTTCCCAATTCTCCATAACTAGCTCTTAATTTAAAATCGTTGATCACACTACTCTCTGAAAAGAACGACTCATTAGATATTCTCCACGCCATTGCCAGAGAAGGAAAAACGGCCCATTTGTTTTTCTCCGCGAAACGAGAAGAACCATCTCTCCTAACAGTAGCCGAAAGAAGATAACGCTCGTCATAGTTATAATGAATACGACCAAATTGGGAAGCCAAAGTATGGTTCCATTCAGTACCGGAAACCGACATATCCTGGGTACTAGCACCTAAAACAAATATTCCATCAGGCAATCCACTACCGGATCCAGAAGTATTTCGATACGATTCTTTTTGCGATGAAACCCCTAGAAGGAAATTGAAAGTCTGTTTTTCAATTTTCCACTCATAATCCGCCGTACCTTCAACTATCCAAGAAATATTCCGACTTCGATTTTCGCTTATACTGTTCAATGGACTCTTCAAAGTTCCTACATCATATCTTTGTGCATGATTAAAGTTATATCCATTGTTCAGGGTACCACCAGTGTTAAGTTTAATGTTCAGCTTTTCTATAGCCTCATAATTAACGGTGAAATTTGCCCTTATAAAATCGTTCTTTGTGTTATTCGTAAATAGATTTTGGGCAGCTATAGGGCTAAAAATATCAAACATATCCCCATAAGTCCCTCCATATCCGCCTAAATTATTTTCATTATAAACTGGAACTGTTGTAGGCATCTCCAATGTTCGTTTTACCGAACTTTGACTTTCGTTGTTGGTTTGACTTAAATAAGCACTTAAATTTTCGTTAAATGTGAATTTTCCTTTCGTAAATTCAGAATTTATTCGCGCTGATAACCTTTCGAATCCTGTATTTAGGGCAATTCCATCTTGATTAAAATAATCTATAGAAGAGTTAACCTTGGCGTTTTTAGAGCCACCAGAGTAATTAAGATTGAGGTTCGCCATCGGAGCAACAGAATAAAATTCCTCCGACCAATTCGTACCCACACCATAAGATTCTGGGGAGTTTTCGTAAAAGGGTTGAAGACCATCATTTATGTAGGCTTGATTCATGGTCCTAACATGTTGCTCAGCATTCATGACCGAGATGTTCTTCCCAATGGATCCCAAACCATAATAACCATTTACATCAAGTCTAAATTTGCCTTCCCTAGCACGCTTTGTAGTTATCAACACAACGCCATTAGCAGCCCTAGAACCGTATATCGCAGCAGAAGCACCATCTTTCAGAACCTCTATAGATTCCACGTCATTAGGAGAGATATTGTTGATATTACTCGGGATTCCATCAATTATGTACAGCGGATCATTACTCCCCAAGGAAGACGTTCCCCTAATTTTCACATCTACTCCTTCCCCTGGCTTACCAGAATTCGAAGTAACTTGCACTCCAGCCATTTGACCTTGGATGGCGCTGCCGACATTACCACTCGCAACCTTTTCAATTTTATCCTGCTTTATGGAAGAAACGGCTCCTGTAAGATCACTCCTCTTTACAGTACCATATCCTACTACCACAATCTCATCCAATGCCGAGGCACTTTCAGCTAAGGTAATAGTGATATTTATCTGCCCATTAACCGCTACTTCTTTGGTAGCAAAACCAATATAGGAAACCACCAATATGGCATTCTCATCGGCCACATCAATCACGAAGTTCCCATCAAAATCGACGGTTACCCCATTTGCAGTACCTTTTTCCACAATATTAGCACCAGGTAGCATTTCGCCATCCATATCCGTCACCTTTCCTGATACCTGAAATTGGAGTGCTTCAATGCTCTGCAAACTATTGGTTATCTGTTTTTCCATAACCACAATAGTACCCTTATCCGTAAACTCATAAGTAAAGTTTATGGGAGTAAGACATTTGTCGAGTAATTCATAGGCCTTAATTACTCCTTTTTCCAAATGGATGTCTGGAGCAGACTTAATTAGGTCATGGCGGTAAATAAACTTATAATCGGTTTGTTTATTGATCAGCTGAAAGACTTGCTTAATTGACAAAGTCTTGTTTGTATTGATGACAACATCTGCATTCTGAGCCACTCCTTTGCTTGTCCCCATCGCAAAAGCTACTGAACAACATAAAAAAATAAATACCCTCATAATCGTTGTAATAAGGATCCCTCTTTTACAAGAAAGGAATCCCTGCTTGAATTTAATTTTCATAAATTTGTTTTGGTTTAATTAAACATTGTTTTAATTGATCTACTTACTGGAAAAAGGCTATTGCTTTGGAACGTACTAGCCTTTTCCTTTTTTTATTTAATAATTATAGTATTATCCTTAACTTCAAATTTCACTTGGTCTGCACTGGTCCCTTCTATTAGATCTAGTATAGCGCCGATTGTTTGGTCCCTTTCAACGATACCAGTAAAAACAAAACTCCTTTGTGCCGAGGATTCAAAAACTACCTCTACATCATACCATCGGGACAGTTCTATCATGATGTCTTCCAATGATTCCTCATTAAAGGCAAACAATCCTTGAACCCATGATATTTCTTGAGAAACATCGATATCCTCAATATAGATTCCTTCCTCATCAGACCGGATTTTGGATTGTTGGTTTGGTTTTAAAATTTGGCTGATAACACCTTTTCGAATCTGCACCGTACCTTCGATCAAAGTGGTGGACACCTCATCAGTTTCTTTATAGGCCCTAACATTAAATTCAGTTCCTAGAACATTAACCTCCTGAAATTTTGTGCGCACAAGAAAGGTGGATCCGTTGTGATTTGTACTGGGCGACACCTTAAAATAGGCTTCTCCATAAACAAGTTCAACCTTCCTAGTTTTGTTGTTTTCAAATTTTACGGGATACTTTAATTTGGACTCTGAATTAAGCCAGACTTGTGTCCCGTCCGATAACAGAAGGGAAAATTGCCCGCCCCTTGGAATTGTAAGGAAATTGAATTTAGGTTCTTCAGTATCCTTTACCTTATCATCTACAATATACACAAGCTCTTCCCCATTACCCTTTGCCATTCCTGCTCGAAAATCCTTCCCTTTTTCCAGGGCCACCTCGTCACCGTTATCAAGAGTTAGTATAGCCTTTCCAAAACCTCCATTAACAGACACGGGGGTCTTATCCACTACCTCTATTGGTTGGTTCCTTTCGTACTGCGTAAATAAGGTAATACCAAAAACCAAAACAATACTAGCGGCAATAGCTATTCTTCTGTATTTGACAAACCTTTTTCTTCGCACCTCTTTTTTTAGCCTTAGACCTATGGCCTTTTTCGCCTTATCTACATCATATTCTAACATTCCAACAGTAATTAAAAAGTCGGTTTTAACAAAATGGTTGAAAACTGACCTGTTGTCCTTATTCGTCAACCACTCGTCCAATAAGTCCAATTCATGAATATTTGCCTCCTTATTTAGGAATTTAGCAATAATTCTATCCATCTTTGATTTGCACACTTTTTTTCAATTCTACCATAGTTACGTTCAAAAACAGAGACCCCCTCTATATTAATAAATGTTTATTTTTACATTTACTAAAATATTTGATTTGGACCAACAGTTTAAGGATGGCACACATCTGGCGCAACAATTGAAATTAGGAAACTCAAAGGCCTATGATTTTCTTATGGATTCCCTCTATCAGAAGTTATGCACCTACGCATACTCACTGACCAAAGACCATGGGAATGCGGAAGATATCGTACAGAATGTTTTTGTAGAAGTCTGGATCAACCGAATGAACATTAATCCAGACCATTCGATTTTCAATTATTTTTATCGATCAGTTTACAATTGCTTTATAGATCAATATAGAAAGAACAAACCGGTAATATATTTAGAAAAAAAATATTTGGAGGCCATTGACTTAGTTGTCCAAGACGAACACGAAAATCTGGATGAATTGATAAAATTGGTCCATTTAGAAATCGACAAGCTTCCTTCCAAATGCAAGGAAATATTTCTGTTGAACAAAAGAGACGGGCTTACACACACAGAAATATCTGAATACCTCAACATCTCCTCAAAAACCGTTGAGGGTCATATGACAAGAGCCTTCAAGAAATTAGGCGAGAAATTGGGGGATAAGGTCCAGCCCATATTTTTTATATTGTTCGACTTCAGAAATCAAGTAATTACAGGCATATAAAATCTAAACAGATTTACTTATTTGGGCTAACCATGGGCATTCTCGTCGAAGACACTGTAGAATCTGCCCTAAACAAAAAAAATCCAACCTATTTTCATAAGTTGGATTTCTATTTTTGCTCCCCCTCTTGGGCTCGAACCAAGGACCCTCTGATTAACAGCCTCAAAAGTGGTGGTTTCATGCAGCTTCATTTATCTTCTTATAGTCTGATTATCAATATTTTATGAAAAATTGTTTTGTATTTGGTTATATAATTTTTACATTTAATAGCCCATTTGTTTGACCTATGTTTGACCTAATTCCAAGAAATAAGTTTCAGGTATTAAGCATGTTATGGATCATTAGTACTAAAATGTTTGACCTAAAATACTAAACATGGCTAATTTAAAAATTGTTGTAAAGAAAAAAAAATCAGATGTGAATGGGCATCCTGTTTATTTACGTGTAACCAAAAATAGGCAATGTAAATATTATAAGACTCCTTATACGGCAACAGCGGACGAATGGGTAGCTGTTAGTGAAAAATTTAATAAACGTAATTCCAATTATGTACAAAATAATCGACTGCTCATAAAATTTAAAGAAAGAGCATACAAAATTGTTACCGAATTGGAAATTGAAAATCCTGACTATACATTACAAGATTTTGATAATCGATACAGAATTACCTTCAATCCTGTCAGTAACGATGTATTTGCCTTTTTTGATGAGATTATTCAAGAAATGACCTTTGCCGGCCGTATAGGAAACGCTAAATCCTATAAAGACACAAAAACTTCAATTCAAATATTTTATAAAATAAAGAAGCTCAAATTTAGGGATGTAAACCATACTTTTTTAAGTAAATATGATGCATTCCTTCGATCTAGAGGTGGCACGGATGGTGGTGTTGGTGTAAAAATGCGTGCCATAAGGGCATTGTTTAATAAAGCTATAGCACGTGGTGTAATCAAGGAAGGGCTATATCCATTTAAGACCTATAAGATATCCAGATTAAGAGGCAAAGGTTTTAAACGTGCATTGGATTTTGAAGAGATTATGCGTATCATCAAATTAGATTTGTCTGACAATCCCCATTTAATCAATACCAGAAATTACTTTGTTTTTAGCTTCTATACCAGAGGCATGAACTTTGCCGATATGATGTGCTTGGAATGGAGAGATGTTGAAGCTAGTGTCATCTATTACACTAGAGCGAAGACCAAAGGAAACTTCTCCATCGCCATTATGCCTCCAGTTCAAAAAATACTTGCCTATTACCGAGAACATGGTTATGGCAACAAATATGTATTTCCCTTGCTATTTCGTGAAGACTATACCCCCACCCAACTTGCCGATCGAAAACATAAAATGCTGGGCATATACAATATAGAGCTTAAGGAAGTGGCCAAACTATGCAATATCACCAAAAATGTAAGCAGTTATGTTGCTCGCCATAGTTTTGCCAATTGCCTCAAACAAAAAGGTGTGGCTACAGATGTGATCAGTGAATCCCTGGGCCACCAAAATCTGGGTGTTACCCAAGCATACTTGAAAGAATTAGATACGGAGATTGTGGATAAGGCGCTTGAAGTGCTATTACAACCACCAAGGTAAATAATCAGAATAAGTCTTCAGCAAATATTTTTTTCAGCTTATTTGATATAACATTAATTTGTTGTGCTACATTTCGTAGACCTTTTTCCCAAATTAAATCGTAAAGTATTTTTCTAGTAATTGCTTTTGTCTCCATATTCTATTCTTATTTTCAATTAATTAGATTTTTCATGTAACATGAAATTAGTTCAAAAATGAAAACGGGGTTAGTCAGGGAACAATGAGAGAGCAAATTTATTCTCGTAATTGTACAATGTGAATGCACAGTCTCAACTAACAAAAAAAATGCCATACAACGGTTATTTTCGATCTTTATCGATTAAGCACATACCAAATCTAATATTTGCTACCTTAGAAGGTTTATAACAAACTCTTGGTTGTAGTATTCCCCCCTCTATACATCCTCATAAATATTATTTAATTAATAAGATTTATAGTACACTAAAATGTATACAAGTAGGTCCAGGTAAAATGGAAATATATGTGCCGGTACATATATCCGTACGTTACCTGCAAGGCTGAATAAACATTCGAACTAAAAACAAAATTTAATGCAGAAAGATTACCAACAATTAATATCAAGTGTAAGAGGAAGAATTAACCCTGAAAATTTCGCATTAAAAAAAGCCTTTTCTGATGAATTATCAACGATTTCTTATAGCCAAGTTTTGATATATATTAGACTTGCAATGAAAGGTGTAGAACCAGAATATACTCAAAGAAGTAAAGATGCTGGAGAAAGAGTTAAAGAGCATTTAAGTAAAGAACTTGAGAACGTTACATTTAGATATCAAGGTTCTGTAATGACCAATACCCATATAAAGGGTTATAGTGATATTGACCTATTGACAATTTCAGACAAATTTTATTCATATGATGCGAGTAATATACAGCAACTTTTAGCAAGTTCTGAAAGGAGGTCTAAATATTACCAATCCTCAATTGAAAAGTTAGAAAAAGAGGTAAACGCATCATCTTATTTGGGTAACTCAATACAGGATTTAAAAGATTTAAGAATTAAAAGCGAAAATGTTTTAAATGGAGTTTATAGTGTTTGTGATACATCGAAGCCTAAAGCAATTAAAATAAAAAATTTAAGTCTTAACCGAGAAGTGGATACTGTAATAGCTAATTGGTATGATGATGTTTCCTCAATAATTAATAATAAAGGAGATTATAGAGGTATTCAAATATTTAACCAAGCAACAAATTCAAAAGAAAATCCAGATTATCCATTTTTAAGTATTAAAAGAATTAACGAAAGAAGTTCGGAAACGAATGGTAGGTTAAAAAAAATGATACGTTTTTTAAAAAATAGTAAGGCTAATTCAAATCAAGATATAGACTTAAATAGTTTCGAAATTAATGCCATATGTTACGACATCCATCCATCCAAATACGAGAACCTTTCTTTTTATGAATTAGTACCAGTAATTTATAATCAAATGAAAGAAATAGTAACAGATGACAACAAAGCAGATAGTCTTGTCTCTGTAGACGGAAGAGAATACATCTATAGATACAAGCAGTCTAGAAAGGATAATTTGAGAATATTACTTGCCGAAATAGAGGCGATTTTTGTTGATTTAAAAAAAACAATCGTATGATTAGACCTAAAATATTTATCGGCTCTTCAAAAGCAGGTTTAGAAGTAGCAGAAAAAGTTAAAACATATTTGTCTAGCATAGCAGACTGCTTTGTTTGGTCTGAACCAGATATTTGGGAACCTAACAAAAGTACTTTCGACAATCTAATTCGTATGGCGAATTACTTTGATTTTGGTGTCTTTGTTGCAACTGCTGATGATTTGACAGAAACCAATGACCGATTAGTAATTGAACCAAGAGATAACGTCATTCTTGAAATGGCCTTATTTTTAGGAGCGATGGGTCATCATAAATCCTTTTTGTTAGTAGAGAATGGCATAAAATTACCAACAGATTTCAATGGAATTTATATGCCAAGATTTGATACAAATGATGATGTTTCAATAAAAGATGCTTGTGATACGTATAAAGCAAAAATAGAAGAACATTATCAGTTAGGTCATTTAAGTTTATACCCAACAACAGCTTTAGCAATTGGCTATTATAAAAACTTTATATCCGATTTAGTTGAAAGTGTTCAAACCGCTAAAAAAATGACACTTGATGGAGTAGAATACACGGACTTTAAGCTTAAAGTTGTAATTCCATCTGACCTTAAAGGAATGATAAGGGAAAAGGCGCAGATATTTTATAAACGAAATGGATTTTCTGCTAATGCAATGGAAGCAAAATTTAGAAAACATCATTTATGGTTTCAATTAGACAAAAAAAAGGCCCCAACTGCAATTATGTACGATATGCCGAGTACTTTAACTGGAATTGACGATGCTATAGAATTAATACTTCAAAAAAGCTATAAGGGAAGAACTAAAATTCAAGAGTTAATCGAGCAAAAAGAGCTGAACAATTTCAGAAGAGTATTACAAATGCAAATAGATAGTAGTCCATTTGCACAAGAAACTGTCGAAATAATAGATGAATTTTAAATCCGCGAAAGCCCAGCAGGTAACAAAGATGAATATAAAAAATAGGCGAACAGTAATAAATTTAAGAGTTACGGGGCGTATCAAAGTTGGGGTTTAACCGAAAGTTTGGAGCTTCAAAATCGCCTACTTTTCATTTACTAACCGTTGGCAACAGTATTAAGAAAATTTATGACTTTACAAGAAAGATTCTTAGAGTTAGAAAATCTCAAAACAGAATCCGATTCAGCGGTTGCTAGGAAAAGAGGTTTAGATTTTGAAAAATTGGTAAGAGATCTGTTTTTTCACCACGGACTTCTTTCAATAATTAATAAAAATGGCTACCATACCTCAGACAATAAATCTGAGCAAATTGATGGAGTTGTAAATTTTGATGGAAAAATTTTCTTATTAGAAGCTAAATGGGCGAAAAAACTAGCGGCTTCATCATTATATGAGTTTATAGGAAAAATAGAGAATAAATTCCACGGTACTTTAGGAATATACATATCTTATAATAAGTTAAATGAAAACTTCCTCAACGCCCTTAGAAAAGGAAGAAAACAAAATGTCATAGTAATACACGGGGAAGATGTAAAACTACTTTTCAATGAAGCGGTTAATCTAAAAGAATTTCTAAAATATACTATCGAAAAACTTTCATTTGATAATATCCCTTACATATCAGTAAAAGAATTTCAAGATATATCAAAAATTCTTCAGGAAAAAGAAATAAATATTAATGATGATAAAATAAATGGCTTTCTTAAAAAGTGCATAGTCACCAAGGAAACGGTAGAACCTTCAGATATTCAAATTGAACTTGAAAAACTAAACAAGGCTGAACAAGCCAAAGTGTTCAAAACACTTTTTAAAGTTGCACCAAAACTTTTAAAGTTGGCTTGGCCAGTCCCTAAATCGTATTTCAATACTGCTAGATATTTTAGAACATACGAACCAGACTTCTCAATTTCAATATTAAAAGATTTACCAGATAAATATTTTTCACAATATATATTTCTAAATCCAAAGATTTACCTTCTTAAATTTTTAGAAATTTTCATTAATAGATTTGACAAAATTGACCAAAGTGCTAGAGAAATTTTCTTTAATAAAATAGTTGATCTCTATAAAGTTGTTGATTTCGAAGGAGAAAATAATCTAACTGAAATATTTGAGCAATTTGAGGAATTATATCCAAACGAAATAAAAAATGAGCTTCATAAATACTATATAGACTTTTATTACTCTTCAAATAGAGATGTTAGATTTCCCCAAAAGAATTTTGCAAAGGAATTATTCGCTAGAAAAAAAATAGAAAGAAAAATTATAATTGAGTGGATAACAAAGAAAATTGAAAGTGATTTAATCTTATATGAATCCAAGAAAGATTTTAATATAGATTATTTTGCCAATACATATAGAGATTTGGGAAAAATTTTAAATTTAGATTTAAGTGAATGGACCCAATTATTAGAAGAAATTCTCAAAGAAATTTAGACAAAACACCTATTGCCAATAACTAAGTATTCGGCCCGCCGATAGGCCAGGGCTGAATATCTTGTTGACGGATCCGGTCTCCCTCTATGGGGAAAGCCTTCTTTTTAGCGTTTTTTATGGAGTCGTATTTCGGCAGACTTGCCGTGCTTTTGTATTGACAATTGAACTTCGGCATTTTTCTAGTGACCTAAATCCAACTTTTGCGCCAGTTTGGCGAACCGTCCTGTTTCTTTTTGGTTTAACATTTACCTTAAGGCATAGCGCTTCTGCCTCGCGGTTTGCAAGTAGTTCCTATGGTTGATTCGTAAACGTCAGCAATTCCTTCCAGCATTGGGGAGGTCCACGCCCGTCGAAGGTCATAACGGTGACCAATTTTCCCTTTTTGCAGATAGGACACTTCCCTTTGAGCAATGGTGGCTTTTCCACTTTGAGTTTTAGCGGCTCTGTGGCCAGCATATCTTGAAGGGCGGGTAGCTTTTCTTTTTTCCAGCTACTGCTCAAGATACCGTAATGCCGTATCCGTGTAAAACCCTTGGGCAGA
The DNA here is from genome assembly GCF_041320605.1 of Arenibacter antarcticus. NCBI lineage: Bacteria > Pseudomonadati > Bacteroidota > Flavobacteriia > Flavobacteriales > Flavobacteriaceae > Arenibacter > Arenibacter antarcticus. The sequence continues at coordinate 1,307,745 of NZ_CP166679.1, forward strand.
ACATGCAGTGCAAATCGGCGTACAAATTCGTATGTGGAGAGTTTGAGCAGTTCCTTTTGGCCTCCTTTTTTGTAGTTCTTCATCTGGAAAGTTACCGTTCTGTTCGCCTTGTCCAATTGTTTGATCCGATAATTACTAATGGCTATCTTATGCGTATACCTGCCTAGGTATTCCACTACATATTTTGGTGTATGGAACTGCTGTTTCGCATACACTACCCAATTTTTATCAAAGAGTTTATTGTAAGTTTCTTTTGGAACGGGCAGTTTTTTCTTACGTAGCAATGCGACATATTTTGCACGGAACACGACGCTCATCGATTTCACATTGAATAGGTACTTCCCCTTGTTTTTAGCTGGTTTCCATTTGCCGGATCTGTTCACTCCGCCACCGGGGACAATACAGTGCAAGTGGGGGTGCAGGCTCAGGTTTTGGCCCCATGTATGAAGGATGGCGATCATACCCATCTGTGCGCCAAGGTATTTTGGGTTCGCACCGAATTGTACAAGGGTTGCCCAAGCCGCTTTGAACAGGCTCCCATAGATTATTTTCGGATGGGATAGGGCATAAATATTCAGCTCTGCGGGCAGGGTAAACACCACATGGAAATAAGGCACACTCAGAAGTTCGCTTTCCCGCGCCCGTATCCACCCCTCCCTTTTATGTCCCTGACAGGTAGGACAATGACGATTCCTGCAACTGTTGTAACTGATGTGGAGTTTATGGCAGCAATCGCACTTATCTATATGTCCTCCCATAGCAGGTGTCCGGCATCTACGAATAGCATGTAGGGTACGCCTATGCCAGCCTGTACATACGTGCGACGAAATCTGGTCCTGCTCCATCTCCAGCACATCGGCTACCTTGAAGTGGCTGCGCATTATTCAAATAGCGTATCGAGCGGGCTGAACTTGTGCGAACTCCCAGTGTTTGCAACGTGTAGGTATACCAATGTTGTCTCGATAAAAGCATGTCCCAAAAGCTCTTTCAGGCTTATAATATTGAGACCTGCTTCCAGCAAATGCGTAGCGTAGGTGTGACGCAGGCAATGGGCGGTAATGGTCTTGTGGGTGTTTACCTTACTCCTGTTTTCTTTGATCACCCATTGTATCCCAGTGGTGGTAATGGGCCGTGGTGCCCCATTGTCGGTTACCTGACTGTTGAAAAGGAAGGTTTTGGGAGATTCTGTTTCAATATATTTTTTTAGCCCTCGTGCCAAGTGTTTGCTAAGGGGCAGGTACCGATCTACTTTGCCCTTTTGCTTTTTCACAAAAACGGTCTGTCGGTCAAAATCGACATCGCAAAGGCGCAGTGCGCAGAGTTCGTAGCTCCTTAGACCACAACCGTAGAGCATCCCGAGTATCAAACGGTGTTTTAGGTATTTTGGCGTTTTTAGTAGGATCCGTACTTCGGCCTTGCTTAGCACTACGGGCAATTTATTCTGGCGCTTTATTTGCGGAAGCTTGACATGCCTTTCTTTTATTCCCAAGACCTTATAAATGGCACGAAGACCGAAAACGGTATGCTTAAAAAAGCTCTCAGACGGAGTCTTGTGCAAGTTCTTGCAATGAAAAAGATAATCATCGATCAACTCGGTAGAAAGCGCCTCCGGGCTTTGCTTGTAATGGAGGGCCAAATGTGCCAGGCACCGCGTGTAGTTGTTCAAGGTACTCTCGGCCTTGCCATTGATTGTGAAACTCTTTTGTAATTCCCTGCAAAGGTTTTCAAAGCCAGGAACTACATCGATAGCGGTCTCTACTATCGTTTTACTTTTTTTTATACATAACAGTAAATTTTAAGTGTACTATAAATATAAGAAATGTTGTATTTTGCTCTGGAAAGGCTTCCGACCGGTAGGGAGGATTCGTTCAACAACGTATAACGCAAATGACAGGTTTAATAGAAAAGAACAAAATTACATCCATAATATACAAAATCGTTTAGCCGACAAATCCGCTTCCATAACTCCGCGGCACTTGTCCTTATAAGAGACCGTTAGCTGCAAGTCAAATAAAACCTTTAACAGTACATTGAAAAATGATGAATACACATTAAAAAATGGAAAAAAAAATATCAATACTTCATATATCCGATTTACATAGAAGTAAGGGCTGTGAAGTTTCAAATATCGCTTTGCTAGCGTCATTGATAAAAGATAGGGACAAATATACAGTTTCGGAAGATCCAAAAATTCAATCTCCAGACATAATAATTGTTAGTGGGGATATCATTAGGGGCTCAATCAAAGCTGATGGCTCAGAGGTTGAAGTTCAAAATCAATATGATGAAGCTATATCCTTTCTTACGGATTTAACTAAACATTTCCTTGGAGGTAATAAAAATCGAATAGTACTTATTCCAGGGAATCATGATGTTGATTGGAAATTTTCAAAAGCCAGTATGGAATTGATTGATAATTCTAAAGTTTTTGATGACAAAAGTAATTTCAAATGGGAGTATTTAAATGAATCTTTGAAGCAAAACTCTAATATTAGATGGTCATGGAAAAACCTTTCATTCTATAAAATATCTGATGAAAATATATACAACAAGAGACTAGAGGCATTTTCGGATTTTTATACTTCTTTCTATGAAGGCAAAAGAAACTATAGTATTGAGCCAAAAGAACAATATGATATTTTTGATTTTCCTGAATTCAACCTTACTGTTACTGCTTTTAATAGTTGTTATGAAAATGACCATTTAAGGTTTTCAGGAGATATACACCCAGAGTGTATAGCCAATGTGAATTTAAAACTGCGTCAACTTAAAAAAAAAGGAAGATTAGTTTTATCGACTTGGCATCATAATACTAAAGGTTCTCCATACGAATCAAACTATATGGCCAATAGTAATCTTAAAAATTTCATCGAATCAGGTATCTCTATTGGGTTTCATGGTCATCAACATAAAACGGAACTTATCCATGAATATAATGATGTAATCGAACAAAAAAAAATAATTGTATTTAGTGCTGGAACACTATGTGGAGGCCCAAATGAATTACCAGTAGGTAATAATCGTCAGTATAACTTAATTGAAATTGAAAACATTGATGACAACCCCAAAATATATGTGACTTTACACGTGAGAGAGAAAACAGATTCTTCTCATTTTAATAATCCAATATGGACAGAGGGTAGAATTGATTCAAAAAATATCAGCCACTACTCCTTTGAAATTGAAAAACCAGAAGCGCCAGACATTAGTGGAACCTTAATCGAAATTGAGAGACTAATGAATGATAAAAATTATTCAGACGCTAAATTGGCTCTTTTAAATCTTGACTTGAAAGATATTTTCGTTAGGAAATTTTTAATTGAGTGCATTTTGCAAACAGAAGATTTCGAATTAGCTATTCAAGTCTTTACCGACCCACAAACAGCAGAAGAAGCAATTACAGTATTGAATGCTTCAATTCAATTAGGTAATAAAATGCAAATGAAAGAAGTGTCAAATAAAATAAAAAATCATGCATTTACCGACAAAGGAATAATGGAATTAAATAAAAAAATTGATGCAATTACAGGATGAGCAATACTAACAAATTATCGTTTCAAATCGAAGTTAAAAGAGTTTTAGAAATTCTTTCTAATGACATTTATGACTCACCATATGCACTGCTCCGTGAGAATATTCAAAATGGTTATGATGCGATATTGATGAGGATGCAATTAGATGGTAAAGAATCATTTTTACCAAAAATAATTGTAACCATAGACTCCAAATATATTACAATTGAAGACAACGGAATTGGAATGAATAAGGATGTCGTTAGCAACAATTTTTGGAAAGCAGGATCTAGTGGAAAAAATAATGAAATAGCACAAAAAGCTGGGGTTGTTGGAACTTTTGGAATTGGTGCAATGGCAAATTTTGGTGTTTGTAAATCAATAAAAGTAATTACTCATTATGCCCAAGGCAATGAAACAATAGAAACCTTTGCCAATAGAGAATCGCTTTCAATAACTGAAGAATGTATAGAAATAAAAACATATGAAGAAAAAAGAGAAGCAGGAACTAAAGTAATTGCTGAACTTGATGATAATCTTAACTTAACTGTACAAGGAGCAATAAATTATCTTAATCCTTATATAAAACATTTAAATATTGCTGTAATTATTAATGGTTCAATTGTTAGTCAAATTAAATACATTAATATCTTTGAAGTAAAACCAGAAAATCTTTACAAAACAGAAACTTACAATGTTACAACTCCAAACAATTCAAGTTTCACACTTCAATTAAATTATACAAATCAAAACTTAATAAAAATTTATTGCACTAACATCGTTAGGAATTCTCAAAAAATTAATGGAAATATAGTGCTTTCTCAAGGTGGTGGTGGGATTTACGGATTAAGAAATTATTTTGGATTAGCACCAATTCCTGTTTCAGGTTTTTTTAATTTAGGTGGAGTTGTAAACCTATCAATACTTCACCCTACTGCCGGAAGAGAAGCATTGAGTCGGGAAAGTATTGAATTAGTTTCTCAAATCATCAACACAATTGAAACGAAAATTGCTGAATCCATTTCTAATTTAGAAATTGCAGACTTGAATTCAGGTTTTTTGAATTATGTATCATCTAACAGGAGATTTGAACTCGCTAAAAATTTAAAAATAGTAGTTCAACCAAATGATGAAAGATGGAGTTTGAGTGAAATTCAACCAATTATTGATGGGAAAAAAGTTAATTACTATTCAGGTAGGGACCAAAAGACAATTCAACAGTTTGGAAATGAGAACACTCATTTACTTACTTTAAGTCAAGACAATCCAAGGAGAAGAATTCAATTAGAATATATCAAAAGAAAAGGCATATCAGAAATTCCCGATAAAGCTACCATACTAAAAGAATTTAGTGTCAAAGAGCTTTCTTTCTCTGAAGTTAGTTTACTAATTAGAATAACAAATATTTTAAATGAAGATTATTTAATTTCAGATTCCAAAATTATAATTGGGGAAATCAGTCATCAAGTTCCGAGTTTAGTTGAATATAAAAATAATCAAGTATTTGTCTACATATCAAGAGAATCAAGTGCAGTTCAACAAGTACTACAAATTTATTCAACTGATTGGCCATTATTCACAAGTTTTGTTAAAGATTTTGTAAGAAACCATTTGTATCAAAAGTTTGCTGCATATGTACCTTCCTCTACTAGACAAGGAGCAGATGCATTACATAAAATTCTTATGAGAAATAGAGAATTATATAAATACGAATATTCGGATTTGGGTGCATTGGAATCCCTTATGTCAGAATATGTTTCAGGTGATATTGATTTCCCAGAGGTTTTGAAGAAATCAACAACAATAATTAGGACGCATTCTCAATTTGTAAGACAAAATCAGGTCGGAACTGTCGAGCAGGAAATACCCAGTATTATTGAAAACAACGCAGCAGACAAAATTGCTTTTGATGAATATAGTGCAGTTCCATCAATAATTAGAAGAGAAACAAAAACAGATAAGAAGATTTTAAAAACAGACAAACAATATCCTCATTTGAATAATTTCTCATTGTTTCTTAGCCTTTCCGATAAGATTTTTAAAAGTCAATTAGAGTTCTTCTTAGAACCACATACAACTAAAGTAATTTGGAGTATGCACAAAGTCGTTTATATATTCACTCATGCTTCCAATAATCTTTCTCTTTATTATGATATTGAACTAAAAGAAAAGCTTTCTGACGAATCAACAGGAGGAAAAGCTATTCCAACTACGACTATTATAACTGAAAACAGAATATTCGTTCCTATAATAACAGACCTTACTAATTATTTTGATATTCATGAAGGCAGAAAGGAGTTTTATGTTAGGTATGATATTATTACGGATTTCAATAAATCATAGAACTGAAAAGACAAGCAGCTAACATCAATATCCTATAAAAAGCACTAGTCCATCCCGATAATTATCGGGACATTAAAGTAAATATTTTATTTATTAATAATCCATGATATGATTTTGGGGTGTTAATTTTGTAGCCTACACATATAATTACTAATTAAATAATAACAAGCTCGTTGTTAAGACAAACTTAAAGATTTAAGAATAGCCCGCACCAACTTATCTTTTGTAAATTCAAAATCCAAAGCCAATGATGCCTTACAATCATATGATTCCTTAAATAAATCAAAATTGATTATAGGTAACTGAAACGATTTAACATGGATTAATTGATCCACTGCTAATTCATCAATTATTGATAGTTCTGAATTTTCGGATTCTTCTTTATTAACTGTATTTGGATAATACAATATAATTTCATTAGCCTTAAACCTTACCGCATAGGCTAGCATTTGGTACAAATCATTTTGAGAAATGCCTTTTTTTTGGTCAGAGTCGTCAGAGTAAGCAATTTTGTATTTGGTATCAGCAATAAGACTTCTATTACCGAAGGTCAGGTGCAAATCTGGTCTTAATTTAAAATTCTTTTCTTCATCTAAATAATTAATACCTATTTGAGATTGTGCTTTTATTTCATCTATTTCTCTATCCATAAAACCAAAAATAAAATCTTCAAACACATATTCCATTGGCAATAGAAACGCAAAAATTTTTAAGGAATTTTTATAATTAAAAGACACACTATTATCTAAAAACAACACGCAATAATCGCGAATGGTTTCAAAGTTTGAAAACATCGGATTAAATGACATTCGCTTCATTTTATCTACTGATACATTAACATCCTCAACTTCATCTAGAATAAACAAAATATCGTTTAAAAAACGTCTGCTTTGGTTTTCTTTAGTAGCAGACAACAATAGTTTAGACACAAACTTTAAGCATCTATTAAACTCATTGTCCATTTCAAAAGCATCAAATTCGCAACTAATTTTATGGTGTCTTCCTCGTGCTAAATTATTATTGTTATAGGTATTAAAATCTACGCGGCCTTTTACAAAGTTTAATTCCCTATTTACTTCAGTATACCTTTGATAAATGGAAGAATTAATAAGTTCTCGTGTGTATTTACTAAACAGATATATTAATATCTCAAAAAAATCTGCTTTTTCACTATTCAATCCCGAAAGATAATTTGGAAATTTAAGTCTTCTACAATAGCTTAACCACCATAATACATGCCTATTTATAGCCTTTACATCATTAGTAGTCGTTTCGCCTTCTTTAAAGAATATTTTTGGAAGTAAATTGATAGTTTCACCTTCAAAATGAATAACTCCAACATACTTATTAGACTTTAATGTCTTCGTTTTATGCAGAAATTGAATAAAGCGTTGTTGTTCTACTCTATTTTCTTCGTCATTAAAGTAATAACTGGATTTTTCTCTTTTTGCCCAAATACTATCAAGAAATATTTCTAAAACATCAAAATGTTTTTCCTTGAACTCCTCACTATTTTTATATTCAAAAAGGTTAATCATTTGGTAGTATTTCTAAAGGCCAATTGTCAACCTTAAAGCCATCATCCTTTAAAGCTCCTATCATTATTTTCTTAACTTCATCTTCATCATTCATATAATATTCCAACATTAATGGAATAACTTTATTATTGATGGTGATTTCAAAATCGAAAGTTTCATTTTCATCGCACATAAAATAAGAATGTCCAATAGTAAAATCGTATCCCTTACCCGAATCGACAATTAGCCTATTTAATTTTTCTAAAAATTCAGCTTTGTGGATTTTTTTTGTCTGGTATTTCATATTTGGGATACATTGCTTTAAACTCAAAACGACGTCGTAAGGCAATATCTAAAAGTGCAATAGATTTATCTGCAGTATTCATAGTACCAATAATATACAAGTTGGACGGTACAATAAATGGTTCACCAGATGGTAAGGTTGCAGTAATTGGTAATTTCCCATGAGACCGTTTATCTTTTTCAATAAGTGTTATAAGCTCTCCAAAAACTCTAGAAATGTTTGCCCTATTTATTTCATCTATTATTATGACATAATTTTGCTTTTCAACAGGCAGTACGTCTCTTTTTCCTTTTTCTAATAGGAGCTTCAAAATAGGATTGTAATATGGTTGCAAGCCTCCTAGTATAATATCATTAACACCTTTGTCATACATTTTTCTTAATGTATTGATACTAAGAGTATGCTTAGAATCACCCTGATTCTTTCTAAATTCTATAGATTTCTCTCCAACCTGCGTAATGTAAAATGAGGTTTGCTTCATTTTTATTTCAAGCTCCTCTACCTTTCCATCGTTTAAAGGTTTTATTAATTCATAAAATACCTTGTCAAATTCTTTTTTTGCAGATTCAGGATTTTCAGAATCTTGCAAGTTTTTAAGTGCTCTATCGGCTATTTTTTTAAATACACCGTCACTCTTAAAAAAAGATAACTCACCACTTGCTTCTGTATCCGGACGTAAACCTTGAATAAAATCTTCGTAACTATAGTTTTGATGAAAGGTTATAAACTCAATACGTCCGCCTAAATGATTATTAAAAACTTTTTGAGCATCATCATAATTAATGTATTCGTCTTGTGTGATTATTTTAGCAGCTTCTAAAATGGTATTATAAGTTTTTCCAGTTCCTGGTGGGCCGTAAAAAATTTGGTTTAAAGATATTTTTGGCATGTTATTATTTTTTGAATAGGATTTTTTTCTAATTCTGTATTCATTAATTCTCTTTATTACCTGCTCAAATTTCTTATCTGAAACAAGAACCGATTTCTTGCCACTAATTCTAAATTTATTCAAAATCAGTTCATAATTATTATCCAAAAAAGAGTAGATATCGGAAAAGTCACTATCACTTATATTCCCAATTTTGACATGATATTTCGTTTCTCCTACAGATTTAACTCCTTTGAAACTTTTCGCCAATGCTTTATAGCACGCGATGAGTTCTTTGTCTTTTTCTTCATTAAATACAATCTCCAAATGGCAGGAGTAGCCATTTTGAATTGGAATTATGGTAATACCTACACTTCTTGTTCTATTGCTCCCACCACTAGCATTGATAAGACCAACAAAAGCGTAGCTATCATTACCCTGAAACCAATGGCCGCTCTCGAAACGTTTTCCGGTACCGCTTCGTTGACGGGTAAGGAAATTAAAATTAGGATGAGTTTCCCTATACTGAAGTAGTTTCTGCAAAATTGTTTCGTGGAATGTCATCTCTAATGTGATTTTAAAATTTTCAAATATAATTTATGATTAATGCCTGCCACAGTGGGGTTTAAAATGCCTAGCGACTGCTTTTTCAATAAGTTTTAAATAGTCATCCCCCAAATTGCTAAACTGAAATACTTTTAAGGTAATATTTATATCCAGACCACTTGCATAACTACATAATTGTAATCCCTGGGTAGCATTCGTACCATAATAACCTAAATGTTGATTTATACGACCAGCAATGTTAGAGTGTTTCTGTTTTGTATATTCACCCTTGCCAGTCCGAACACCTACATAGATTACATTACTTTGGGAACCTTCATAGTTTTTTAAAGCTTTTGCCGGAACAGTTCTATACCCTACCTCTTTTTTATTCTCCCTATACGTATTTAGCAAACCAATAAGCGTATCCCTTTGTTTCTTATCCTCAATTTCAAACCAATAAAGACAATGGTTTTTCATTCCATCTAACTTTTCAAATAAGTCGACAAATGATTCTCTTTCGTAGGCTTCATTAACACCTTTGTTATACTTTTCTAAGTTTTTAGTGTTAAAGGTAAATGTAAAACCAAAGGGATGATTTATGGACTCATCCGTGACCAACTCTACAATCTGACTAATATGATCATTAAAAGTATTTGTTAAGTTTTTTAAATCCATAACTGTAAACTATCTTGAATTTCCTGTTTAGTATAAAATACTTTAAGCCTTTAAAAACATGACCAAATTAAAACAGCTTATTTTAAGTTATTATATTTAATTCTTTAAGTAAATCTTTCTTAAGCTTACTAAAGGGCCTTTGATTGAAATTATCTTCAATAAAATGAACGCCAAAAACAATTCTATACACTTCTTCATATGAAAGTCCAAGTTTTTTATAGGTTGAAAAAAGCTCCATGAAGTATCGTTGCGAAAACTTATATCTAATATCGAATAAATCCTTAAGTTCTTCTGAATGACCCGACATTACAGCTGATAATTTAAATATATCAGAAGTTTTCTTGATTTTAACACCATCAATTAAACTTAATGCTTTAATATCTATTTCAACTTCTAAATTTGATTTTTGCCCAAGAATAGATGAAACATTATGAGGAATAAACTTATAACTATATTGATTAATATAATTGTCAATATATGGGTGCATATAACCACTTAATGTGAATTCCTTTTTTCCTTTTAAGGAAGAGTTACAAATAGTACAACTAGGTATTAAGTTGTAAATTGACAATGCTAGTAAAGGGTTTTTAGCTTTATCAAAAAAATGGTCAAATTGAGGACGTGTTACTTTTTCATCTCTCTTTGTACCTTTTACAACTGTAATTGTGTACATACGATTGCAATATAAACAAGTACGCACATCAAGATTATTTGCTAAATCATATGCATCATAGAGCCTAACACTTTTGCTGCCAAATTTCTCATAATTAAAAATTGCCCTAATTTTTCCCAATACAATTTTACTTTCGGAATAAGATTTAAGCCTTTTAAATCTGGTATTCAATTTTTGAATGACATCAGGAGTTCCTGTAATTATTTCATATAAGTTATCATTTATATATGTTTTCAACTCCCGGTTAATTGTGGAAGTACTCAAACTTTCTATTAAGTAATCCTTATTTAAACAATTAATATGAGTAGAAATTACTTTAGGTCTAGATGCTAAATCAAAGTGAATCATAATCGTCGCCTGTCTGAATTTTAAATTTTTGCTTAAGATTTTCTATTTGATGTGTAAGAATTTCCTTTGAAAAATCAACATTCATTTTCTCAGAATACATTTCGGAAAGCTTTTGTTGAACAATGGGTTCATCAATAATTTGAATTAATTTTTTATGATATTCGTAATTTTGAATATCCTCCTTATTTCTCAACCAATCAATAGTGTTATTAATTTTTTCTTTAGCAAAATCACCTATCAAACCATCTTCTACAAAAAAAGAATCCGCAAGTATTTCAGTGATGTTTGCTCCGAATGATTTTAATGGTCTATCCTTATCATCTTCATCAAAAGCCTTAATTGTTTGATCATTTAACCTTTTTAAATAAGATATTTTGTCATTAGGCAAATCTGACAGAGTAAGTGCGTCGTGAGTTGAGAATATTATTTGTATTAAAGTATCCTGTTCCCAATCAGCAAACAATTCTTGAATGGTTTCATTTAAAGTCCAAATGAACTTTTTTTTCCAAACGGCATGATATGCATGCTCAGGTTCGTCTAATAGCAATAAATAAGATTCCCTAGTATTTTTACTAGAATTGCTCGTAGTTACAAATTGGTATATTGAGCTATATAAATTTAGAATTGAAAGTTCTCCGGTAGACATTTTTCTTGTTGGATTGACATTGAATACCCTATACTTAAAATTTAAATTTTCAAGTGTTTCATGAACATCCTCATATAGCCGAAATAGTTCTTTTAAAATGCTCAGGGTAGTTTCATCGCTAACTTTTAATTTTAGTTCAGATTTATTTGTGTGATTTTGAAAGATTTGATTGTTTAACTTCAAAAAGTCATATAATAAAAAAATTCTATGATATTGAAGTATAACCCTAATTGCTTTATCCTTAATCTTAACAAAATCAAACCCACCACCTATTTGGGAGATTTTATCTGCTCGAATGTTATAGATTATGTCATCAATATTATTGAATTTAATCCCTGATTTTTCCTCTAAAGAATCAAATAAAGGACCATCAATATTATCCAGGCGTTTTTTAAGAAATAGCTCTAATTTTTTATCAAAGTCGTCTTGATCAAGGATTTCATCAAATCCAATTTTAAAGCCATTGTTATTTGTTTGCGCAAAAATGTCATCAGTAACTAAAAGAGTTAAAATAAAAACTTCAAAGTTGGTAAGAAACTCCTCATTTTTATGAATCATTTCTTCATTCAATTGCCCATAAGAGTCCCACAACATGTTCAGCTGCTCTTTAATGGATTGACCTATGGTTGCATTTCTATAAAAGTCATTATCCAATAATTGGGATTTTGAAACATTATTAATTGAGATTGAAACGTCATCATACAAAGGGAGTTCCGGGTATTTATTTTTTAAAGACTCACCTTTTTTATAAATAAAAAAAATTTGTCGTAATATAGTATCATAAAAATATTCACTAAGACTGTCATTAATTTTGTTTGATTCAGAAATTGGACTATTAAAATCTATTAAATTATAATCAAGAACGTTAGAATAATATAGCGGAAAAGGACTTTCTTCATGGTTAATACTTTCGAAATCAAAATCCCATTCAATTTTGTTTTTCGTAGCATTCTGAACAAAAATTTTATTTCCCTCGCCATAAATTGCCAAGGCATTAGATTTTGGTTCTTGATTCAAAACTCTCATCAAAGAAGTTTTTCCAACACCATTATTTCCAACAATAGCACTAATATTAGAAATACCTTTACTATAAAATTCCTCTATAAAATTTATATTATTTTCCTTTGTAATTTTTAAATAATCTTTCTCTTTATTAAACTTAAAAATGAATCTCCCTCCAAAATTTAAATATATTGGTTCTTTATAAAGAAAATGGTCTTCGATATATATAGCTAAAATTTCCATTTTTACTCTATGTATTTATGTCCTCTTCCGCCACCATCCCCAACTCTTCCTCTGCCTCACCAACAGTAACCTGCCCATTCATAAGCATGGGCAACAACCAATCGCGTAACTCGGTGAGTTTTTGGTTTTCTAATTCTATTAAATCTTGTTTTTTAAATATAGGTTTCGATATTTTATAATACTCTTCCAATATTTCTGGTTCTGGAATTGAAATAGAAATTGTTCTTAAAGTTGATGCAGATACTTCTTTAAACGTTGAACCTGAAGAATTGGCTTCAATTTTAGGAATTAAATTTTTAACACAGTAAAATATAAATTCTGGCGAATAACCTTTTTTCGGAACAAACGATTTAAACCCTTGATTCGTGGTAACTTCTTCTCTAGAAATAGCTAAATACCCAATTGGCGCACGAGAACTTAATAAGACTGTTCCTTTTGGCATAATTTTAAGTGAAGCCCTTTTTATTCCTTGTTCTGTAACATCCCATTCTCCTCTTGTAATAAATTTATTCCCTTTATTTAATGATAAATCTTTGGGTGTTATCCAAGACATATGTCTGTCGGATGTAAAATTTTCAATTATCGCCTTTGAAGGTGTGCTACCTCCAATAATTGTTGATATTGTTTCAAATGTTCCATCTTTCCACCCCTCAGGAATCTCACGTTTTAATTGCTCGTTATATACCATCTTCCCATCAGAAGATTTATAAGGTTTACCATTGGCAGCGGGTTTACCCTGAGCGAAGTCGAAGGGAAAATCGAACTGTACAAACCAATAATCGTAAAGCGTTTTTGCCATCGCTTCCAACTCTTGGTTTATTTTGTTGTTAACTTCTATTTTGGCATCTAAATCGGAAAGAACTTTGGCTATTTGTTTTTGGATGTTTATTGAAGGGAGGTATAACGGAGTTGATTTTATGACATCTAAAACCAAAGTGCATCTTTGACCACTACCACCTGCGTTATTTTCAAAGTATCTTTTTGCGAACTTTGTTTGGAACCAGTAATTTAAAAATTTTCCACTTAATTTATCTTCATAAGGGGTAAATAGAGCTAAATGGTATCCCAAAACAACATCATTAAAATCTTCGGAAATATAAGTTGGAATTCCTATGTCATCTGGCTTTTCACTGTCTTTAGTTATTGCAACCTGGCCTTCTCTTAAAATAAATTTCTGATATTGATTTTCAGAGCACGATGCAACCATAAAATCGATTGCCCTATCTGCATTGATAAATGAATTTTTGTAGACATCCGTGTAGTTACATAAGCGTATAGTACGTTCATTCGCTTTTGTTTTTTTGTCAACATTGCTCAATTTAATATCTGCAACATCTTTCAATTTAAATTGTTGCCAATTAGTCATATCTCAATGCCTTTAAATTATCCTGTATATCTTTTTCCAGTTCTTTACTTTCAGCGAAAAGAATATTCAATTTGCTATTAAACCCACTCATTTGAGCTTCAAAATCATCGACCGAAATATCTATATATTCGATTTTAACTTCAAAATATTGTCCAGCACTGAGACTGTAGTTTTTAGCTTTAATAGCATCATAACTCACCACAACCGAAAAATCGTCTTTGGCTTCTTTTTTAATAAAAGTGCTGATGATTTGGTCTTCTTCTTCATCTGTTAATACCGTTTTTTGGTTTTTACCTTCTTTAACAGTGGTTCCTAAATTAGAAGCATCAATCAATACCACATCACCTTTATTGGCAGCATCTAAAAACACGATGGACACATTGGTGCCTGTGGTTGCAAAAATATTGGATGGCATACTTACTACGCCTGCCAGCATCTTGCTCTCCACTATTTTTTGGCGTATAGTTTTTTCAATTCCAGATTGTGCTGTAATAAAACCTGTTGGCACTACAATAGCTGCTTTTCCTGTTCCTTCTTTTAGCGAATAGATAATGTGCTGTAAAAACAAAGTGTAAATAGACATACTTTCCTTTTTCTTGGCAGGAACATTGGGGATGCCTGCAAAAAAACGGGCTTTGTTTTCTTTTTTGTTTAGCGTATCCACATCATCACTAAAATCGAGCTTAAAGGGTGGGTTGCTTACAACGTAATCAAACTGACGCAACTTGTTGTCCTTTTTGTGATATGGGTCGGTCATGGTGTTGCCCTGGATCACATTTTCTATACTGTGTACCAAGTTGTTCAACACCAAGTTTAGCCGTAATAGGTTGGATGATTTTTGAGAGATATCCTGTGAATAAACCGTACATTTTTCTGGACCAATGGCGTGTGCCAAGTTCATTAAAAGTGTTCCCGAACCTGCGCTGGGGTCATAAATGGTAACATTACTAGTTGGTTCTGGCACTAAAATGTTGGCGATAATTTTTGAAACAGCGTGTGGTGTGTAATACTCGGCATATTTACCACCGGCATCTGAATTGTAATCTTTTATCAGGTATTCAAAAATGGTAGAGAAAAAGTCAAACCCTTCGCCCATAATATTCTCAAAATTGAAAACAACCAGTTTGTTAAATAGGGCTACCGCAAAACCATCGCGCTTGCTGCTTACATATTCGGTAAGGCGATCAAAGAGTTGTATTTTTTGGCCGTCTTCGGTCTTTACCGCAAACAGATCGTTGTTAAGTATTGCAATATCCAACAAGGTATCGTCTACCGTTTTGGCAAAATCGGGTTCGTTCTGTCGGTCAAACAAATACCCGATCAAATGGTGCGGTTTTAAAAAGGCGGTGGCTTCACCCAATTGAAATTGCAACATACTATAGTCACCTTCTTTCATTTTGGCAATATCGGCTTCCCAATTTTCGCTTTTTGCCAGTTCTGGTTTTAGCTTCTTTACTTCATAGGCAAACTTGTCGTTTAAAAACTTGTATAAAAATATTTGGCTAATAATTTTAAATTCGTTGCCGTCGTTTCCTAATCCATAGCTGGCACAAACAGCTTTAAGCTCGTCTATAAGTGCTTTTGTTTTGGTCACAAAGGGCTGGTTGTTAATCTCTTTCGTCATGCGGTTTTTCCGTGGTATTCGTTAAGGTATTCTTCTACAATCAGGTCGCGTATAAATTCAACGGTTTCAAAGTCCATAGGGGTATCCATAGCGGCATTAAACTCGTTAAAGACCAATTTGGCTACGACGCGGGCAAAATAACTTTCGTTATTTAAACTATCGTTTCTATCTAGTACAGCAATATCGGTTTGTTGTTTAATTTTTTGTAAAGCTTCAATAATGGCAGTTTTTAATTGAGAAGGTTTGCCAGCTTCTACCAATCTTTTTTGAACACGGGCATATTTGGCATCGCCTTCATATTTGTCTTTCAATAAATCGTTACGCCGGTTCAATTCTTTTATTTTCTCATGAATAGATTTTAATGAGTTAATGTTGGTCTGCATTTCGTCTTGGGACACTTCATTTAGGTTTTTATTGTCAAATAAGCGACGTAATTCTTCATACAAACTTATCCATTCAGGGTCTTTAGGGTCGAAATTGCCACCTAAGGCTTCCCTTGTTTTCTTGAGAATATCTTTTAATTCGCCTGCAAGTACTAATTCGCTTTCTCCAATCTTTCGGAAACCGAATACAATGTCCTCTAAAGCCATGTTAAGAAGATTTCCGACTTCTTCGTTTTGCTCTAAAGCATCTTTGGCGTTGATTAGGGCTAGATGATTGGTGGCTTCTATGCGAAGTTCGCCTAATTTTCTGAAATCGATGCGATCTAACAATTCATATTCACCAACCAAACGAATGATATTGTATAATGCACGTGCATCTTCCAAGGCTTTTTTAATGCGTTGCATTTCGCCATGATCGTTAATTTGGGAAATTTGTGAAGAAAAAATCTCTGCATTTTTTAAATCGAAATCAGCCAAGGCCTCCTTTATATCACGAATGGATATTTCCATTTCTTCACGAGACATAAACAAATTGGAATAGCTTTCCATTTCATCGCCTAAAACATCTTGAAGTTCTTCAAAATAGGCGCGATTGGTTTTATCAAATTCTTTAGAAATATCTGCAAAATCAACGACATGTCCGTATTTGTAATTTTTGTACTTACGATTTACACGTGTTAGAGCTTGCAACAAGTTATGCGCTTTAATTACACGACCTAAATAGATTTTCTTTAAACGTTTGGCATCAAAACCAGTTAATAGCATGTTGTACACAAACAAGATGTCTATTTTGCCAGCTTTAAAATCGTCACGCCACGTGCCAAGTTCCTCTTTACTACCAGAATCGTAAAGAATAAGCGCCGCTTTTTTAATGCGATAATCTTCTTTTAGAATGGTTTTATATTTAGAACCAGGTTCGGCTGCCATTGGCAAAAAATCTTCCGTTTCAGAATTGGCATAAACCTCATTGAAAATACTGAATAACTCCTGAGCTTGTTCACTACTGTCGCAAATTACCATGGCTCCAATGGAAGCATCACTATTGCGTTGCCTGAAATCTTGAAAATCTTCAACAATGTAATCCAGCATAGGTGCCACAAAAGATGGATGTGCGTATACTAACTTTTTATTGGCATCACCTTTTTTAATATCTAAATCGTCCAGAATTT
This sequence comes from Arenibacter antarcticus, assembly GCF_041320605.1. NCBI lineage: Bacteria > Pseudomonadati > Bacteroidota > Flavobacteriia > Flavobacteriales > Flavobacteriaceae > Arenibacter > Arenibacter antarcticus. The sequence continues at coordinate 1,324,964 of NZ_CP166679.1, forward strand.
TTTTAAACTTAACCTTATACTCGGTTTCAATTTCCTCACGGATTAATTTAAGCGTATAACCATCAGCAATGGATTTGTTGTAATAATATTTATGAATATAATCCCCAAAAAGATGCTTAGATTTTAATGTGTCACCGATAAGCGGTGTGCCTGTCAATCCTATTTTTATAGCATTACGATCCGATTGCTCCAAATTGGCTAGAAAACTACCTTCAGGATTATAGCTACGATGTACTTCATCTAAAAAATAAACCCGTTGAATATTTATATTATAATCTGTCGTGGTACTAACACATGGATCATCTTCAAACTTCTGAATGTTGACTACTGTGATTTCACGCTTGCCTTTGTCATTATTGACAGCAGTTATTTTCTTTAAGTCGGCCACAAAGGCTTCACGAGAATTTACCGTATGCACTTTCAATCCACGTGCTGTAAATTCATCCCTAGCTTGGGTCAACAAATCCAAACGATCTACAATAAAATAGAACTTTGGGATAATATGTTGTTTCTGGTAATAATCGGTCAGAAAATGCGTGTTGTAATACGCTAATGCTGTTTTACCACTACCTTGTGTATGCCAGATAATGCCTTTACGGATACCTTTATCCAATTTTTCTTCAATTGCCTTTGTAGCAAATAACTGTGGATAACGCATAATATGCTTTTCCAGTCCATTATGCTCCCTTACATAAGCCAAACTGTATTGCAAAATAAACTTCAGTCTATCCTTGGAAAGCATTGAAGTTAAAATGCGATTGGTTGGGGAATCAGAATTTTTATTGGTTGTGTATTCGGCACTATTTTTTATAGCCTGGTAATTGGTGTCTTTTAATAAGAAATCTTCAACATTATTCTCTAAAGGTTTTAATTCCTGTGATAAATTAAAACCAATTTCTTCTCTGAAATAATTAAAAATAGGTTTGTGATAAGAAGGCGAAGCATAAAAAGCACCCTGCCATGGTTCAATCTCGTTATCATCATAGTCCATGTTATTGGAAAAGATCATGAACTGCGTAAGATTTATAAACTTTCTGAACTTTTTATTCTGAAAACGCGAATTGATACGATCACGTTCGGCTAAAACACCATTCCGATTATTAGGTTTTTTAACTTCGATAAAAACCAACGGCATGCCATTTACTAATGCAATAACATCGGGTCTAAAGTTATCTTCACCGTTTTTATACGGCAACTCTGTAACCACATGAAAATCGTTATTTTCAAAATTCTCGAAATCGATTAGTTTTACTCCTGACCTATTCGTGAGCATTTCAAAAAACACTTTACCTAAATCTTCGTTTTCTAAAGCTAAACTAACTTCTAGGTACAAACGTTTTATATCTGCATCGGTAATCCCTTTGTTTATTTTAACAATAGATTCTGTGAAAATGTGCGTGAAAATGTTGGTCTCATCGTCCCATTCAGCATCCTTTAGAGATAGATACTTATACCCTAACTGTGTAAGGTGTAATATTGCAGGTAGTTTTACTCTTGAGTCTTCGTTGAAAATCATTAACTATTAAATTTCTTTAATACATTGGAGGGGAACTTTTGCAAAACTTTAAATATAGCCTTTTAATATAAAAATCCTACAAGTAAGTAGCTCCAAATTATAATTTCTCTTGGCACATAACGGTAAAATTTTACAATAATTCTAAATTCAAATCTCAGGCAGTTATTAATTCTTTAATGATCTAATTCCTAAGCGAGCGAAGCATTCTATCTTCCGAATGATCAACTTCAAACTTGAGGGTCCCCAAAAACTAACTTTTAAAAAACGGACACAACCCCAAATCTTACCATCACTTACCTGCGCCTGGATCCTGTCCGATTTTTGTAGTGTTCCGGAAGATAATCGTAAAGCAAAAATCGGATAGGGCGCACCTGCTAAGGTAAATTTGGAACATCATTTTTTTTGATCCGTGGCAATAACCTTGCGTTGGCAAAGTTAAAGGCCTAGTTCGTTCTTTCTACGCCCTAGGCTTTTATGTGCGGTCCTGAGGAGATTGGAAAATCCATAGGTTTTTCAACTTCCGCAGGGACTGGATTTGTTTTTCGAATTCATCCAATAGGGCTATCCTATGGCAATTCTTTTTCTATTTTTATCTTAAGCTTTTCAAAATCTTCCAGAGCCATGTCCAATTGTAACCTGGACTTCCCAAAACTGCGCTTCACCAATTGTACCTTGTTCAAAAGAGCAATAAATTCTGCCCTGTTCTGCCTTAGGTCGCGTTTTAGATTGGTATATTTTCTTTCCATCACAAGGGCCTCCTCCACCTTTTTAAAGAACCTATCCCTTTCTGGGTCGTCTTCCCCACCCTCCATCAATAAGGGAGCTTGTTTCCGTTTCTTTTGGGCGGAGTGTTCAAATAAAAGTTCTATCATGGCCTTGGTCGGAAGTACCCCATTCTTTTCCATATTCTTCATCATGGCCGCCATAGCATTGAACCTTTTTTTGATCAGGTTTGTTATGGTCCTTCCATTAGGTCCAAGAGATTCCTTTGGGGAAATCTCGTTATAGAAAAAGAAATCCAACATCGTTTGCAGTGCCTCCGTATGGGTCTTGAAAAACCGCCTCGAAAATTTTTGGAAATCCCGGGCTGTTTCACTCTTAAAGCGTATACTTTTAAATGAGTTCATAATTTTCTGATTTGTCGCAAATTCCTCCCTAAAAATGGGCGCTAACAGGCCATTTGACGCAAATTTGTAAAATCGAATAATTAAATATTTCTCTAACCAATTAACAATCAATATGTTGTGAGCTGAAATAAATGCGTAACGTGGCTTTGCCCGTTACCCTCTTGCTATTCCATTTTGCTCACACCATAGTGCTTGCATTACTTCCAATTCGGGTCATTGGTTTTGAGCAGTCCACCATGCGTTCACATCTTTAAAATCCTTGTACAGATTTGATCTATCCTTACATTTTGGATTTTCTTTCAACATTAGATCAACTGCCTTTTTACCTGCTCTGTCATTATCCATATAAAGCGCTACAGATTTATAGGCGTCAAACAGGTCAAACGATTTTTCTATAAAGCCCAGGGAGTTTAATATTAAAAGGTCATTCTTTTCTATAAGATTATTACCCATATCCATCAGGCTCAACATATCAAACATGCCTTCGGTAACTACTAGCCAATTGTTGCCATTCTTAATGTGAGTGATGTCTTTTGGGGAGCTGGAGTTCTTATAGTATTTGTTCCGTAACTCCCAACCCCCTGAACTGTTCTGTAAGCCTATGGCGAAGTATTCCCTACCCCGGAAAATATAATGGACCTCCTGACAAAGTTTGACTGCCGTAGAAAACGAAATTTTACGTGCATGTAAATATCTGATCAATGCTAAATGTGTTATGTGTTGTGCATAGTGGACCTGAATATCATTTCCATTTTGCATGGTAACTAAAGGCTGCTGCTGAAAAGAAAAAGAGATCTGCCCCTTTTGTAACCAAGCCAAGGTTTCTTTAACAGAAGTGCCGTTTATTAAACAAACCAGGTCAATTACATTGCCACCCTTCCCCGCTCCATGATCGTACCATCTGTTCAGTTTCTTGGATACCTTGAAAGAGGCTTGCGTTTCTGAGCGGAACGGACTCAGGAACCAAGCTTCTTTCTCAGATTCCTTTGTAGGAAAGTGCCCTAATTTTGCCAGCGCTTTTCCGATGGGATAATCTCGGGCTCTTTCACACGATATTTTATTGGTTCTTTGCATATCCTATCATTTGGCTCTCGATTTTGTCATCGTTTATTTTTGATGACAAAATGATGACAAAACGATGACGGCCCAATCCCCCGTATTTATTGACCTTAACTCTATCTCTCATCGTTTCATCAAAAAAAAGTATAATTGGTAAGGTTGTTTTTTCTTTTCATCAGCGAATTTTTCGATAAATGATGCGAAATCGCCCGTAATACCCACAAACAGTACGTTAAACGCTTCATCGTTTGGTCATCGTTTCATCGTTTTACTATTCTTCCCCAAAATGTTCCGACAGAAACTCCCTTTTTATAGTGTAGTACCTACCCTTGGCATCAATCAACCCCATCCCTCCTTCCCGCCAGATCATCAATTTCCCATAGGCCAAGGAATTTTCCTGATTGACGAGCTTCCAGTCCTTTTTTAAGATATGCCTCAATTGGGTAAGGTCCGTTTTAATCCGGGTTTGGTTCAAGAGGTGTAGGGCATCCAATGGGCATAATTGCACCTCTTCCAATTCAAAAGTTTCCATTGCGCTCAGGATTATACTGGCAAGTTCCTTTTCCACCCTGTTCTTGTTGTTTTGCCTTAAATTCTCCAAGGCCTTGGTCTTTATCTGGGCAGGAGAAAACCACATCCGGGTCCTATTGGGACTGGTCAGTTTTCGTTGTTGCAAATAGAATAGGAATGCAGGTATCTCCCTTTCAAGATATTCCAGAAATCGTGTTTCCTCCTTTTTCAAGGTTGGAATCTTCAATACCCAAAAACGGGTTTCGTTATTATCTATCTTGATAAAATTCTCCTCGTTGTTACTACAAAGGATGAACTTCCCAAAGAATTCTACTTCCCTCTTATCCTTCCCCTTGGCTTCTAGTTTGTTGAAATTGGTCGTACTCAAGTACTTGATCCGTTCGGTCAATTCTTCTTTATTAAAGAGTACCTCGTCTATACAGATTAAGAGCTTGTTAGCCCAATCAGCATTAAATTGACTGCTAAAGCTATCATTGGTGAGATAGGTCAAGTTATTGTCGAACACGGTTTTTAGCCATTTGAGAAAGGTGGTCTTACCTGTTGACCGCTCCTTAGATACAAGACACAGTATAGGCAACACCTGGACCGGCTTTACATATAACAGCTGCAGATAATCTAGACCTAAATCTAACTGGGGGCCGAAAATATGCTCCAATAGTTGTAGCGTATAGGGAAAAGCTCCCTCTCGCAGTTTATGGGGCAAGGGAGCATAGGTATTATAGAAACCGTGGCAATCTTGCTCAAAATGAATATGGCTGGGGAGACAGGTGAACCCATCATACTTTTTAATTCCACCGATAAAACTCCTACCATGATCTTGGCGAATGGCCTCCAGGGTCCATGGAACGATAATTTCGTTGAAATTCCCGGCAATGGTCGGGACACATACCAATTTGTAATAGGAGGTGCCCACGCGGATGTAAGGTGTGTCTTTCATAGCTCTGTTATAATGAAGCTGAAATAGATCACCTACCTCTTTCTATTTTTCAATAGTTGCTGGTTAAATTGGTGTTCTAAGGTTTCATCCGAAACATCGGGTTCCCCCAATAACCAGTTATCTATTGTATCCTTTTCAAAAAATTTCTGACGGATATGGGGATTGTTGCCCATGGGAATGAGCTTTAGCTGGGTCAGCTTGTAGATCTTGCTTTTGGAGAGTCCGGTGTATGTGGCCAGATCTTCTACGTTCATTACTTTCTTGGTGTGGGACAACAGACCTTTGATATCGGATAGGAGACCCACTACGTTTTCATTTTCTTCCATGATATTCGCTTTTTAGTTTTCTTCAAATTATAGAAGCAAATAGCACAGAAAGAAGATCTAGAAAATTTTAACTAAAAAAAACAATATTATTTGAGGGATTAATAACGATTCTTAAAAATCGTTTAGAATTACGCAACACGCACTTGTCATATAATGGTATTTGATAGAGAGCGCGGTATAACATTTCTCATATAGTAAGAACTAGTGATATTTTTAATGAAATACCCTGTTCTCAGTAAAGAAAGTTAGGAAATAGAACCTGAAGAATTTGTTTGACCTATGTTTGACCTAGGTCAATAAAAAAAGGCCTTGCATTTCTGCAAAGCCTTTGTTTATAGTAGCTCCCCCTCTTGGGCTCGAACCAAGGACCCTCTGATTAACAGTCAGATGCTCTAACCAACTGAGCTAAGGAGGAGTGTATTTCATTGCCTTTAGGCGGGCTTGCCTGCCGAAGAAACACCATCAGCGTTCCGTAGGCGGGTGCAAATATAAATGTTTTTTCAAATACGCCAAACAAAAATTGATTGTTTTATAGGTATTTTTTGAAAATATTTTATTTCCCTAGATAAACCGCTTTACAATATTCCAAATATCATTACCAAACACCAACAACATAAGCCCCATAAGAAGCACAAAACCAATTATTTGACCGGTCTCCAATACTTTTTCACTAGGCTTTCTTCCCGAGATCATCTCGTATAACAAAAACATTACATGCCCCCCATCCAAAGCCGGAATCGGTAAAATATTTAGAAATGCCAACCAAACGGAGAACATTGCCATAAAACTCCAAAAGAAAGTCCAGTCCCAAACTTCGGGCATCATTTCCACGATTCCGATTGGTCCCTTAACTTGCTTGTAGGCTCCTGTCTTGGTATTGAAAATAACCTTAAACTGCCTTATCTGATCTGTAAGCACCTGTATGGTCCTATTATAACCCGCAGGGATAGCCGCTAAAAAGCTATAGTTATCGGTAACACTTAAATCTGTTAAATCCAATTGTATCCCAATCACTCCTTCTTCTGGTACTACAAGATCCAAATGCTCAGTTTTACCAGCTCTAAGGACACTGATATCTAACTTCTGATTGACAGAAGATCCAATCTTCGCTGTAAATTCGTCCCAATATTTAGTATTCTGTCCGTTTACACCAATAATTTCGTCCCCAGGCAACAATCCTGCATTCTCCGCCACTGAATTAGGCATCACCTTACTGATCATGGCCTTGGAGCGATACCCTAAGAATCTTTTCCCTTGGGTAGCAAAAACAGTTTCCTTACCCTCATCGGATAACGGAAAGGTGATTTCCTTCCCATCACGCCTAACTGTCACCTCATCTCCGAGGATAATATCCAATATCGCCTCATTAAACTTTTTGGTCTGCTTGTCATCCACCATTAAAATCTGATCCCCTGTCTTAAGTCCCAATTGCTCTCCAATAGAATCTACAACAATACCGTATTTTAAACTATCGGACGGAATATAGGTGTCTCCATTATTAAACAGCAACATGGTATAAATGACCCAGGCCAATAGGAAATTGACAATAACTCCCCCTGTCATAATAATGAGTCGTTGCCATGCCGGTTTGCTCCTAAATTCCCATGGTTGTGGTTCTTGCTTCAACTGCTCGGTGTCCATGCTCTCATCAATCATCCCCGAAATCTTAACGTATCCGCCCAACGGCAACCACCCTATTCCATATTCTGTATCGCCTATCTTTTTCTTGAACAAGGAAAATTTCACATCAAAAAATAAATAGAACTTCTCTACTTTGGTCTTAAAATATTTGGCCGGTAAAAAGTGACCCAGTTCATGTAGTATGACCAATATTGAGATGATCAGGATAAACTGTATAATTTGAATTGCTATCGTCATTAACTATGGTTTTAAACTTTAAAAACGAACAAAAGTACATTTTTAACAGTTCTTAAAAAAAGAAACTATTGTCCCCCAATCCGATTTAAGAAACATTTAGCAGGAAAGTGCCCAAGAAGCCTTGAAAAATATGCCTAGCTGGACTACCTTTACCAAAAAAATCATGCGCAAGTTTTTTAGCAAACTAAAATATATAGGCATTGCCCTTTTTATAGTTTCCTCAATTATTATCTATTTGTTCATGAACGCGGTAAGACCGCAAAAAACGCTACCCGTATACCAACCTTCCATGGTGAATTTTGAGCTGGTGGACAGCACTATGCAGCACATTAAAAAATACCATACCATAGCCGATTTCGCCCTGACCAACCAAAATGGAAAATTAGTGACCCAGAAAGATTATGAAGACAAAATCTATATTGCAGATTTTTTCTTCACCACCTGCCCTACTATATGCCCCATCATGACCCGGAATATGGCCGATATACAAAACAAGATAAAGGATGATGACGATGTTTTACTACTCTCACACTCCGTTACCCCAGAAATCGATTCTGTTGCTCAATTAAAGAAATACGCTGTAGAACAAGGAGTCTTAGACCAAAAATGGAATTTGGTCACCGGCGATAAAAAGCAGATCTATGAATTGGCCAGAAAATCGTACTTAGTAGTGAAAACCGATGGCGATGGCGGACCTTTTGACATGATCCATACCGAAAATTTCATCCTAATAGACAAGTCTAGACGCATAAGGGGATTTTATGACGGTACCAACGCTGAGGAAATGGAACAGTTAATGAGCGATTTGGAAATCCTAAAAACTATCTATGACGATAATCCATCCCATTGACGATTTAAATTTCTATAAACTACACAGCTGCGATCTAATTAAGCATACTTTTTAGTTAACATAACTCTTATAGACACCCCAGAATAGCAACATAAGTGGTAATTTCCAATACCACAGTATGATTGATAAGCCTATTTTCCATAAACCAAACGAATTACCCAATTTGTTTAAAGACCCACTACATTATTAATTTTTTTACCTTATTTTTGTGCTTACTTAAATTCAATCTAAATAAAAATTGACTACCACAGTAGCACATTTAAGACGCGGGCAAAAGGGAATTATCAAAGAATTTTCTGATGGAGTTCTTCCTATAAAACTCATGGAATTGGGATGCTTACCTGGCAACGAAATAGAATTGGTACAAGTAGCTCCCCTTAGGGACCCGATTTATATTAATTGTAACGGCACGCATATCGCCATAAGAAGGTCTGTTGCAATTTTAATAGAATTAGAAATTATTGAAGATTCCCCGCTATGAGCAAACAGATAAAGGTAGCCCTAATAGGCAACCCCAACACTGGCAAAACCTCCGTTTTCAATCAGCTTACAGGACTAAAACAGAAAGTTGGGAATTATCCTGGTATTACCGTAGAGAAGAAAGAGGGCATATGCAAACTACCAAGGGGCGTTAAAGCCCATATTCTTGACCTTCCTGGCACCTACAGCCTTAACACCACCTCCTTGGATGAAAGTGTGGCAGTAGAATTGTTGCTCAATAAAAATGACAAGGATTTTCCCGATGTGGCCGTAGTGATCAGCGATGTGGAGAATTTAAAGCGAAATTTACTGCTTTTTACCCAGATTAAAGATCTGAGAATACCAGCAATTCTGGTGATCAATATGGCCGATAGGATGACCAGAAAAGGTATTACGCTAGATATTGATCTATTAGAGGAAAAACTAGATACCAAAATTGCACTGGTCAGTACTAGGAAAGGTATAGGGATAATTCGGATCAAGGAATTGATTGCAAATTACAAAAGTCTCTCCGTTACTCCCAATATTGACACTTCCGTAATTGCTCCAGAATATTTTAACAAGCTGAAAACCACTTTCCCGAAAGAGGATATTTACAAACTATGGTTGGTAATTACCCAGGATGTAAACTTTATGCCCATAGAGAAAAATCCGATCAGTATTCCCGCCTCTTTTGAAACAAAATCCAAACCCGAACTAAAACGGTTACAACAAAAAGAAACCATCCTAAGGTACCAATTTATTAACGGTATCTTAAAGCAAGCCTATAAGGTAGACCTAAATGCCGCCAAGGGATTAAGGGCCAGCCTAGACAAAATATTGACCCACAAAGTATTCGGATATCTAATTTTTTTCTTAATCCTGCTCACCATTTTCCAAGCTATTTACGACTGGAGCAGCTATCCAATGGATTTTATCGATGAACTCTTTGCTTCGGGTAGTGAATGGGTAAAGAACACCCTTCCCCCTGGTGTATTCACAGATCTGATCGCAGAAGGTATTCTTGCAGGAATAGGTGGGGTGGTCATTTTTATACCGCAAATAGCCTTTTTGTTCTTATTTATTTCTTTGTTGGAAGAATCTGGATATATGAGTCGGGTAGTGTTTTTAATGGACCGTTTAATGCGTCCCTTTGGACTCTCCGGAAAAAGTGTGGTCCCCCTTATTTCGGGTACTGCATGTGCCATACCCGCAATTATGGCTACAAGGACCATCGAAAATTGGAAAGAAAGATTAATTACCATCTTGGTCACCCCTTTTACAACCTGTTCCGCACGCCTCCCCGTATACCTGATAATTATCGCATTAGTGATTCCAGAAGGCCGTTTTCTTGGCCTTAGCTATCAGGCACTCACCCTAATGCTACTCTATCTTCTTGGCTTTGGAGCCGCTATATTTTCGGCCATGATCCTAAATAAGATCATGAAAATAAAGACCAAGACCTTTTTTGTGATGGAGATGCCAAATTACAAGCTTCCACTTCTAAAAAATGTAGGGTACACCGTTCTGGAAAAGACAAAAAGCTTTGTTATAGGAGCGGGTAAGATAATCCTGGCTATTTCCATAATTCTTTGGTTTTTAGGGTCTAACGGATATTCCGATAATTTTCACAACGCCGAAACCATCATTAAAGAAAAAATTGAAAAAGAAGGATTTACTGACTTTAACCTTGCCAATATGGAGACTAGTTTAGCCTCCTACAAGGAATCCTTGCAAGATAGTATCGCTAAAAACGCATATCATTTAGATCAATTAACCATTGCTGACTCCCTAAAAAACAAAGCCGCAATATTAAAGCAAAAAGCTGAAAATCAGGAAGTAGCAAGTTACAAATTGGAAAATTCCTATATGGGGATTATGGGTAAAGCAATTACCCCCATTGTTCAACCACTAGGATACGATTGGAAAATTGGTATTGCAGTACTTACCTCATTTGCGGCTAGAGAAGTCTTTGTAGGCACTTTGGCCACCATATATAGCGTTGGCAGCGATGAAGAGGATACTATTAAAAATAGAATGGCCGCAGAAATTGATCCTGTAACCAAAAAACCATTGTTTAATCTCGCATCAGGCATTTCCCTCTTGCTTTTTTACGCATTTGCTATGCAGTGCATGAGTACTTTGGCAATTGTAAAAAGAGAGACCAATACTTGGAAATGGCCCGCAGCTCAGCTAGTATTTATGAGTCTTTTTGCTTATATTGTAGCACTGATTGCCTATCAATTATTGAAATAACGGACGCTAAGGTCTGGTGAGTTTTGAAATTTCAACTTCAGACATTTGGACGTTCAACAACTATAAAATTAAAAAAATGAGTATTCTTCAAGACATATTGGTCTATATCACGGTCGCCATTGCACTAGGTTATCTCATTAAAAAATTCCTATTGCCGAAATCCTTGTTTGCCGGTAAGAAAGGCAGCTCTAAAGGTTGTGGAGAGGGAGATTGTGGCTGTCATTAGCAATCGCTCATAAAAGCTGATTCATGAGAAATGGCGGTTCTTCCTATTTGCTGAAAATAGACCAACACCTTCTTAATATTTACCAAAAATGACCTGACGTAAGGATTCTTATTCGTTATTTCGTTATATAATACCCACCTTTTATGCGAAGTACAGCTGTCATCCTTTGGTTTTTCCTCTTTGCAATTAATTGCTCCCAATTGTTTTCGCAAACAATCAGCTCGGTAGTAAAGGACGCTGAAACCCAACAGCCTTCCCTATGCAACGATACAATTGTCTACTAAAAAAGGGGTAATTACCAATGAAGAAGGCAGGTTTACCCTTCAATTAACCAGTCAATTCCAAGAAACAGATTCACTTTTTGTATCCTGCATCGGGTACGAAGGACTGGCCAAGCCCATTAATCAATTTACGGAATCCGTTATTCTATTGACCCCTAAGGCAATCGAGTTAAATCCGGTAATCGTTAGTAACAAACAATATACCGCAGAGGAACTTATTGAAGCGGTTAAAAATAACCTGAAACAGAATTATAGCTGGGATATCACAAGAAAACGCTTGTTCTTTCGAGATTCTTACCACCAAAACCTCACTAAAACCGATTTTACGTTTAAAGAATCTTCCATAGAAGCCCTTAATGAAAGATTTCTCGACAGCGTATTGCGAACCATTCCCAAAGAAACCAGCCATTACACCGAAATCTTAGGAGATTTTTATGGCGATTTTAATAAGGACAACCAAAAGCTGACCCTTATAAAAGCATCAGAACTCTATGACAAACAGAACGAATTGGATCTTACCGCCCTCGAAGATAAGTTTAATGATATTCTAAAGAAAAACATTAAACCCGACTCCTATTTTAAGATTAAATCCGGATGGTTCGGCACCAAAGTAGATGCCGATGAGATACTTGCTACCCCTGCGGACCCACAGGATGCAGAGGCGCTAAAAAAAGAACTGGAAGAAAAGAAAAAGAAAGAGGAGGAGCGGAAAAAGTTCTTTGCAACCTTTAAGAAAAAAGCCCTGGGAAATATTATGGAAAAGTTGTTCTTTCTAGAGGATTCCAAACTTAATTTTATAGCAAGAAACAGACGCTATAACTTTAATATAATCGATTTCACCTATATGGGTGACCAAGCCGTTTATTTGGTAGACTTTGAACCCAAAAGATCGGAGGACTACAAAGGGCGACTCTATATAAATGCTGATGATTTTGCCGTCATCAGGGTAGATTACAGCAATGTGAAATCCTTAAAAACCTTTAGATTGTTAGGTGTTTCCATGGATCAATATTTAGCGACGGGTAAAATGTTATTCGCCAAAGGCGATAATAACGCCTACCACCTACAGTATTTAGAGGAAGAACTAGGAGCCAGAATAGGGATCAAACGCCCCTTAAAGATCATTGAACTTAACAAACGGGTAAAAGGAAGGAACAAACAAAACGAACTCTCCTTGAAAATTGATATGGCCACCACTGGCACCAACAAACACCAGATCGTAATTTTTGATACAGAAACCATCAGTGCCACCAAATTGGAATCGATTAAAGAAAACAATGATCTTCTACCAACCTATATGCCCAATTACGATCCAGAATTTTGGAAGGGACATAATATCATAGAACCCAATAAGGCCATTAGGGAATTTACTTCTGCAGAATAAATCGTCACCATCACTTAGGCCACTCATCGAAAAATAGTGTTGCTTTTAAATCACCCTGATTGCTTAGGCTGCACTCCAATGGCTACCTAATTACTACACCTCCACACAACAAGTAAAGGGTGGCTTTTTTAGCCTACATTAACCTGAGAAAGGCTATTTAGTCCTAGATCACTTTCTCGTAAACAATTCACAATCAAGGCACCGAAGATTCTTTTTTAAAATGTTAAAATTTCCTTAAACACGATTGTCAACTGTAACGACTGTCCATTTCCACAGTCTATTACTATATCAATCAAAAATCAATAACATGAACATTAGTAGTCTTACCACAAGTGTATTATTGCTTTCACATGTGGTATTCTATGCGCAAGACTCAACAAAGTCCCTCATAAAAAAGACATACACTACGGAATTCATAAAGGACATGCCTCCCCCTGTTGTGGATGGTATCTTGGAAGAAAATACCTGGTCTCTAGTACCATGGGAAGGAGCTTTTGTTGAACAAAGGCCTGACGAAAACACTGCCCCAGATCATCAGACCAAATTTAAAATTTTATATGACAAGAACTTCCTCTATGTAGGCATCCGTTGCTACGACAGCGAACCGGATAAGATAGAAAAACGCCTTTCTAGGCGCGATGGCTTTGAGGGGGATTGGATCGCGATTTTTATCGATAGCTATTTTGATAAACGCACCGCTTTCGGCTTTTTGGTCACCGCAGCGGGTGTCAAGGCAGATATATTTGAATCTAACAACGGGGACAATGAGGATGAGAGCTGGAATCCCATTTGGCACACGAAAACTCAGATCGATTCAGAAGGCTGGACCGCAGAAATGAAAATACCTCTGAGTCAACTCAAATTTGGTAAATCTAAAGAACAAACCTGGGGTTTGCAGGTAATGCGCCGACTCTTTAGGGAGGAAGAGCGTTCCGTATGGCAACGCCTTCCCCAAGACACTCCTGGCTTTGTAAGCGAGTTTGGCCTACTGCAAGGTTTGATAGATCTAGAACCCCAGAAACAATTGGAGATTCAGCCTTATGCCATTAGCAAATTGGAAACTTACGATGCGGAACAAGGCAATCCGTTTCTTACGGGACAGGATGAAAAATTTACGGGTGGCCTAGATGCCAAAATCGGCATTACCAATGACCTGACCTTAGACCTCACCATAAATCCCGATTTTGGACAGGTAGAAGCGGACCCATCAGCTATTGCATTGGATGGTTTTCAGATATTTTTTGAGGAGAAACGTCCTTTTTTTGTGGAAAACAAGAATATATTCAATTACCAGGTTTCCCGATCCCAAGCCGGAAACACCTTTGGGTTCGATAATGTGTTTTATTCCCGAAGGATAGGACGAAGTCCACAGGGATTTCCTGAGACTGAAGAGGGCGAATTTGTGGACCAACCCAACAATACCGCCATCTTGGGTGCGGCAAAATTCAGTGGTAAAACAAAGGACGGATGGTCTATAGGAGTCATGGAAAGTACCACCGCAAGAAAATATGCGACCATAGACAATAACGGCCAGCGAAGAAGGGAAATAGTGGAACCTCTGACCAATTATTTTATAGGTCGATTACAAAAAGATTTTAATGACCGAAATAGTTATTTAGGCAGCATTTTCACTGCTACCAATAGGGAGGATCTCAACCAAAACCTCAACTTCCTACACAAATCGGCCTATACAGGAGGGTTCGATTTTAAACATCAGTGGAATCAGCGCGACTGGTACTTAGCGGGAAATATTATTTGGAGCCACGTACGCGGAGATACCACGGCCATAAGGAAGACCCAGGAATCCATCACCCATTTGTTTCAAAGAGTAGGCGCAGACCACATAAACCTAGATCCAAACAGCACCTCCATGAGCGGTACCGGAGGAAATCTTCAATTGGGAAAGGTAGGTAATGGTCATTGGAAATTTGAGACCGGCTTCACTTGGAGATCTCCAGAACTAGAATTAAACGATGTAGGATTTCAACGGCAAGCAGATGACCTAAGGCATTATAATTGGATTGGATATCAGAGCCTTAAACCAGACAAATCCTTTCGAAAAATCGGCATCAACTACAACCATTGGAGCGTTTGGGACTTTGGCGGTAACCATAACAACCTGCAATTCAACACCAATAGTTGGCAGAACTGGAAAAATAACTGGTTTACCAATATTGGATTCAACTACACTCCAGTGCAGTATTCCAATTTTGCCTTAAGGGGCGGTCCTAGGTTGCGACTCTCCCCTGAAATAAGCTTTTACAATGGGGTGGAAACGGACAGTCGGAAGAAACTTCAATTATCCCTATTCCATAATGGCAGTAAGGCCTTGGACAACTCTAACAAATCCTACGAAATAGAATTTGGGCTTAGCTACCAACCATTTAACGCCTTGCGTATTTCGGCCTTTCCAGAATACAGTACTTCTAATAATAAATTACAATACATAGATAATATTGATGCGGGAAACACGACTACTTATCTCAACGGTTCCGTGAATCAAAAGACCTTGAGCATGTCCCTAAGATTAAATTATACCATCAATCCTAACCTTTCCATTCAATATTGGGGACAACCTTTTATCTCCAATGGCAGGTACTCCGATTTTAAGGAAGTAACGGACCCCTTGGCTAAGTCTTTCAATAGCAGAATATGGACCTATCAAACTAACCAGATAACACGTATTGAAGATCTATATTCGGTAGATGCCAATTTGGATGGGACAGCAGATTTTACCTTCGAAAATCCCGATTTCTCCGTAATTCAATTCCGATCTAATTTGGTGTTGCGATGGGAATATATCCCGGGTTCGGAGGTATTCTTAGTTTGGTCACAGGATGTATCTCATTCGGGGGATCCACAAAGCCCGCTCTTCAACGGCCTAAAAGACAATATTTTTAATGGGGAAAAACCAAAAAATATCTTCCTGTTAAAAGTAACCTACCGTTTTGTCCTATAAATGGATTCTATATAAATATATCCTTAAACCTATACCCATTCTTTAACAAAGGAATACAGCAGTAATCCCCATCCTACCACTAACAACAACCCACCTATTGGAGTCACCGGTCCTAAAAATTTTACTTTAAGACCTTTGGAGTTCCCAAGAACCAAACCGTAGATGCTGAAGGAAAACAAGAACGTTCCAAGCATAAAACAATAGACCATATACTTTTCTACACCAGCTTCCAAATTCAGGTTAAAACCCAACACTATCAGTAGAATAGCGTGGTACATTTGATATTTTATGCCCGTTTCAAAACTTTTCAACTGTTCATCGGTCAGCGTTTTTTTTAAAGCATGTGCCCCGAAAGCGCCAAAAACAATGGCCAAACAACCGTATAAAGACCCAATAACATGTGCTAATAATACCATAATTATTATTTATTATAAAAACGATAAGCCAACCTGAAATCCAATTGTTGCCCCTAAATCAAGCGTTGTTCAGCTATTTCTTGGTCGGTTGTATTTTTTCCGCTAAAAGTTTAAAGGTGGATTCGGTTACTGTGCTATCCGAATAGTTTAAGAACATTTTCAGGGAATCTTGGTAGACCACCCGTATTTTAGATTGGGAAAGTTTGTCTACAAACACATACACTTTTGCTTGCCCGATGCTATCTGCCTTAAATACCCCTTTCTCAATTTCCTTGACCGAAAATCCATTGATCCGTTCCATAGAGGGGATCTTGTCTACCATTTTCACACTATCCATTTCCGAAAAAGGAATTTTTAAATAATAGATTCCCGAAAAAACACGAAAGGAATCCTTCTCTATTTCGGTCCAATTTTTATAATGCGCCGTATAAGCCAGAGCAACCCCTACCAAGGTAATTACTATGAGCATATTTAAAAGCCATGTTCTTTTACTTTTCTGTGCCATGTTCTTAATTATTAGGGTCCTATATTTTTCGAACCAAGCCAAAATTAAACTTAGAAAGATGAATCAAAAATAACTGCTAATTTCCTCAAAAAAAAACCATTAACCCCTAAACAAAAAGAATCTATCCTTCATTTCCTCTATTGCAGCACTTTTGTTGGTGATAATATAGGTGATGGCCTCGGAGGTAAATGTTTTTCCCTTATCCGTAAGGGAAATAATACTATCATCTATGGTGATCATATTGTTTTTTAAGGCAAGATCCAAGACAGACTGCGCCCTAACCTTGTGCCAATTAATGTGTTCATTTAGGTGATTAATATGTCGTTCCGATCTTTCCGTATGATTTTGTAGGTGCAGCAAAAAGGTCAATAAATGAACTTCCACTTTTTGACGTTTTTGTCGATATAGCACAGAAATTAAACCACTATTTGGTGCCAATAGGTAAATTAATAAGAACAACACTCCCAAAACGGTGGTTATAGAACCTGCAATAGAGGCATCTAACCAATGGGCCACCCAATAGCCTGATATCGCACCGATAATCCCAAAAATTGAGGACAACAGCAGCATTTTCTTTAGGTCCTTGACCAAAAGATAGGCCATAGCGGCCGGAGCGATCATAAGAGCCACCACCAAAATTGCCCCCACTGCATCAAAAGCCCCTACCGTGGTCACCGAAGCGACTGTCATAAGGCCATAATGCATAATTACAGGCGAAAATCCAAGGGTGGCCGCCAATTGCTTATCAAAAGTGCTGATCTTTAGCTCCTTAAAAAAGGCCAATAACAGTGTTAGCGTAATCACTAAAATTGTCCCAATCACCCAAAGTGATTTTGGCCCCATATCTGTTCCATTGATCAGCAAACGATCAAAAGGGGCAAACGCCAACTCCCCCAACAGCACTGCATCCACATCCAAATGTACATCCCCCGCATTTTTGGCAATTAATATTACCCCAATACTAAAAAGGGAAGGAAAAACCAGACCTATGGCCGTGTCTTCCTTGACCAAACCGGTCTTTTGGATATATTCTACTAAAACAACCGTAAGAATTCCACTGAAAGCGGCCAATAAAATCAACCAAGGAGAATTTAAATCTTCCGTAAGAAAAAAGCCTATAACGATCCCAGGTAATATGGAATGACTAATGGCATCACTGATCATTGCCATTTTTCGCAGTACCAAGAAGGTTCCCGGAATAGCGCATGCAACGGCAACGACACAAGCGATCAATTGTATTTCTATTTGTGCGCTAGTCATTGAGATTCTCTTGTTGGTTGTATAAGTTCATCGCTTTCTCATATCCCTTTTGGGTCATAGACCACATTGCCCCCTCTATGGTAATATATTCCCTAACCTCTAAATTTTTCAGGGAATTTCTGGTATAACCCTGAAAATCATTAAGGATCCTAACATGGTGCGGATGTGAAATATCCCTATGGGTTTTGGCAATCTCGTACATAAAATAGAGGGTCTTATGCAATTGTAGGTCGTTTCTATTTTTCCAGTGCCGTATCTCCTTGAACAAAAGTCCCCTCCCAGGAGAGAAAATAAAGGAGATTACCACAATGGCCGCCGCGATCAATACAATTACCGGTCCGGTTGAAAGATTGTTAGAGGTGGCACTGATGGCTGTGCCGAAAATCCCAGACATAGCCCCAAAAAGCGCTGCCAAAAAAATCATAATTCCCAAATTATTGGTCCATTGCCGGGCCGCTGCGGCTGGGGCCAACAACATGGCACTCATGAGAACCACACCCACTGTTTGTAACCCAATAACAATGGCCAATACAATTAAGGAGGTCATTACGACATCTAAAAAATAAGTGTTAAACCCCAAGGACTTACTATAATCCGGATCAAAATGTTGCAATTTAAATTCCTTCCAAAAAATGATCAGTACCAACAGGGAAATTCCCATTACCACCGCCATTAACATAACATCGCTCTCTACCAATGTGGCCGCCTGACCAAATAGATACTTGTCCAATCCCGCTTGTTGGGCATTGGGCATTTTTTGGACAAAGGTCAATAACAACATCCCAAATCCAAAAAAAAGTGAAAGGATCAAACCTAGGGCGGTGTCGGACTTAAGATGCGTATTCTTAACAATTCCCCTGATCCAGAAAGTACCGATCAGACCACTTATCAACGCCCCTACTAAAAGTGTATTGCTATTTTTTGCTCCGGTGATAAGAAAAGCAATTACTATACCTGGCAGGGCGGCATGGGAAATGGCATCGCCCAAAAGGCTCTGTTTTCTCAGCACCGCAAAACTACCCAGCATACCACAAACCACTCCAAGAATGGCAGTACCCATGGTAATAGTACGCAGGGTATAATCGGTAAACACTAATGAAAAATATTCCTGTACGGACATAAAATATTACTCTAAAATGCTGACTTTATAATTAATTCCATAGGTCTTAGTAAGGTTGTCATCATTAAAAATATCCTTGACCGAACCTGTAGCTATTTTTTTGACGTTTAAAAAAGTGACCCAATCAAAATATTCGGGCACTGTTTGTAGATCGTGATGAACCACAACAACCGTTTTTCCAGATTTTCGCAGTTCCTTTAATATATTGACAATGGCCTTTTCGGTAGTGGCATCCACCCCTTGGAATGGTTCGTCCATAATATAGATACTTGCCTTTTGCACCAAGGCCCTAGCTAAAAATATACGCTGTTGTTGTCCACCGCTAAGCTGACTGATCTGCCGATTTCTCAACTCAAGCATTCCTACCTTTTCCAAGGCCTCCAAGGCCTCTTTCTTTTGGGTTTTTCCCGGCCGCTTTATCCAGCCCAAACTCCCATAGGTCCCCATTAGTACCACATCTAGGGCCGTAGTGGGAAAATCCCAATCAACACTTCCCTTTTGAGGCACATAGGCTACCTCTTTATATTGCTTCTTATAAGGCTTCCCAAAAATCTCTATAGAACCCGCAATAGGTTTAACAATATCCAACATAGCCTTGATCAAAGTAGATTTCCCAGCACCATTGGGCCCAACTATAGCCATCAGCACACCTTCCGGAACCAACAAGTCTATATCCCAAAGTACCGGCTTATAATTATAGGCTACGGTAAGGTCATCCACTTTTATAGCGATTTTATCCTTCATGTTACATTTTGAATATTATTAGTTATCGGTTGTAGGTCCTTTTACTGCCAACTGTTACCACCAAATTACAAGCCTATTTTAACGCGTTTACTATAGTGTTTACATTGTGTCTAAACATCCCTATATACGTACCTTCCTCTGTTCCTTTAGTCCCCAAGGCATCGGAATACAGGCTGCCCCCAATACTTACATCATGACCTTTAGAAGTTACAGATGCCTGTAGTGCTTCTATAGTTCGCCGAGGTACCGAAGTTTCAATGAAAATAGACTTTACCTTATTGTCTATAATAAATTGAGATAGTTTTTGCACATCTTGTACCCCTGCTTCCGTTGCCGTAGATATTCCTTGAAGTCCCAACACCTGAAATCCGTAGGCCACCCCAAAATAGTTGAAGGCGTCATGCGCAGTAACTAAAATACGTTTTTCCTTTGGCAGCGTTTCTATGATTCGTTTTATATCGATCTCCAAAGCATCCAGTTCGGTAAGATATTGTTTGCTGTTTTTGGCAAACAATGCTGCGTTCTTGGGATCTGCCTCCTGTAATTTTTCAGTGACATATTGAGTAATTTTTTTCCAAAAAGTTACATTAAACCAGATATGAGGATCATAATTAGAGGCAAAAAATTCTGAAGCCAACAACTCTTTCTTATCCAATTTATCGGCAAGGGCAACAGTTTTATTGTGTTGCTTTTCCATCTTTTCAAAAATATCTACTAATTTCCCCTCTAAATGGAGTCCGCTGTAAAAAACAATATCTGCGGTAAATAATTTGTTCACATCCCCCTCACTGGCCTTATAGAGATGTGGATCTACCCCGCTCCCCATAAGTCCTTGAATTTCTATAGCATCCCCACCTATCCGGTGTAGCAGGTCCGTAATCATGGTGGTAGTGGTAACCACTTTAAGTTTTCCGTTATCCTTTTTATTGGGATCGGTCTTACAACCCATCAAACAGATTAATAGTATAGGTAAAACAATTTTTCTAAACCTTAAAAATCGACAAGCATTAACTGCGCTCGTATGTATTCCACTAACAGAAGTCATACCAAAATGTCTCCCTATAGCCAATCTCCATTTAGTTTTTATCTTCATCCGATCATTTATCATTTGTCCTTGATTCTAATATATAGATTAGCGGCAATTTGATGGGAAATCTGCATTTTAGACCCTCCTATCTCAATAATTAAAGACTCATCAAATTCTTCAATCTCCAATACTTTTATTTGATGCCCTAAGGCGATGTTATTCTTATCCAAAAACTTCAAAAAACTAGTGGAAGAATCCCTAACGCCAACACAGACCCCTTCTACCCCAACTACGACCTCGCTCAGCAGTATTCTATCGCGTTCCTTAAATTCTCCATTCTTATCGGGGATAGGATCGCCATGGGGGTCAAACTTTGGAAACTCTAGCAGTTGGTCCAAGCTATCAATAAGTTTGTCACTTTTTATATGCTCCAACTGTTCCGCAACTTCATGTACCTCATCCCAGCTAAAATCGAGTTTTTCCACTAAAAACACTTCCCACAATCTATGCTTTCTAATTATCCCTAGAGCCATTTTATTGCCCAAAGGAGTTAAGGAAACACCTTGATAGCGCTTGTAGTTCACAAAGTTCTTTTCGGAAAGTTTCTTTACCATATCCGTTACGGAAGATGGCTTGGTTTCCATTTTTTCTGCGATGGAATTTGTAGTCACCGCCTCCTTCCCTTGCCTACCAATATGAAAGATCGTCTTAATATAATTTTCCTCAGACCGTGTCATTAATTTGATGTTTACACAAAAATACATTTTTTAATGTTAAAACAAATTATTAGCTAAGCCTAAATTATATTTTGAACTAATGGATAATATTTAATATTTAGCTCTAATTCTACTGTCAATCACCTTATTAGCATAGGCTAGAACCATTGAAGACAAGTAATAGCCGATAATGCGGCCTAGGATTGGGCAAGTATACCACTGCAAGGAACCACCATAGTGACCACCAAAGACGAAGGGGGTTATTATATCTTAAAAGCCCCAGCGGGCTCATATCCCCTTAATTGTAAAAGTACTGGCTATAAAACTGCGGAAAAAACTATTACCATAAACTCAAATACCTAAGAAAGGATCAACTTTTACCTTCGTGAGGATGTTATGGGCTTAGACCAAGTAGCGGTTACCGGCACAAAACCGATACACGAAATCCCCCCCCTGATAGCCAGTAGAAAGAATGCACCCCTTAGACTACCCGCTATGGTATTGAGTAATAAACATTTTAAGGCAAAAGCCCGTTATTTTTAATAGTTGGATGCCGATCAATTATTGGGTATCCTGCGAGACTAGTATACCATTAAGAAATAGAAAACAAAATATAACAAGAAGGCATCATGAATTATAGTTTTGTTCTTAGTATTTTTGAGCAGTTCAAGGGGGCTTAGACAGCTTACACCTCTATTGATCGTGACAGTATAACGGCAACACATTACTTTTTCATGACCACTTACGATTATATCATTGTTGGCGCAGGTGCATCCGGCTTAATGCTTGCCGATGCGCTAGGAAGGGATGTGTTTTTTTCAAAGAAATCTATCTTATTACTGGAAAAGGACAATAAGCAAAAAAACGACCGCACCTGGTGTTTTTGGGAAACCGGAGAGGGCAGCTTTAACAGTGTGCTCCACAAAAGCTGGAATCGGATATTTTTTGCTGGAGAGGTCTATTCGGAACAACTTAACCTTAGCCCCTATGCCTATAAAATGGTCCGTGGGGAGGACTTTTACGACACCTATTTAAAGCGACTAAAAACCTATCCCAATATTTCCTTCGCCTTGGGAACAGTTACGGACATACAGAATAAAAACGCTCTCGTACAGATAACCACTGCTACCACCATATACCATGCAAAAAAGGTGTTTAACAGCGTATTTGATTACAAAAAGCTATTAGAACAAAAGAAGTATCCCGTGTTACAACAGCATTTTTTGGGTTGGTTTATAAAAACAGAACACCCCTTATTTGATGTTGATCAGGCTACCTTTATGGATTTTTCCATTCCTCAAAAAGGAAACACTAGGTTTATGTATGTACTTCCAACCTCAACAACAGAAGCTTTAATAGAATACACCCTCTTTTCAAAAGAAGTATTGTCGGTTGCAGCATATGAAGAAGGCCTAAAAACTTATATCAAAGATCATTTAGGCTGTGAGAACTATGTTATAACAAACCACGAAAAAGGAAATATTCCTATGAGCTGTTTCAATTTTAATGCCTATAACAGCCCCAATATTTTGCATATTGGCATTTCTGGCGGATGGGCAAAACCCAGTTCTGGTTACACCTTTATGCATTCCTATAAAAAAGTCCAACAATTAATCCCATTTCTAAAGAAAGACCTCCCTTTGGATAGGTTTAACAAAAAAAACAGATTCTGGTTTTATGACCTACTTCTTCTAGATATTTTGGATAAAGAAAATAGTAAGGGCCGATTAATATTTGAACAACTATTTAAAAACCAACGTCCACAAAACATATTTAAATTTTTGGATGAGGAGACCTCCTTTTGGGAAGATCTTCAAATAATAGCCGCCTGCCCCAAAAAAGAATTTATTTCGGCATTGCTACGTAGAATATTCAAAATTTAACATGCTTAATCTAAACGATTTTTGTAATATCCTTACTTTTAAAAGATCTCCATTATATTAGGGGAATTTACCACTAAGCACCATTAAACAATTTAGATGAGAATCCAATTTTCGAAAAGTAATATACTTTCCTTATTTTTAGTAGCTACCCTCTTTTTATCGTGTAAACAAGATCCAAATCTACAAGAGGAACCCTTACTTATTATTAAGGAAGACTCCCTGACTATAGATCTCAGGTTTAAGGAAATCCAGGATAATGTACCCGTACAGGTTTCGGAAGGCCTAACAATTTCCTTATGGGCATCGGACTCTTTAGCACCGGACCCAGTTTCCATGTCCATAGATGATGAGGGAAACATCTACTTAACCAGGACCAATCGCCAAAAAAATTCAGAATTCGACATCAGGGGGTTTAGGGAATGGATGACCCCTTCCATTGCATTACAAACGGTGGAAGACAGAAGGAAATTTTTACATCAGACCTTTGCAACTGCTAAAAGTGAAGAAAACAATTGGCTAAAAGATCTAAATAAAGATAGTATCCACGATTGGCGCGACCTTACCGTTCAAAAAGATGAGGTTTGGAAACTACAAGATCTTAACAAGAATGGCAAGGCCGATGTGGCCACTAGGATAATTAACGACTTTAATGAGGAGGTATCCGACGTGGCCGGAGCCCTCCTAGTCAGGAAGAACGACATATTTGTGGGCATTGCCCCTGACATGTGGCGATTTACAGATGACAATGGGGACGGAATAATGAACAAAAAAACCTCTATCTCCCATGGCTACGGGGTGCATATTGGTTTTGGTGGCCACGGCATGTCCGGTGCCATAGAAGGTCCCGATGGCAGGATATATTGGGGAATTGGCGATATAGGGGCCAATATCACCACAGCGAACGGCACCAACCATAAATATCCCAACCAAGGCGTAATCGTAAGGGCCAATCCTGATGGGAGCGATTTTGAGGTTTTTGCAGCGGGATTGCGTAACACCCACGAATTTGTGTTTGACGAGTACGGTAATATCATAAGCTCTGATAACGACGGAGACCACCGTGGGGAGAGCGAAAGATTGGTCTATATAGTGGAAGGTTCGGATGCAGGATGGCGTTCCAATTGGCAATATGGAAAATATACCGACCCAAAAAACAATGGCTATAACGTGTGGATGGATGAGAAACTATTTGTTCCACGTTGGGAAAACCAAGCAGCGTACATTATCCCTCCAATTACAAACTTTCATAATGGTCCTACCGGAATGGCCTACAATCCAGGTACGGCCTTGGGCAAGGAATGGCGGAATAAATTTTTCTTGGTCGAGTTTGTCGGGAATCCCAGCAGATCCCATATTTGGAGCTTCGACCTAAAACAAAAAGGAGCCTCTTTCGAATTATATACCGAACAAGATATCCTAACTGGTATACTTCCTACCGGCATCCGATTTGCCCCCGATGGCGCGCTGTATATTGCAGATTGGATCAACGGATGGGACACCAAAAACTACGGTAGGGTATGGAAATTGGACGTAGCCGAAAACAAGAACGATCTTGCCGCCGAAAGAAGAGAGACAGAACGCCTAATGACTGTTAGTTACGCTGACCAAAGTTTAGGTAAGCTAACCCAGTTATTGTCCTACCCCGATATGCGCATAAGACAGAAAGCACAATTTGAATTGGTTGCCAGGGACAAGAATGGCTTAATAGGCCTAAAAACAGCAATAGAGCAAAACAATAATCAAATGGCCCGGGTCCATGGTATCTGGGGCATAGGCCAATTGGCAAGACATAAAAGGGGTAGAGCAGCCTTACTGATGCCTTTATTGCAGGACAATGATGCGGAAATTATAGCTCAAACTGCCAAAATTTTAGGGGATTTAAAATATAAAGAGGCAGGAATACACTTAATCCCCCTACTTCATCATGAGAATGCTAGGGTACAGTTCTTTGCCGCCCAAGCCTTGGGTAGAATACAGGAAAATAAGGCGATTAAACCGTTATTGACTATGTTGGAGGCCAATAATGATGAAGATCTTTACCTTAGACATGCCGCCGTTCTGGCGCTTTCAAGAATTGGAGAAATACAACCAATGGTAGATTTGGCGCAAAGCAATAACCCTAGTTTACGCATAGCCGCAGTATTGGTCTTAAGAAGGTTACAGAACCACAATGTGGCTCTATTTTTAAAGGATCAGGATGAATATATTGTCACCGAAGCTGCAAGGGCTATCAATGACGATTGGTCCATAGAAAATGCACTCCCAGCCTTGGCCTTGCTATTAAAAGAAGAACGATTTACTTCCGATCCGCTGCTGCGTAGAAGCATAAATGCCGCGCTTAGGGTGGGTGGAGAAAAAGAGCTGGATCTCTTGATTAATTTTGCAAGAAGATCAAATGTATCCGCAACATTGAGAAGTGAAGCTTTGGCAACCATCGGCACATGGGCCTCCCCTTCCGTATTAGATAGAGTAGATGGGAGGTATAGGGGCGAAATAAGAAGGGACGCCAACGTAGTACGACAAAAATTGGAAAAGTATATCCCCGAATTCCTAACCGACACCAATCCCGATATACTAGCGGCATTGGCAAAAACCATACGCATTTTAAAAATAGTTGGGTATAACTCCGAAATGGCAAAGACCCTAAAAACCCATGCGTCTCCTAAAGTAAGGGCGGAAATGTTATTGACACTTGGGGATTTGAAATACGATAACATTGAAGAGGTAATGGAAATAGGAATGCGTGATAAAGATCGACAAGTACGCACCGCAGCCTTGGGCTTAATCACCCAATTGGATATAGATTCGGAAAAACTCCCCACTATTGTAGCTCCCATTTTTAAGAATGGCTCTATTGCCGAGCAGCAAAAAATGTTAAGTGTACTGGGAGAAATGCCTATTGAAAAGACCCGTAGGGTCCTAAGTTCCTTAATTGATCAGGCGATTGCCAATACCCTTTCCAATGGGGTAATCCTAGATTTGACCGAAGCAGTGGAAGCCAGTAAATCCGAGGTATTAATTGCTCAGTTAAAGCAGATAAATTCCGATGGAAATGACTTGGACGGATATGTGGAAACACTAAACGGAGGAAACCAAAGAGAAGGATATAAATATTTTAACAATAATTCCGCAGGGCAATGTGTGCGATGCCATTCCGTAAACGGACAAGGTGGAACAGTAGGCCCTCCGATGGATAATATCGGCACTATTTTAAGCAGGGAAGAAATCTTGGAGTCCTTAATTCATCCCAGCACACGTTTGGCTCCCGGCTATGGTACAGTAACCCTTACTTTAAAGGAAGGACAAGTAGTAACAGGAATTCTGGAATCGGAAAGTATAGACAAATTGGTCTTAAGAACTTCAGATGCAGAGCCCTTGATCATTGCAGCCTCCAGAATAGAAAAGCGACAAAATATGGCCTCTGGAATGCCCCCAATGGGAAGTGTAATGTCCAAAAGGGAACTACGGGACGTTATAGAATTCTTGGCAAATTTGAAGAAAGAGTAGTGTTCAGATTGAAACAACCTCTTCGTTCTTCATATTAATTAACAACTTAAACCTCCCGCTTCATTAGGGAGGTTCCAAATTGTCTTAGTAGTTCTTTTTTCGATTGATCTATAGGAAGTTGCTCCAAAATGGCAAATGCTTTCTGAGTATAAAATTCAATTTCCTTTAATGTGTGGGCAACCGCACCGGTTTCTATATATAGCGCTTTAACCGTGGAAATCTTGTCTGCAGCTTCCCTTGGTTTTATGGAAAACAAATGTTCCAATTCCCGGATCTGGGTAGCATTCCCCAACTCCAAGGCCTTTAGGTACATGAAAGTTTTTTTGTTGACCATAATATCTCCTCCCACCTGTTTGCCAAAATTCTTGGGATTGCCAAAAGCATCCAAATAATCGTCCTGTAATTGAAAAGCGATTCCCAAATACAAACCAAAATCATAGATTACATCCTGGACCGGTTTGGGTTGTTCCGCGATTATTGCACCCATCTTCATGGCCGCTCCTACCAACACCGCTGTCTTGTATTGGATCATTAATAGGTACTCTGGAATACTTACATCATCCCTGTTCTCAAAATCTACATCGTATTGTTGCCCCTCACATACCTCCAAGGCAGTTTTACTAAATAAATGCATCAATTTTTTAAACATAGCATCAGGATAGCTTTCCAAAAGCTGATAACTATAGATCAGCATAGCATCACCCGATAAAATTCCAGTATTTACATCCCATTTTTCATGCACGGTCTGCTTGCCTCTACGCAGTGGGGCACCGTCCATAATATCATCATGCACCAAGGAAAAATTATGGAACACCTCAATGGCCAAAGCTGCATCCATCGCCTTTTTATAATCGGCTCCAAAAATATCGGTCGCCATAAGAGTGAGCACGGGGCGTAATCGTTTTCCCCCAAGATGTAATATATAGGATATTGGCCCATAAAGATTTAGAGGCTCCTTAATTTGATCTTTACTTTCTAAATAAGCTATAAAATTGGAACGATAAAGGTCAATTTTCGGCATATTGATATTTTTTTTCAAAAATACACCAAACAGGGCACTATGCATAAGGAAATAACAAGTTCATAAACCAAAGGGAATAGAACCACTAAAAAACTTAGGAAACTTTATTGGTTTTCGGAGTTTCCTGCTTATCTTTGCCGACCTTATGAAGGAAATAATTTTAGACAAGGCTACGGAAATGTTTTTAAACCTAGGTTTTAAAAGCGTTACAATGGATGATCTGGCCAATGAAGTAGGGATTTCCAAAAAAACAATATACACCCATTACGAAAACAAAACGAAATTGGTGCAGGAGTGCACTACGCGTCTTTTTAATAAAATAAATGAGGGTATTGATACTATTTGTGCCATCGGTAAAAATCCGATCGAAGAGTTGTACGACATTAAGAAATACGTGATTTTCCATTTAAAAGATGAAAAATCGTCCCCCCAATACCAATTGCAAAAATACTATCCCAAAATTTTCCGCCATATAAACGCCAAGCAAAGTGAGCTTATGCAGAAGTGTACCATCAATAACCTAAATAGGGGCTTGGAAATGGGAATCTATCGGGAGGATATCAATATAGATTTTGTATCCAGAATATATATATCTGGAATTTACAGTATTCAAGACCCTGAAATGTTTCCGCAACCCATTTTCCCTGTTGAGCAATTGAAAGATTTATTTCTTGAATATCATTTACGGGGCATCGTTACCCCAAAAGGCAGAAAAATATTAAATGGAGTTATTAATTCCAATCACGAATAAGGACCACTAGATCACCAATTTTTAAAACTGTAAACACACTTGTATGAGAAATAGCTTAACAATACTCTTAGTGCTATTCGTTTCTTGGGCAAATGCCCAAGAGCAAACCTATAATTTCACCTTGCAACAAGCTATTGAATTTGCCTTGGAAAATAATTATAGCGCCATAAATGCCGATCGCGATTTAATAGATGCCCAAAAGCAAAAATGGGAAACCATTGCCACCGGACTGCCCCAGATATCGGGAGACATCAGTTATCAAAATCAACTTAAACAACAGGTATCCTTAATTCCGGCCGAATTTGGTGGTGGAGAACCGGGAACATTTATCCCTATTGTTTTTGGCCAGCCACAGACGGCCAATGCTACCGCTACCTTAAGGCAACAATTATTTGACGGTTCTTACCTAGTAGGTATCCAAGCTGCTAAAACCTTTATTAAATATAGCCAGAACAGCAAGGAAAAGACAGATTTAGAAGTACGCAAATCGGTTGTGGAAGCTTATGGAAATGTGTTATTGGCAACAGAAAGTGTGGATATATTGAATAAGAACAAAGCAAATCTGGAAAAAAATCTTTTCGAAACCCAAAAGCTTTATGAAAATGGTTTGGGTGAGGAAGAAAGTGTAGAACAATTACAAATCACCTTATCCTCCATAAACAACCAATTAAAGAATTCTCTACGCCTTAAGGATATTACCTTACAGATGTTGAATTTACTTTTGGGCATCGACATTAATGCCCCTACCCAATTATTAGAGAATCTAAACGATTTGGCTCAGCAGCAGATAAGGCCCGACCTTTTGGAAACCGATTTTATAATGGAGAATAATGTGGATTTTAAAATTATCACCAATTTAACCCAACAAAGGGAATTGGAGTTAAAGCTGCAAAAAAGCATGGCACTTCCCACCCTCAATGCGTTCCTAAACTACGGAAGTACCTCCTACAGCGATTCCTTTAATTTTCTTAGTAGTGATGCGGAATGGTTTGATTCCTCGGTGTTTGGATTGGACCTTCATATCCCCATTTTCAGCTCGTTGGGCAGGAGTGCGAAAACCCAAAGGGCAAAAATTGCTTTGGACAAAGCAAAAACCCAACTTTCGGAGACAGAACAAAACCTTCGTTTACAATACAAAACAGCGAAAAGCAACTACCTCTTTTCCATTGAAGAATACAACACCGCCAAAGAAAATTTAAACCTTGCAGAGCGAATAGAAAACAAAAATCAAATCAAATATGAGGAAGGTCTCGCTTCCAGCTTCGAACTGCGACAAGCCCAAACCCAATTGTACAATGCCCAACAGGAATATCTACAGTCCATGGTAGAGGTCATCAATAAAAAGACCGACTTGGAAATGGTCCTAAACAATAAATTATAAATACTAGCATCAACCAATAAATAGCTTCTAATGAAAAGATTAATTTACATAATGGCAACGGGAATAATCCTAACTTCTTGTGGGGCCGACAAACAAAAAACGGTAGACGACCTTATTTCGGAAGGAAATCTTACTGAACTTCTGTCAAAGAGGAAGGAACTCTCCGATCAACAACAGTCCACTACCACAAAAATCCAGCAATTAGATTCCGTAATAGGATCACTTCAAGGCACCAAAAACCTACCGCTGGTCACCACAGTGGTCGCAAAACCCATAAAATTTAACCACTATTTAGATCTACAGGGAGATGTACGGACCAAACAAAATGTATTGATCTATCCTGAAATGCAGGGCATATTACAAAAAGTGTATGTAAAAGAAGGTCAGAAGGTGAGCAAAGGTCAGCTTTTAGCCACCATAGACGATGGTGGTATGTCTAGCCAAGTGCAACAATTGGAAACACAGGCAAAATTGGCGGAAACTACTTTTGATCGCCAAAAGAGATTATGGGATCAAAAAATTGGATCGGAAATTCAGTTTTTACAGGCCAAGACCAATTACGAGGCCACCAAAAATTCGGTAGACCAGATTAAAAGTCAGGTGGGAAAATACACTATTAGGGCTCCCTTCTCCGGAATAATAGACGATGTGATAAAAGATCAGGGAACTGTAGTGGCGCCAGGCCCAGGTTCAGAGGTATTCAGAATTGTGAACCTCTCAGAAATGTATATAGATGTAGATGTTCCAGAAACCTATTTGGGAAGCGTTGTCAAAGGCAAGGAAGCTAAAGTGTACTTTCCTGTGTTGGGAGACAGTTTAACCACCCATGTAAGACAAACGGGGAATTTTATTAACCCAAGCAACCGCTCCTTCAAAATTGAAATTCCGGTACCCAATGCCAATGGACATATTAAGCCCAATTTAACGGCAAGAGTTTCAATTAACGATTACACCAACGAAAAAGCAGTTCTTATACCTTCCAGTATGATTTCTGAGAATGCGGAAGGGGAGCAATACGCCTTTTTAGCAGAAGAACCCAATGGTGATAATGAATCTGTAGTAAAAAGGAGTATCATTACTACCGGAAAAACCCAATTTGGTATGGTAGAAGTATTGTCAGGTATTGCTGAAGGCGATTATATAATCCAAGAAGGAGCACGAAGTGTAAAGGATGGCCAAAAAGTAAAAATAATAAACTAAAGAGTCCATGAGCAAATTACAAAAGAACGCTGACAAGGAATTTAAGCTGTCCTCATGGGCCATAGATAATCCATCTGTGATTTATGTGATGATCGGTATATTTCTATGGATCGGATTGTCGTCCTACTTTGCTATGCCAAGGGAGGATTTCCCTGAAATTATAGAGACCAAGATATACATTAGCACCCCTTACCCTGGAAATACGGCAGAAGATATAGAACGTTTAATTACAGATCCCTTAGAGGATAGGTTAAAAAACATTAGTAACGTAGTAGAGATAGTATCTACCTCTCAGGAAGATTACGCCATTATTACGGTGGAGTTTGATGAGGAAATAACGGTTGAATCGGCAAAACAAAAGGTAAAGGACGAAGTTGATGCAGAAAAAGCAAGTGAAGACTGGCCCACTTTTAATGGTGCCAAGGTAGATCCCAATGTGTTTGATCTTAATTTTTCCGAGGAGGTGCCTATTATGAACATTAATTTTACAGGGGATTATCCCGTGGAAAAATTAAAAGAATACGCAGAATATCTCCAGGATGAAATTGAAGATCTTCCAGAAATAAAGAAAGCTGATATTCGTGGGGCTCAGGAAAAAGAAGTTGAGGTTGCCGTTGATGTCTATAAAATGATGGCGGCTAAAGTCAGTTTTGACGATATAATCCAAGCCATTGGCAACGGAAACATGACCATGTCTGCAGGAAACTTACAAGCTAGTGGACAACGACGTACCATACGTATATTGGGGGAAATAGAAAACCCAACGGATCTTTTGGATTTTGTGGTGAAATCCGACGATGGTACCGTTTACCTTAAAAATATTGCTGAGATACGTTTTGAGGAAAAGGAAAGGACTACCTATGCCCGTGAATTTGGAGAGAGCGTAGTGATGCTTGACGTTAAAAAGCGTGCGGGCCGTAATGCGATATCTGCCGCAGACCAGATCAGGGAAATTGTAAAATCTACCCAAACCAATTATTTTCCGGCAGACCTACATATTTCCATCGCCAACGACTCCTCTACCAGAACATTGAACCAGGTAGATGATTTGGTAAACAACATTATTTTTGGGATTATCCTTGTTGTTACCGTTCTGATGTTCTTTTTAGGCTTTCGAAATGCCCTTTTTGTGGGCTTCGCCATCCCTATGTCCATGTTTATGTCCTTTATGATCTTATCCTTGTTGGGATACACCTTAAATACCATGATCCTTTTTGGAATGATTATGGGATTGGGAATGTTGGTGGACAATGGTATTGTAGTGGTAGAAAACGTATACCGATTAATGGATGAGGGCATGCCAAGAATAGAAGCGGCCAAAAAAGGGATCGGAGAGATCGCCTTTCCCATTATTATTTCTACAGCAACTACCGTGGCTGCCTTTGTGCCTTTAGGGCTGTGGCCGGGGATTTTTGGCCAGTTTATGATCTTCTTCCCCATCACCTTATCCGTTGTTTTGGGATCTTCTCTGGTCGTGGCAATATTTATGAACTCTATGTTAGTATCCAGATTCATGGATACAGACGAAAAGGAACTCACTGTAAAACAATTGATCCGCCTGAGTATTATTTTAGGTGGATTAGGATCGCTGATATTAGTGTTCGGCGGTGCCATGCGCGGTTTAGGCTCTGTAATGATCTTTACCGCAATACTGTTCTGGGGATATAAGTATCTTCTTAAGAAATGGGCCATTGGGTTTCAAAAAAACGCGATGTCCAAATTTGAAAACTGGTACGAAAAACGATTGGTACATGCCTTACGAGGTAAAAACGTGTACTGGTATTTTGGGATAACCGTTTTATTATTGGTGGGTGTATTTATGTTGTTTGGCATATCGGTTGGAAGCGGACGGACCAAAATAGAATTCTTCCCAGACAATAGGCCCAATGAGATTTATGTGTATATAGAATATCCCGAAGGCACCTCCATCGAAAAGACTAATGAATTAACCCTAGATGTAGAGAAAAGGGTCTATGCCATTATAAATGATGAGGAATACATGGATAACGGAAAGAACTTTATGATGACTTCCGCGGTCTCTCAAGTTGGGGAAGGCGCCGGAAATCCGTTAACAGATGGTGGATCTACTGCAGAAATGCCACATAGGGGAAAGTTAACGGTAAACTTTAGTGAGTTTAAATACCGTAGAGGAAAGGATACCGAGGATATTAGAGCCAAAGTACAGGCTGGTTTAAGTGGTATTTATCCCGGTGTGGCTATATCAGTGGAAAAAGACGCCAATGGGCCACCTGCAGGATATCCTATCAATATAGAATTGGAAGGTAAGGATTATGACGAGCTTATCAATACTGCCGAAAATATCAGAAACTTTATCAATACTAAAAGTATTGCCGGGATTGAAGAAATAAAGATCGATGTTAACAAAAGCAAGCCCTCCATGCAAGTTATCGTGGACCGAAAAAAAGCAGGGGGACTTGGCGTATCGGTGGGACAGGTAGGAAACCAATTGCGAAGATCATTATTTGGCGAAAAAGCTGGGATCTACAAGGAAGATGGCGATGATTATGACATAAACATACGGTTCAATGAAGACCTACGCTACAA
The DNA here is from genome assembly GCF_041320605.1 of Arenibacter antarcticus. Lineage (NCBI taxonomy): Bacteria > Pseudomonadati > Bacteroidota > Flavobacteriia > Flavobacteriales > Flavobacteriaceae > Arenibacter > Arenibacter antarcticus. The sequence goes on from NZ_CP166679.1 coordinate 1,358,849, forward strand.
TAGAAGTGCCCTTTTCAATCAAAATATTATTTTTAGGGACCAAGCAAGTGGAAAGATCAAGGAAATTCCCATATCTGCAGTAGCGACAGAAAAAAACACTTCCTCCTTCAGTGCCATTAAGCACAGGGATGGCAAACGTGTAGTTACCGTATATTCTGGCCTACAACCCGGGTTTACCGATGCCGCAGCGATAGTGGCCGAAATTCAGAAAGAAATGGAAGAGTTTAAGAAGCTGCCAGCGGGAATAAAAATTGATTATACGGGACAGATTGAGGAACAAAATAAACAGATGCAATTCTTGGTTGGCGCCTTCTTTACAGGTTTGGGCTTAATTATGTTGATATTGATCTTTCAGTTCGGGGGTATTTCCAAACCTTTGATTATTATGATTGCCATATTCCTGAGCTTTATCGGCGTTTTTGGGGGAATTATGATTACCGGTTGGTCTTTTGTGATCATGATGACTATGATGGGTATTATTTCCTTGGCGGGAATAGTAGTGAACAACGGAGTAGTCCTATTAGATTACACCCAAATATTGATCGATCGAAAGATGGTGAGACTCAATATGGACGATTCAGATCTTCTAACTAGGGAACAAGTAACAGAAACTATTATACAAGGAGGAAAAGCAAGGTTACGTCCCGTTATCCTAACGGCCATTACTACGGTATTGGGTCTAATTCCTTTGGCAATCGGTCTAAACATTGATTTTTTCGCACTATTTACGGAATTCAACCCCCATATTTATGTGGGAGGAGATAATGTGGTATTCTGGGGACCCCTGGCATGGACCGTTATATTTGGTCTTATCGTTGCCACCTTTCTTACCTTGGTCATTGTTCCAGTGCTGTTCAATATCACCTATAGAATAAAAATAGCAATAAAGGGAACCAAGGGAAATACCGAAAGTGATCCCAACTCAGTTGTGGTATCCCAATAAAACAAAATAAAGCGACCAATATAATGGTCGCTTTATTTTTATAAGGACATCATCCTAACAGCCAAAGAAATAAGAATCAATAAATAAATTCAGCCCAATTATTTTTAGCCGTTAACAGCATATCTTCTTACATTTGCGTTCTTATAGATCAAGAATAAAATGTATAGAAGTCATAACTGTGGTGAATTACGGGAAACCAACCAAAATTCAGAGGTTACCCTGTCTGGATGGGTACAAACCGTGAGAGATAAAGGATTTGTAATTTGGACCGATTTAAGGGATAGGTACGGAATTACCCAATTAATTTTTGATGAGGAACGTTCCTCCAAAGAGATAATGGACACTGCAAGGTCTCTAGGACGGGAGTTTGTAGTTCAAGTAAAAGGCACGGTCTTGGAGCGTACTTCCAAAAATCCAAATATCCCTACCGGGAATGTGGAGGTCTTGGTCTCCGAAATAAAAATTCTAAACAAATCTCTTGTACCTCCCTTTACCATAGAAGATCAGACCGACGGAGGTGAGGACATCAGGATGAAATACCGCTATTTGGATATTCGTAGAAATCCAGTAAAGAACAATCTTATTTTTAGACATAAGGTTGCTATGGAGGTAAGGAAATACCTTTCCGATCAAGACTTTATTGAAGTAGAAACCCCGTATTTAATAAAATCCACGCCCGAAGGGGCAAGGGATTTTGTGGTTCCCAGTCGAATGAACGAAGGCCAGTTTTACGCCTTACCACAATCGCCACAAACCTTCAAACAATTACTGATGGTCGGAGGAATGGACAAATACTTCCAGATCGTTAAATGTTTTAGGGACGAAGATCTTCGGGCCGATAGGCAACCCGAATTCACCCAAATAGACTGCGAAATGGCCTTTGTGGAACAAGAAGACATCTTAAATGTTTTTGAGGGTCTTACCAGACATCTATTGCAGGAAATAAAAGGAGTTAGCGTAGACAAATTCCCCAGGATGACCTACGATGATGCGATGAAGAAATATGGCAATGACAAACCAGATATCCGTTTTGGAATGGAATTTGGCGAGCTTAATGCCGTTGCGCAACACAAAGAGTTCGGGATTTTTAACGATGCCGAATTAGTAGTGGGAATTGCCATTCCAGGCGCGGCTTCCTATACCAGAAAAGAAATTGATGCCCTTGTAGATTGGGTACGCCGTCCACAGGTTGGTGCCAAGGGAATGGTATATGCCAAATACAACGAGGACGGATCGTTTAAATCCTCCGTCGATAAATTCTTTGATCAGGACGATCTTGGAAAATGGGCTGAAGTTACGGGTGCAGAACCAGGTGATCTTATCTGCGTACTCTCTGGGGACGCCAACAAGGCTAGAACACAATTGAGTGCCTTGAGAATGGAAATAGCAGAACGATTGGGACTTCGTAAAAAAGAGGAATTCGCCCCGTTATGGGTCATAGATTTCCCATTGTTGGAATTGGATGAGGAAACCGGGCATTACCACGCAATGCACCATCCATTTACCTCTCCAAAACCAGGACAATTATCACTTTTAGATACCGATCCAGGAGCCGTAAAGGCCAATGCATACGATTTGGTATTGAACGGTAATGAAATTGGTGGAGGATCTATTCGTATACACGATAAGCAGATGCAGGCCACCATGTTTAAACATCTTGGATTTACCCCAGAAGAAGCTAAGGCGCAATTTGGGTTTTTAATGGACGCTTTTCAGTACGGAGCTCCCCCACACGGAGGATTGGCTTTTGGACTGGATAGATTGGTAGCCATTTTAGGGGGACAGGAAACGATTAGAGATTTTATTGCTTTTCCAAAAAATAACAGCGGAAGGGATGTGATGATCGATGCCCCTGCGGCAATAGACCAAAAACAGTTGAAGGAGTTGGGCTTGAAGTTGGATCTATGAGGTGTCTTTTGGTAGGAGGTCTCTAAACAAAGCCTAAATTTAGTAGTAGCAATGAACGGGAAGAAAATAGTCAAAATGTCGATCCGAATAAATGGCCCTATTTAATTTTTACCTTTCTGATTGGGGAAGCATATTTCACAACGACATTTAGTGTCTCAAATCAATATTCTGCCGTGGTTTAGCACCGGATCCGGTAGGGGCGACTTCCTGTAAAAGTATATTTTATAGTTCTTACTGTAAATTTACCTCAGTTTCCGTCTAGGATGTTTAAAGAAATCAAGCCTTAATGTTATACAAGATTAAAAAACTGGTCGTTAGCTTTTTGCAGTTTAAAAAAGCATTTGTCAAATATCCTTTTAGAAAATTCAATGTTATAGAAATTCTCTTATTTTGGATCAATGAACGATTAACGCGCTCCCAATTTCTTATTCTTTCGGGAATCCTTGTAGGATTAAGTGCAGGATTGGCCGGAGTACTTTTAAAGATCCTCGTCCATCACATACAATCCTTTATTAATAACGATGTGCCCTTTAAAGAACGGATGTTCGTTTATGCCATCTTCCCCTTAGTAGGGATTATACTTACCTCTTTAATCGTTAAGTATTTATTCAAATCCAATGAAGAGAAAGAGCTTTCCTTTGTCTTAAAGGACATATCCCAAAATGGCAGCAAGGTAAAACCGAATAAAATGTATTCGCAGATAATACAAAGCGCCATAACCGTGGGATTTGGAGGCTCGGTCGGGCTAGAAACACCCATTGCTGTAACAGGCTCGGCTATCGGATCAAACTATGCGCAACGCTATCGTTTAGGCTTTAAGGAACGCACCTTGTTGCTTGCATCAGGTGCCGCTGCAGGAATTGCAGCAGCCTTCGACGCTCCCATAGCTGGTGTGATGTTTGCTTTTGAAATTTTGTTGACAGGTTTAGTATTCACCGATTTTATTCCACTTGTTATCGCCGCCATATGTGGTAGTTTGCTCTCAATGATTATCTTGGACGAAGACGTATTATTCAATTTTCAGGCGAGAGAAATCTTTAATTATGGCAATGTCCCCTACTATGTTGCTCTAGGAGTGTTAACCGGTTTTTATGCACGTTACTTTCTCTTGGTCGGAAAGAAAGTGCATCATTTTTTTGAACGCTTCAAACATCGGGTCCTTTTGAGAGCCCTTATCGGAGGCACAATACTTTCTCTCTTATGTGTTGCATTTCCTCCACTTTTTGGAGAGGGTTATATGAATATCCGCATACTCCATCAAGGAAATGTTGAAAACTTAGTACATGAGAGCTTGTTCCGCTATTTTGGGGACTCAGAGCTGATCATCCTCGCATTTTTAGCGTTTACACTTCTTTTGAAAGCATTTGCTACCAGCATCACCCTCAGCGCCGGCGGAAATGGGGGAAACTTCGCCCCTTCTCTGGTGGCAGGCGGATTGCTCGGTTATTTATTCGGATTTACATTGGAGATGATGGGCATGCCCAATGTACCTACCACCAACCTAATGCTTGTAGGGATGGCTGGGGTTATGTCCGGAGCAATGTATGCACCGTTGACCGGTATTTTCCTTATTGCCGAGACCAGTAGTGGATACGACTTATTTATACCTTTGATGATCGTAGCTGTTATAGCTTATGCAATAAATCGGTACTTCTCTCCAATTAATCCAGTATATAAAACCCTAGCAGAAAAGGGAGAGATATTCACGACCAGACAGGATCAAAACATCCTATCACATATCCGGCTTCAAGATTGCCTGAATAGGGCATCCTTAAAAATAAGTACGTTGGACGAAATAGAGAATGTCCTAAGTAAGTTTAGAAACAGCGATCAAAATACAATAGCCGTCGTTGATGGTAATAATCAATTTTGGGGAATTTTGAACCGGGAACAATTGAGACCTTACCTTCTTGGTAAAAAATCAACCAAGGAAACCAGTGTTAGTAAACTTGCGATAAACCCATCGTTCATAGTATCTTCTGCAGATTCTGTAATGAAGGTAATAAAAATGTTTGATGAAGCCGATGTTTGGCAACTCCCTGTCCTGGATAACGAACGAAAATTCCATGGCTTTGTGAGTCGCTCTATGATACTGAACAATTACCGAAAGCTTTTAAAAAACTACTCGGAATAACTATAAATTTATCATAACTTAGTGTAAATAATTTATTTTTATTACTCACAGAATACCGCTTACTTTTTTAAGGCACAACTTTTCGTTAATTCACCTATTAGAATCCAACATTGCCATTGTCCCAACAACTATCCACAATGTACATCTATTCTTAATACTCTTTTTTAAACTTGCACTCCAATTATAACGAGAACAGCAGATTTTTTCAATATATTTAGTTACTAATTCAACATTTCGTTATCAAAAAGAAAAAGATTCTTGCCCGGTTTTTTCGCTTGAGGTACAAATACACTTCCCAAAAGAATTTTGTGCTTATTTTAAGTGCGGTTGTTGGATTATTAGCCGGGTTGGCCTCAGTAACCATTAAGAATCTAACCTACAGCGTAGCTTCTATCTTAGAAGAGGGGATTATTTTCTCCGAGAATCAACTTTATTTTATTTTGCCCTTTGTAGGCCTGCTACTGGTTTACCTATCAAAAAAAGTACTTCTACGTAATGGCCTACGCCCTCCGATACCCTCCTTTATAAAAAGGGCCATTCCCTCCTTGCTATATTCTTTGCTCAGACAAAACGGAATCCTCTCCTATAAGCTTATTTACCACCCTTTAATCATGGCTCCCTTAACCGTAGGTTTTGGGGGATCTGTAGGATTGTTAGGTCCAGCTATAACCTCAGGCTCGGCCATTAGCTCCAATTTGGGTCGCTTGCTCAATGTAGACAGCAAGACGCGAACCCTGCTCATAGCGTGTGCCACCTCGGGCGCTGTGGCCTCCATGTTCAAAACCCCTATTGCTGCCGTAGTATTGGCCATAGAACTCTTTAGTCTAGACCTTACTTTTGTCTCCTTATTGCCCCTATTGACGGCGTCTATTTCTTCTGTGCTTACCTCCTACTTTTTTCTAGGGGACGAAACAATTTTCAGCTTCGACATCGTGGATAAATTTGTTATAAACGATGCTGCTCCTTATATTCTCCTTGGATTGGGTACGGGCATAGGATCTATATACTTTACGAAAATTTATTTTGCTGTTTACTCTTTTTTTGATCGATTTAAAACACCCTTCCTTAAAGTCTTGGTAGGCGGACTTACCATTGGGGTGATGTTGTATTTTATCCCACCACTATATGGGGAGGGACTAAGTTTTACCAAAGATTTGTTCGAGGGGAACCACTTACAAGCCTTGGGCGAAACCCCATTTGATGATTTTATTGATAATATCTGGGTGGTAATCGCCCTTCTAATCGGCTTCACCATTTTCAAAACTATTGCAATGACGGTTACTTTTGCCGCCGGAGGTGTAGGTGGAGTCATTATCCCTACTATGGTGATGGGAAGCGCACTTGGCAATGTTGTGGCTAAGATTATCAACAATTTAGGACTGGGAATAGAGGTCTCAGAAGCCAACTTTACTTTGGTAGGCATGGCTGGGTTGATTACTGGTGTAATTCACGCTCCATTAACGGCCATATTCCTAATTGCGGAAATTACTGGGGGCTATGAGCTTTTTATACCATTGATGATTACCGTTGCTATTTCCTATCTTATCACCAAAGGATCTTTAGAACACACCATTTACACCCGTGAATTGGCGGAAAGGGGCGATTTACTCACCCATGACAAGGATCAAAATGTACTTACGACAATGACCTTAGAAAGTGTTATAGAAAAGAATTTTAAAACGGTCCATCCCGATATGACACTGGGAAGCATGCTACATAACTGTGTCTCCAAATCTACCCGAAATCTCTTTCCAGTTATAGATGACAATGATATTTTAGTGGGTATTGTACTCTTGGACGATATTCGAAAATTTATGTTCGATACCACCTTGTACGAGACCATGAAGGTTGAAAATTTCATGCACAATCCGCCCGAACACATCTTTTTTGAAAAGGACAATATGAAAACAGTAATGCAGAAATTCCAGGATACCGCGGCTTGGAACCTGCCCGTAATAAAAAATGGAAAATACATCGGATTTGTTTCCAAATCGAAACTCCTGACCGCCTACCGCAGAAAATTGATTAATTTTACCAGGTAATTACCCCATATCATGAAATATTTTATTTTCCTAGTTCTCATTGCATCGGTGTCCTCTATTCTTTACGGATTTTCTATACAGGAAACAGACCTGGTCTTGGCCAATAAATGTATCGGTTTTGGCACCGTGGGCATTTTTTTAATCGCCATGCCACTATTCCTGTTCAAGGTCAGTAAGGGTAAAAAAATGAAAGATTATATGTTGAACGAGGAAAATATAAGAAAAATGCAAGGAAAGGATAAAAAATCTGGGGACAAGAAGTAATCACAACTCTTATTATTCCCAATTTTTTTAATTGATATTCAAAAAACAATTAGACTACCATTTTTCTATGCAAATCGATTCTTTTGATGTATAGAAATTTCCGTAAATAGTCATCGTTTTAAACGCAATATAAATCCATCTGCACCACTGCCATTGGTTATAATGTTTTGATTTAGCACCATTTGATTATTCGTTAAAGTAAGCCCCCCAAACTCTTGGGAATTCACTTCCAAAAATAAATTTTTCTTTGCAATTATCACGGAATACGAGTAATCCCCTGTAGGCAGTCCTTTGTAGAGTGCATCTGAATTGGACATATTTTCTATTATTAAAGTACCACTATCCGTATGAAAGTTCCAGACAATGCTACCTGGCTCAAAATCCTCATCTATTCCAGCAAATCCTCCGCTAATATGTAACAACTCCCATTTCCCCTCCATAAATTCAAAGGTGGACTCTTCTTTTTCCCTACTACATCCCTTTAAACTACCTACTAAAATAATAAGGAGAAGAATTTTAATACGACTAAATTTTCCCATAGTTACCATTATTAAATAAAGTAGCTGCCCACATCACCTATAATTCAATAGATGTAGTATCAAAAAAATGGTTGCGTACCCTTAGGATTATGCGCCTTGTACTTCAATTCAGATTTCTCTTTTGAATAAAAAATCTTTTTAGAATTTCCGAGGCTTCCGCTTCCAAAACTCCTCCTACCACTTCCGTCTTGGGGTGCAATTGTGAGCTCATTGCAATAAACCCTCTTTCCATGTCCCTTGCGCCATAAACTATTTTGGAAATCTGACTCCAATACAATGCTCCTGCACACATCTGACAGGGCTCTAGGGTTACATATAAAGTACAATTCTGAAGATATTTCCCTCCCAAAAAGTTAGATGCCGCCGTAATGGCTTGCATCTCGGCATGAGCAGTCACATCAATAAGCTGTTCGGTTAAATTATGTCCCCTAGCAATGATCCTATTCTCCACAACCACTATGGCCCCCACAGGAACTTCCCCTTTCTCAAAGGCAGCCTCTGCCTCTTGAAAGGCTTTTTTCATAAAATAGACATCGTCAAACGGATTGATCATGGTACAGCTTTTATGCAACAATAATAATCAATAATTAAGTTTAGCCAAAATAATTATACCATCTAACCCGGCTTTTACGGTATATCGTCGTCAGAAAAAATTCTGTCCTTTATTGCAGGGTGCAAAAATTTTCAACCTAAATCTAACAAAAACAAGTATCAATTACCTTGTACTACTACTCAATTATAATGCAACGCTAAAACAAAAAGAGGTATTTCCTTATAAATTGATACAAATAGCATTAATCATAACCAAAGTTTTACAGATTTCAAAATCTAAATACCTTAGCTTTGTGTTTCACTTTTTAATAGATGTCAAAAGGAATTCTACAGCATATTAACACTCCTACCGATATTCGTACACTACCAGTGGCAGAGTTATCCCAACTTGCTAAGGAATTACGCGAATTCATTATCGATATTGTAGCGAACAAAGAAGGACATTTAGGGGCTAGCTTGGGGGTTGTGGAACTAACCATAGCTTTACATTATGTTTTTAACACTCCTTATGATAACCTTATCTGGGACGTTGGGCATCAGGCCTATGGGCATAAGATACTTACTGGACGCAGGGAAATTTTTCACACCAACAGACAACTCGACGGAATTAGTGGATTCCCTAAACGGGAGGAGAGCAAATACGATGCCTTTGGAACTGGGCATAGCTCCACTTCTATCTCCGCCATCTTGGGAATGTCCATGGCATCTCGGTTAAAAGGCGAAACAAAAAAACAGCATATTGCCGTGATCGGGGACGCCTCCATAGCCAGTGGGATGGCTTTTGAGGGCTTGAACCACGCAGGAGACACCGATCCAAATATCCTTATAGTTTTAAATGACAATGCTATTGGTATAGACCCTAGCGTTGGGGCGTTAAAAAAATACCTTACCAATGTTAAGAAAGGAACAGCAAAGGACGAGAATATTTTTGAGTGCTTAAATTTTGATTACACAGGTCCTTTAGATGGCCATGACCTCCCCCTTCTAGTCAAAGAACTGGAAAGACTAAAATCTGTAGCCGGCCCAAAATTACTACATATCATTACTACCAAAGGGAAAGGACTTAAAAAAGCAGAGGAAAATCAAGTGGTGTACCATGCACCTGGAAAATTTGACAAGATTACCGGGGATATATTGCCCAAGATTTCTGAAAATGAACCTCCTAAGTATCAGGATGTATTTGGACATACCCTAGTTGAATTGGCCAAATTAAATCCCAGAATAGTTGGAATAACTCCCGCTATGCCTACTGGAAGCTCGTTGAAATATATGATGGACCTGATGCCAGAAAGGGCATTTGACGTAGGTATTGCAGAACAGCATGCCGTAACCATGGCAGCTGGAATGGCTGCTGAAGGTATGGTTCCCTTTTGCAATATATATGTTACCTTTCTTCAACGCGCCTATGACCAGCTAATCCACGATGTTGCCCTACAGAACCTTCCCGTAATATTCTGTTTGGATCGCGCAGGATTAGTAGGCCAAGATGGTGCCACCCACCACGGTCTATATGATATGGCTCAATTACGGTGTATCCCAAATCTTATTATTTTTGCGCCGATGAACGAAATTGAGCTAAGAAACATAATGTATACGGCACAATTAGGATTAAAACATCCTATTGCCATTAGATACCCTAGGGGAAGAGGGGTTATTTTAGATTGGAAACAGAAATTTGCCGAGATTCCGATAGGTAGCGCAGAAGAATTAAAAAAAGGCACGAAAATTGCAATACTCTCCATCGGTCATATAGGAAATATGGTTTTGGAATTGCTTTCGGAATTAAATAATGAAAATGAGGTAGGACTTTACAATATGAGGTTTGTGAAACCACTTGACAAGGAGATGTTGCAAAACATTTTCCAAGAGTACTCCCATGTCATTACCATTGAAGACGGATGTAGCACCGGTGGCTTTGGCAGTGCCGTATTAGAGTTTGCTAATGAAATAAATTGTAAAATACCTATACAAATAATTGGCGTTCCAGAAGTGTTTATAGAACATGGAACAGTGGAGGAACTTCAACGCATAGCTGGAATAGATAAAACGACCCTTTGGAATCATATTAATAATATACTGAATAAAGATTAACATGCGCGGTAAAATCATCTTCATTGTCCTCTTATTATTTTGGTTAATTCCTATAAACGCTCAGGTAACACCTATCAAAAAATCCGAAACCGACACCACTAAGGTAACTCCCATCACCGTTGATACCATGAGGATAGATACAATGCGGGTAGATACCATTGTGATCAGGACCTTGCAAAACAAAATAAAGAACCTTTCTAGGGGAGCCAATCTGACTGGGCCAGTAATAACCTTTAATAAAACAAAGGCTCTGGACGAAGAATACCGACCCTTTAGAATTCCTTCTTTTTGGGAAAAGGAAAACAAACTTAGCGTAAACTTAAATGAAGTAGCTTTTGTAAACTGGAACGCAGGGGGCAACAATTCTATATCTGCCCTAGCGAATATAAAGTTTCTCCGAAATTATAAATTTCGATATGTCCAATGGGAAAATTTATTGGAACTCCGATATGGCCTCAATTCCCAAGAAAATCAAAAAATGCGAAAAGCGGACGACGCAATTCGCTTTAGTTCCACATTTGCTTATAGACGTGATACCATTAGCAATTGGTACTACAGTGTTAGAGCTAACTTTAACACCCAATTCTCCAATGGATACAAGTACCCCAATAGGCAAGCCCCCGTCTCTAGGTTTATGTCCCCTGGATATGGCTTTATTGGTGCGGGAACTTCGTATATCCCAGAAGGGAAAAAGTTTAACCTCTATTTGTCACCCTTTACCCAAAAGGTAACTTTTGTATTAGATCAAAATCTCGCAGATAAAGGTGCATTTGGAGTGGAAAAAGCAAAGTACGATGCAGATAAGAACAAAATCAAGGATGGAGAGAATTCAGTTATGGAATTTGGAGTATTGATTACCAATACTTGGCAGGGCGATCTTTTTGAGAACATTGGGGTAAGGCATCGTTTAAGCCTGTATTCGGATTATCTAAAAAGCTTTGGAAATATTGATGTGGAATGGGAGCTTAATTTTACGCTGAAAGTCAATAAGTATGTAAGCACCAACTTTGGGACACATATACTCTATGATGATGACATTAAGTTTGACCCAATTAAAGCCGATGATGGATCCATTATAAGTGACGGCACCCCAAAAATACAGTTTAAACAACTCTTTGGGGTAGGTATCAACTATAATTTCTAATGGTTTTTTTATAGTTGCTTACCCATAATCTTGTTGTGTATGTGTACCGCGGCACTGTCCGAAAGACTGGCCACATAACAACAGGCGTTTAATAATATGGAATAGGTAGATCCCGTGGTGTCTCTATAAAATTCGGGTAGGGTAGAAATCATTAATTGATCATAATTAGAACCGTCCCCCTCTTTATGTCGCGTTAAAGCAGTGGTATAAACCTCCAAAATGTCAGAAATTATTTTATATCCGGCAATTTCTTTTTCTATAACTTCCTGGGATTGATATATTTTCTTTACACTTAAGGATAAGATATCTTCAATCTGAGCTTTAAATTTACTTTTTTCCATTAGGGAGACGTCAAACTCCCCTTTTAAGATCGCCTCTTCATTGTCTACAAAGGTCCCTATTGCATCGGAAATTAAAGTGTTTATCGCCAAGGCCCTCAAATAGCTCAATCGGTCCTCCATATAGGCCAATTCATTGTATTTTTTAGTATTGATACTGTCCTTTACCAATTTTATCAGATACTCCAAAGCAAAATCTTCTGGAATAAGCCCCAAATTTATACCATCCTCAAAATCGATTATAGTATAACAAATATCATCGGCAGCCTCTACCAAAAAGGTTAAAGGATGCCTACTATAGGCAACATCCCCTTTATGCGAAGTAGTACTTAACCCTAACTCACTCGCCACTTCCTTAAAGGAATCAACATCAGATTGAAAAAAACCGAATTTTTTATCCGCAATATGCTTTGTGGGTTTCTTGGGTAGAGATTCTTTAGGGTATTTCATAAACGCCCCCAAAGTAGCATAACTAAGCCGTAAGCCACCCTCAACGCCCTTCCTAGATTCTGTTAATAATTTATACCCATTGGCATTTCCTTCAAATTCCAGAATGTCCTGGTATTCCTTATTAGACAACTCGTTCTTAAACCGTTGTCCATTCCCATTTTTAAAATATTCCCCAATGGCCTTTTCTCCGCTATGTCCAAATGGCGGATTGCCAATATCATGTGCCAATGCCGCCGCCGCCACAATGGCTCCAAAATCATTAAACTTATATCCGTGTACTTCACTTAGATACGGATGTTTCTCCAATATTTTCTTCCCAGCAATACGCCCTAAGCTCCTTCCTACCACAGAAACCTCCAAACTATGTGTTAAACGCGTATGTACAAAATCTGTCTTAGATAAGGGAATCACCTGTGTTTTGTCCTGGAGACTTCTAAAGGCTGCTGAAAAAATAACCCGATCATAATCCACCTCAAAACCCAAACGGGTTTCATCCTGTTCCTTTCGCAATCTTTTATAAGCATCCCCAAATCGTCTTAACGAAAGTAATTGTTCCCACTCCATAGTAAATATTTAAAGTTTGCAAGATACATTATTCAGAGATCAGGCTCCTATAAAAACTATATCCAATTTCCATTGTGAGGGCTCTATTTTAATGATAACTTAATCCTAATTTTACATTTAATTTTCTTATTAACCCTAAATTAGCCCTTGTTTATAAACAGTTTAGTTTCATTTTTTTATTAGTTTTTGTCGACTATTGAAATGATACACAGCTACTTTGATCAAGGTAGCTGTGTTATTTAAAGTAAAATTATTGGCTTCTTAACATTAACTTTACATTCAATACGGTAATTTGTAGCGACAAAAATTAATAAAACTATTTTATGAAGCGTATAGCGTTATTGCTATTCATTCTCTCATCTACTATTTCCTATTCACAAACTGAGGCCCCAGAGTTTGGAAAAGGTTTATTAAACATTGTAGGAAAGGATAGTACATGGAGTATGAAGCTTGCTACAAGAATGCAGTTTTTAACTTCCACAACATGGGACCAAAACAGTAATAATAAATGGGTAGACCCGCACAGTATAGCTTTGGTCCGAAGGGCTAGATTTAAATTTGATGGATTTGCCTATTCACCAAAGCTAACTTATAAGATAGAACTAGGACTCTCTAACCGGGATATGTCTGGTGCCTCCGAATATACCAGTAATGCTCCAAGGTATATTTTAGATGCTGTTGTCATGTGGAATTTTTATCAAAATTTTGAGTTATGGATTGGTCAGACCAAGCTACCTGGCAATATAGATCGCGTTATCTCTTCCGGAAACCTACAACAAGTAGACCGATCATTATTGAATAGCAGATTTACATTAGATAGAGAAACAGGCCTACAGATACGTCACCATTTTTTTCTTCACAACAAGTTTTTGATCCGTGAAAAATTTGCCATTTCACAAGGAGAAGGTAGAAATGTCACCAACGGAAATATTGGTGGCGCTCAATTCACAGGAAGATTGGAACTGCTCCCTTTTGGTGAATTTACCAATGGGGGCGAATATAAGGGGGGCGACTTAGTCCATGAAGAAATGCCTAAATTAATGCTTTCTGCAACCTATGACCATAACAAAGATGCCGTTAAGACTAGGAGTAATCAGGGCACATATATGGTTAATGACATAGGATTTCATAAAACCGATATAAACACCCTCTTTTTTGATACCATGTTTAAATATAGAGGCTTTTCTTTTATGGGTGAATACGCCCATAGGAATGCTAAGGACCCCATCGCAAAAAATGCTGATGGCAGCCTAACGGGAGACATAGTACAGATCGGTGATGGCATAAATTTACAATCAGGCTATCTTTTTAGGAAAAACTGGGAAGTATCGGGCAGGTACACCAATATTTCCTTGGACGAAGATATTACAGGAAACCGACCCGAAAATCAATACACCCTAGGCCTGTCCAAGTATATAGTAGGCCACAAACTTAAGATTCAAACGGATCTAAGTTATTTATCCGTGAATGGAGGAACCGATGAATTAATGTATAGATTGCAATTTGATATTCATTTTTAATCAATAACATAACCTTAAGATAACATTACCGACCAACGAACTTTAGATATTTGCAAACTTCTATCTTAGATACTATGGATAATATTTACTTTTTAATGATCATTGCCCTAGTCTTTTTGGCAATAGCCGATTTAGTAGTAGGCGTCAGCAACGATGCTGTCAACTTTTTAAATTCTGCTATTGGCTCTAAAGCTATCTCTTTTAGAACCGTTATGATCGTAGCGAGCCTTGGAATTGCCATCGGCGCAATTTTTTCGAGTGGGATGATGGAGGTTGCCCGAAAGGGAATCTTTAACCCCAGCGAGTTTATGTTCAGTGAGATCATGATAATTTTTATGGCGGTAATGATTACTGATATACTATTATTAGATTTCTTTAATACCATTGGCTTACCCACTTCCACTACCGTTTCCATTGTATTTGAACTATTAGGGGCATCAGTAGCAATGGCTTTTATAAAGGTTGCGGCAGATTCTGGCGACTATATGGAGGTGTACAACCATATAAATACCTCTAAGGCGACCGAAATAATTATAGGAATACTGCTTTCGGTGGTCATTGCCTTTACTATAGGGGCACTAGTCCAATATGTTTCCCGCCTTATGCTGACGTTCGATTTTAGGAAAAAAGCGAAGTGGATAGGAGCACTATTTGGCGGAATGGCCCTTACTGCTATCACTTATTTTATTTTGATAAAAGGCTTAAAAGGAGCCTCATTTGTCAGTGATTCCCTTTTAGAATCCATTAAGGAATATTCACTAGCCATCATAATTGGCAGCCTTGTACTCTGGTCCATTATTTCCTATATAATTTCTACCGTTTTAAAATATGATGTTTACAAGCTCATTATTATTGTAGGCACATTTGCACTGGCACTGGCATTTGCTGGTAACGACTTGGTAAACTTTATTGGGGTACCCATTGCCGCTTGGCAATCCTTTGAGGCTTGGCAAGCTTCAGGAATACCGGCTAACGAATTTAATATGGGCTTTCTTGCAGCACAAGTTTCCACTCCAACCTACCTATTGTTCGGAGCGGGTATGACCATGGTGCTTACCCTTTGGTTTTCCAAAAAAGCGCGTTATGTTACCCAAACTGAGATTAATCTTTCACGTGAGGGAGAGTCCAAAGAGCGATTTCAACCCAATTTCTTATCGAGAAGTATCGTTAGGGCCGCTATGTTAATATCTACAGGGGTCAACGCTTTAATCCCGAATACGCTCAGAGAAAAATTAGACGCCAAGTTTCAAAAACCAATCATAACCCTGTCTAAGGACAAAACCTTTGAAATGCCAGCCTTTGACATGGTACGAGCAGCCGTAAACCTGATGGTTGCTGGGGTCTTGATTTCCGTTGCTACCTCTTACAAATTACCTTTGTCTACTACCTATGTTACTTTTATGGTCGCCATGGGTTCTTCCTTGGCAGATAGGGCATGGGGAGCAGAAAGCGCAGTTTACCGTGTGGCTGGAGTGTTAAATGTTATTGGAGGCTGGTTTTTTACAGCATTAATTGCTTTTGTATCCGCTGCGGTTATTGTTTACCTGATTAACCTTCACGTACCTTCCATGGTCGCCATTTTATTATTGATCGCGGTGTTCCTATTAGTTCATAATTATATTTCCCACAATAAAAAATCCAAAGAAATTAGCGCTGAAGATAGTCTGAGGAACGCGGAAAGCAGTTCTATTCAGGGAGTAATAGAGGAAAGTGCCAACAATATATCCAACGTTGCCAAAAGAGGTAATAAGATATATACCAATACCATAGACGGATTGGCAAAACAGGATTTAGACCTACTCAAAAAGAACAAAAAACAGGTGGTAAAACTTTCCGCCGAAGTGGATGAGCTAAGAGACCATATCTTTTACTTCATTAAAAACTTGGATGATGCCAGTGTAGGTGCAAGTAACTTTTACATCAATATTTTGGGATATTTACAGGATATGGCACAATCCCTGGAATACCTTTCCAAGATTAGCCACAAACACATACACAACAATCACAAAAAATTAAAATACAATCAGATAAAAGAACTTAAGGAAATAGACCAAAAGCTAGATCAATTACTGAGCGAAACCAAACACGCGTTTGAATCGCGCAACTTCACCCAAATTGGGTCTATCTTAGGCAGTAAACAAAACTTGCTAGACATGGTGTCCCAAAAAATTGAAAGGCAGATTGCAAGGACGCGTACCGAAGAATCCAGTCCCAAGAATACCACCTTGTACTTTACCATTCTCTTGGAAACTAAAGATTTTATAAACGCCACTATGAATCTTTTGGAATTGTACTACCAAGAGCATGATAGCACGGTAAAGCCCGCTAAGGTAGAGCTTTAGGAAACTCGATTTAAAAATTTAGCAGGACATACCTAGCGATAGAAATTCATATGATCTATATACTTCCATACCGCATCGGGGAGCATGGGTCGTATGTTTTTCCCCAACTTGATTTGGGTACGGATAAAGGTTGATGAAATTTCCATAATTGGGGCCGGGACATGATGTATTCTTCCATGGCCTTCAAACCTATTTTCCATCTTTCCTTCTGAAATTCTGGGGTATACATAAATATCATGATTCTCAAGAATAACCTCATAGTTTTTCCATTTATGGAAACTCTTTAGATTATCCTCGCCCATTATTAGGGAAAACTCATTGGTATTCCCATATTTTTCATTGATATGAACCAGTGTATGCACTGTATAATTGGGCCTTGGTAAGTTAAATTCTATATTGCTGGGCTTCAATTTGGGATAGTGTTCGGTAACCTCGAACACCAATTGATACCTATGATGGTCGTCTAACAGTGTTTTTTTGGTTTTAAATGGACTTTGGGGCGTAATTACAAACCACACCTCATCCAAGTCCGAAAATTCTACCATATGGTTGGCAATCACCAAGTGACCAATATGTATAGGATTGAAAGTTCCAAAAAATAGTCCCACTTTTTTCTTCATGCCTAATTGAAGTCCGTTTACGCTATAAAAAATTGAATTGCCGTTGACTACATGTCCAAAGGCAATCTTAATAAAATAAGGTATATATTAATCCTTGATTTCTACTCCTAAAAATTCTGCCACTAATTCATGTGCTTCTTTCAGGGCTACATCCAGGTCATAATTCTTTATAATCCGGTCAAATTGTGGTGCAGTTGCTAACTCTACAGACGCCTTGGCGATACGCATATTAATTTTATCCTCGGATTCCGTACTGCGTTTTTTTAACCTAATTTTCAGCTCATCTACACTGGGAGGCTTTACAAATACGGCAAGGGTCTGTTCTGGAAATTTCTTCTTTATCCGCAAGCCACCTACGACATCGATATCAAATATTACATTTTTCCCTTCTGCCCAGAGTCGCTCCACCTCACTCTTCAAGGTCCCATAAAAATTATCCCGGTATACTTCTTCCCATTCCAGAAAGTCGTCTGCCTTTATATGCTGTTTAAACTCGGACAAATGCATAAAATAATAATGCTCCCCATTTTTTTCCTTGCCCCGTCTGGGCCTAGATGTTGCAGAAATAGAAAACGCCAAATTAAGCTCTGGCTGGTCTAATAGATATTTTACAATTGTAGTTTTTCCACTTCCCGAGGGCGCTGAAAAAATAATTAATTTACCGCCTTTCATTATAAAACATTGAGCATTTGTTCCTTAATCTTTTCCAATTCGTCTTTCATCTGTACCACCAATTGCTGCATAGGTGCATAGTTGGCCTTAGACCCAATAGTATTTATTTCTCTACCGATTTCTTGCCCAATAAAGGCTAATTTCTTTCCATTGGAATCCTCGGAGTTAAGGGTGGTGGTAAAATAATCCAAATGATTTTGCAGTCTTACTTTTTCCTCAGTAATATCGTATTTCTCTAAGTAATAGATCAACTCCTGCTCAAAACGGTTTACATCCAAATCTACCTTTAGGTCAGATACTGCCTTTTCCAACCGCTCTCTAATGGTTTGCAGTCTATCCTTGTCCATTAGGGTGACTTTACCCAACAACTCCTTTAAAACGGCTAATCTGGCCTTAAAATCGTCCTCCAAGACCAATCCTTCCTCGGATCTAAACGTATTAATTTCCTTTAAGGCCTCGGTTAAGGTTTCCTCAATGATTTTATACTCCTCTTTATCTATATCCTCCCGCTCGGTCTTCATGGTATCGGGCATACGCATGGCTATTTCTAGCAACGCCATATCATTGCCAGAAACAATTCCTCCTAACTGATTCATATACTGGCGCACTACGGCCTCGTTCACTACTGAAGAGGTTTCCACCCCCGTATTTTCTATATACAGGCTAAAATCTACCTTTCCTCTAACCAGAGAACTGGCAATGGTCTTACGCAGTTCTAATTCCCTTTCCCGGTAGGCGGAAGGAATCCTGGCATTTAGATCAAGACTTTTACTGTTAAGGGATTTGATCTCTATAGTGATTTTCTTCGTAGGAAGCTGTATAACATGCTTCCCAAATCCCGTCATGGATTGGATCATATAATAATATTAAGTTTTGGCAAATGTAAGCAAAATAGATTTTTTGAGCTCAACTCTACAGTACATTCAAAAATTGCGCGCCCAGTTGTACTTCTCCAGAGTGGATTACAAATAAAACTACTACCCAGGTTTTAGTGGATTTCCTTCTTTATCGAAATGGTTAATTCAATGATTTTCACAGCACCAAAGTCCAATGCTGACAGCTACAATTAAGGAAAAAGAGGAAAGAAATATAGACCAAGTGGGTAAAATTGCATAACCAATAGCACCCAGAGCCAGGGTTAAAAGACTTAGAAAAACAGCATCTGGACACCAATTTTATTGGCAAGTCCCCTAGTTTATTTGGTTTTCAAGCTCCTTCGCGTAGAATAACCATAAAGATAGTAGGTGTTTTTAGAAGGGAATTTTTTATAAAGCAAAGCAACTAGTAGCCAAAGCAGTAATATAAAATTCCCATTCTAATTATATTACAATTCCCTTACCCAGATGTTCCTAAAACCTACCCTACTATTATCCCCGTGGTCTTGAAGCCTTAAAGGGCCCTTACCATGTGATGGGTTTTTGGGCCAACCTACATAAGGCGTAGTTCCCTTTATCTCTACATGGTCCTGGATCAAGATCCCATTATGTATTACGGTAATAGTACCTGATTTTGTTTTACCCCCATTTTCATTAAACTCAGGGGCATGATAAATTATGTCATAGCTATTCCATTCTCCACTGGGCACAGATGCCATGGCAAGAGGAGTATGCTGCTTATAGACGGAGCCTACTTGGCCGTTTACATAGGTATCATTACTGTTGTTATCCAGTATTTGAACCTCATAAAGTCCTTGCAAAAACACACCACTATTGCCTCTACTCTGTTTTTCTCCCTGGATATCGGCGGGGGATTTCCATTCCAAATGCAATTGGATACTTCCAAAATTCTGTACGGTCTGTATATCCCCAGTCTTATTGGCAACGGTCATACTACCCTCTGAATTTAACTGCCACTTAGCATTGGTACTATCCTTGGAGCTGATCCAATTATCCAAATTATCACCCCCAAAAAGCACAATGGCATCACTTGGCGGTTCTTTAAAAGAAGCATTAGATTTTATAACAGGAGGAACCGGCTTATACACTTCGGTTTCCTCGGGTTTGGTAGGTTCGGTGCCAGAATACTCATCGTAAACTACCACACTATTGGCAGTTGTCGCGATCTCCATGGGTTCCAAGGTATTTAGCGCCACATTTTCTTTACAGGCCACTGTTAGCAACAATACAAGTGGGATATAACTAAATTTTTTTCTCATACATAGGTTGGATCTCATTTAATCCAAGGATTTAATTTTTATATTTCTAAAGGAAACGATGTCACCATGATCTTGTAGCCCAATTCTTCCCGTGGGATACTTCCCAAAATGTTCGGATCCCTTAAATTTAGATTTTGCCACCATGGCGTCCCATTCTGCTCCATTAACGGGAAAGCTGGTAATTTCCTTGCCATTTAATACCACAAAGCCCTTGTTGGTTTTATGATTAACCGTTAGCACACAAGTGTTCCATTCTCCAACAGGTTTAGTAACGTCCTCACTAGGCCCAACCATATCGTACAAAGCCCCTGCCTGTCGGACAGGACCGTTTTTGGCATCCGCATGCTTATCATTATCCAATATTTGAATCTCTGGTCCTGAGTGATAGGCTTCAGGCAAACTTGCCACTTCCTTTACTCCCCAAAAGATACCGCTATTTCCCCCTTCGGATATTTTCCACTCCATAGAAAGTACAAAATTGGTGTAGTCCTTTTTGGTCACTAAATTATATTTTTCTCCTTTTTTACGATCTTTGGGCGGATAGTATACCATAGCCCCATCCTCTATTTTCCATGCATCTCCAACCCCATCTTCTAAATAACGCTTCCAAGCATCAAAATTGGTACCGTCAAAAAGAACCTGCCATTCTCCCCCTGTTGCAGACGGCGGCGGTGGAGGTGTTCCCTTCTTTTCCGAGTTTGCCATAGGATCTGAATCTACATCCATGTTCTTTTTATCAGTCTTATCCTTGCAGCCGATCACCAAAACAGCGATTAAGGCAGTATATAGTAAATTTTTCATCAGTGTGTAATTATGGTTTATAGTCCTAATATTTTTTTCAATACGGTTTTATCGATTTCGGCCCCTGCAAAATCATCAAAGGTTTTTTCAGTGGCCTCTATAATATGGTCCTGGATAAATTTAGCACCTTCCCTAGCCCCTTGTTCCGGACTTTTTATACAGCATTCCCATTCCATTACTGCCCAAACATCACAGCCGTACTGCGTTAGTTTTGAGAAAATGGTCTTAAAATCGATTTGACCATCCCCAAGGGAGCGATATCTACCGGCACGGTCTCCCCAATCGTTATACCCGCCAAAGGCGCCCTTCTTTCCGGTGGGATTAAATTCGGAATCCTTTACATGGAACGACTTTATAAACTCGTGATAGTGGTCTATATAGGCGATATAATCCAATTGCTGAAGTACAAAATGACTTGGATCGTATAAAATATTTACCCTTTTATGGTTTCCGGTAGCGGCCAAAAAGCGTTCAAACGTATCCCCATCGTGAAGATCTTCCCCAGGATGGATTTCGTAACAGATATCTACTCCCTCCTTATCAAAATGGTTAAGTATAGGCAGCCATCGCTTTGCCAATTCCTCAAACCCCATTTCTACCAATCCAGCAGGACGTTGTGGCCAAGGATGCATGGTGTGCCACAATAAGGATCCAGAGAAAGTGGCATGAGCTTTTAGACCAAGCCTGCGACTTGCCGTAGCTGCTTTTTTAACCACCTCTACAGCCCATTCGGTACGCGCCTTAGGATTGTTCTTCACTTTGTCTGGCGCAAAATTATCGAACATTAGGTCGTATGCCGGATGTACTGCTACCAATTGACCCTGTAAGTGGGTAGATAGTTCAGTGATTTCCAATCCATAGGAATTAATCTTTCCTTTAAGCTCGTCGCAATAGGTCTGACTTTCCGCAGCCTTGTCTAAATCGATTAGAAAATCGACCCAAGTAGGAATCTGGATTCCCTTATATCCCAAATCGGATGCCCATTTACACATCCCGTCCAAAGTATTGAACGGTGCTTTCTCATCTACAAATTGTGCCAAAAACACTGCTGGCCCCTTAATTGTCTTCATGTATCTATTTTTATTGTTTTTAAAGACCCCAACCGACTCTGAAAATTAAGTCTAAGGCCAGAATCCCCGTAGAAAACCGCTTTTTACTATACCCTCTTTCTATAAACATCACAACATTGTGGGACATTACCTCTTCCTATAACCTTAATGGATCTATTAGATAACCTTAAAATTTTATGAGGTTGTGCATATATTAAATTAGGTGAATACTAAAATGCCTTTTTTCGTTTTAAAAAAATTAATAATTAAATCCTATATTTAGAGAATGATAATAATTTTATCATCACTGAAAAGTGAAGTTATAAATATAGGAATTACTTAAGAATTATCAGAATATAATAGCAAATATCACCTCGCAATAAAATACCGATTTATAAATAAAAATGAAACATCAAGCGATTTACCTTTCATAATCACCTCAAAATATTGGCTAACAAGGTATTTGAGAACTAGGATAGAAATGCGGCAATTATTGACTTTAAAAAATCTTTAGATAAAATTAATGGAAAATAGATCAGTCAGAAATATGTGGGGCGACTTTTTGGATGCCCATGTAGAATTCGCCTTAGCGGAAGCTCCAGAAGTAATTCAATTTTTTGACAATGAAAATGATGCTGATCGGCACACAGCATTGGTTCTCAACAGGATAAAAACCGCTACTACCTTTTCCTTATTAGGGATACAGAACAGAAAGGAAAGACTTCCAAAAACTGGGACATTTTTAGTGGTAGTCGATGGCAGGGCAAATGCAAAATGTGTTGTAAGGATAACCTCATCCATACTAAAACCATGGTTCAGCATTACTGAGGAATACGCCAAACTCGACGGCTTTGACAACCTTAGCCTTTGGAAGACTGCCTACTGGAATTTCTTTATAAAAGAACTATCCCTATATGATCGAGACCCAAAAGAAAGTATGATTGTGGTCTGCGTATCGTTTGAAAAGGTATATGGTTAAATTAAATTTCGCCCTATCCTTATAGCACAACAAACAGATACCACCCGAACTTTTTAAGAATTTATCACAGGAGGTAAGAACTGTTACCTCCATTTTAATAGCAATAAAAAAAGGCTGCGTTTTAGAGCAGCCTTTTTTACTATTAAAACAAGTAGTTCTTAATCAAGATCTACCCATACGTTTCCTTTCTTATTGGAATCTACGGTACATTCTATAAAATTCATTCCACGGACAGCATCCAATATTGTAGGAAATTCCCCATCGTTGTACTTTTCCCCTCTGATAGCCCTAGCAACACCTTTATAGATATTTGCCATCGCATCAAAAATTCCTTCAGGATGCCCTGGAGGTAATTTGGTGCCATCCAAAGACAATTCGGAATTGTAGGCATGTCCAGGCGTGTAAATCTGCAATGGCTGCGTATCACTTTGCACTTTTAGATAATTGGGGTGCTCCTGTTCCCATCTAAGGCCGCCTTTCTCTCCGTAAATAGCAATGGCAAGTCCATTCTCCTCTCCGGTAGCCACCTGACTGGCACGGATTAATCCCTTTACATGGGAATCCATACGCACCAAAACAGTACCATCCACATCCATTTGATTGTCATCGTATAAATAATTAAAATCTGCTAAAATGGACTTAATCTTCAATCCGGTAGTAAATTCTACCATATTAAAGGCGTGTACCCCAATATCGGCCATACAGGAACTAACTCCCGCTTTTTTAGGATCCAACCTCCACACTGTGGAACGTTTGGCCTTATCGTGGATGATGGTGTTGATCCATCCCTGATAATAGCGCACATCTACCTTGTGCACTTTTCCAATTACACCTGCCTTAATCATTTCCCTCATTTGACGCACCATCGGGTAACCAGTATAGGTATGGGTAATAGCAACTACGGTGTTGGATTTCTCCTGAGCCGCCTGCAAAATTTTCGCCTCCTCATAGGTGGTCGTAAAAGGTTTTTCACAAATTACATGAAATCCATTTTCCAAAAGCTTTTTGGCCATTGGAAAATGCAGGAAATTAGGGGTAAGGATAGAGCATACTTGGATTCTCTCTTCCTTGGGCAATTTCAATTCCTCCTCTACCAAGGTATCAAAGTCTTTATAAATCCTATTGGTAGGGATATCTATTTCTTTTGCAAAAGCAAGATTCGATTCAAAATCCGGATTAAAAACCGCGCCTACAATTTCATAATTATCATTTATTTGAGAGGCCACTCGGTGCAAGATCCCTATAAGAGAATCGCCGCCACCTCCTAAAATACCTAATCTAATTTTTTTAGCCATACTATTATTTTTTACTGATTTATTCTTTATATTCTACTTCTTCATTCTTAAAAAATATGGTAAACAGGATCATGACACCAAAAGCAAAAATTGCAGGGAATGTCCAGATATCTACCCAGCTATGTACACCTTCCTCTATAATATAACTATCTGTAATTATTCCGGCAACCCAAAATCCGATCAACATTCCCACCCCATAGGTAGCTAATGTTATTAAACCTTGCGCAGCACTCTTATACTTTTCTCCCGCTTTGGAATCCGTATAAATTTGCCCGGAAACAAAGAAAAAGTCGTAACAGATTCCGTGAAGGGCTATTCCCATTATTAGCATATATGCCTGATCTCCAGCATCCCCAAAGGCAAACAAAAAGTACCTAACTGTCCATGCCAGCATACCCGCAATAAGCGTTCTTTTAAACCCAAATTTTCTGAAAAAATAGGGTAGTAAGAGCATAAACAACACTTCCGATCCCTGCCCAATAGTCATTTTACCTGTTGGATTTTCCATTCCTATTTCGGATAAAAACGGATTTGCATTCTGATAATAAAATGCCAACGGAATACATATTAAAATGGAAGAGATAAAGAATATCAGAAAATTTCTATCCTTTAACAATTTTAGAGCATCCAAGCCCAATATTTGTGAAAGCGATGTTTTCTCGTCCTTTCCTACTTTTGGAGGGGTTTTGGGAAGGGTAAAACTGAACAGTCCCAAAACTGCAGAAGCAATGGCCACCATAAGGAAGGTGTTCTTCAGCATTCCGCCTTCTCTGGAGGATTCTGAATCCCATAAAAACACATAACTGATTACCAATCCTGCAACGATCCATCCTATGGTACCAAATACACGTACAAAGGAGAATTCTTTAGCCGGATTTTTCATTTGATTAAAAGAAATGGAATTGACGAGTGCCAGGGTGGGCATATAAACAATCATATAGCCTAGAATATAGGGATAAAATCCGGCAAAATCCACCGCCAAATACATTTGATACATCAATACCGCGCCCAATAAATGCAGGATACCCAGAATACGTTCCGCATTAAAATATCGGTCAGCGATTAATCCAATAATAAAAGGAGCTATAATAGCTCCCCAGCTCTGGGTGGAAAATGCCATTGCCGATTCTGCTCCAGTAGCATTGAGGTTATATCCTAAGAAGGTACCTAGCGTTACAAACCAGCCTCCCCAAATAAAAAACTCGAGGAACATCATTAAAGAAAGCTGTGTTTTAATTTTTAAATTCATTATACTATTAGTAGGTTAGGGTAGTCTATCTTTTATAAACGACATAGTCGAAGACCAATGGTTCTATGCCATTATTTCTAAAATCGATCGAAATTTGTGCCCGATGGTGCGTAGAATGGTTTATAATGTGAAACAATACATCTTGGATCGAATTACTATAGGCCTTCCCACTGGTAGCTTCATAATTGAGTCGCTTGTCAAAACGCTCCGTATTGGAAATGATCTCGAACGTATTCCTTTGGTTCTCGTAATGTAAATCTTTCCATATACCTATGGGGTGGCTCTGAAAAACATCGTATTCCCTTGGTTTCACAAGAATTCTCGCATTCCAAATATGATGGGCGTTTAATATATGATTAAAGAGCGCAATAGTCTTATCTGGAACAATTTCCAGCCTATTGCACTCTTCGATCAATTTTTTATTGCAATAAAAATTGTAATCAAAAAGCCCATGTAAAAAAGCTTTCATACAACATATTGTTGATAATTAATTCAATTGCTTCCCTGCTTTTAACAACAGGTCTCTGGTCGCGATTATACCCTCTTCTTCACTTAGTACATTACCTTCGTATTCCACTCCAATATAACCTGTATATCCAGCATCCTTAACAATCTTAAGAATCCTGTTATAGTCTAACCTTACCTCATTTCCTTCTGCATCAAAATCGTTAGATTTAGCACTAACCGCCAAGGCATGTGGCATAAGCTCACTAATTCCCTGATACGGATCGTAGGACTCAACACAGCCACCTTCGCCACGTTCTATACAGAAATTGCCAAAATCGGGAAGGGTCCCACAATTTTCCATATCCACCTTGGTCATAACCTCGGCCAACATAGCGGCATTTGAGGATAAGCCTCCGTGATTCTCCACTAAAACTTCTATATTTTTATCCTTTGCATAAGTAGACAATTGAGTTAGTCCATCCACGGAACTAGCGATCCACTCCTCTGGGGTCTTACTTCCAGAAAGGTTTACCCTTATGGCATGGCAACCCATTGCGGCAGCAGCATCAACCCATTTAAAATGATTTTCTACCGCTGCTTTTCTTTTTTCAGCATCCGGAGTGGCAAGATCTCCTTGACCATCAATCATGATCAATACATTCTGCATTCCGTATTTTTTACTCTCTGCATTGTTCTTTTCAACAAAGGCATCCATAGCCTCCTTAGAAAAATTTGCAGCCTTCAATTCGTCATAATACAACCCACTTACGTATTCTAGTCCAGTGAAGCCCCAATCCTTGGCCTTCTTGGCAAAGGAATACGGATCTACCCCTTCATTCCTAATCATTCTGTGCATGGACCATTGGGCCAAGGACAATTTAAAAAATGGCTCATCGGAAGTAGCGGTTACAGCTACACTATCCAAATCTTTTGACTGCTCTTTGGGAGCTTCCTTACACGACAGGATACCCATAAAAAACACCGCCATTATCACCTTAAACCCGTTGATCTTCAAATTTTTACCTTTCATTTTCTTATAAAATATTAAATTTAAGAATTACTGATAACTATAACGTTATAGTACTATTGTATTTATAAATACAAGGTTTAA
This sequence comes from Arenibacter antarcticus, assembly GCF_041320605.1. NCBI lineage: Bacteria > Pseudomonadati > Bacteroidota > Flavobacteriia > Flavobacteriales > Flavobacteriaceae > Arenibacter > Arenibacter antarcticus. The sequence continues at coordinate 1,386,058 of NZ_CP166679.1, forward strand.
ATGTAGAAAATTAATTCTATATTTAATAAATATATTAAACAAACAATTTTCCAGATGAGTAAATTTTATTATAATGAAGAGCAGGAGTCATACGATGCCATTGTAGTAGGCACTGGGATTAGCGGCGGTTGGGCTGCTAAGGAACTTTGTGAAAATGGGCTTAAAACGTTGATTTTAGACAGAGGGAGAATGGTGAAGCATATTGAGGATTACCCCACCGCAAATATGGACGACTGGGATTTTCCTAATAACGGCGAATTACCCCCCGAAGAAAAGGCCAAGCAATTTAAACAAGCTAGGACAGGGTATACCGTAAAGGCTTCTTCCAATATGTGGTTTGTTAACGACCTAGAGCATCCGTATAATGAAACTAAACGCTTCGATTGGATGAGGGGTTACCATGTTGGTGGCCGTTCCCTACAGTGGGGAAGGCATAGTTACCGCTGGTCCGACATTGATTTTGAGGCCAATAAGAAGGATGGTATCGCCGTAGATTGGCCAGTGAGATATAAAGACATTGCACCCTGGTATGATAAAGTAGAATCTTATATAGGGGTCTGTGGAGAAAATTTAGGATTGCCCCAATTGCCAGATGGACAGTTTTTACCTATGATGGAACTAAATTGTGTTGAACAACACTTTAGGGAAAAGGTAGCTGAAAATTTTGACGGCAGGGTAGTTACCGCAGGTAGGGTAGCACATATCACCGGCAATAAAGAATTTGAAGGCAGGAGTAAGTGCCAATACAGAAATAGGTGTATTAGAGGGTGTCCTTTTGGGGCATATTTCAGCAGTAATTCATCTACACTTCCCGCAGCCGAACGCACAGGCAACCTAACCTTAAGGCCAGATTCCATTGTTACGGAAGTGATCTACGACCCCAAGACCAAAAAGGCCAGTGGCGTAAAAGTGATAGACAGATTAACCAAGGAGACCTTTGAGTTTAAGGCCAAAGTTATTTTCCTATGCGCTTCCTCCCTTGCTTCTACTTCTATATTAATGCAATCCAAATCTGAACGATTTCCTAATGGTATGGGCAACGATTCGGACCAATTGGGAAGGAATATCATGGACCACCATTTAGGCGTTGGTGCAAGCGGTAAGTTTGATGGATTTGAGGACAAATATTACAAGGGAAGAAAACCGAACGGTATTTATATTCCAAGATTTAAAAATATAGGGAAGGATTCCAATACTAAAAATTATATACGTGGATTTGGTTACCAAGGTGGAGCCAGCAGGGGCAATTGGGAAGAAACCATTGCCGAGCTCTCCCATGGGAAGGACCTTAAAGAAGCCATCTTAAAGCCAGGGGGCTGGACCTTTGGAATGATGGGCTTTGGCGAAGTGCTTCCTTATGAAGATAACCGAATGACCCTTGACTATGAGAAACTTGACAGCTGGGGGTTACCAACCGTAACCTTTGATGCGGAATTCAAGGAAAACGAATGGAAGATGCGCGAAGAAATGAAAGAACAAGCCGTGGAAATGCTGACCAAAGCAGGTATGAGAGACGTGAAATCTTATGACAATCCAGGCGCCTTGGGACTTGGAATACATGAAATGGGAACTGCCAGAATGGGTAGGGATCCAAAAACTTCGGTATTAAACGGCAACAATCAGGTTCACGCTGTGCCCAATGTGTATGTTACGGATGGGGCATTTATGACTTCGGCGAGTTGTGTAAATCCCTCTTTGACCTATATGGCTTTTACCGCCAGAGCTGCCAACCACGCCGCAAAAGAACTTAAAAAAGGAAACATATAATGGATAGAAGAAAAGCATTACGGAATATGGGGCTATCACTAGGATATGTAGTGGCCATCCCTACATTATTAAGCCTGGCACAAAGCTGCAAACAAGATGCTACCTTGGCATGGACCCCAGATTTCCTAAGCAGTGAAGAAGGGAACGTACTAACCACATTGGTAGATATTATATTACCCAAAACGGATACCCCTTCCGCTTCTGAAGTACAAGCACATCTTTTTATAGATCGCTTTGCGAATGAAATAATGGAAAAAGAAAAGAAAGAGCTCTTTAAAATGAGTATGGGTAAGTTTATGAACAAAGCCCTATTGGATTCCGGCAAAAAGAATATTGGGGATCTTAAGGCAGAGGATCTAGAGCCCGTTTTGGCCAACGCACTTAAAACTCCCAAGGAAGATCAAGCAAAGCATTTTAAATTAATTTCAAAGTATACTGAGGCTATACGAACAGGGGAAGCTGCAACCTTGAGCGATGAAGTCTCCAGATTTGCATTTGCCGACAATTTACGCGGGCTAACCATTTGGAGCTATAAAACTTCGGAATATATAGGAGAGAACGTACTGGCCTATTTACCAGTCCCTGGGGAATATATTGGCTGCGGAGACTTACAAGAATTAACAGGCGGAAAGGCCTGGTCCATCTAATACTATAAACGATTTGAAAAGAAGAGATTTTATACAGAAAACGGCGCTCACTAGTGGAGCAGTAACACTTGGAGGAGCAATGGCATACAGTGCTCCAGTACAGGCAGGTGCAAAGCATAACTTTAATCTGAAATACGCCCCCCACTTTGGGATGTTTAAAAATTTAGCAGGCGATGATCCAATAGCCCAATTGAATTTTATGGCCGAACAGGGTTTCACCGCCTTTGAGGACAATGGAATGATGGGAAGGAACGTTGCCTTGCAAACAAAAATAGGGGAAACCTTGGCACGCCATAATATGACCATGGGCGTATTTGTAATTGATAAAGGGGGCAATATGGCAAATACCTTGGCCGCTGGAAAAAAAGAATATGTAGACATATTTCTGGACGGTTGTAGGAAAGCTGTTGATGTTGCCAAACGCGTAAATGCCAAATGGATGACGGTAGTTCCCGGAGCATATGAGCGTAATTTGCCCATAGGAATTCAGAATGCTAATGTGATTGAAGCGCTTAGAAGGGGAGCAGAAATATTGGAACCCCACGGCTTGGTGATGGTACTTGAACCTCTTTCTGATTCACCAGATCTCCATTTACAAACTTCAGAACAGACTTATTTAATTTGTAAAGGGGTTAATAGTCCGTCATGTAAAATCTTGTACGACATTTATCATATGCAAAAAAATGAAGGTCACCTGATCCACAACATGAATCTTACCTGGGAGGAAATCGCTTATATTCAAATTGGGGATAACCCTGGGAGAAAGGAACCCACCACTGGGGAAATTAATTACAAGAACATCTTTAAATATTTACATGAAAAAGGATTTAAAGGAGTTCTAGGAATGGAACACGGCAATTCTAGACCTAACAAAGAAGGAGATCTTGCTGTGATTAACGCCTACAAAGAAGTTGATAATTTCTTATAAATCAGCTTTTTATACAATTTTTAACGTTCTAAAAAGAAAGGTTCTATCCTATTTCCTCGTCCAAAGGAATCGGATGGAACCTTATTTATTTCTTATCGGAGCTTATGGCATGCTATACTTTATAGGAAGAATAGTATATCACTATTATTTTAAAAAATGATATAGCAATTACTATGTTTTTTTTTACTGAAGAATCGTCCAAACACCCATCATCAACGTATATTATTAAAACTCCTATACGGATTAAAATGGATCATTATTTCACCATATTTACAATTTACTGCATCGTATACATCAGTGTTAATGTGGTAAAACCCTATTTTAGTCGACAATAACGTTACAAAAAAAGGTGAAGATTTCACTTTAATTACACGACTAAAACCTGCTTTAACGAAAAATCCCCGCATTGTGATGGGGGATTTTTCGTTTATAAATACTATCCATTAAGAGCCACACATTAAACAATCATCATCTGCTTGACCCTCTTTTGCCCTTGCGATCATTTCCTTCATTTCTGCAGGTGTCAACGGCTGAACCTCCAGTTCTTCTTGGTTGGCAGGAGCCGCTTGTACCGAAATAGTCTTGGTAACCTCAGGAGCAATTATAGCCGCCTCAATCGCCTTTTCGGTAGGCTCCTCCTGTTTCTTACTATTGTCCAAGGTAAACTTAATGGCATCTGCCGCAGCTTTGGTCCTTAGGTAGTACATTCCAGTTTTAAGCCCACTTTTCCAGGCATAAAAATGCATGGAAGTCAATTTAGAATAATTTGCATTTTCCATGAACAAATTAAGAGACTGACTTTGGTCTATAAAGTAACCACGCTGTCTGGACATATCAATAATATCCTTCATACTTAATTCCCAGACCGTTTTATACAACTCTTTAATGTCCGCAGGTATTCCTTCTATATGTTGAATGGAGCCATTGGCCCTCATTAACTCTTGTTTTAAATTCTCGTTCCAAAGGCCTAGGCTTACCAAGTCTTCTAATAAATGTTTATTGACCACAATAAACTCTCCGGACAATACCCTACGGGTATAGATATTGGACGTATATGGCTCAAAGCATTCGTTATTCCCCAAAATCTGTGAGGTGGAAGCAGTAGGCATAGGAGCTACCAAAAGCGAATTTCGAACTCCCGCCTTTTGGACCTCTTTACGCAATTTTCCCCAGTCCCATCTTCCTGAAAGTTCCTCATCCTTAACGCCCCATAAATTGTGCTGAAACTCCCCCTTAGAAATAGGGGAACCTTCGTAACTAGAGTAGACCCCTTCTTCTTTTGCCATTTCCATTGAAGCGGTTACTGCCGCAAAATACAAAGTCTCAAAAATTTCTTGGTTCAACTTTTTCGCACCCTCACTGGTAAATGGCAATCGCAGCAATATAAACACATCTGCCAATCCCTGCACTCCTAAACCAATAGGTCTGTGACGGAAATTGGAATTTTCCGCTTCTATTACGGGATAGTAATTCCTATCTATTACTTTATTTAGGTTTCTTGTGACCCTTTTAGTGACTTTATACAATTCCTTGTGATCAAATTCACCACTTTTAATAAACATAGGTAAGGCAATGGAAGCCAAATTACATACAGCAACCTCATCTGGCGAGGTATATTCCAATATTTCCGTACATAGATTAGAAGACCTTATGGTTCCTAAATTCTTCTGGTTGCTCTTACGATTCGCAGCATCCTTGTACAGCATATACGGCGTCCCTGTTTCTATTTGGGATTCCAGTATTTTCTCCCAGAGATCACGAGCTTTTATTGTTTTTCTTCCTTTATTTTCAGCTTCGTACTTCAGGTAAAGCGCATCAAATTCCTCCCCGTGAATTTTAAATAGGTCTGGGCATTCGTTGGGACACATCAAGGTCCAATTTTCGTTAGACTCCACCCTCTTCATAAACAAATCCGGTATCCACATTGCATAAAAAAGGTCACGTGCACGCATTTCCTCTTTCCCGTGATTTTTCTTTAGATCTAGAAAATCGAAAATATCGGCATGCCACGGCTCTACGTAAATGGCAAAGCTACCCTTTCGTTTTCCACCTCCCTGGTCCACATAGCGTGCGGTATCGTTAAATACCTGTAGCATAGGCACTATTCCGTTGGAGGTCCCATTGGTCCCTGCAATATACGATCCGGTAGCCCGTACATTATGGATAGAAAGTCCAATCCCACCTGCCGATTGTGAAATCTTTGCGGTCTGTTTTAGGGTATCATAAATCCCATCGATACTATCATCCTTCATGGCTAAAAGGAAACAGGAAGACATTTGTGGTTTTGGGGTCCCAGAATTGAATAAGGTGGGTGTGGCGTGCGTAAAATACTTTTTGGACATCAGCTCATAGGTTTCTATGGCAGCATCCAGATCGTTTAAATGTATCCCAATGGAAACCCGCATAAGCATATGCTGAGGCCTTTCGGCTATTTTCCCATTAACTTTAAGCAAATAAGAGCGCTCCAAGGTTTTAAATCCAAAATAATCATAGCTAAAATCGCGATTATAAATAATGGTCGAGTCCAATTTCTCAGAATTCTCAACAATTACCCTAAATACCTCATCGGAGAGCATTGGCGCCTTTTTTCCATTCCTTGGATTAACGTACTCATAAAGATCCTTCATAGTTTCGGAGAAGGATTTTTTGGTGTTCTTGTGCAGGTTGGAGACAGAGATCCGTGCGGCCAACTTAGCATAATCCGGATGGGAGGTAGTCATGGTTGCAGCGATTTCTGCTGCCAAATTATCGAGTTCCGAGGTGGTCACACCATCATAAAGTCCCTCAATAACCCTCATAGTCACCTTTAGGGGATCCACTAAATCGTTTAGACCATAACACAATTTTCTCACCCTCGCAGTGATCTTATCGAACATGATCAACTCTTTTCTTCCGTCTCTTTTTACTACAAACATTTTATTTTATCGATTTTGAGTTATGGTTTTTGTGGTGTAATTTTAGAATTACGGCTTTCCATCAACAAAAGCCAAATCCTAAAGCAGCCCGCAATAACTTGTATTTCCTTGAAATTCCGATTTCCGCCATCAGCGATCATCCTGAATTAAAACTACAGTTGGAAATCCTTAAAAATCCGCGTCGAAGCTAATTTTCTGGGAATCTTCGTCATTATCCTTATTCATTACACCAGCCTTTTGGTATTCCGCAACGCGTTTTTCAAAAAAATTGGTTTTACCTTGTAAGGATATCATATCCATAAAGTCGAATGGATTTGTGGAATTATACACTTTTTGACATTCCAGTTCCACCAATAACCTATCCGTAACAAACTCTAGGTATTGTGTCATTAATTTTGAGTTCATACCAATAAGGCTTGCAGGAAGCGATTCGGTAATAAACTCCCTTTCTATATTAAGGGCATCCACCAAAATCTCAGTGATACGCGCTTTTGGCACCTTATTCACCAAGTGATGGTTATGAAGGTGTACCGCATAGTCACAATGCATTCCCTCATCTCTAGAAATTAGCTCATTGGAAAAGGTAAGTCCGGGCATTAGTCCTCTTTTCTTTAGCCAAAAAATAGAACAAAAGGCTCCTGAGAAGAAAATACCTTCCACCGCCGCAAAGGCGATCAGGCGTTCCGCAAAACTCGGAGAATCTATCCACTTTAAGGCCCAGTCTGCCTTCTTTTTAATTGCAGGGAAAGTCTCTATAGCATTAAATAGTAAATCCTTTTCCTTTTCATCTTTTACATAAGTATCTATCAATAAGGAATAGGTTTCGGAGTGGATATTCTCCATCATAATCTGAAAACCATAAAAGAACTTAGCTTCTGCGTATTGCACTTCGCTTACAAAATTTTCGGCAAGATTTTCGTTGACGATTCCATCTGAAGCTGCAAAAAAGGCTAGAATATGTTTAATAAAATATCTTTCGTCACTATTTAGCTTATTGTTCCAATCCGTTAAATCTGAATGTAAATCTATTTCTTCAGCAGTCCAAAAACTAGCCTCACATTTCTTATACCAATCCCATAGGTCATGATGTTTAATTGGAAAAATAACAAAGCGGTTTAGATTTTCCTCCAGAATCGGCTCAATAGCTACTGACATATCTTTTATATTTATAAGTTTTCTAATTTTGATTGGGGGTATCTGCCCATGGACAGGAGTAAACAAAGATTGTTAATTTCATCCAATTTCTTAAGTCCATTTACCACATAAACTCACAAAGTTTTTAACAGACTTTGTTGAAATCCATCCTTGCTTGCGATGTTCATTAGCTTTTCAGAACATTTTTTTTCTTATAAGTTTTTTCAGCTTCAGTGGGGAAATTGGTGCAAAAAAATAAACCAAAAAGTATATAGATAAACATACTTTTTGGTTTATTAATCCACCTTACCCCAAAACACTTCAACCACAATGGGAAGGCTAAGTTATATACCCGATTAGAAAATACCTATTAGATTCAGCAACCTAAAAGGATAGTGCTACCAAAATCATAATTATGGATAGCATAAACATAGCCATAAAAATTAGTGTGATGCCATTTAGAGGTTTAGTTGTCATAATGCTTGAGTTTAGTTAGTTTTTCTAGTTGAGTCAATTTAATTGAGTTTCGAACTCATCAAAATATAGTATGGATTAAAGCCAAGCAGCTTACTCAAATAAAAAATGACAATCCCAATTTACCGCACTGGTCTTTTAGGAGTTTCCTTGCTCTATAAACAACAATATTTGAGGCTTCTTGTCCCTTTGGAACAATTAGCGTTTCCAAAAACAAAAGTCCCTGTTATACTCTTAAGGAACTACAATAGCCAACCATACACCTTTCATCAAATCTAAACCATCTCTATCTCCCATGGCAATACGTATGTAACAAACTATACGACATATGTAACACAGCAGTACAATTCACATCAACACGCCTGTAGTTACAGTTACTCCGTTGGGGATTTTCAAAAGAAATTCTTAAAAAGACTTTTTACTATAGGATAGCGCCTAAAACCAATTGCATAGTCCACCCTATTTATAATACAATCAGAAGTTTTATTGCTTGACTAGAGGAAGATGATATCAATAAAAAAAATAGGCCAAATATAAATATTTGGCCTATTTGGCTGAATCCATGTAATTCTAGCCTTATTTGCTAATTCTGCCAAAAAGTACAACCCATTTAACGCAAAGGTTATGAATTACTAGATTTGATTTCACTTGCCATAGGTAGTTCCCCCGAAACCTAAACACAATTAAAAATTCAAATCCGACGAGTTGGTCATGTTATTCAATTTAACCTCACGTCTTCGGTATTGCAGTATACAACTAAACGTTCAACTCAATGAACATATCCGATCTGGATCGCACTTTATTTGGCAGAATTAAATTATTATCAATTACTTAAGGTTTCTGCGACCATACCATTGGACACAAAAACGAACAAATACCTCATTGTATCTTTTCGCAAATAACTATCGCTTCCACACCTCTTGAGTAGGCGCTGCTTTGTTTTCAGCAAAATTCTTATGGGCATCCACATCACTATTGGCCAACTTATTCTCCTGTAAGCCTGTCTTATGTCCATCCGTCATAATTGCTAGGGCCAAGGTTAATATCAATCCAATAAAAAAAAGTAGACATTTTTTCATCACCCAGATTTTTGTACTGTTGGTTATTCACAATTTTTGGGGAAATGGGAGAATCAAATATATACTAAACAAAATGTCCACATCTAACATTTTGTATAAATGGTAATGTATCCTGTATAGATGGCAAAATCACCAATAACACCAACGAATTCAGTATGTTCCATAGCATAAGAGACTAAAAATAAACCGCTACCACTAAATTTCCAATCTTAAGGATATATCCGCATTTTATACTTAAATCAATTCCATTGACACAAATTGTTATTACCCAACAGACAATAGGTTTATTTTTGTTTATCTTTCCTAAACTATGTTAGAAGCTGTTTTAGTAGACGACGAAATTAAAGCACTCCAAAGTCTTTCTTGGGAATTGACTAATTTCAGCAATGAAATTAAGGTGGTAGCTTCCTTTACAGATCCTTTTGAGGCGTTAGAGTATTTGCAGCAAAATACTCCAGACTGTTTATTTCTGGATATTGAAATGCCCACAATGGATGGTTTTCAATTCATTCAGAAACTGCAGAACAAGGATTTTCCAGTAGTTATTACCACAGCATATAATCAATATGCCATTAAAGCCCTAAAACACGACGCTATTGATTATTTATTAAAACCAATAGATACCGATGATCTAAACGTAACCATTGCCAAGATAAGAAAGCACAATAACAAGAACTACGCCCATGACAAACTGGAGAAAATTCTCTTAAAGTTTAATTCTACTTCGCTACACAAGAAAATCACCATCAACACGGACGGAAAATTATTATTTTTAGAAAGCGATGAAATCTTATATGCAGAATCAGACGGGAATTACAGTACTTTATTCTTAAGTGACGGGCAAAAAATATTGCTGACCAAAAAATTAAAAGAGGTTAACGAGCTACTACCTAAGGATACTTTTTTCAGAATTCACAATTCCTATATTATCAACATGAATAAAATAAAGGAATTTCTAAAAACCGATGGGTACGTTATATTACAATCCAACCATAAAATTCCAGTTTCAAGACAAAAAAAGTCAGACTTCCTGGATTTAATCTAATACTATAAAACTCACCTCCTTGAAGTTTACACTTTTCTATACTTACGAGCATGTAAACCTTAGGATTACCTTACTATTGTCATTTTTTTTCTGCTTCTTTAATTTAGTGTCCCATTCCCAAGAAGTCCCAGAATCCTTTAAAAAACTAAGTGACAGCCTTATCCTTGCTGCACCAGACACCTATAGGAAACTCGATTCGGTTCTTCGGCAAAAAAGAACCGACACCCTATTTATGGGGTACTTTAATAAGGCATCCGCCGATAAAAAATATTATATTGGTCAAGCTTACGCCCTTAACCAATTGGGACGAAAATATAGAGATATTTCCCAATTCTCCAAGGCAATTTCACTTCACAAACTGGCCCTAAAAGCCGCTGAAAAGTCGAACAATCTAGAATTTAGAATATACAGCCTAAATATGTTAGGGGTGATATACCGCAAGAGTGACGCCATTAAAATAGCATTGGACTACCACCAAGAGGCGCTAGCTCTGGCAGCAACAGTAAAAAACCCATCCAATGGCATTAAAAGAAGTATTAATGTCGCCTTAAACAGTATAGGTAATCTTTACCAAACCCTTCGGCAATATGATATTGCCATTGCACAGTATAAGAAATCCATGATATTGGAAAAGGAACTCAATAATAAATTGGGATTGGCCATAAACTATCAAAATATTGGAGAATGTTTGGAAAACAAGGGGCAACTTACAGAAGCACTGCACCACTATAGAACGTCCTTAGATTATAACAATGAAATTAAGAATAATAAGGGATTAATAATTTGCAAAAACAGCATAGCCAAAGTATACATAATTCAAAATAAGGCCAAGGAAGCACTAGAAATTTTAGAGCCCAACTTACTTGCTGCTGAAAATCTTGGGGACATGTACATTATAACTTCCATTAATCTTAATATGGGATGGGCATTAATGGAATTGAAGGAGTACACTGTTTCTGAAAAACATCTAAACCAAGGCTTGGAAATAGCCAAAAACCACCACTTTCCAAGTTTTATATCCGAAGGTTATACTTTATTATCCAAATTGGCCACCTATAAGGAAAGTTATAAAAATGCCCTTCTGTATTACCAAAAAGCAGAAAGCTTAAATATAGCTATCAACAGTGAGGTTAACCGTAAATACATTTACGACCTTATTATAAAATACGAAACGGAGAAACAAAACAATCAAATAACCACCTTGGCCAATGAAAATACCTTGATCAACCTTAGGCTTAAAAGGAAAACCAACACCCTGATCATTGGTGCCTTGGGAATGGCATTGCTCACTTTTCTACTATACATTCTTTATAGACAGAAGGAATTAAAAAATGAAAAAAAGATCCTAACCTTAGAACAAAGCATGTTGCGCAGTCAGATGAATCCCCATTTTTTGTTCAACTCCCTTAACTCTATTAAACTTTATATAATAAACAACGATAAGAAAAACGCCGTTCATTATCTCAATAAATTTTCCAAATTAGTTCGCAAGATACTGGAAGCATCGTCCTTAAAGGAAATTTCCCTATTTGATGAACTGGAAACCATTGAGCTTTATATGAATATAGAAAACATCCGATTTTCCAACGAAATTAATTTCACCACCCAGATAGACGAGCCCATAGACCCCCATAATATTAAAATCCCATCATTGATCTTACAACCTTTTTTAGAAAATTCGCTATGGCATGGCCTCTCTACCAAGGAAGGGGAAAAAAATATAGATTTAAGGGTAAGTAAGGAACACGAAAATTATATTCAAATAACCATAACGGATAATGGAATTGGAAGAAAAGCTTCTGAAAGACTAAAGAAAAATAAGGTCTTAAAACGTATATCCATTGGGATAGACATTACCAAAGAACGATTAGCTAACTTCTCCAAAGACTTTGACAACTCTTTTCAGGTAGAAATAATAGACCTTTACAACTCCAAAAAGGAAGCTTTAGGCACCCGGGTAATCTTGCATATCCCTACTTCTTAGAATGTTCTTGGGCAATCTGCTCCAATTCTGCATACCATTTTTTGCCAAATTTTCTGATAAGTGCATCCTTTACAAACTTATAAATAGGCACTTTTAGTTCGCTTCCTAAAGAGCAGGCAGGATCACAAATTTCCCATTTATGGTAATTAACCGCAGTAAGTTCAGAATATTCCCGAACCCGAACAGGATACAAATGACAAGAAACCGGTTTTTTCCATTTCGTAGCTCCCTGTTCGTATGCCTCTTCCAAACCACATTTTGCAGTACCGTTTTCCTTAAATACGGCATAGGCACATTCACTTCCGTTTACCAACGGCGTTTCCCATTCCCCATCTTCTCCACGAATAAACGCTCCTTGCTTCTCTATCTCAGCAATTCCTTCTGGTCTAAGAAATGGTTTTACCCTACTATAAATATCGACCAATATCTCTGTCTCCCTATCCTCTAATGGCGCACCTGCCTCACCATCAACACAACAGGCACCCTTACAAGCAGTAAGGTTACATAGAAAATCATTCTCTATGATTTCTTCCGATACAATTGTTTTTCCTAGTTGAAACATTCCTCAAAAATTAAGCGACAAAGATACTCCTTTACTCGGATTATTTTCCCTTAAGTAAATCCAATTCCACTTAATTAAATGTAAATTTGCACCGTCTAAGCCAAACGGCCCATCGTGTTAATCAGCATCATAGAACATTTATGAATATTAATTTTGATCTAAGGGAAATTATTACGGCCAGTATGGTCCTTTTTGCAGTTATTGATATTGTAGGGAGCATCCCTATTATCATTAACCTTCGCAACAAAGTGGGGCATATAGAATCGGGTAAGGCCTCCTTAGTCTCTGCCCTAATTATGATTGCCTTTCTTTTCGTAGGAGAGGAAATCCTAAAACTCATTGGAATTGATATAAACTCCTTTGCGGTTGCTGGTTCATTTGTAATCTTCTTTTTGGCCATAGAAATGATCTTGGGCATAACCCTATATAGGGATGATCATCCAGAAAGCGCCTCCATTGTCCCAATTGCATTTCCGTTGATCGCAGGAGCGGGAACGGTTACCACATTGCTGTCCCTAAGGGCGGAATATCATGTGGAAAATATCATTATAGCCATTATTATAAACGTTATTTTTGTTTACTTTGTATTGAAATCCTCTAAAAGGATAGAGAAAATTTTAGGGAAAAATGGACTTAATGTAATCCGTAAAATATTTGGTGTTATTTTGTTGGCCATTGCCGTTAAACTATTTACCACGAATATTAACCAGTTATTTTAAGGAAAATCTAGAAATTTGATCAGATGAATAAAATATTAATTGTGGTACTTATAATCTTGGGATTAGCCCTTATTGCTTATAACGTAACCTTGGTGAATTTTGAAGCCCCCTTAGAAGGGAATAGCATCATAGCCTTGATCGGCATAGTGGCATCCCTATGCGCCATTGTATTGCTATTGATCTATAGCACGTCAAAAAAAATAGAGAAGAAAATAGAGGAATAAAAAGTTCGCATCCCTATCATATTGGGGCCACATTTGCTACAGCTTAATTTAGTCCTTAGCCTTAACTTTATTATATTCCTTCTGTATCATGCTCGCCCGATCCAGTTCCATCACTTTTAACACCATAGTATCGGCGCCGCTTTTTATTTTGGCGTGGGCATTGGCACCGAACAACTGTTCTGCCAAGGTTGCCTTTAGATACAGTTTTATTTTATCCTCAAACGCGTAAAAATCCATCTTAATATTCTTAGACAGGCAATAGTCAACGAAAACTTCAAATAGAATATCGTCTACCCTATATCCTTCAATAAAGTCTTCCTCGATAAACTGTTTGTAATCGTCCCTATTTTCGTCCAAGTATTCAAACACAAAATAAGCAAGGAAACCCAAACTTTCCATGTCCTCTATCGCCTCGGATTCATTAGATCCTATGGGAACAAATACGTCGGGAATAATTCCACCGCCACCATAGACCACTTTTCCTTTTGGGGTCTTAAATTTTAGGGAGTCGGCCACCTTAATACTATCCACGGAGAGCAACTCACCGTTATGGTACCTGTCTATAAATTTTTGATAGTAATCCCTGTTCCCATTTTCATAGGATTTCTGAATAGAACGACCTGTTGGGGTGTAATATCTGGAAACCGTTAACCTAACAGCAGAGCCATCGCCTAAATCCATCTCGCGCTGCACTAGGCCTTTCCCAAAAGATCTTCGACCTACTATAGTCCCAATATCATTGTCTTGCAAGGAGCCTGCTATAATTTCACTTGCGGACGCAGATTTCTCATTGATCAGTACATAAACCGGTTTATCTTGAAAATGTCCTTTATCGGTAGCAAATACCTTATCTATTTTACCTCTTTTATTTTTGGTGTATAAAATTAACTTTCCGTCCGACAAGAATTCATCTGCCATCTTTTCGGCAATTCCCAAATAGCCTCCCGGGTTATCCCTCAGGTCTAAGGTTAATTTCTTCGCCCCCATAGCCTCCAATTTTCTCAAGGCCGACTTAAACTCCTTAAAAGTAGATTCTGCAAAGCGATTTACTTTTATATACCCCATATCCGAAGTAAGCATACAGTAGGACTCAACACTTTTAATAGGAACCACATCCCGTTTTAAGGTTACGTTAAAAAGTTTATTCCCATTTTTTCTATACACTTGTAAATTAACTGGACTCCCTTTTTTTCCCTTCAGCTTTTTTACCACCAGCTCATTCGGAATATTCTCACCGAATAGGGTGTCTCCATCAGCCATTAAGATCCTATCCCCTTGCAACAAGCCTTTTAAATAACTAGGGCCATCCTCTATGGTCCGTATTACAGCAATGGTATCCTTGTACATATAAAAATTAACTCCAATACCTACAAAATCCCCTTTCATGTTTTCGGCCACCTTGTCCATTTCCTGTTTGGGAATATAGACGGAATGCGGATCTAACTTTTCCAGAATATTGTTTACGGCAACATCTACAATACTATCCGTATTTATCTCATCAACATACTCATAGTCTATATAATCTATTAGTCTATTAAGCTTGTCTTTTTTTGAATTGGTGGTAAAAAGCTTTTCTGGGGTATCGTTAAAATGAAGTTTTCCTCCAATAAAAATACCAATGGCCAAAGCTAAGGCAATTATTGTAGGCCATATATAGGTGTTTTTATTTTTCATTTTTTTGGAGTGTTAGTCCATATTTACAATTATAGGCATTTGAATTATTTCTACCCCCGCCTTTTCCAAAAATTGAAGACCGGAGTCATCTTTATATCCTTTCTGATATACCACACGTTTTATACCAGACTGATGAATTAATTTACTGCATTCTTTGCAGGGAGATAAGGTAATATACAAAGTAGCTCCTTCACAGGATTGGGTAGAGGAGGCAACTTTTGAGATGGCATTGGCCTCGGCATGCAATACATACCATTTGGTATATCCTTCATCATCCTCGCATATATTTTCAAATCCAGTGGGGGTGCCGTTATAACCATCGGAGATGATCATCCTATCTTTTACAATTATAGCTCCAACTTGTTTCCGTTGGCAATAGGAGAGTTTCCCCCATTCGCTTGCCATTCGCAAATACGCTCTATCGTATTTTTCTTGCTTGCGTTCCTTCATTTGTTAATTATATCGACTTTTATTACACTCTAGCTACCACGGTTTTAAGTAAAATTAATCATGTAGCTAATACCCAATTTATTTACAAATGTAATGGAACTAAAGAGGAAAAATGTGACCTAGTGGGCACAAAACAAACCTATCCCCAATCAAAATTAATGTAATTTATCAATTTTGAGTTCTAATTACAGTTAAGATTTTTACAATTACTACTGAGGAAACGTATCAATTAACATCGGCACTGTAAGACAAAGAATAATAATCGACATTATTTGGACAAAACTGGCCTGCTTAAGCTTCAATACCTTTTGGACAAATACCGCCAACAACAATACCATTATTATAATCAACACCTGTGAAATTTCGATCCCAGCAGCAAATCCCAATAAAGGGGACAGCTTTTCCGTTTCCCCAGCCATCAACATATTAAAGTAATTGGAGAACCCAAACCCATGGACAAGACCAAAGAAACCAGTGGCCACAACATAACTCAACATATGCTTATTATGCTGAATTTTATTCACCACCAGCACATTAAAAACAGCTGTAAAAAAGATAGTGACAGGGATAAGAAACTCTATCAGGGAAACATCTACCGACATAAGCCCATACGCGGAAATAGCCAAGGAAACACAATGGGTTACAGTAAAAACGGTTGCGAGCACCAAAACATTTTTCCAATCCTTAAAGGTAAATGGCACGGCAAGTGCCGATAAAAATAAGATGTGATCATAGGCATTAAAATCCAATACATGCTCTAATCCCAACTGAATGTAAAACCAAAAACTTCCCATTTAAAAATCTATAAAAGTTGGAAATATAACAACTATTAATTTTAGCTATTTACAGACCTCTTTCCTGTTGAATAGTCTCATAGGCCTTCTGTACCTCCTTAAATTTTTCTTCTGCTCCTTTTTTTATGGCTTCATTTTGAGTGTTCACCCTATCCGGATGATATTTTTTCGCCATAGTCCTATAGGCTTTCTTAATTTCCTCATCGGTGGCCGATTTCTCTATTTCCAAGATTTTATAGGAATTATCAGCAGATTTAATAAACATTGCCTTAATGCTTTCAAAATCGATCCTACTCACCCTAAGGTATCCGGCTATTTCCCATATTTTATCAATTTCCGTAGGATGAATACTCCCATCTGCCTGAGCGATTCCAAAAAGGAAATGCAATAACTGCAATCTAACCTCATACCGAGTACGCTGATTTAAATAGGTGCAAATTTTTTCCGCGGAAATTTCCCTCTTCTTTACTACCTCGTTAAATGTTTTAAAAATGGCATTAGCCTTATCCTTACCATAGGTACCCACAAAATATTGCCTCACATAATCCATTTCGCGCTGACTAACGTTCCCGTCCGCTTTGATTACAATAGAACACAGTGACAGTAAATGAAGTTCAAAATCTGCAGGGGAAACAGACTGATTGGTAATATCCCTAAAGACAGAACCAGCACCTCCGCCATCCTTATTTTTCAGCCCATCTATAAAACTGCCTACAAAAAAACCAAGAATAGCTCCTGGAAACCTAAACAAATAAAACCCTAATATTGCGGCAAACCATTTTATCATCTCAAAATAAATTTGCGCAAAGATATAATTTTACCATAGAATAGAAGGTCAAATGAAAAGTTAAGGTGTTCTACTGTGTGCTCTAAATTGGTTATCTTTGATACTTATTAATAATTATACAAAAAATAACATATATGTATCCTGCAGAATTAGTAAAACCGATGAGACAAGACTTGGCATCAGCCGGGTTTGAAGAATTACATACAGCAGAAGCGGTAGAAACCGCCATCAAAAAAGAAGGAACTACTTTGGTAGTGGTTAATTCAGTATGTGGTTGCGCCGCAGCCAATGCAAGACCAGCCGCTAAGATGAGTATTCAGAATGCAAAAAAACCTACCCAATTGGTTACGGTTTTTGCTGGTGTAGATACTGAAGCAGTCAATGCCGCCAGAGATTTAATGATCCCTTTTCCTCCCTCTTCCCCATGTATGGCACTATTTAGAAATGGAGAATTGGTTCATATGATAGAGCGTCACCATATTGAAGGACGCCCTGCAGAGATAATCGCAGAAAATTTAATGGAAGCCTATAACCAATTTTGTTAATTCAATAGGTCCAAATTGAGTATCTAAAAAGATTATTGATTGAAACCGCTTTGTAATAGAGCGGTTTTTTATTTTTGTACGATGCTAAAAATAATCGCATACCCATTATCCGTTCTCTACCTACTCCTGTTCGGGGCTATCTTGCTCTTGTTCCACCCCTTACAATGGATTTGTTTTAATTGGTTTGGTTATGAGGCACATCGGAAAAGTGTAGCAATCCTAAACCTTTGCCTTCTGAGGTGCACACATATTCTTGGCACTACCTATTCCTTTAAAAATACTCAAGACATCGCTACGGACCGACCTACCATTTTAGTGCTCAACCACCAGAGCATGCACGATATTTCACCCATAATCTGGTTTATGAGGAAACACCATCCCAAATTTGTCAGTAAAATGGAATTGGGTAAAGGCATCCCCAGTGTTTCCTACAATTTAAGGCATGGCGGTTCCGTACTCATCAATAGAAAGGATATCAGACAATCCCTTGCCCAAATCGCCCATCTGGGTACTTATATAGAAAGACACCAACGCTCAGCTGTAATTTTTCCCGAAGGCACAAGAAGCAAGAACGGTGAACCAAAAAAATTTCATACTACAGGCCTTAAAGTGCTCATCAAAAAAGCGCCTTCAGCTTTAATCATCCCAATTAGCATCAACAATTCCTGGAAAATGTTGAAATACGGAAAATTCCCTTACGGCTTAGGGAACCACATCACTTTTGAGGTACACCCGCCCATGGAGATTACAGAAAATACAGAGGAACTTATTGCTCAGGTAGAACAAATCATAACCAAAAACATAACTTCAATTAAATGAGCAATACCGAAATTATTGAAGAAACCATCACTTTTGTTAAGGAAACTTTACAAGGCGCTGAGGGAGGTCATGATTGGTTCCATATTCAGCGGGTCTTCAGAAATAGCTTATTGATCGCAAAAGATGAAAAGGTTGATGTATTAGTGGTGAGTTTGGCCGCACTGTTACACGACATTGCCGACGCCAAGTTCTATGATGGAGACGAATCCGTTGGTCCAAAAATGGCAGAAGATTTTCTTAATTCCTTAGAGGTAACCGATAACGTCATTACCCATGTGGTAAAAATAATTCTGAACATCTCCTTCAAGGCGAGCCTAGATCCTAAAAAATCATTTACCTCCAAGGAATTGCAGGTAGTACAAGATGCCGACAGATTGGACGCTATAGGAGCGATAGGTATTGCTCGTGCCTTTAATTATGGGGGCTTTAAAAATAGAGAAATGTATAATCCCGACATCGCACCCAACCTAAAAATGACAAAGGAGGAGTACAAAAAATCCAATGCCCCCACAGTCAATCATTTTTACGAAAAATTATTATTGCTAAAGGATAAGATGAACACCCCCACCGGAAGGCATTTAGCAGAGGAAAGGCACCAATTTATGCTGGGATATTTAAAACAGTTTTATGAGGAATGGAACGGCAACGCCTAATCTATTTATAAGCTAACTTCTTAATCCTTAGGATTCCGAGCTTATTTTTTTTGTATCTTATACTACAATTCCCTAAAACCGAATAGAGATGCAAAGAAGAAAATTCATAAAAAACGTCGCGGCTACCTCGGCTGTATTTTCCATTGTCCCTAGTTTTGTAATGGGGAAAAATCATATCCCTCCTAGTGACACCCTTTACATGGGTGCTTTTGGTGTTGGTGGAAGAGGCTTTGATGTTATTAATGGTCTGGCTAATACCAAAAAAGTGAAATTTGTAACCTTCTGTGATGTAGATGATAGAAGTGCCTCCCCTACCTATGCAAAATACCCTCAAGCAAAGCGATTTACAGATTTCAGGAATGTATATGACGACCATCTAAATCAAATTGATGCCATTATGGTGGCTACCCCAGATCATATGCATGCCAGTATTGCACTGCCTTTTATGAAGGCCAAGAAGCATGCGTATATAGAAAAACCGCTTACTCACAATATAAATGAGGCGCGACTTTTGACTCGGGTTGCCAAGGAAAATGCCATAGTTACCCAAATGGGGAATCAGGGTGCATCCAGTGACGGGAGCAGAACAGCTAGGGAATGGGTAGATGCTGGAATTATAGGGAAAGTGTACAAGGTAGATTGTTGGACCAACCGTCCCGTTTGGCCGCAAGGAATTCCGGCTCCCACAGCTAAGAATAAAATTCCGAAAGGCCTGGATTGGGACCTTTGGCTTGGCGTTGCCGCCATGCGTGATTACAACCATGCTTATTTACCCTTTAAATGGCGTGGATGGTGGGATTTTGGTACAGGGGCCCTAGGCGATATGGGGTGCCATATTATGGAAACCCCCTTCAGTGTATTAGACTTAGGCTATCCAATGGAGGCGGAAGCTAGCTGTACTACCAACTGGGTGGACGATTTTGTGGAGGCCGACTACAATCAGTCCTGTCCTTCGTCTTCTATAGTGCGACTTAAATTTGATACCCAAGAACACGGGGAGATTGAACTAAACTGGTATGATGGCGGACTCTTGCCAGATTTGCCCGATGAACTTAAAGATGGCGAACGAATTGGAGATGCTGGTGGCGGATCCATATTTTATGGTACTCGTGGAATTCTGATCTGTGATACCTATTCCAGAAACCCCAGGTTGCTCCCTTCCTCTACCATGGAATTACTACAGACACCAAAGCCCTATCTAAAACGAATAGAGGACGATATTGACGGACACCAGCGGAACTTTGTAGAGGCTTGCTTAAATGGAGCAGAGACCTCATCTGATTTTAATCGTGCAGGACCGCTAACCGAAGCCGTTCTTATGGGCAATTTGGCAATCAGAGCTTTTCAATACAAAAATTACAAACCTGGTAAAAAAGCTGGGGATTGGGATCCATTTGAGTATCCAGGAAGAAGAAAGATACTTTGGGACGGAGAAAACATGAGGGTCACCAATTTTGAAAAAGCAAACGATTGGGTAAAGGGGAAATACAGGCAAGGTTGGGAACTGATGTAAAATATCCTATTTTCGTACGCATTACTCGCAATAGCTAAAAAATGCATACGGAAGCGTATTTAAACGACCTCATTGGCCCCTATATGCTGGGCGTCCTAGTCAGTTTGGCTATTGGCCTAATGTTAGGTCTAGAGCGCGAATATGATAAAATTAAGGACGAAACTGGCTTTGCTGGTATTAGAACCTTTCCTATTGTTACCATTTTAGGCTTCGTATTAGGAAATTTATCGGAAACCTTCTCCTTATGGCTGCCAATTGTTGGCTTTGGATCTTTGATCCTATTTCTCGGGATTGGACAAGTCATAAAATCAAGAATAGAAAATACCCTAGGCACTACCACCAATCTTGCTTTGATTACCTCTTTTACACTAGGATTAATGGTCTCGGAAGAATTGTATAGAGATTCTGTTGCAACCGCAGTAATTGTGGTTACCCTGCTCTCCCTAAAGACCACGTTTCGCTCCATTATCCAAAACATTACACATCAGGAACTTTTCGCTTTTATAAAATTTGTTATTCTTGCCCTATTAATTTTACCCTTCTTACCTAATATAAATTATGGGGCCAATAATTTATTGAATCCGTTCGAGATAGGTTCGATAGTCGTAATCGTATCGTTCTTAAACTTTATAGGATACTTTCTAGTAAAATTTGTGGGATCCAGGAAGGGAATTTTACTAACCGCCATTTTAGGCGGACTCATATCCAGTACTGCGGTGGCATGGGACTATGCCTCCAAAAGCAAGGAAAACCCCCATTTGTCCCGAGAGTATAGTGCCGGTATCATTATCGCATCGGCTATTATGTTTCCTCGTTTGGCCCTGCTTGCGGCAATCTTTAATTCTGAAATGATAAGCCACTTGGTCTTTCCTTTAACCCTACTAACCTTGATTTGCCTTATCCCTAGCATTCTATTAATTAAAAAGGGGGCGCGAAAAGCAGCTACGGAAATCGATTTAGGCAATCCACTCGATATTTTGAATGCGCTAAGTTTTGCGGTTATATATGTTGTTATCCTATATGGCGTTCACTATGGCAATGTGTATTTTGGTGAAAGCGGACTTTATTACTCCGCCCTAATTGCGGGACTGGCAGATACCACCGCCATTACTATAAGCATGGCTAAATTTGGATTAAACGGGGATCACCTACAGCTTTCTTCCCTCATTATTGTTGCTTCTACCCTCAGCAACACCTTGGTGAAACTGGGCATTGCCTTCTTTAGGGGTTCAAGAGCTACGGGGAGATTGGTAGGGTATATTTTTAGCGCAGTAATAGTAGTAGGAATCCTCTATATTGCGATTCTAGGTTGGTAGACATTATTACGCATTCACCAGTCAATCGAGTAATAGGATTACAAAATATAAAGTCACTTAAAACAAAAAATCCCGTTTCTAAAGCTTTAGAAACGGGATTTTTTGTTTTAAAAGATGGCTACTTCTAGCAGTTACCGTCTATATCACAAGAAGCATCGGTCTCTACATTCAATCCCTCTTCAATATGATTCTCCCAAGCCTTTTGCAAAGTTTCTAGAAAAACCTCCGAAGGCTGCGCTCCGGATATCCCGTACTTGTTGTTTAGCACAAAATAAGGCACGCCGTTAATTCCCAAATTCCGGGCCTCCATCTGATCTTGCCTTACTTCATAAGTAAAATCTTCGGTAAGTAACATAGCACGCACTTCTTCTGCGTTTAACCCCTTAGAAGCGGCCAAACTTACCAAAAAATCAATATCATCTATATTTTCTCCCTTTACCAAATGCGCTTCCAATAGCGCTTCCTTAATTTCGCCAACTTCAATTTTTGACTCAGCAAAATGCATCAATCTATGCGCTTTTAACGAGTTCGCTGGTACAGATCGTTCAAAATCAAAATCAATTCCTACCTCTTTAGCCATTTGTGTGGCCCCGTCAAACATTTGAACTGCTTGCTCCCGGCCAATTCCCTTGGACTCACAGAAATGATCAATGGCACTAATGTCGGTACGAGTCTGCAAATTGGGGTCCAATTCAAAACTCTTCCAAACAAGCTTTACCTTGTCGGCATGCTCAAAATTACCTAAAGCCGCTTCAAATTTTCTTTTCCCAATATAACAAAACGGACACCTAATGTCCGACCAAATACTAATTTCCATATTATGCTTTTTACTAATTATACCGACAAGTATGTTTGTCGATTTTTCAATTTCTTACAATCCTTTTGGTCGCCATTTATAAACAAACCTTACAAAGGTCGAAATAATAAATTACTTAACCCCAACGCTTCGCAGTTTAACAGCATATTCTTACCTAAATAAAAAACATGTTTGATTAAATAGAATGGGAGGGAAAGTCTGGCTAATACAATTGCTCGTGATTTACAGTGGGAAATATGATTAGTTCTAGAAAACTTTAGCCAAACAATAGTTTGGCTAAAGCCATTCATAGCGTCCATTAATATCCACGGCCAAAAGAGGCGTGGCTATTGAAAACATAAAAGCAGGTCTGGACTACGATCGACAAAAGAATTTGTGGTTTTTAATAACATGATCTCGCCAGTTCTATTTTCTAAGACAAGAGGAGTAGTCACTTCGACATGAGGTGCATTTCCGCACCGATCGAGAAGTCGCACATCAACCTAAATAGCCCTGAACATTCAGTCTAAAGGGATGGCGCGCTACCAGACACTCTCTAAGTTCCACTTTCTTAGGTCCGTTCTATACCGAATAAAATATACCTTTCAGTATCTAATTCCAATTGCAAGAGTTCGGCTATTCATCAAACAATCGTAATTGACCGTCCTTGTATTGTTTATAAAGGGAGGTATTTAGTTTAGGAAAGGACTTGTCTTTAAAATATTTCCTTTTGGCCAAATGGATCATATCATGGATCTGTTCGGCAATCTTACCTTCACCTCTACTACGGAGACCATATCTGCTATCGTTCAGGGAACCCCCATGGCAATCCTTGATCTGGTTCAAAACCTTATCCGCCCTGTCTGGCAGGGTCTTCCGTATCCAATCCTCAAAGATACCACCTATGGCACCGTTCAGCCGGACTACCGTAAATCCAAAAGACAAGGCACCATTATCGCACACAGCTTTTGCAAGCGGTAGAATTTCATGACTATTTATTCCCGGTATGATAGGAGCAAGCATAGCATTCACGGGAATCTTGTGTTCAGAAAGGATACGAATGGTCTCCAGACGTTTTTGTATGGAAGCCGTTCTGGGCTCCAAGATTCTTCTAGTGGTTTCGGAGAGCGTGGTTACGGAAATATTTACCCCGATAAGGTTGTCCTTTGCCAGTTGAACAAGGATATCCAAATCCCTTAAAACTAAGGCATTTTTGGTGATTATGCCCACTGGATGTCGGTATTTTAAAAAGATTTCCAAACAGGCCCTGGTAATTTTAAATTGCTGTTCGGCAGGTTGGTAACAATCCGTATTACCCGAAAGCACAATGGTGGCAGCTTTCCAATTTTTAGTTTTCAATTTTGCCTCCAATAAGTTTGGGGCATCTTTTTTTATTAGGATCTTTCTTTCAAAATCCAATCCCGCACTATACCCCCAATATTCATGGGAATTACGGGCGTAACAGTAGATACAGCCATGTTCACAACCTTGATAGGGATTTAAGGAGTAGGTCATTCCCACATCTGGGCTATCCACCTTATTTACGATGGTTTTGGGGAATATGGGAAGGTATTGGGTTTTATTAGGATTCGCTTCTTCTCCTTCCAGTCGACAGAATTCGAGAAAATCGTCACGCAGTTCACTGGAAAACTCGGAAAATCGATTGTTGGTGTTTTTTTGGGCGCCACGGCCTTTGATTATATCTTTGGGATTCACTAAATTGGATTTCCTCCAAATTTATGGAATTAATCCAATTACTACATAGTGAAATATGTTAATTATTGGTGTGGACTTATTAGATATAAGTGATTTTAACCCCATCCAATTTAAGGTAAAGCTGCAGTGCCCACCTGTACTTTAACCAATTGTTTTCTTGAACCTCTTTTGGCGTAGTAGAGCATGCTATTATTCACAGTATCGATAAGCGGCATAGCGACCATTAGAGGGAGACGGGCTTCCTTATCGTCTATTACCTTCTCATAACTGATCTTTCCATCCTTGTCCAGCATAATCATAAATACATTCCTATTCCTACTTAATCCCTGTTTAAAAAAGAGTCGATCCCCACTCAATAACTGTGGGTTTTCTGCGGCGGTACTTATAAGGTAGTAGGTATCATCGCCTTTTGCAATAGTGCTATAAGAGGCATATGCACCATCGCCTTGGGTTACCTCTGCCTTGTTTATATTTCTTGCCCAGATCATTTCTCCAGATACGCTAAGCTTTGCACTAACAATATCGTTATAATGGTATCTATTGATCTTAATCCTAGATCCAGTAGGATCTGCTTGTACGCTTGAGGTCACAAAATACT
Source organism: Arenibacter antarcticus (assembly GCF_041320605.1). Classification (NCBI taxonomy): domain Bacteria; kingdom Pseudomonadati; phylum Bacteroidota; class Flavobacteriia; order Flavobacteriales; family Flavobacteriaceae; genus Arenibacter; species Arenibacter antarcticus. The sequence goes on from NZ_CP166679.1 coordinate 1,411,197, forward strand.
CTTCGGCATTAAAGAGAATAGCATTATCGGGAGTAATGCTTAGATCCTTGAACACCAGATTTTTTACTACAATGTCCTCTCCCCTCCCAAATTTATCATCCATAAATTGTTTGGAAAAGGGATTGTATTTTTTGACATTGATGGCCAAAGTATTTGGGTCTAGATCAAAATAAGCCAAGCCATTATATCTATTGTCCTTTCTATCGGCATAGAATCCCACACAGATCAGTTTATTCCGAGTAATTATTGGCTTTAAGGATTCGGAAAATCGACCTGCATCGTCAAAGGACTGGAGTACCGCATCTTCTTTGGAAATTTTTAATAATTCATATTGAAACTTACGGTCCGTCACCGCAAAACGTTTCTTTTTAAAATAGGCTTTCCCTACTAAATACACTTGTTCCAGATTCTTCGAAGTCACGATATTTTCAAAGGCATAGTTCTTCTCCTCCAACTCCCCCGAAAAATCGTATTCCAGTAATTTATTTAGACTAGAATTAAACATATAGAGCATATGTTTATCTTCATTTCCTTGTTTAAAGTGGGTACTGATTACAAAAGCAGATTCATCTGTATTAAAAAAGGCGGTCGTGGTAAATCCTCTTGAGAAATTTCTATTGTAATAATTGTGATCCAGAGGATTGCTCACCTCATTTGAGGGAACGGATAGAATTGGTTGTGTCGTAAAATTATAGTCGACAATCGGACTCCGGTGTACCACATAATCATAGGTTTCTTTGGCCGAATTGTAGTGAAGCAGCAATAAATTTAACTGTCCATTTTTTACAAATGCATTTATAAAGTCGAATCCTTTTAACTTGTAATTGTATTCTGCTATTAATTCCAGATCCTTATTATAATGCTCAATATAATAGCCCTTCGGCTTTAGTATAATCCCTGTGTAATAGGAACGCACCAAAATGGATCCTCCCTTTCCATCTTCCGAGATATCAAGGAGGTTAGAATATTTATACCGGTCGCTATATTTTTCTCCAAAACTGTAATTAACGGGTAATTCTTGGGCCTTTAAAAGGGACACGAACAAACAAAGGGAAATTGAAAGGAAATATTTTAATGGCGCCATATGGTTTTCTTGGGTTGTTAAAAGCCGGGGAAATTTGCCTTTCTTTTTTCCAAAAATGCCGAAGTACCTTCCTTAAAATCGGAAGTTCCAAAGCATTTTCCAAAAGCCTCTATCTCAGCCTCGTATCCGTTTTCACTAGTATTAAAACCAGCATTTATCGCTTTTATTGCATACCCTATCGCTTTGGGCGAATTTTCAGAAATTTTAGTGGCCAATTTTATACTCAGGTCCATTAGGTGTTCTAGCTCCACTACATGGTTCACCAATCCATATTCATGAGCCTTAGCGGCATCGATCATTCCGGCAGTAAGAATCATTTCCATGGCGCGTCCTTTCCCAATTAACTGTGGTAGGCGCTGCGTACCTCCATATCCTGGGATCACCCCCAGAGAGACCTCGGGAAGCCCCATACGGGCATTGTGACTAGCAACTCTAAAGTGACAGGCCATGGCCAATTCCAGTCCGCCTCCCAATGCATAACCATTGATGGCCGCAATTACAGGAGTCCTCATATTTTCTATAAAAGAGAACAACAACTTTTGTCCACTAGATGCTAGTTTACCTCCCTCCTTTGCTGAATAATGTGCAAATTCGGCAATATCCGCACCAGCAACAAAGGCCTTTTCCCCACTACCGGTCAGAATAATGACGTTTATACTTTTATCCTTGTCCAGGTCATTAAGTGCATGGTGCAGCTCTTTAATAGTAGCTTTATTTAAAGCGTTTAATTTTAAAGGCCTATTAATTGTCACCGTTGCAATTGCAGCCTCATTACTGATCAAAACATTTTCGAATTTCATTTCCTCCTTATTTTACAAGTATTTAATTATTATTTAAAATAGTTTTTAAATACCAATTGCCAAAATTTTATGGCCCAACTTTAACAAACCACCTAAAAAATAAAGTACTATTTGAATTCAATTGGGAACCTTACAGTAAAGACCGTTCCAGAATCGGGATGGGATTCAAATTGGATACTCCCCTTATAGGTTTCCACAATATTTTTCACCATCCCCAAGCCCAAGCCCATACCACTGGTTTTGGTGGTGAATTTAGGCTCAAAAATCCGATCCTTCATCTCTTCACTAATTCCTACACCGTTATCAGCCACCCTAATACACACCCACCCTTCTTCTTTAAAAACGGTAACAAGCACGCGTGGTGCTGCTTCCATAGTTACTGCTTGGGTAGCATTTTTCACCAAGTTGGTGACCACTCTAATCAACTGGGTCCGGTCCAAAACGGTTATAACTTCTTTATCATTGCTGGAGAATTCGATATAGTTTTCGTTAAAAATATCAACTGCCAATTTAACGATCTTCACTACATCCAGTGTTTCATTCTGTTGGGCAGGCATTTGGGCAAAGTTTGAAAATGCCGATGCAATGCTACTCATCGTATCTATTTGCTGGATAAGTGTTTTGGAATATTCTGAAACTTTTTGAAGGATATCCGGATCATTTGGATCAAACCTTCTTTCAAAATTCTGAACACTGAGCCTCATTGGAGTCAACGGATTCTTAATTTCATGCGCTACCTGCTTAGCCATTTCACGCCAAGCCTGCTCCCTTTCGCCTTTGGCCAATTTAGCCGCGCTGATCTCCAGTTCATCAATCATCTGATTATAAGAAGTGATCAACTTCCCTATTTCCTCACTGGGGTTTTTAATAAATATCTTTTCGTTCCGCTTGGTAATATCGGTCTGGTTTAACCTATCCGAAATGGTCTGCAAGGACCTAGTTATAAATTTGGACATAAAATAAGATAAGGCGATAGCTATCAACAGCAGCAGTAAATAGGCACCTGTAAGTCGCAACAAAATCTCTTTCAACTCCTTGTCATTGAAGGAGTTATCCTCAAAATAAGGCAAGTTTAATATACCTATTGGTTTGAATTTATTGTCGGTAATAAAGGTATAGGATGCTTGATACTTAAAACCTGCCGCCATCTTTTGCTCTACAATTCTTTTTGAAGGACTGGTTCCTAAGCGATTTAGGATCTCTGCTTCCAAGCACTTAGAAATAGAATCGACTTCAAACTTTGGTCGAGAACTTTTAAGGAGCTGTCCTTCTAAGTCATAGATGTTAAAATTGATGTTCTGCACTATGGCAATCTCATAAATTTCATCTTTAAAAATATGTGGCAAATTTTCGGTGGTGACCGGATAGGTAGTTTTTTGCAGGGTAAGATCAATACTTTGCTTTATCTGTTCTTCCTTTCGCTCCATACGTTCCGCATGGTAATCCTTATTCTGTTCGCTGTATTGATAAATGGTGACTGATGCGATCAAAATAAAAGCTATGACCACCAAAAAAATCATGGAGATAATGATTCGACTACGCAGGGAAATGGTTGTCAGCAAGAGAGATTTATTTTTAGTCTTTAAATATAACAATTATAACGCCAAAACTAAACTAGAGATCCTAAGCCTCTGGATTTTTGTCACGGATACGTTTATAAAGTCGGATTCCCAGCATCAGGAGTATTCCCAATACCAATATACCCACCACTCCAAAGATCCAATTAAAAGTGCCTTTTAATATAACCAGAAAAGCAATGGCAAAGAGGATTAGTGTAGCCCCTTCGTTCCAAATCCGCATAAATTTGGAGGTGTATTTTACCTCATCGCGTTGTAATTGCTTAAACATCTGGTGACTTTTTAAATGGTAGGCGATGAGCAGCACTACAAAGGCCAATTTTATATGCATCCACGGTTGCTGAAGCCAAAAGGGAAACAAAAACAGTAACCAGATGGCAAAGCCCGTGGCCAAAATTGCGGAGGGCCACGTAATGATGTACCATAACCGCTTGGTCATCAATTTTAATTGCTGCGTTAATATTTCTCTTTCCGGGGATGGTTTTTGGTCGGCCTCTATATGGTAAATGAACAAACGAGGGATATAGAACAAGCCCGCAAACCAGGTAATCACAAAAATGAGGTGCAAGGCTTTAATGTAATTGTAGTAGACGGTCATAGGATAATATTTGCATGGTAAAGGTAAGAGACCAAGATTTGAAAAACTAATCTTATTGCTTTATGTAAACTTATTCATGATTGTGAATTCCATCTGAATCATTTCCTTCCATCAATCCCTTCCTTACCTCTTTTCGTAAAAAATAGCCAGTAACCAGGGTTGCTAAAACATCGGCGATCGGGAAAGAGATCCACACCCCTATTTCCCCAAGATAGTTGGGTAAGATTAAAATGAGCGGTATAAAAAAGAAGCCTTGCCGGCTCAGGGTAAGTAAAAGCGCTGGCACAGCCTTTCCAATGGCCTGAAAATAGGCGGCACCGATCAACTGTAACGCAATTATGGGCGTGGCGGCAAAAACCATTCGCATGGCCGAAGGGGTATGCTCCAACACAAATGCATTCATCGCTAATTCCTTGGCGGACATATCCGGTCGACTGCTCAAAAAGAGGCCCGCAATCTCCGCGGGAAATATCATGAGTCCAATAAACACGGTGGTAGCCAAAATAGCCGCATATTTAATTGCGGTATTAATAGATTCTCGTACTCTTTGGTATTTTCCTGCCCCATAGTTAAATCCTGCAATAGGCAAAAAGCCTTGGGTGACCCCAAAAACAGGAAAGAGGGCAAACATTAACATCCGCCCGATTATGGCATAGACGGCAACCATGGCTTCGCCCCCCAAGTTGAACAAAATATTATTCATTAAAAGATAGATCAAGCTTACCACCGCCTGCCTTGCCAAGGTTACAAAACCCAAGGCCCCAATTTCCTTTAAAATGAGCCTACTAAACCTTAAATGAGACCAATTAATCTTTAGTTCGGAATTCTGGGATAGGAAAAAATAAACAACATAAGCAAAACACAAGAAATACCCTATAGTGGTAGCCCAAGCGGCACCTGCCATCCCCCAATCAAAAACATAGATAAAGAGGTAATCCATCAATAAATTCCCTACTGAAGGGATAATCATGGCGTTCATGGCAAACTTGGGTTTCCCTTCTGCCCTAATCACCGTATTCCCCATCATACAAAGCGCTAAGAATGGCACCCCATACAAGACTATGGTATAATAAATTTTGGCGAGTTCAAAAATATCACCCTTACCTCCAAAGGCGGGAATAAGACTATCGGTATAATACAGCCCCAGCAACACCATCGCCACGGTTACTAACAAAGTCAGGGCTATCTGGTTTCCAAAAGTCTTAAGAGCCTTTGGTTGGTTATTGGCACCTAGCGCACGAGAAATTATACTAGAGCCCCCAATCCCTATCGCCATCCCCAAGGCCCCGATAAAAAAGGACACTGGTAACACTACATTTATAGCGGCAATAGCGATAGATCCAATCCAATTCCCAACAAAAATGGAATCGACAAGAACATTGAGCGACATCACTAAAATCCCAATAGAGGCAGGTACCGCCTGTTTAATAAGGAGTTTTCCAATGGGCTCGTTCCCAAGCTGCTCTGCCGAAACTTTTGCCATTACGCGGGAAGCATTTCTTTAAGCTGCCAATCGTGGATCCAATTAACCATCAAGTTTACCCATTCCTGATTGTCATTTAGACAGGGGATATGCTTGTAGTCTTCTCCTCCGGCCGACTTAAACTGTTCTTCGCCCTCCATGGCAATTTCTTCTAGGGTTTCTAGACAATCGGCAACAAAAGCCGGAGTAATTACCGCCAAACGCTTAACTCCTTCCTTTCCAAGGCGTTCAAACTCGAAGTCGGTATATGGCTTTAACCACGGATCGTTGAGCAATCTGGACTGAAAGGAAAGACTCACCTTATCCTCTGAAAGGCCCAAATACTGCTTTATCTTTTCGGTCATATCAAAACATTGGTGCCTATAACAGGTATTATGCGCCACTGAATTGGTACTACAACACTGGCCATCTATCTTACAATGGAATTTTGTAGGATCCGATTTCTTAATGTGTCTTTCTGGGATACCGTGATAGGAAAATAAAATATGATCGTAGTCAAAATCCTTTAAGCCATTGGTAATGCTGTCCGACAACAACTTTATATAATCTGGATTATTGTAAAAGGCAGGTAGGGTGGTTATATGCATCTCAGGAAAATGCTGGTCCTTTTCTTCCATGGCCTTTACGACCACAGTTTCATAGGAAGACATGGCATAATGGGGATACAACGGAACCAATAACACCTCCGTTACTCCCTTATCTTTCAACTCTTGGAGTCCATTTTTTATGCTCATACTACCATAACGCATTCCCAAAGCCACTGGAATTTCCGCTAAATCCTTTACTTTATCTGAAAAACGCTCAGAAATTACCACCAAAGGAGATCCTTCCTCCCACCAAATCTTTTGATAGGCTGCCGCAGATTTTTTAGGTCTTGTCCTTAAAATAATTCCACGAACAAGAATTCTCCTCCACCATAATGGCACGTCTATTACCCGTTCGTCCATTAAAAATTCATCCAAATACGGTTTAACATCTTTAGGGGTGGGACTATCAGGGGATCCCAAATTCACCAACAAAACTCCTTTCATTATAAAGACTGGTATTAATTTTTACTATTAAAGCAAAAATAACACTTGTAAAGGAACTAAATTTTAAAACCAGGAAATAGTTCTCAATACGGGTATAGAGGGAATTGATTTAGAACCAAATTTAATTCAAATCCCTAAGAAGGCAGTGCATTTATATTGGATAGCGGTCGTAATCTCCCGTCCAAGCGAATGAAAGACTCATAAAAAAAACAATGATTTTAAAATCATAGGATACAATGAAAAAATATCTAAAGTAAAGGATTATAATTTACAACGTAAATAACTTGTATTCAATTCATTGAGTATATTTAAATACAGTAAGGTATTTTTAAAATTAAACATCATCCGATTATATTCCACCCTAATAATAACTTCCTTTAATAAAATTTAAGTGATGCAGTACTCCAGATTACCTAAAGCCTAAGCCCATCTATCCGGTTTACCCGGTTCAAAGAATAAGAAAATTAATTTTTAACCCAATTATTCAATTGAAGAACAACACCTAAAGACTAGCCACAATTATGAATATATTAAATTCCCTTAACCGAAGGATTTTGTATTTTTGAACTTGTGTTGCTTCCGATAATGAAAATCAACAACATTAACAGGCAACCGAACTAGTGTAGTAAATTAGCTCTGGCAAGCCCATGAGGCATCGAACGGAAACTACGAATATCATTTGGACGCCCGCCTGAACGCAACGGGTAGGCAAGCGTCAGAGCATTCAAATCTCACTTAGTGAGTTATTCATAAAACTTATGGAAATTTTAAATTTGAAGAAAATCGCACCACCAAAAGTATCGCTATTAATTGCGACCATGGCACTTCTGTCCCATATGGGATTTGCCCAGGATATTATTTGCTCCTTACAAGACCGGAAGGCATTTGAGTCGAAAATAACTTCCATTTCCAATCTTAAATCCAATGCCTTTGGCGAGACAGTGGTAGCGGTAGGAAAAACCTTTATGGGAATACCTTACGTGGCAAAAACCCTAGAGATTGGAGATAAGGAATCACTTGTTGTTAATCTGCAAGGGCTCGATTGCACAACCTTTGTTGAAAATGTTCTTGCGTTTAGCTATATGCTACAGCAAGATCAAACCGATTTCGATTCCTATGTAAAACACTTAGAAACCATTCGGTATAAGAATGGGGTGTTAAGTGGATATGCCTCTAGACTTCACTATTTCTCGGAATGGATTGCCAATAACGAAGAAAAAGGACTGCTCCAAGACCTAACTGCTGAAATTGGCGGGAAGGAAAGTAGCAAGGAAATTAATTTTATGAGCACGCATAGGGACCTATATCCATTTTTAAAAGATTCCAAAAACTATAAAAAGATCCAGGAGTCGGAACAGTTTCTAAAAAACCAGTCCATTTGTATTCTCCCACAAGATCAAATTCAGGAAAATGAACATTTAATTAAATCTGGAGATATCATAGCCTTGACCACTTCCATAAAAGGGCTAGACATTACTCATACGGGTATTGCAACCCGGGAAGCAGATGGTAGAATACACTTACTACATGCTTCCACAGGGTCCATGGAGGTAGAAGTTACCAAACAACCCTTAGTCGATTATTTAAAGAATATAAAAAGCAATACGGGGATAATGGTAGCTAGAGTTTTGCCCTAATAATTTATAAGGACACCTCTCTTCAAACTAGTTAGACCAGTATTAATACTATTCGGTATTTTGCTTATCCGCCCTTTACGAGCTAGGGTGCGCCCCCTACTAATGACCAGAATTAGGCATTATATACTTACGCAGCTCCCTGCCAAGTAAAGAATACCCTTTGTCATTGGGATGTAGGCCATCGGAAAAAAGTGTTGCATCTATTTTCTGATCTTTCTGTAATAGCACCGGCCCCACATCTACATACTTAAGAGTATTAGAACTCGCCAACTTAGCGATTTCTAGGTTTAAATTTCGTATTCTAAATTCATCTTTAACCCTAGGAAGGAAGCCCACCAACAGCAATTTTGCTTTTGGCTGTCTTTGCCTGATGGCCTGCACCAAAATCTCTAAACCCACTAGGATTTCTTTATCCGAATTCAGATGTAGGTTATTAGTGCCTATCATCAGTACAATTTGATCGGCTTCGAACCCATCCAGTTCCCCCTGATAAACTCGCCATAATACATTCTCTATCCTATCCCACCCAAATCCAAAATTACGGGTTTTAAAATCCCCAAAGTTATCCTCCCAAGACTGTTCGCCATTACTACGGGGAGCCTCTGGAAGGCCTCCCCAATAATGGACAATGCTATTCCCAAGGAAACAAACTTTTGGAGGATTCTCCCTATTTAGTTGGATCAATTTTTGATGCCGTTCTTCCCAAGAATACATTCCAGGCTCCCTAGCTTGGGTCACCGGTTTGGTCGTAGAATAAATACCAATTGGTTCCTTCAGTATTTCCCGGATCTTTTTTTCATAGGCAAGGGCATATTCCATCATTCCCAAATCGGTAGGATGGGTACCATCAACAAAGCTCTCCATGGACAAATTAATTTCCTCCTTGCCCAGCAAATACAAATTAGAAACTCCTGCTACCTGCAATTGATTAAAAGCCTGCTGGGCCATCCTATTTAGATCAGTATACGCTTTTTTACGTTCCACATCAACAAGTCCATCTGAATATCCGCCATGTTCCACTAATAAAATAGGAACTTTAGGCCTCTTCTCCCTGATTTTAAATACGGCAGATTTCATCAGTTGCAATACCTCTTCCAAACTTCGGTTCTTAGTAGCCACCAAATTGGGAAGACAATCTAGCACCACTACTTTTGCATCAATTTCCGTTATCAGGTCAATTAGTTCAGATTCTAGTCGCCCATTGCCAGAAAATCCTAAATTAATTAAAGGCCTATCCAGTTTACGTTCCAAAATAGAAGTCCATGCCATTCCCGGACGAGAAGCGCAGCCCCCTTGAGCAATAGAGGTACCATAGATTACAATGGGCCGTTCCTGCCTCAGCGGCAGGGGATTTAAATCCGACTCAGGTGATACCCCGATCTCCAACCACTCCACCTCGTTGTACAAAGGCAGGTACAATTGGTATTCCCTTCCCTTTTCATGATATTTCTCCCTGGGATCTATAGAATTGTAATGATAGTGTATGGTATCCCCAAAAGAATAACGACCTCTATACCATTGACTTTCCCCGTCGCTTGATTTTGCATAAAGATCCACGCCACTCACTCCGGTTGCAGGCATGTGAGGCATGGCATGGCTTCCTTTTACGGTATACCGCACTGAAATAGATCTGGCATCGCTCCAAAATCGTATAGAAAGACCCGCTGCATCTTTGGATAGATTCCAAACCGCAGGCCTAACCGTATTTTCGGACTTTTCCGGTAATCGATGGTAGGTACCCGCCACCTGATCTGGCCAAGCTTGACCTTGTACTACGGGAAAGCTAGAATTGGTAGGATTCCACCAAACCATAGAATCGGTTTCCTGGGCAGATATATTTTCAAAACCTAAAAAAAGTATTGAAAAAAGAAAAATTCTAAATACACTCATACACCTGTTTTTAAATCACGGTAATAATTAAAGTCGAGCTCCTACACAACAATCCAACTCCATTAGAAACTCCTGTCTAATGTAGGGTTTCAATTTTGATGAAGATTGAAAGCACAAGCTTTTAAGTGGAGCTAGACTTATAAAAGTTAATTGTCTCGTTTAATTTGAATAAAATGATCGACTTCTAGACATTTTATCCTACCCTTCCTAATAGGGCAACAAAATACAGAAAATTAGGTATTTCAGCCATAATACCCGTTATAATTTAGGCTCCAATTAGCACTATCTACCCTTAGACTCCTAAACCTGATCTCTTTTAAGCAAGAAAGTACACGAGCTGGCATTCCTGGTTTAAACCTCCATTTCCTTATCCTTTATTAAAGATGTAGCAGCGCATTCAGCTTGGTTTCTTATAAATAAAATCGGCCTAAAACACAAAAACCAACCTTTAAGGCTGGTTTTTGTGAAGTATTAGATACTTATTCTTAAGGCCAAGGCCCAGGTACAACTATAGGGCTTCCCTATTTTACGGTAATAAGATGAATATCAAAGATAAGCACAGACCCACCGGGGATACCTCTGGTGTCCCTATTGCCATATCCCAAATGCGCAGGTACTAACAACATTCCTCTACCACCTTCTTTAAAATAAGGAATGCCTTCGGTCCAGCCTCTTATTACACCTTGCAATGGAAAGGATATTCCCTCTTCTTTACTCTGATCAAACACCTTCCCATTACTATAGTATCCTTTATAGGCTACAGTAACCTCTGAAGATGCCGAAGGGCGTACGCCACTGCCTTCTTCATCAATCACATAATAAAGTCCGCTATTGCTCTTCTCTGCCTGCAGGTTGTTTTTTTCTATATAGGCAGTGATTTCCAATTCGTTCTTGGCCACAAAATCGGTTTCCTCATCACTATTACACGAAATAAACATAGTAAGCACCAATGCAAAAAGTAATTGTTTCATTTATTTTATTTAATGTTTTATCGGTGGCAAATATAGCATAAAATCATTTTTATTGACCCTATTTAAATTTCCAGACACAATAAAAAAAACACCTTCACCACTACCAAAACTATAGTGATGAAGGTGTATTAAACAAAATGTAAAGAATAGCTTATACTACAAAACCGTCCCTATACTTCCGAGTCACAAACTGATTCGCTTCTTCCTGGTTGGTAATCCGCATATTTTCCCCATCCCACAACAATTTTTTACGGGCAAAGAAATCCATTTTCCCTTTTTCATTTTCCCGTTGTAAAAGATAACTTCTTATAGCCAGATTACCCATTAAAACAGTCTCCGTCATAGGGCCGGCATAATCAAAGGAAGAAGTAAGCCCAAGATGTTCCTTACTTCCAAAACCAGCTTTGCAGGCCTCTACCCATAAGCGCTGATGTCCGTATTCCGGTTCGTCATTGGATTCTTCCTCAGGACCAAAATCCGTAGTACCATCATTCAAATATAACTTTGGCATTAATGGGGAACTGTCATTTATATTAGTAGAAATAATTCCATTTTCCCCAATGATTAAAACGCCATTTAAACTATTCTCACCTCCAATTTCATGATCGGCAGGAATAATCTCGGGATGTGCAGGTCTAATTCCCCCATCGCTCCATGTCATTTCTATTGGAGAACCACTTTTTTCTGTGGCAGCAAAATGTAGGGTTATAAAAGAGGAAGCGGGACAGCCTTCAGGTTGATAGTCCGGACTCCACATCTTGGTATATACTGCGCCAACACTACATTCCGCATCTGTAGGGTATTTAAGGCCCAAAGTACGGAAGGGGATGTCGATCAAATGACATCCTACATCCCCAAGGGCACCGGTTCCGTAATCCCACCATCCCCTCCAACCAAAGGGATGCATATTTGGTGTATAGGGTTTAAGTGCTGCCGGTCCCAGCCAAAGGTCCCAATTAAGATCTTTGGGCTTGGAGCTGGGGTCTGGCAGGGGCATGGCACCACCTTGTGGCCACACCGGACGGTTGGTCCATACCTGTACCTTAGATATTTTTCCCAAAACTCCAGAATCTATCCATTTTTGAACCATTCCCAAAAGTGGATTGGATCCTCCCTGATTCCCCATCTGAGTCACAATTTTCTTATCCCGTGCCATTTCGGTGAGTACTCTGGCCTCTCTTATATTATGGGTCATGGGTTTTTGCACATAAACGTGTACCCCGCGTTCCATAGCATACGCCGCAGCCGGGCCATGAACATGGTCTGGAGTAGAAATGGTCACTGCATCAATACCTTTTTCCTTATCCAACATTTCCCTAAAATCCGCATATAATTTTGCTTTGGGAAATTGAGAAACAGATTTAGTTGCTGATCCTGAGAAATCCACATCGCAGAGAGCAACAACTTTCTCACGCCCGCCTACGGATGCGTTTCGAATATCACTTGCTCCTTTACCACCAGAACCTATGGCGGCCAAGTTTAAACGGTCACTGGGGGCGGTATACCCCACTCCACCCATCACAAATCTAGGTACAATAAAAATGGACGAGGCCATAGCCCCTTTTTTAATAAACGAACGGCGCGAAGCGTTGGCTTTGGTCGGTTTTTTTTTATTCATGATTATATAATTTTTAAGTCGAAACCTAATACCGCCCATAATAATGGACCATTTTAGATATCTATTAATCCATATTAAAAATGGACGTCATTATTATAACAGCTTACCAAAATTGAAACACACCCCTCCACTATTTTTTAAGAATCTGGACGAATTTGATCACAATGATAAGCTAACAGCAATATAATCAAGAAAATAAGGAATAACCAACGGAATTTTATCGAATTCCAATCAAAAGTTGCCTTGCTACTGCGAAATTCGAATTAGGGATCATGAGAGGGTCAACACTACCTAATTCATGGAAATAAAAATATTATAACCGATGCGAGTTCAGTTCTATGGCTGCCACCAGTGCTCTGAAGCAATCTACTCTCCTTACCGAGGATACTCTGCGACGAAAGCAGCTGATAAACCGATATAAAAAAGACAAGCCACCGCCTATAGAAAACTAAGCGATGGCTAATGATATTCAATAAAATAGTGCTTCTAAAAATAGTACTAGCTCGTTTTTAACACATAAATGCGACTTTCCTTTTGCTGGAATCCCAAGCTTTTATAGAGCCCAATAGCCTCTATCCGCTTATCGGCACTAAAAAGGAGAATTTCGGACAGCCCCTTACGCTTGCCCTCATCCACTAATTTTTCCATCAATTTACGTCCTATCCCTTGACCGCGATAAGCTTTATCTACCACCACATCCTCTACCCAGCCCTTATATCCAGACACTACGGTATAAGCACACATTAGAGCCATACCTACCAATTTGTCCTTTTCCATACAATAGGCGAAAGTAATTGCATTCTCTGGTTTAAAAACTTCTGCAAGGTTCACCTGCTCTATGGAGCCGTTTAATTGAGCAAATAATTCCTTTACTTGTTTTGTAACGCTATCGCTTACATCCGATGGCTGTAAAATGTCAATTTTCATGGTGTTTCTTTTAATTTACCTACTATAACTATGAATTGAAGTAATTTTTGGGCTTATACACCCCAAACCTATTCAACCTTACATTTAACTATACCTGAAACCAGTTCACTAATACTATACCTAATTAACCACAAATTCATTAGAACCAACTTGTATAAGATCTACCAAAAAATTCCGCATGGTCTTACTAATTTCACAAAGATATGAAAGGGTTTTAAAAATCTTATCATAACTAGAGCAGATAGCCCATTGGGTTATGGTATAGAAATGAACTAGTAAACACCTCCCTTATTATAAAGTCCCGTCCAAGAAACACTAAAAATTGATAAGTATTTTATCGGGGACAGGACATTATGAAAAGAATGGTGGTTATTAAAAAATGGTGTAGTCAAGCCATACCAATGGCGAATCCAATGTTGGAGCGCGACTTACTTTCTGCCTAGGCAATATTCAATTCCGCCTATCAATTGTTGTCTAAAATTTAGGTCGTCATACGCCTCATCGGTATGACCAAGGCCGGTATAAAAAGCCCTACCACCGTCGTATTCATGATACCAGGCAATAGGATGGTTATCTCCATTTTTACCTCCCTCATAACTACTTTCATCCAACTTCATCAATACATGTACATCGGGATTCATCTCCTTAAAGTTGTACCATTCATCAAAATGAGTCCAAGTGGAAGCCAAATGTTTGGTTGCTGGATGGCTATGATCTACCACCTCTATTACGGCGTCCTGCTGCTTAGGGTGACTTAAGAAATAGGCCCCTACCATTTTACCGTACCAAGGCCACTCATATTCGGTATCAGCCGCAGCATGGATTCCCATAAAACTACCTCCATTCTGGATATATCCCTCAAAAGCATCCTCCTCGGCATCGCCCAACACATCCATAGTGGTGTTCAAAAATATGACCAATTGGAATTTCTGGAGATTAGCAGGATTAAATTGCAGGGAATCTTCGGTTTGTGTTACCTCAAAATTATTGGTGATTCCCAACTTCACCAAAGTAGCCACTCCTTTTTCTATGGAACTATGCCGAAATCCATTAGTTTTTGAAAATACAAGCACTTGATCCTTATTTATTTTAGTAGCAGGAACCAATCGTTGTGCCGCCGTTACCGGATTAGTGTGCAGATGTGGGTTTAAAATTACCTCTTCCTCAATTTTCGCACTTCCGCAACCGATAATAAAGGCCAAGGCGATAAACGCCGAGGCAGATTTAAATAGTTTCATATAGTTCCTGATTTTTATTTTCAATGTTAAATATCGATAATTTACTCGAGAATTTCATTACTTTCTCATTGATTTCCACAAGATTGACTAGGTGTAACAATTAAACCGACTACTGTTAGAAAACTATAGATGGGTACAAAAGAGAAATGTTGTACAAAAAATAATAAAAATATTCCATTTTTTAAATTCAACAAATAGCTCAAGTTATCCGTTAGCCAAAGACATTAGATATTTTTTGGGAGTAGTCCCGTACCGTTTCTTAAAGGCCGAGATAAAATGGCTCGCGGTACTATACCCCACCTTTAAACCTACTTCATTTACATTGTATTTGCCTGTTTCTAACATTTTACGAGCATATTCCATTTTATAATCAAACAGAAAACTGAACACGGAATCCCCATAGATTTGCTTGAAGCCATCTTTTAATTTTTTAAGGCTCAGCCCTATTTCCTCCGAGAGTTCTACCAAAGTGGGCGGTTCAGCCATCCGGGCAATAATTATTTCTTTAGCCTTACGTATCCTTCTTACATTATCCTCATCCACTAAAAATGGACAATTTTCCATATCCGCATCCTCGCTCTTATTAAAGTAAAGGGAAATTAGCTCATACACCTTACCCTTTACATATAATTCCTTGATAGACCGATGCAGGTTGTAATTCATAACCTGACTTAAAACTACGGCTATTGCTGGGGATACCGGCTCTTGGGAATAATATTTCTTATCCTTGTTCTCTGCACTTAAAAAAGGAATATAATTGGCCTCCTTGGAAAAAAGAGAATGAAACTTACGAATGGTCATCACCACGGAAACCATCCAAGAATGAGCATTCAATACTAGGTTAAGAGGCAGATCAACTTGAGTATTGTAGAGCAATAAAGAATTTTCCTCGGTAACCTCCAAGGCATACCTACCTTCATTAAAAATAAACTTAGCACTGCCTTTTAAACAAAAATGAAATTGAATAAAAGTACTGTCTATTTCCCTTGTAACCATTTGATTATCAACACTATCATTCTGAATTTTTAGCAAAAAAAATCCATCTTCAACAAATACCTCCTCAAATGAACCTCGAGCGATGTTTTTTTCTTCCATAATCTCTTTGTTTTGATCAATTCTATTTAGAAGCATTCTAAATTACAGGGATAGTAATTCACTCCTACCCCGCTAAAATATAGCATTAACAGCATATTAACACCAATTACTACGTTAAAAAACCACAATCGATACTAATTGTTCCTCTAGCGTTACTTTTATAACTTTGATGCTCTTATTTTTGTTGCGCTCTGAAGGGTACATATGAAAGATTATAATATTTCCAAACACAATTCGTTTTATGCCATCGGCCTTAATTACAAAAAGGCAGATGCTACGATACGCGGTAAATTTAGCTTGGAGGAGAATTCGATAAACCGACTTCTGGAACAGGCAAAGCTTATTGACATAGAAGATTTATTGGTAACCTCTACCTGTAATCGAACTGAACTATACGGTTTTGCCCAACATCCTTTTCAATTAATTAAATTGCTATGTGACAATACCAAGGGATCAGTGGAGGAATTCCAGGAAGTGGCCTATATCTACAAAAACAACGATGCCATAAACCATCTATTCCGAATGGGAACCGGTCTCGACAGTCAAATTTTAGGCGATTTTGAAATTATCAGTCAGTTGCGACAAAGTTTTAACAGGTCCAAGAAGCATCAAATGGCTAATCCGTTTTTGGAGCGCCTGTGCAACTCCGTGATCCAAGCTAGTAAACGTATAAAAAATGAGACCGAGATATCCTCTGGAGCCACCTCTGTGGCCTTCGCATCGGTACAATATATCATTAACAATATCCCCAATATATCCGAAAAGAACATTCTACTGTTTGGAACCGGGAAAATCGGAAGAAACACTTGCGAGAACCTTATAAAGCACACCAAAAACTCACATATCACCCTAATTAACCGTACTAAGGATAAGGCGGAAAAAATTGCCGGAAAATTTAATCTAATTGTAAAGAACTACGGCGACTTACAGGCGGAGATCCGTAATACGGATGTACTTATTGTAGCAACAGGTGCGCATTCTCCTACAATTTCCAAGGAGTTGATCTATACCAAAAAACCATTGTTGATCTTGGACCTATCCATTCCCAAGAACGTATCGGAAAATGTAACCGAAATGGAAAACGTAACCGTTGTTCATTTAGATCATTTATCTCAAATGACCGATGACACCTTAGAAAACAGAAGGAAGTATGTGCCACAGGCCGAAGCAATAATAGAAGAGGTTAAAGACGATTTCATCAAATGGCTGGAAACTAGAAAATTTGCTCCAGTGATCAAGGCCCTAAAGAAAAAGCTTAAAACAATGAAGGACGAAGAGTTGGATTTTCAGAGTAAAAAGATCACCAACTTTAATTCCAAGCAGGCAGATATCGTCACCGAACGCATTATTCAGAAGATTACCAAACAATTTGCCAATCATCTTAAAGACACTAAAATCGATTCTGATACAAGTTTAGAACTTATTCAACGAGTTTTTCAACTAGACCTGGAATCGAAATGAAAACAATAAGAATAGGCACACGGGATAGTCAACTTGCACTATGGCAAGCCCATACCGTACAGTCAGAATTAGAGGCATTAGGCTTTAAGACCGAAATTGTATCCGTGAAATCCACTGGTGATCTGCTACTCAATAAACCCCTTTACGAACTTGGGATTACAGGAATCTTCACCAAAACCCTAGATGTCGCCATGATCAATGGCAATGTGGATATTGCAGTGCACTCCATGAAGGATGTACCAACACGCCTGCCCAAAGGTATAATTCAAACAGCAGTCCTACCAAGGGCCAATACCCGAGATATTCTGGTCTATAAGGAACTCGATTTCCTTAACGGAGAAGGTACCGTAGCCACCGGAAGCTTAAGACGGCAAGCACAGTGGCTCAACAAATATCCTACCCATAATGTTACTGATATCCGTGGCAATGTAAATACCCGCCTTAAAAAACTTCAAGATAACCCTTGGAATGCGGCCATATTTGCCAAGGCTGGACTAGAAAGAATTGAAGTACTTCCTGAAAATCATATAGATTTGGACTGGATGATCCCTGCACCAGCACAAGGGGCCATGGTAGTAGTTACCATGGAAAGCGATTCTTTTTCTACGGAAGCAGTCCAAAAACTGAACCACCTACCCACAGAAATATGCACCCACGTGGAACGCGAATTCCTGCAGGTATTAGAAGGAGGTTGTACCGCACCAATTGGCGCTTTAGCTACCATAGTAAATGACAATTTACATTTCGAAGGGATGCTATTATCGCTGGATGGCAAACAGAAAATGGCCACCAAGAAAACAATCCCAAGTAAAGATTACAAAGGCTTTGGAAAGGCTTGCGCTATAGAAATTTTAGATCGAGGGGGTAGAGAGTTGATGGTGAAGATTAAAAAAGAACTGGCATAAGCTGTCCTTGGAAAAAATGTATACCATGAGCATAAGCCTACTATCCACCAAAATACTTAGTACGTCCCAAAAGGACCTACTAAACCATCCCCAATTCCTAATTGAGGAGTATGATGCACTTAAAATCGCCTTTCTTGATCAAGAAATCGACACTTCCTATAAAAATGTCATTTTTACCAGTCAAAATACAGTTAAGGCTTATCTAAATTGCCTCAAAAAAACAGCTGACCTCAACAAGGATAATGTTAATAAACCCAATTACTCCCAGATAAAAGCGTTTTGTGTGGGGGAAAAAACCAAGGCTTTATTAGAGAAAAATGGCATTCATGTGGTAGCGGCGACCCACTATGGTGCAGAATTGGCACAAATACTGGTCACACAATTCTCAAAAGAATCGTTTCTATTCCTGTGTGGCAATAAAAGACGGTACGAGATCCCTACCAGATTAATAGCAAATAATATCGATTTTAAAGAACAGGTGGTGTATCAAAATAGTCCTAACCCACAAACCTTTACCACCCAATTTAATGGTATACTATTTTTTAGTCCAACCGGTATAGAAAGTTATCGGATCCAGAATTCTATACATGACAGTGTTGCTTTTTGCATCGGGACCACTACCGCAGAAGAAGCTAGAAAACACACCTCAAATATAATTATCGCCAAGAAACCAACGGTGGAAAGTGTCTTGGAAAAGGTAGCTGAACATTATAAATCTATAATAAATTAATAGTCGTCAAATCCTCAAGAAACAACATCCAAAAAAATGTTGAAAGAGATAAAGATGGAGATTAAAACCTATACTATGAGCATAAAAAACGATTTATTCCTAAGAGCGTTAAAAGGAGAAACAGTAGAACGACCCCCGGTATGGATGATGCGTCAAGCGGGAAGGTATTTGCCCGAATTTATGGCCATCCGCGATAAATACGATTTTTTTACACGTTGTAGAACTCCGGAACTGGCGAGCGAAATTACCGTACAACCCATTCGAAGATTCGGGATGGATGCCGCAATTTTGTTCAGTGACATCTTGGTGATTCCACAGGCAATGAATATTGAAGTAGAGATGAAACCCAATTTCGGCCCCTATTTACCCAATCCTGTAAGAGATCAGAAGGGCGTGGATAATGTAATTGTCCCCGACGTAAATGTAGAATTGGATTATGTAATGCAGGCCATAAAGGCCACTAAGGAATTATTGAACGATGACATCCCATTAATCGGTTTCGCAGGTTCTCCGTGGACCATTTTATGCTATGTGGTGCAAGGAGAAGGCAGCAAAACCTTTGACAAGGCTAAGGAATTCTGTTTTACAAATCCGGTAGCGGCCCATCAGTTGTTACAAAAAATCACAGATACTACCATTGCCTACTTAAAAGCAAAAGTAAATGCAGGTGTAAATGCCGTTCAGGTGTTCGATTCTTGGGGAGGCATGCTTTCTCCTGTTGACTATCAAGAATTTTCATTCCAGTACATCCAACAGATTATAGATGCCTTAAAAGATGAGACTCCAGTAATCGTTTTTGGAAAAGGATGCTGGTTTGCCTTAGGCGATATGGCAAAATCAGGTGCTGCAGCCCTAGGGGTAGACTGGACCTGTTCCCCTAGAAATGCAAGATTCCTTTCCGGAGGCCAAATTACGCTTCAAGGGAATTTTGACCCCACAAGACTGTTGTCGCCACCGGCAGTAATCAAGAAAATGGTCACCCAAATGATCAACGAATTTGGGAAAGATAAATATGTGGTAAACTTAGGCCACGGAATCCTACCGCACATACCTTTGGACAATGCCAAGGCGTTTATAGACGCGGTAAAAGAATACGGAAACTAATATTGGGGCGTATCCCTTTTTTGCAAAAAAGCAAAAAAGGGTCGCGCTTTCTGTTATATCTTTTATTTTTATATCCCATACGGAAAACTGATGTCCAAATTTGTTAAGGTATCAGACCCCCAATAAAATGGATCACTAAAAATAAAAGGATGCCACGTCAATCGCTTACGCAAAATACAGCTCATGATTAAACATATTCTAAGCGGTATCAAAGCCTATTCGGGTACTTTTAAAATCATTTCCCAACTAGGGCTATGGAAGTACTTCTGGATCCCGATCCTTATAAGCATGGTTACAGCTGCCATAATCTTTTCACTCGCTTATACCCTGTCAGATACTATTGGCGGATTTATTTCCCAAGTTTGGCCATGGGAGTGGGGCAAACATACCGTATTCATTATAAGTGAAGTATTTGGCGGCATGCTGATCCTTGTACTGGGATTTATACTCTACAAACATTTGGTAATGGCACTCTCCGCTCCCTTTATGAGCCCAGTATCCGAGAAAATAGAGGCCCACTTGCTGGGGAAAGAAGCCCATAGCCATAGAAACACGAGTTTCCTTCAGCAGCTATGGCGTGGACTACGCATAAATTTACGAAATCTAGGGATGGAATTACTATGGACCCTTCCAATCTTATTATTTAGTCTTATTCCCATAATTGGAGTGGTAGCTACCTTTTTACTTTTGTTAGTACAAGCCTACTATGCCGGATTTGGTAATATGGACTACACTTTGGAACGACATTTTAATTATTGCGATAGTGTACGCTTTGTTAAACAAAACAAAGGCCTGGCCATAGGAAATGGAATTGTATTTATGCTCTTCCTTTTTATTCCTATTATTGGGGTAATATTGGTATTGCCACTATCGGTAACGGCAGCAACCACCAGGACGGTTGCACTTTTAAATCCGGAAAAGGTGAATTGATGTCATACGACCTGTAAAGTCTTGCCGACCTTCCAGGATAACAACAATAACGCGACGGACCTACAAGGTTTCCAAAACCTTGAAGGTCTAACAAATCAAACAAAACATGAAAAGTAAATTTTACGCCTACATTCTACAACTTCAAAATAAAATAACCGAAAAATTAGAGGAAGTTGACGGTTCCGCTGTTTTTAAAGAAGACCTATGGGTACGCTCGGAAGGGGGTGGTGGCCGATCTAGAGTTATAGAAAACGGTGCAGTCTTTGAGAAAGGGGGAGTTAATATTTCCGCAGTTCACGGTGCATTGCCAGAGAGTATGCAAAACTATTTTGGCACCAAGGACGCGGATTTTTATGCGTGCGGATTAAGTCTGGTCCTTCACCCTAAGAACCCTATGGTGCCCACCGTACACGCCAACTGGCGTTATTTTGAAATGTACGATAAGGAAGGTAATTTAATGGACCAATGGTTCGGTGGCGGACAAGATCTCACCCCATATTATCTGTTTGACGAAGATGCCAAACATTTCCATTCCATCTGCAAAAACGCATGTGACAAACACCATCCCGAATTTTACCCCAAGTATAAGGAAAAATGCGACCAGTATTTTTGGAATTCCCATAGGAACGAGGCCAGAGGGGTAGGTGGACTTTTCTATGACTACTGCAAGGCTACGGACCAAATGAGCATGGAAGATTGGTACAATTTTGAAACAGAAGTAGGAAACAGTTTTTTAGAGGCCTACGTTCCCATTGTAGAAAAAAGAAAACAGCTGCCCTATACCAAAGAACAACGAGAATGGCAAGAAATCCGTCGTGGAAGGTATGTGGAATTTAACCTGGTGCACGACAAGGGAACCCTATTCGGACTAAAAACCAACGGGAGAATAGAGAGTATTCTGATGAGTTTACCACCACATGTGCAATGGCGTTATGACCATCATCCAGAAAAAGGAAGCGAAGAAGAGCGTTTATTAAAAGTACTCGCCCAACCAAAAGACTGGGTATAATCCCCAAAACAGCAATATGGGAAAGAAAGGAAAAGAAAAAAACACCCTGAACAAGGCAAAACATACCAAACTGGTAAATAGAAAAAAGAACAAGCTTAAAAAAGAACAGGAAACCAGAAAAGAGCGATTAAATGAAATTTTACGCAAACAGAAGGACCAAAATAAAGAAGATTAGATAAGTCCAGCTTGCTCTATACGGGCCTAATATGGACTTCCTCGGAAATAGATAACTCTATATTACTAAATGATTAGTAGACCACAGCTTAATTAATTCAACCAACGGAAATCTTGAGGAGTTTACGAACAACAGTTAGCCCAATACAATATGAACTGCCCTTGCGGAACCAATAAATCCTATACTGACTGCTGCGAAGTGGCGCATAAAAATCTATCTGCAGTAGCTACTGCCAAACAATTGATGCGCTCCAGATATACAGCTTTTGTTTTGGCAAACGGAAATTATCTAATGGATAGCCATCACAAAAGCAGCCGACCGTTAAAGGAAAAGAACTCTATTATTGCATGGGCAAAATCCGTCAGTTGGATCCGTTTGGAGATTTTAGACACCTCCATGGGGGGTGAAAACGACCTTAGAGGCACCGTTACTTTTAATGCCTTTTTCTTTGAAAATGGAAAGGTGGAAGTTATCCATGAGAAGTCGGACTTTACAAAGGAGAAAGGTGTTTGGCAGTATTTGGGATTAGCCCAATAAACCAATACATATCTATACGGATTAGGTGTAGTATCATTATCTTTGAACCATAAAAAAAACATACAAATGTATCCACTTAAAAGAAATAGAAGACTCCGTACCAATGAGGCCATACGTTCTTTGGTCCGGGAAACAATTCTCTCCCCAAATGATTTTTTAGTACCCCTTTTTGTTGTGGAAGGCAAGGGTGTAAGGCAAGAGATTGCCTCCATGCCCAACTATTATCGTTTTAGCTTGGACATATTGGAAAAAGAGGTCAAGGAGCTATGGGCAATGGGCTTAAAATCGGTCCTATTGTTTGCCATGATCCCAGAGCATTTAAAAGACAATAAGGGCAAGGAAGCACTAAATCCCAAAGGGCTTATGCAACGCGCCATTAAAACCGTCAAAAATGCCTGCCCAGAGATGCTTGTTATGACTGATGTAGCCTTTGACCCTTATTCCTCCTACGGACATGATGGGATTGTAGAGGACGGAGAGATCGTAAATGACGATAGCGTTGAAATACTCACGGGCATGAGCTTGAGTCACGCTGAGGCGGGAGCCGATTTTGTTGCGCCTAGCGATATGATGGACGGAAGGATTTTAAGCATCAGAGAAGCATTGGAAGATGAGGGCTATACCAATACCGGCATTATGGCCTATAGCGCAAAATATGCCAGTGCCTTCTACGGTCCGTTTAGGGATGCGTTGGATTCCGCTCCAGGATTTGGTGACAAAAAGACCTATCAAATGGATTATGCCAATAGGTTTGAGGCGATAAAGGAAACAGAAATGGATATCGATGAGGGCGCAGATATCGTAATGATTAAACCGGGACTTTGCTATCTGGATATTGTTAGGGAAATAAAAAATGAGGTAGATGTGCCGGTGGCCGTTTATCAGGTATCTGGCGAATATGCCATGGTTAAAGCAGCGGCCGAAAAAGGCTGGTTGGACCACGATGCCGTAATGATGGAACAGCTTGTCGCGATAAAAAGAGCGGGGGCCAATATCATTGCCAGTTATTTCGCTAGGGATGCAGTAAAATTATTAGGATAGAAGCTATTGACCATCTGAAATGAAAAATACACGTATTTTTCACTCAATAACAATAAATTTTTAATCCTAATGGTGCACATCCGTTTAGGACTATGAATTTATTGTTATTTTAGTATCCTATCAGACTTTTATGGGCCTACTTTTCTTTTATGCATTTATTTCTATCCTATTTTCATTTCTATGTTCCATCTTAGAAGCGGTTTTACTGAGCGTTTCACAGACTTTTATCAACCTAGAAAAGAAAGATGGAAAATCGTACGCCCTTGATCTAGAAATCCTTAAAAAGGACGTAGATAAACCACTGATTGCCATCCTAACATTAAATACCATAGCACATACCGTTGGTGCAATATTAGTGGGAGTGCAAGCAAAAGTGGTCTATTCCGAATTATATGAGAATACAAAAAGATCGTTTTTAGGAATAGAATTTACGGAAGGCGCCATGGTTGGCCTGGTATCTACCCTAATGACAATTTTAATTTTAGTCGCTTCCGAAATAATCCCAAAGACCATTGGGGCTACCTATTGGAAACAATTGGTGAATTTCACCACCAAAACCTTAAAAATCATGGTATGGGCCCTTAAATGGACGGGCTTGTTATGGGTGCTGCAACTTTTCACCAAACTTGTAGGAAATAAGGGCATGGAAGGAAGTGTCTTGAGCAGAGAGGATTTTGGTGCGATGACAGATATTGCACACGAAGAAGGCGTTTTCCAAGAATCGGAATCTACCATCATCAGGAACCTCCTCAAATTTGACGAGGTATTGGTAAAAGATGTCATGACCCCAAGGGCAGTAGTGAAAATTGCATCGGAAGACGTCAGTATAAAGGAATTCTATGACGCCAATCCCAGAATGGTTTTCTCACGGATTCCTGTGTATAGCCAAAAAATTGATAATATTACTGGCTTTGTACTCAAGGACAAAGTACTGGAGGAGATCATCATTAATAATGGCGACGCCCCTCTATCCTCTATTAAGCGTGAGATCTTAATTAGTAACCGAAAAACACCCCTTCCCGAACTCTTTAGAACCTTTATTTCCGAAAATGAACACATTGCCTTGGTGGTGGACGAATACGGTTCCGTTAGTGGCGTGGTAAGCATGGAAGACATTTTAGAGACCCTATTGGGGCTCGAAATTATGGATGAAAGCGATAGTGTGGAAAACTTACAGCAATTGGCACGTAAAAATTGGAACGAACGGGCTAAAAGATTGGGAAATATTGGGGAAGATAAACCGCAGGAATGATAGAAACGGCCTTTTTAAAAACACCCTTGGGCATTGCCAAACTTGAAGGCGATGAAAATGGATTAACATCCCTTAGTATCTTGGATAGAGATGAAAAACCAACCGATATTATTCCCGAAGAATTGGAAGATGCCGTATACCAATTAAAGGAATACTTTGATGGCAGTCGCACTCAATTTAGTTTGTTGCTAAACCCTATAGGAACCGAGTTCCAAAATAAAGTGTGGAAGGCCTTGGAACTAATCCCCTATGGCAAGACGGTCTCCTACTTGGAACTGTCCAAAACCTTGGGCGACCCAAATGCAATAAGGGCGGTGGCATCAGCCAACGGCAAAAATCCCTTGTGGATCATTATTCCATGTCATAGGGTAATTGGCAGTGATGGTTCCCTTACCGGATACGCAGGGGGACTTCATCGAAAAAAATGGCTTTTAGAACATGAAAATCCAGCAAAACAGCAGTCACTTTTCTAAAAATTACAGACTATAGGGTATGTTGTAAAGAAAACAATGAACCTCTTCATAGGCTTTATAGCATTTAATAGATACTATTGACCTCTTGTAGAATGTAACCCGAGAACAGTTGAAAATTTAAAATCACATACCAACCAGCAGGTCGGTTCTTGCTGTTGGACCTCCATGGAATACAATACCCTGAATTCCCCTTGGCCCGGGTATTTTCCTTTCAAAACAGTTTTAAATTAGTTTGTATATTTATAACTATACTACAAAATGAATCTAGCATCTTTCAAAGAAATTTCCGATAAGGCCTACAACGCCTTTCAACGGTTTCCTATTACTTTATTATGGACCATTTTGGGAAGTATATACTGTATTTATTTTATCGGAAAGGATGGAGGTGATTTTTTTGAAACCCATTTAAATGTATTTATGACCTTGGTAATAGGGGTTAGTTGGCTAATTGCAATACAATTTCTTATAGAGCAATTTCCTAATCCAAAAAAATGGCAATGGACAAAGATGGTCCTACTAGGGCTCCTTTTCCTGTTTTATTGGCAGCTGCCTACACTTGTGGGTCATAATGACGATCCCACCTACTATGTCCGGTTTATGCTGTATTTTATCGCTGGCCATTTAGGTATCCTTTTTGCCCCATTTATCAAAAGCTGGAATAAAAACGCTCATTGGAACTATATTAAATCAGTTGGCTTTTCCATTGGAAGAAGCGCCCTTTTCTCTGGGGTACTCTACTTAGGACTTGTATTGGCTCTATTAGCCCTCGAATCGCTCTTTGATATAAAAATATCAGGAAAACGCTATGGACAACTTTTTGTTTTCTGTTTAGGCACCGTTAATACATGGATTTATCTTTCAGATTTCCCAAAACAAATTTTACTGCAAACCACCATCTATTTCCATAAGGCCTTGGAGGTCTTTGTAAAGTATATTTTAATTCCACTAGTACTGTTGTATCTAATTATCTTATACGCTTACAGCCTAAAAATATTAATTCAATGGGAACTCCCACAAGGCTGGGTTTCATACTTGGTGACGGCTTTGGCTATTTTGGGATTTGCAGTACAGCATATTATCGATCCGATTCAAAAAACCCTAAAATCATGGAGTATAAATACCTTCCATCCCTGGTTTTATATTTTATTGTTACCCATGGTTGTATTACTATTTGTAGCCATTTTTAGACGAATTGACGACTACGGGTTCACCGAAAATCGATATTTTGTACTGCTACTTGCTTTTTGGATATTGGGAGTGACACTTTACCTATTGTTTAGCAAAGGAAAGCGACTAAAAGTGCTCTCTATTTCCCTTTTCATATTGGCTTTACTATCATCCTTTGGCTTTTGGGGGACCTTCAGTATTTCGGAAAAAAGTCAAATAAATCAGTTTAAAAAAGTGTACTTAGAAGTAATGAAAAGCGATAAACTTGCCAACCAGGCACAGTACCGCCAACTAACATCGATTATAGACTATTTGGCAGACCGTAAATTGGTGTCCAAATTAGATCCCATTATTGGGTTTTCCACCCATAGTATTCGTTTAGATACCATTGAAAACTCTAAAATAACCTACCACCACAATACCCCTCAAATATTGTTGGACCACATGGATATAAAAATAGACCCCGATATAAATTTCAATTACAATGATCTTTATTACAATCTTTATGATGGTAACACCAACAGCCACAGTTACCCCATTTCAGGTTTTGACTATTTTGCAGAACTGAATTTTTCTGATTCTGGCGATAACGACATAATGGAGATTGGCGAGTTATGGGTTAAATTTGATGAGAAGAATACACGTTTGCTGCTTTTGGACCCCAAAAAGAAGGATACCCTACTGGTGATTCCTATTGAGAATAAATTGAGGAAACTTGCAAAACACGGTTACAATTTAAATAACGCCAAGAAGGAAGAACTTACAATAACATCTAGTGCTGAAGGAATTTATGCTAAGGTGGTTCTTACACAGTTGGGTTTTTACATGGATAGGGATTCTATCTCCCTACACAATGGAGAAATTTTTCTATTTTTAAAACAACAATAGATGTTACATAAAATAAATTTGGAGCATATTCTCTTTTTGGACATTGAAACCGTTCCCGAACAAGAGAATTTTAATTTATTGGAGGATGCCAAAAAGGAGCTTTGGGAACAGAAATCCAAATACCAACGCAGGGACGAGTATAGCGCGGAAGAATTTTACGACCGTGCAGGAATCTGGGCCGAATTTGGAAAAATAGTCACCATTTCCGTTGGCTATTTTAAATTTCAAGGCGACCAACGCAGTTTTAGGGTAACCTCTTTCCATGGTGAAGAATCTAAAATTCTAAAAGATTTTAAAATCTTGTTGGACACCCATTTTAATCACCCCAAACATCTATTATGCGGACATAACGGCAAAGAATTCGATTTCCCCTATATAGCCAGACGGATGATCATCCACAAAATAGAATTGCCGGAAAAATTAAATCTATTTGGAAAAAAGCCCTGGGAAATTGCACATTTAGACACCATGGAACTCTGGAAGTTTGGCGATTATAAGCACTATACCTCCTTAAAACTTATGGCCAACGTTCTTGGTATTGCGTCTCCTAAAGAAGACATAGACGGAAGTATGGTAAAAGAGGTGTACTACAAGGAGAAGGACCTAGAGCGTATTATTAAATATTGTGAGTTGGATGTAATTACCACCGCACAGGTCTTTTTAAGGTTGCGCGGGGATGACTTATTGGAAGAAGAGGAGATTAAACGTATCTAGCTTTGGCTTAATTAGACTTAGCGACCCTACTACTATTAGGATTTATAAAACTTAATGGTAGTAGTTTTTTGATCCCCTTGTACAAACAATACATATAATCCAACTGTTAAATCTGCAATTTGAATCTGCTTTTCTATGGCTTGTCCCTCCTTCACTACAATTCCGTTCATGGATAGTATCTTATAGCTGGCGTTTAAGGGAAAATTCCCTTCCAACGTCATTAACTCCTGTACGGGATTGGGGATAATGGAAAAGCTTAATTTCTGCTCCAAGGGTATATAGTCCGATAAACGAAGGAGCTCCGTTTCTTCTCCCATAAAGCTAAACTCATATTCCGAGGTGTATCCAGAACTGGCATTTTCCGAACAAAAGGTTTTTAATCGGACCCAATAATCCGTGCCACTTACTAATCCCTCCAAGGTCAAGAAGTGATCAAAAGTGGATTCTACAATCCAATGGTCACTACCTTTTTTCTTGTATTCCACCTGAAAAAGTGCATCGGTATTTGCAATCCAGTTTAAACTTACAGAAGTATTCTTGGCAGTTGTCAGCGCCACCTCCTCAGGTATGGTAAGCACACAGTCCGTTAGGGCTATTCCTGAAACGATAATGGAAAAGTTTTGGGCTCCCCCTTCCAGATTATTTTTATGCGAAACGGTAATGGTATAGGTTCCCTCAGCATTCAGAACTTCAATTTTCTCGAAGGGATCCACCTTATTGTCTCCTTTAAATGCAGGGGAATCCGCATTGGTACCGTCTAATTTCCAAGGAAAATGAGCTTCCCCCTCCTTAGTAATCCTAATATCTAGGTCGTTCACCAAAGCAGCGGTCATATCATTCAACAGTCCAATATTAACCACTCCTGTTGCCGGGTCTGTCCAAGAAATGGAAGCAGATAAAGGATCTATTCCATTGGCGCGTACGGTATAATTTTTTATTTCTCCCTCTAAAAGGCTCTCCTCGGAGATTAGGGAAGCATAACCTTTGTTCGCTATTAATTCTACAGCCGATTTAGAGTTGATAACCCCCCACCCCATATTGTAATCAGGTCCAGGGGCATTTACATCATCGGCAGTGTGTAGTACCAATCCTTTTATAGTTGCGGCCTTCATAAAACTGCCTTCCACCTCTTCGTGATATTGTTGTAACAACAACATGGAGCCTGTTACTCCAGGAGCGGCAACCGATGTTCCATGGGTGGTTTCATATCCATTATTGTTTTTGGCACCTGTAGTATAAATATTGCTGCCATGGGAAGCAATATCCGGTTTTATCCTCCCGTCATCCAGGGGTCCAAAACTGGAATAGGTAGCCACGGTGGCATGTAACAATTCCCCGTTATTGTTGGTTTCAATATTGGCCGCAGCAACGGTAACTCCATTTTTTGAAGTGGCAAATCCCAACAATAGATCATATCCATCGTCAACAGTTCCAAAAATAGGCGATTGGTTGTCCTTACTTTTTTGCGCATTTCCCGCAGCGGTAACCATTAAATAATAAGGTGCGCTGTACATAATCTTATCCCAGTCTCTGGATACGGAAATATAGGATCCAAAATACCAATCGGGGACCCTATCTGGCCTAATTCCGTAGGAATGGTTGGATAATAACATTCCGTTGGCGGCCATTTCTGCAACTTCTATCTTATCCCTTGTCCAATCATTGGTAACCGCTTTGGCTTTATAAGCTAGCCCCTTTGCTTTCTTGTCCAATCCGGAAGCAACCAAAATACCGGTGACCCTAGTTGCGTGCGAATCCACCACTTCACTCTGATCTGAAACACTTACCCTACTGTCAAATTCGGCATGCGTGGCCAAGGCCGATCCTGCATCCCACACACCTACCATCATATTTTCCCCATTAATACCCAAATTCAATAAGCCATTATCGTGCATCGTATTGGATCTGGTGGTGCTGTTCAAATCTGAACTGAAAGTACTGTAATAAATAGGAGTCCCATCTGGGCCAATCGCGGTAAGTGCACTAAAATTTCCGTTGGGCAATCTTTCGGTCAATTTCCAGCCATTAACCTTAGCTTGCTGTAAAAGTTGACTTTTTTCCTGCGTAAAATTGATTTTAAGATCATTTGTAAACGCTCCCAATTTAGCGCTATGAGTACCTTTTCTTATCTGTTGCAATTGAAGTTCGGTCTGTGCGGCAGATAGCAAACTTACAAGGCAAAAAGTGATAAAAAGTATATACTTGCGAATCCAAAACAAGAAAGGTACTGTATAGGTCATTGGGTAATCCAATAAGATTAGGATTACAAATATATTCTAAATCACAAAATAATCGACTAAAGACGCTTTTTATTCGACGAAAGGCACTCTATTGTTGTGAAGCGTCAAAAAAACGATATGAAAATCCACTTTATAAATTGAATATCCTCCCTCAATTTAACTTAAGCAATACATAAACAGGAAAATGATCGCTATAACCACCCTTATACTTTTCTCCCGCATAAGTTCTAAACGGACTTCCCTTATACCTCCCTTTAGATTCCGTTAAAAAGGCCTCATCAAAAATATCGGCATGTGAAAAACTATGGGTCCCTTTCCCATAATTAAAAAAGTTATGAGAAACCATTATTTGATCAAAGAGATTCCAAGATCTTCTATAATTAACACTGCCCCTTGTTGGGGAGCGCAAGGTTTGCATGGGATTGTAGAGTTTATCGGCACCCATAAGGGTCTGTACACTGATTGAGGTAGGACCATCATTAAAATCGCCCATAACAATATAATTTGGATCCTTAAATTCCTCTTCAATAAGGTTCATATAGGAAATAATAGTATTGGCAGCTTCAATCCGTTTGTAATCGGTTTCCTGATTGCCGGTTCTCCTAGAGGGCCAATGGTTGACAAAAACATGAAGCATCTCCCCATTCAACAAACCTTGGACATACAGTATATCTCTGGTAGTATCTCTATCCCCATTGATGGCGTGTACGATTAAGGGTATAGGTTTAGACTGTATCACCTTAAAATTATCCCTATTATAGATCAATGCGGTATCTATGCCCCTTTCATCGGGGGAATCATAATGCACATACCCGTAGTTATATTCCTTTAAGGGGTCTGTTGCCAGTAATTCTTGTACCACAGTTCCCTTTTCAACTTCAGCAATACCCACGAGTGTTGGTGGGTTACCTGCAGCTTGAAGACCAACCTTAGCGATAGTTGTAGCCAGTTTTTGTAACTTTTTTCTATAGCGTGTGGGTGTCCATTTCCTTGATCCGTTGGGAGTAAAATCTAGATCCAAGGTATTTTTGTCCGATAAGGCATCAAACAAGTTTTCTAGGTTATAAAATGCAATAGTATGCAGATTATCTTCCGATTTCTTCTCGAAAAATGAAAAATTCATTCAAATCGTTTAATGTAAGGCTAAATTAAGAAAACCCTTGGCAACTATTGATTAGATTTGTATTATAAACTGATATATGTTAGAAAAGAACACTATAGATCATGAGAAAGCGGTCCTTATAGGAGTGATGAACAAGGATCAAAATGAAGCAAAGGTAACCGAGTATTTAGACGAATTGGAATTCCTGACCTACACCGCAGGTGGGGAAGTCTGTAAACGTTTTGTACAACGTATAGACCTACCCAATCCAAAAACCTATATTGGAAGCGGGAAGATGTTGGAAGTAGAAGCTTATGTTAAGGAAAATGATATTGGATCAGTAATTTTTGATGATGAGCTAACCCCTGGACAACAACGGAATATAGAAAAGCAGTTAAAGTGTAAAATCTTGGACCGTACCAGTCTGATATTGGATATTTTCGCCCAAAGGGCACAGACTAGTTATGCCCGTACACAGGTAGAACTAGCCCAGTATGAATATTTTCTTCCAAGGTTAACAGGTTTATGGACCCACTTGGAAAGACAGAGAGGGGGAATTGGCATGAGAGGTCCAGGTGAAACCGAAATAGAAACAGATAGACGTATTGTACGGGATAGAATCTCCTTGCTAAAGAAAAAGTTGCTCAAGGTAGATAAACAAATGGAAACCCAACGCGGGAATCGTGGTGCCATGGTACGTGTTGCCTTGGTAGGGTATACCAATGTCGGTAAATCCACGCTAATGAACGTGGTCAGTAAAAGTGAGGTCTTTGCAGAAAATAAATTATTTGCTACGGTAGATACCACGGTTAGGAAAGTAGTCATAGGAAACCTTCCGTTCTTATTAAGTGATACGGTAGGTTTTATCAGAAAACTACCTACACAATTAGTAGAGAGCTTTAAAAGCACCTTGGACGAGGTTCGAGAAGCGGATCTTCTTTTACATATCGTAGACATCTCCCATCCCAATTTTGAAGACCACATTGAGTCCGTTAATAAAACCCTTGCAGAAATAAACAGTGCCGATAAAAAAACAATAATGGTCTTCAATAAGATAGACCTATACAAGAACGAAACCATTGACGAGGACGACCTTATTACAGAAAAAACCAATAAGCATTTCACCTTGGAAGAGTGGAAGAAAACTTGGATGCAACGGGTTGGGGAATACTCCATATTTATATCCGCTTTGAACAAGGAGAACCTAGAAGATTTCAGAAAAAGGGTTTATGATGAGGTAAGGGACATCCATATTACACGATTCCCATATAACAATTTCCTTTATCCCGAAAATCTGGATGAATACTAATCATTACTTTTATTAGCGGTATAGTCGGTGGTCGGTGAAATCATACAGTTGGTTTGGCACACAACATCTTGATAGTCTTTCACAACATAAATTGCTTATAACCAATGTTGCATCCTATATTTACATTGTAATTAAGCATCAATACTGACCCCAAATCGTGTTTTTGTACTGATTATTTTAAGTCCTTTTTTCCCCCAAATTGGCACTTGACTTAACAAATTTAGAATTACCAATTTTTACAGAATCCCTACTTAGCTAAAAGAAATGCCCCTTGCAAGAGGGGCTTTTTTTATATGGATTCTAAGCATAGGGTATCATTTATATTTTAATGCAAGGGTAATTGATAAGCGTATTGCTCACCCCTTCAAAGGGTCTAGATCACATGTTTGATTCTTAAACTACAAATAACCTAGGTAGATTTTTTTATCAAACCCAACCCTCGATTTTGTTTTTAAAAAACAAACAGCAACAAAAAAAGACCCTCAACACGAGGGCCTATATGAACATTTTATAATTACAATTCTCTAAAAAGAATAGTTTAGACCAAACAGCCAATACGTCTGTAGGTCATTATCCACATTGCCAAAAGTAGGTTCGGGGTCGCCAACTTCCAAATTGTTAATTGCATAACTTAGGGCCTCTTGCTTATTATCCCTCAATCCGAACTCGAAACCTACCCCAATACCTTTCCACAAAGTATATCCAAAGGAGTTGGTCCATGTCCAGTTGGAAAGGTCCGAGGTTTCATAACTCTGAAACATGGACAAATTGGTCTTAAAGTTTATTTTGCCTAATTGCTTTGTATAATCAGCAACTATTTTGGCACCCAAGGAGGATTCAAAAACAGTATCCTCACTGCTGAATACAAAGTTGTAGTTTAAAGGGTGAATTACCACTACAAGATCGGCAATGGGGGTCCAAGTAGCACCCACCCCTAGATCCAAATACCCTGGGTCGTTAAAATTATCGATAATGGTTGTCCGATATTCCGCCAAACCAGATATTGCAAACTTTTCGCTGAGCTTTCTACCATAAAGTGACGTTAAAGAAAATACGTCCGTGGAGGAGCGGAAGCTATCATCATCGGAATCAATATCCTTATCATCAAATTTCACCCAACCTAGATTTAGACTAAGGGAGTTTCTCCAGAAAAACTTATCTTGATTAAGATTTGCGAACGCGTTGGCCGTCACACCTATATTGCCGGCACTAGAGTTTGGAGCTCCTTTGGAATACCAATTATTAAAGCCAGATAGACTGGTGCCTATAGTACCAAAGGCCCCCTTTTTCCATCCTGGTAGCGCTTTAATTTTCTTCTGAATGGCATCTACCCTTCCTTGAATTGCCGCAATGGAGTCGGTTTTAATACTTTTCTCCGCTTTTAATTCTTCCAAAGTTTGGGCGTAACCCATTTGGATCGACATAAAAATGATCAATGCAAGTACAATTTTTCTCATAATCGTAAGTATTTGTCAGTTTATAGTCAAAATTAAGACTTTTGGTATACTAGCTTAACGGTAATGACAGTTATTTTGCCTTAAATAGTGGTACTGAAGAGCAGGCCTCACCATACATTACGCTTTTTGCAACTGTCTGAAGTTTAGCGGTTACCCATAAATATGCATTGGAAGGTACCGGTTTGTTAGAGCAACCTTTTACAATAACTGGTTTCCCTTTAAACTCCGAAACATCTAAATTTTCTAAAATATCCTGATATAGGGAAGATTCCAACATTTCTAAATCACCAATGAGCATTTTTTTGCAAAAGGGTTGTAGTTTAGTCCCGATTAGCATGTAGGCCCATCCTGGAATAATGGCATCGGTAGAACAGGTTAAAGCTACATAACAATCACTATACTGGCTCCAATCGTGATTTTCTATTTGTACCCTGAATTCTTTTTCACGAAGTATTAAGCCCTCATACAACCATTCCTTAATATCCAGAATCACCCTTTGCCCTTTAGGGTAATGATCTTCCAGATTAAAGGTTATCAGTTTGCTTTGCGAAACACGATTTATTATTTCTGTCATAATCAAAATTTTAAAAAAGAAGACATTACAGCATATTAACCTTTAAAAGCCTCAAATTTCACTTTTTGATTTCCACGCTATAAGCTCACTATTAATTACTTCTAAACATCATCATAATCCACCGTCAATGTCGGAGTGGAAGGACGTGCTTGGCAGGTTAAAATAAGCCCATCGGCTATCTCACTATCGGTTAAGATTTGATTTTTCACCATTTCAGCCTTACCCTCCTTGATACGGGCGATACAGCTACTGCATACGCCACCCTGACAAGAATATGGGGCATCAATATTTTCTTTTAGCACTGCATCTAGCACTACGGAATTTTTATCCATGGACAAGGAAAACTCCTCATCGTCCAAAATTATCTTCAACTCTGTTTTACCCTCTAATTTTTCAGGAAGTTCGTCCTTAATTTCAGTTTCGGTAAAAAGTTCGAAATGAATCTTATCCTCTGTAATTTCATTTTCTTTTAAATGATCCTTTACCAAGTGGATCATGGCCTCTGGACCACAAAGATAGAAATCGTTGAACGTTACATTCTTGTGCTTGTTATTTAAGACATAGTTTACTGTTGAGGTATCTATTCGCCCAAAAATAGATTCGTCCTCCTGAGTCTGACTCAATATAAAATATACAAAAAACCTGTTAGGGTAATCCAATTGCAATTTTACTAAGTCCGTATAGTACATAGTTTCTTCAGAGGACTTATTCCCGAAAATCAGTACAAACGTATTTTTAGGGCTGCTCTCCAATACCGTTTTGGCAATACTCATAATGGGAGTAATTCCACTTCCTGCAGCAAATGCGGCTATATTTTTAGGACTGGTACTAGGCTTAAACACAAACCTACCTTCTGGGGGCATTACCTCCAATACATCCCCTGCCTGCAGTTTACTATGGGCATAATCGGAAAATCCGCCTTTGTCCACTTTTTTAACCCCAATGGTTATGGAGCCTGATTTAGGTGATGAGCTAATGGAATATGCCCTGCGTAATTCCTTGCCTTTTATTTCCTTTTTAATGGTGATATACTGACCAGCGGTGAAGGTGAACGTCTGGATCAGTTCCTTTGGAATAGTAAAAGTGATAGCAACCGAATTTGGGGTAAGCTGTTTTATTTTTTGTACCGTAAGGGAATGAAAATGGGCCATATTAAATCTTTGTGCAAAATTAAGCAAAGCAAAGAGGATTTAAAACGTGATTTCAAAATAAATACATTCCTAGTGTTAAGTTAAGCCAAAAAGCTAGCTTAAGCACGGAAGTGGAATTGTATCTTACCTTACACACATAAGAGGCAGAAGACTGTTGATGGCATTGGAAGATTATATCCGCAATATGAAGCAATTGAATCGAACTGCAATTTCAAGAAACCTGTCCGAATTTCAGAATTGTGTAAATTTGCTGTAACAAATCCCTTCATCGCTACACTAAACAATGAGGCTTAACCCACCAGTAACATGTTAAAACACTTTCTTTCCCTTGAGTGGAAATCATTTTTTAGATCCGCTTCCTTTAAGACCAATCTGGGTATAAAAATCTTAATGGTCTTTGGAGCACTCTACTTTATGGCGGTATTCCTGGGTCTGGGCATTAGTGCCTTTTATATCATTAAAGAAGGAGGCTGGGGAGACCCGCTAGAAGTGGTCAACCAATTTTTAATCTATTATTTTGTGGGAGACCTGTATTTCCGGTATATGCTTCAAAAAATGCCCATCACCAATATAAAGCCCTTATTGTACCTGCCCATTAAAAAAAATCAGGTTGTGGGGTATTCTATGGGGAAAACAGTGGTTTCTTTCTTTAACTGGTCGCACGCTTTTTTCTTTTTGCCTTTTTCCATAGTGCTCTTGATAGAAGGTTATGCCCCACTTGGGGTAATAGGATGGTTGCTGGGAACCATGGCACTCATATATTGCAATAATTTTATCAATGTATTGGTAAATAATAAGGACCAAATTTTTTACGCCCTTTTGGCCATGGTAACTATTTTGGGGGTCTGCCAATATTTTGGCCTGTTCAATATCACCCAATTTACCGCCCCTATTTTTAACACCCTATACAAACTACCGTGGACTGCATTTCTGCCATGGGCAATTTTAATTGTCCTTGCCATATGGTCCTTTACCTATTTTAGAAGAAATATGTTTCTTGATGCTGGATTAGCAGGCAAAAAATCTGTCGCAAAAACCGAGGATTACACCTGGCTGAACCGCTTTGGAAATTTGGGGACCTTTTTAAAGAACGATATCAAACTGATTAAAAGGAACAAACGATCCAGAACCTCTGTCATTATGAGTTTCTTTTTTATCTTTTACGGACTGTTGTTTTTTACTGGAAGCGTAGAAGCCTATGACAGCCCTATTTGGAAAATTTTTGCAGGAATTTTTATTTCGGGGGGATTCCTATTTAGTTTTGGACAATTTGTTCCCAGTTGGGACAGTTCCTACTACCCATTAATGATGAGCCAGAACATACAATACAAGGAGTATCTTAGCTCCAAATGGTATTTAATGGTCATCGCTACGATAATAAGTACGGTATTGGCTTCCTTTTATATTTTTTTTGGATGGGATGCCTACTTGGCCGTATTAGTGGGCGCAATATATAATATTGGGGTCAATTCCTACCTTGTACTTTGGGGCGGGGCCTATATAAAAACACCTATCGACCTTGCCTCCAATAAAAAGGCATTCGGGGACAAACAGGCATTCAACTCAAAAACCTTACTCCTTACCTTGCCAAAGTTAATTTTACCCTTGGGTATTTATGCCCTTGGACATTATTTAATTAACCCTACCGCTGGCTATATTTTTGTGGCCATGGCCGGTGTACTTGGGTTTACCTTTAAGAATAAGGCGTTTGTAATGATAGAGCACATCTATAAAAAAGAAAAGTATAAAACGCTGGCTGCCTATAAGGAAAAAGCCTAACAACGAAATTCTATGATAAAAATTAAAAACCTAACAAAGACCTACGGTAGCGCTACGGTTTTAAATATAGAACATTTGGAAATCCCTAAAGGACAGAGTTTTGGACTGGTGGGTAACAACGGTGCAGGAAAGACCACCTTGTTCAGCCTAATGCTAGATTTGATCCAACCTACAACAGGGCATATTTCCAATAACGAAGTTTTGGTAGATGAGAGCGAAGCATGGAAACCCTTTACTTCTGCATTTATAGATGAAACATTTTTGATAGGCTACCTTACCCCAGAAGAGTATTTTTATTTTATCGGGGAATTAAGAGGACAGAACAAGGCGGATGTAAATACGCTGTTGGCAACCTTCGGAGATTTTTTTCACGGGGAAATCCTAGGACAGAAAAAATACCTTCGGGACCTTTCTAAAGGGAATCAGAAAAAAGTAGGCATCGTAGCATCCTTTATTGGGAATCCTGAGGTTATAATTCTGGACGAGCCCTTTGCCAATCTAGATCCCACCACTCA
The DNA here is from genome assembly GCF_041320605.1 of Arenibacter antarcticus. Taxonomy (NCBI): domain Bacteria; kingdom Pseudomonadati; phylum Bacteroidota; class Flavobacteriia; order Flavobacteriales; family Flavobacteriaceae; genus Arenibacter; species Arenibacter antarcticus. The sequence goes on from NZ_CP166679.1 coordinate 1,449,659, forward strand.
AATTAGACTGAAAGGTATAATCAAAAACCTAACGAGTAATAAAGAGGTTACCGTCTTGATCTCTAGTCACGACCTGATCCATGTTACGGAGGTGTGTGAGAGGATCGTGGTGCTGCACAAAGGGGATCTGGTAAAGGATATCCGCACCTCTACTGAAACCCTACAGGAATTAGAGGTCTTTTTTGGAGGATAGGCCTTATAAGCTCCCAACAAGATAGCGCCATTTGGGAAAAATAAAATTTTGTCCCAACCGCATATCAACCAATAGGGTTATATTTTTTTCTCATTCTCTAACGGCGACTTACCGTAGGTCGGGAATTGACCATGAATTTGCCGTTCTCCTACAATAATCCAACTTTTATCGATCAACCGCATAATAATCGCGCTATTTTTAAGTTTAGGATACGTACGAATACGATTAATTTTGAAGCTTCACAACAAACTAATACTTACAGTTATTTTTGGTGGACTGGTTTTTAATGCCTGTTCTACCAAGAAAGATGCTATGCTTAATAGGGGCTGGCATTCCCTAAACACCAAATACAACACCTTGTACAATGGTAATATTGCCTTTGAGGAGGGACGCGAAGGACTCAATGCCGACTATCAGGACGACTACTGGGCAATTTTACCGGTAGAGCGATTGGAAGTTACCGAAGACTTAAAGCTCGATTCGGAGGACAACAACCCCAATTTTCTTATCGCCGAAGAAAAAGCTACCAAGGCCATACAAAAACACAGTATGGATATTAAGGGGAGGGAACGCAATCCGCAAACGGACGAGGCCTTCCTACTCTTGGGAAAAGCAAGGTATTTTGACCAGCGCTATATGCCTGCTTTGGAATCCTTCAATTATGTTTTAAATAAATACTCGCAGAGCGATAAGCTGAACGAGGCTACCATATGGCGGGAAAAGGTCAATATTCGTTTACAGAACGAGGAACTGGCACTTCAAAATTTGAAGCGACTATTAAAACAGGAATATTTAAACAACCAAGAATATGCAGATGCCCGTGCTATGATGGCCCAGGCATATATTAACTTAAAAGTCCCAGACACCGCTATACAGCAACTAAAGATTGCGACCGCCTATACCAAGAAAAACCCAGAAAAAGGTCGGTATTTATATATTATTGGTCAATTATACAATCAATTAGGACATAAGGACAGTGCTAATTATGCCTTCGATAAGGTAATTGCCCTAAATAGAAGATCACCACGGGTCTACATGATCAATGCCCATATCCAAAAAATACAGAATACAGAGCGCACCAAAGAAAATAGGGAGGAGCTGTATGAGTATCTGGTCAGCTTGGAGGAAAATAGGGAGAACAGACCCTTTTTAAATAAAATTTATAGGGAGTTGGCGGAGTTTCATCTAGCCGAAAAATCGGATAGCTTAGCATTGGTTTACTATAACAAATCCTTACGAGCCACTACGAATATACCGCAACTAAACGCACTAAACTATGAAAATCTGGCCAGCTATAATTTTGACCAGAACGAATATCGTTCTTCGGGGGCCTATTATGACAGTGTGCTGCAAAACTTAAATGAAAACTCCAAAAAACACAGGCAAGTAAAAAAGAAACTGGACAATCTGGAGGATGTTATAAAATATGAAGAGGTGGTGCAATACACAGATAGTGTCATTGGATTGTACGAGCTTCCTACAACGGAGCGGCTGGTCTACTTTGAGGCCTATATTTCCAAAATAAAAGCCAATTTGGAAAAGGAAAAAAAGAAAGAAACACAGATGGCCAATGCGGGTTTTCAGGCCTTTATGAAAACTAAAGGAGGCAAAGAAAACAAAGGCAAGTTCTATTTCTATAATGTTACCACCCTTGGATACGGTAAGAACGATTTTAAATCGAAATGGGGAAAACGCACCCTGGAAGACGATTGGCGCTGGTCCAATAAAAGTAAGCTCCAAAATGTAGCGCAAATCAGCGTGGATGCCGATAGTAACTCCCCCAAACCAATAGCATCGATTGGGGAAGATCAGAGGTACAACGTGGAATTTTATATGGAGCAAATCCCTACCGATGAATCCTTTATAGACAGTCTAAGAACGGAACGCAATTTTGCCAATTACCAATTAGGACTTATCTATAAGGAAAAATTTAAAGAAAACCGTTTAGCAGCGGCGAAGTTGGAAAGCGTCCTAAATTCGGATCCGGAAGAGCGACTCATCATTCCTACCAAGTACAATCTGTACAAGATCTACGAGGAAGCAAAGAGTCCTTTGGCAGAAGAAATGAGGTATAACATCATACAAAACCATCCAGAATCGCGCTATGCGGAAATATTGCTAAATCCTCAGGCCGTACTCGCAGGAAATACCAACAGTCCAGAATCTATGTATGGCAAGTTGTATAAAATGTACCAAAATCAAGAATTTCTAAACGTAATTACTGGAGCAGAGGCTCAAATCAGCAAATATATAGGCGACCCCATAATTCCAAAGTTCGAGATATTAAAAGCGAATGCTATTGGGAGATTGCAGGGCTTTGAGGAATTTAGGGAAGCATTGAACTATGTGGCTTTGAATTATCCAAATTCGCCCGAAGGTAAAAAGGCACAAAGTATGGTCGCGGATCAATTACCGCAATTGGCTTCAAAGGAGTTTTCTGCCGAAACTGAGTCTAGCGGACCTGGGAACTGGAAAGTAGTTTTTCCCTTAAAAACCCAGGACGCCAAAAAGGCAGCACGACTAAAGGAACTCTTGGAGAATTCTATTGTTGAACTAAAATATAAAAATATCGTTTCCATGGATGTATACAATAAAGAGGAGCTCTTTGTGGTGGTACACGGTTTTAGGTCCAAGGATTTTGCCTTAGGATATGCCGAGCTAATAAGATATAATAAGGAGTACCGGATCGATGATGTGAATTTTGTAATTTTATCGGCCAATTATAAAATCATCCAAGTTCATAAAAATATAGTAGAATATATAGCACAACAATAACCTCAAAATCTTAAAATCATGTTTTCAGACAACAAAAAACCACGCGTTATGGCAGAACAAGGCGGACAACCCAATAGGATTGGCAATACCACTAAAATTAAAGGAGATATAATTTCCGAAGCAGATTTTAGGATAGACGGGGAACTGGAAGGCAATGTAAAGACTACTGGCAAGGTAGTCATTGGCGCCGGTGGATTTATTCATGGAAAAGTAGAATGTGTGCAAGCGGACATAGAAGGGAGTTTTAATGGCGAATTGATCGTTACCGACCTATTGTCCATAAAATCGACTGCCATTATAGAAGGAACCGTTAGCGTTGCTAAACTAGCAGTAGAGCCGGGAGCCACCTTTAATGCCTCCTGTACCATGAAGGGAAAAGAAGCTAAAGCAAATAGTGCGACATCAAAAAATACCACCTCTAATAATGAAACAGCAAAAGCCACCAAATAAAAACAATGGCCTAAAAAATGCAGCCATTCTTTCGGGAATCGCTATACAAATGGGAATCATCATCTTTTTGGCTGCACAAGGCGGAAAATGGCTGGACGCCTATCTTGGAATGGAATCCAAAACGTTTACCATTATAATCACTCTTTTAGGGGTCGCAATTTCCATTTATCTAGTTTTACAACAACTGAAACGCATAAAACAATAATGTCCAAATACAAGTTTCTTTTCTCTTTCTACGCCTCCCTCGTACTACTAAGTCTTTTAGTATTTGGCATCCACATTCTAGTATTAGACTCCCTTGGCCACCCCCTTTTTGAACATATGATCCTAATGGCATATTGGGTTAATGTCCTAATGGCCATCCTTATCTTCTCCATACTTTATTTCTTTAGATTTAAATGGAAAGATCAGATAGGTTTCCTGTATTTGGGAGGAAGTATGTTAAAATTTCTCATCTTTTTTATTGTGTTTTATCCAGTGTACAATCAAGATGGAAGCATGGATACTTTAGAGTTTTCTTCATTTTTTGTGCCTTATTTAATAGGGTTACTCCTAGAGACTTTCTTCACTGCAAAAATGTTAAATAAATTACATTGATTTTACGATATGAATGTCATTTGTAATAAGCTTTAAAATAAACCGTTTAATGCTTTTTTCTTTTTGAGATAAAAGCGTACATTTGCACGGATTTTTTGAGACCGATATTTAAAGCGATATGCAAAAACCTTTCTACGTTAAAATTCTTTTATTTGCCACACTCCTTCTGGGGATCAATGCTTTTGCACAAGAAAAGGACCAGGCGTCCGGAGATGAGCAAGAAAGTTTGAAATCTGAAATCAAGGAATTTATTGGTCATCACCTATTGGATTCTCACGATTTTACACTTTTCACAATCGATGAAGAAAATAATGAGCACGTCAGCTTTCCGTTGCCTGTAATTTTATGGGACAATGGGGTAAAGGTCTTTATGTCTTCAAAATTTGACCACGGGCAATCCGTTGCGGAAGTAGATGGGGAATATTACGCCCTATACCACGGAAAAATAGTCAAAACCGATGCAGAAGGGACTATTAATTACGATAATGAGGAGCATGCTACCAATGTAAAACCTTTGGATTTCTCTATCACCAAAAACGTGGTGTTTATAATTTTGGTATCCCTTATAATGATCTTCATGTTCGGAAGAATGGCGAAATCCTATAAAGGCACTATGATGCCAAAAGGTATGGGACGCTTTTTGGAGCCCATTATCCTTTACATTCGTGATGATATTGCTATTCCAAATATTGGTCAGAAACACTATAGAAGATACATGGGTTATTTGTTGACCGTATTTTTCTTTATCTGGATAATAAACCTTTTGGGATTATCACCATTAGGGGTAAACGTCACCAACAACATTGCTGTGACCCTTTGCTTGGCCTTTGTCACTTTTCTCATCACCACCTTTACAGCGAACAAAAACTATTGGAAACACATATTCTGGATGCCAGATGTACCCGTTTTCATGAAAGTAGTATTGGCTCCTATAGAATTATTAGGAACATTTATTAAGCCCTTTTCCCTAATGATTCGATTGTACGCGAATATTACGGCTGGGCATTTGATATTAATGAGTATCCTAGGAATGATGTTTATCTTTAAAAACTGGATGGGAAGTTCATTGTCCTTTGCTTTGGCAAGTGCACTCTCCTTCCTGGAATTATTGGTAGCCGCCTTACAGGCCTATATTTTCACTATGTTGTCTGCCTTATATTTTGGTTCAGCAGTAGAAGAGCATGATGATCACTAAAAGTAGAATGTTTAATAATTAATTATATATATATGGAAATTCCAACTATTGTAGGAGCAGGTTTAATTGTTATTGGTGCAGCTTATGGTATCGGTAAAATTGGTGGTTCTGCTATGGATGCCATCGCACGTCAGCCAGAGGCTTCTGGTAAGATTCAAACAGCAATGTTGATTGCTGCTGCTCTTATCGAAGGTATCGGTTTTGCTGCGCTTTTCGCATCCTAATCAAACAAAAGAAGAAACAGCTATGACGGTTGGTTATAGCTGTTCTTTTACCAATTAATCATTAAACGCATATATCATAATATTAAGACATGGAGAAATTAATAGAACAGTTTTCATTTGGATTGTTTTTTTGGCAATTGTTATTGCTGGTTATACTGTTGCTTGTTTTGCGCAAGTTTGCATGGGGACCAATACTTAATGCCGTTGAGGAAAGGGAATCTGGAATAAAAGACGCCTTAGAAGCAGCGGAAAATGCGAAAAAGGAAATGCAAAATGTTACTGCAGATAGCGAACGTCTATTGCAGGAAGCACGACTTGAACGCGAGGCCATGATCAAAGAGGCCCGTGAAATGAAAGAGAAAATCGTTGCAGACGCTAAGGGTATGGCCCAAGTAGAAGCCGATAATATGATAAAGCAGGCAAAAACTGCTATCGAGGGTGAAAAGAAAGCAGCCGTTGCCGAAATCAAGGATCAGGTAGCTATCCTCTCTGTAGAAATTGCTGAAAAAATCATTAAAGGACAATTTTCTGATAAGGACAAGCAGTTGAGGTTGGTAGAAGATATGATAGGGGATATCAAGCTAAACTAAGATTAAAAAATGAACGAATCTAGAGCAGCCGTACGTTACGCAAAGGCAATATTGGACATGGCAGTAGAGAATAAATCTACTGAGGGTGTGGAGAATGACATGCGTAAAATAGTGACCACTATTTCCGGAAGCCCGGAACTTCGCGATATGTTGGGAAGCCCAATCCTAAAAGGAGAATTAAAGAAAAACGCACTATCGGCTATTTTTGAAGGTAGCACTTCTGTAACGGAAGGACTGCTTACCGTTTTGGTAGATAACAAGCGAATCTCCATTTTGAACGATGTGGCTGAAAAATTCATCATTCTAAATGAAGCCAGAAAGGGTCAGGGAATTGCTATAGTTACCACCGCAGTCCCATTGACCGAAGAATTGGAGAAAAAAATATTAAGTAAGGTAGTTCAAATCACCGGCAACGAATCCACCATTGAAAATAAGGTGGATGAAAGCATTATAGGAGGTTTTATTTTACGCGTTGGGGATATGCAATACGATGCAAGCATCTCCAATAAGTTGGACAACCTAAAAAGAGAGTTTACGAATAGTCTATAAATAATTTCTTTGGGCGATGTTGGATTTCAATTTAGCTCTAATCTTATATCTATAACAAATGGCAGGAGTAAAAGCCGCTGAAGTATCAGCAATATTAAGGAAACAATTATCAGGGTTTGAAGCGTCAGCTTCGTTAAACGAAGTAGGTACCGTATTACAGGTTGGTGATGGTATTGCCAGAGTTTACGGATTATCCAACGTTCAATACGGGGAATTGGTTGAATTTGAAGGTGGACTTCAAGGTATCGTTCTTAACCTGGAAGAAGATAATGTTGGTGTGGTATTGTTGAGCCCCTCCAGAAATGTTAAGGAAGGTTCCGTTGTAAAACGTACGCAGACCATTGCCTCTATAAAAGTAGGTGAAGGAATTGTAGGCCGTGTGGTGGATACTTTAGGTAATCCGATAGACGGAAAGGGACCTATAACAGGTGAACTTTATGAATTGCCATTGGAGCGTAAGGCTCCCGGGGTAATTTTCCGTCAGCCGGTAACCGAACCATTACAGACTGGAATTAAGGCGATCGATGCCATGATCCCTATAGGTAGAGGTCAGAGGGAACTTGTTATTGGTGACCGACAGACTGGTAAGACTACCGTTTGTATAGATACCATTTTGAATCAAAAAGAATTTTACGATGCAGGAAAGCCTGTATATTGTATATATGTTGCTATTGGCCAAAAGGCTTCAACAGTAGCTCTTATTGCTAAAACTCTGGAAGAAAATGGAGCTTTGGCCTATACTACCATTGTAGCAGCTAACGCTTCCGACCCTGCTTCTATGCAGGTTTATGCTCCTTTTGCAGGTGCAGCAATCGGGGAGTTTTTTAGGGATACCGGTAGACCAGCCTTGATCATTTATGATGATCTATCAAAACAAGCAGTTGCCTATCGTGAGATTTCCCTATTGTTAAGACGCCCACCGGGACGTGAGGCTTATCCTGGGGATGTATTCTTCCTTCATTCAAGATTATTGGAACGTGCAGCCAAAGTTATTGCCGATGATACCATTGCAAAAAACATGAACGACTTGCCAGAGGCATTAAAACCAATGGTAAAAGGTGGTGGATCTTTAACGGCCCTACCAATTATTGAAACTCAAGCAGGTGACGTTTCCGCATATATCCCAACCAACGTAATTTCTATTACGGATGGTCAGATATTCTTGACACAAGATTTATTTAACCAAGGAGTTCGTCCTGCGATCAACGTAGGTATCTCGGTTTCTCGTGTTGGAGGTAATGCCCAGATAAAATCGATGAAGAAGGTAGCAGGAACCCTGAAGTTGGATCAAGCACAATTCCGTGAATTGGAAGCTTTTGCCAAGTTCGGTTCAGATTTGGATGCAGCTACTTTGAATGTGATTGAGAAAGGACGTAGAAACGTGGAAATCCTTAAGCAAGCACAGAATGATCCATTCACCGTGGAAGATCAGGTTGCCATTATCTACGCCGGTTCAAAAAACTTGTTAAGAAATGTTCCTGTAGAGAAGGTAAAAGAATTTGAAAAGGACTATATCGAGTTCTTGAACGCAAAACATCGCCCAATCTTAGACCAACTAAAAGCTGGTAAACTAACCGATGAAGTGATAGATGTTTTGAGCAAGGTTGCCAAAGATTTATCGGCGAAATATAACGCCTAGTATTACAATATAAGGTATCCAATATCTAGTTATAAGTATAAAATGTGTAATGATAATTAGAAAGGCACCCATTGGTAACGTGCACTATACCATAAGCGAAAAGTAAATGGTAGCGCCAATCCAATTGTAAATGCTTTCAACTAAAAACTCATTACTCAATACCAAAAAAGATGGCCAATTTAAAAGAAATACGGAATAGAATTACCTCGGTATCCTCGACCATGCAGATTACTAGTGCCATGAAAATGGTATCTGCCGCAAAGTTGAAGAAAGCCCAGGATGCTATTACCGCTATGCGCCCCTATTCCGATAAATTATCGGAGCTTTTACAGGGTCTTAGCGCAAGTTTGGAAGGTGATTCCGGAAGTATCTATTCCGTTGATCGTGAAGTGAACAAAGTCCTTATCGTTGCAATCACCTCCAACCGAGGTTTGTGCGGGGCCTTCAACACTAATATCATCAAGCACAGTAACTATTTGGCCAATAACACCTATGCTGGTAAAGAAGTAGATATCATGGCCATCGGCAAAAAGGCTAATGACACCCTACGAAAAAAAAGGAACATAGTGGCAAACCATAGTGCAGTCTATGAAAATTTAACTTTTGATAATGTTGCCGTTATTGCTGAGGAGTTAATGGAATTGTTTTCCAAGGGCACCTACGACAGGATTGATATTGTTTACAATAAATTCAAGAATGCCGCGACTCAAATTGTGACAACTGAACAGTTTTTACCAATTGTTCCTATGGAGGGAGAAGCAAATGAATCTGCAGATTATATTTTTGAACCCTCCAAAGTGGAAATTGTAGCACAATTGATACCGAAATCCCTAAAGACACAATTGTACAAGGGAATTCGTGATTCATTTGCCAGTGAGCACGGGGCACGTATGACCGCAATGCACAAGGCTACAGATAACGCAACCGACCTTAGGGATCAGTTGAAATTAACATACAACAAAGCAAGGCAGGCCTCCATTACCGGTGAAATCTTAGAAATTGTTGGTGGAGCGGAAGCGCTGAACAATTAGGCGTAGCGGTAGCGAAGCCAAATTCAAAACAAGCGGAAGCGCTGAACAATTAGGCGTAGCGGTAGCGAAGCCAAATTCAAAACAAGCACAAGCGCTGAACAATTAGACGGAGTCAAATTTTCAGCATTGCGGAAGCGCTGAACAATTAGGCGTAGCGGTAGCGAAGCCAAATTCAAAACAAGCGGAAGCGTTGAACAATTAGGCGTAGCAGTAGCGAAGCCAAATTCAAAACAAGCACAAGTGTTGAACAATTAGACAGAGTCAAATTTTCAGCATTGCGGAAGCGCTGAACAATTAGGCGTAGCGGTAGCGAAGCCAAATTCAAAACAAGCACAAGTGTTGAACAATTAGACGGAGTCAAATTTTCAGCATTGCGGAAGCGTTGAACAATTAGGCGTAGCAGTAGCGAAGCCAAATTCAAAACAAGCACAAGTGTTGAACAATTAGACGGAGTCAAATTTTCAGCATTGCGGAAGCGTTGAACAATTAGGCGTAGCGGTAGCGAAGCCAAATTCAAAATAAGCAAAAACGTTGAACAATTAGACGTAGCGGTTGCGAAGCCAAATTCAAAACAAGCACAAGTGTTGAACGACTAATGATACCAAAGTCTGTTTTCAAACTTTGAATGAATACCTATAAGCCCTACAGCATTGTGGGGCTTTTTTTATGTGTTTCGGTAGCTTATAACGGAGTAAAGCCATTAATTCTAATCTCTGCTATTGGGAAATACAATAATTGCCTTAAATGTTAATCCCTTCCCAAACGTATTTAACTAACTTTGCACTCAGTGATTAAATATCTATTTTTAAAGCTAATTCATAGATTTCTTTGAGTCAGATAAAAAAACTATTCAAGCAGACCTTTATCTATGGCTTGGCAACAGTGTTGCCAAGAATGCTTTCATTTCTTTTATTGCCTCTGTACACCGAAGTCTTGGAAACTGCTGGCTTTGGGGAAGTAAGCATCATTTTCGCATGGTTCGCCATTTTTAATGTCCTTTTGGCATACGGCATGGAAACCGCCTTCTTTAGATTCTACAACAATGCAGAAGACCGTAATAAGGTAGTGACTACTTCCTTGATTTCCATTGGAATATCCACGCTAACCTTTGTTGTTCTCGCCCTTCTCTTTAAGGATTCTATTGCCAATTTCACCAATATAGAAGCCAAATACATAAACTACGCCATTTATATTTTGGCATTGGATGCACTTGTCATTATACCTTTTGCTTGGCTTAGGGCCAATGAAAAACCGTTGCGCTACGCTTTAATCAAAATATTAAACATTTCCATAAATTTTGGACTTAACCTATTCTTCCTAATTATTTTACCCAACTGGGTCGGAGACCACCCCAACTCGGTATTGTCTGGCTTATATAAACCCAATTTTGAGATCTCCTATATCTTTATCTCTAATCTAATTGCGAGTGCCACTACCCTACTGTTTATGTTGCGCTTATACCTCAGGCGTCCTTACGTTTTTGATAAGCAATTATGGTTTAAAATGATGAATTATGGCCTTCCAGTCTTGGTAGCAGGAATTGCCTTTACCATTAACGAGGTCTTTGATAAAATTCTGCTTTCATACCTCTTGCCAGAAGCCATTGCTGAAAGCGAAATTGGAAAATATTCGGCCTGTTATAAATTAGCCATGTTTATGACCTTATTTGCTACCGCCTTTAGAATTGGTATAGAACCCTTCTTCTTTAGTCACTCCTCCTCCAAAAACCCACAAAAAGCTTATGCGTTAATCACCAATTATTTTGTGATTTTAGGAAGTATCATATTGTTAGGAGTAGTCGTATTTGCCGACCTGCTTAAGGTGATTTTAGTGAGGGACGAATCCTATTGGGAGGCAATGTCCATTGTGCCTTTAATTGTACTGGCAAGTTTTTGTCTGGGTATCTACCACAACCTATCGGTATGGTATAAAGTTACGGATAGGACAAAATTTGGCGCTTATATTTCAATTGTAGGGGCGCTATTGACAATTGCTATCAATTTCGCCTTCATACCATCAATGGGATATAAGGCGTCCGCAGTAGCTACCTTAGTAGCTTATGCCACCATGATGCTGTTATCCTATTATTTTGGCAGAAAATACTACCCAATCCCCTATAACCTCAGAAAGATCACTTTTTACCTAGGAATATCCATCCTCTTTTCTATATTATCCTTCTATGTATTTAATCGCAATTTAATCATAGGAGGTATATTTTTCGCAGTATTTTTGGCTATGGCATACAAGCTTGAAAACGATACACTAAAACAAATATTTATAAAAAAATGACCATAAACATCATTAATAAATCGGCTCACGAATTACCCAGTTATGAAACCATTGCCTCGGCAGGTATGGATTTAAGGGCCAATCTAAACGAACCTATTACTTTAAAGTCCATGGAACGTGCCATTGTAAAAACAGGGCTTTTTATAGAGCTTCCAATCGGCGTTGAAGCACAGGTAAGGCCAAGAAGTGGCTTGGCCGCCAAAAAGGGCATAACGGTACTTAATGCGCCCGGAACAATAGATGCGGACTACAGGGGAGAGATTGGCGTGATTCTTGTAAATCTTTCCAATGAAACATTCACTGTTGAAAATGGGGAACGCATAGCACAATTGGTAATCGCCAAGCACGAACGGGCCCAATGGTGTACGGTAGAAGTGCTTTCTGAAACTTCACGTGGGGAAGGCGGATTTGGGAGTACAGGCGTAAAATAATCGGAAAGAGCACCTTGTCCAATAGAAGGGTTTAATTTTGAAATGGAAACATTTGAAAGGCTGTATTTAATGTATCGATAGCTAAGGTATTGATGGGTAAGAAGGTTAACATACTTATTCTTGTTATGGGGTTATTCTTAATCCCATTGCCCCACTATGCACAGGAAGATAAAATTGAAGAGGAAGAAAGTGCAGAAGTTTTTTTGGAGGAGTATTCCGATGCATTTCAAGAGAAATTCTTTGAGGCCCTAAAACAAAAGGGTATTGAGAACTATGACAAAGCCATTAACCTCTTGTTGGAATGTAAACAATTTGAGGGGAACAATTCTGCGGTGGACTACGAGCTTGCAAAAGCCTATTTAGTTACCAAGAACTATATTTTAGCACAAGAATACGCCCTTTTATCCCTCGCATCAAGACCAGAAGACTATTGGGTACTGAATACAACATTGACCATCATGGGACAGCTAGGAATGGGATTGGAAGACATAAAACAGCAGTTACCCATTAAGAATACCGAATTAAGGAAAAATCTAGTACGCATCTATTATAAACAGCAAAACTACGAAGCGGCTACAAACATACTGAACGGTATGCAAAAATCGGACTTTTCAAGGGAACTGACTTCTAAAATTGAAGATTCCGTCCGCAGAATGCAAGTCGTTTCCGCTAAAAAATTGCCAGAAACGGATAAAAAAAACATAGCTGAAAGTCCCCTAGAAAATTACCTAAAACTAATTTCTGAATTAATGGTTAACGATAATTTTAGGGAGGTGGAAACACAAAGCTTGGAAGCCATGGAGAATTTCCCGACCCAACCCTATTTTTATTACAGCTATGGCTTGGCGCTTATTGAAGGTGGAAAATATAAAGAAGCACTGACCATCCTAGAATTGGGGCTAGATTTTATATTGGATGATGAAGGACTGGCAAATAAAATGTATAAGGAATTGGCAAATGCCCACACGGCCTTGGGAAATTCTTCCAAGGCAAATATGTATCTTAGTAAAATAAAACCTGGGTTATAAGTCTATGGGAAATCGAAAAATAAAACTTCAAAATTGGGCTGTAGTCGTAGTGATGATAACACTACTCTTTTCATGTAAATCTACCAGCCTCGTAACCAATGGAGTAATAGATGAAAATATAAGCGCTAGGTCTGTAATAAGAAACCATTATTACAGCCAGCTGAATTTTAAGACCCTTAGCGGGAGAATGAAAATAGACTATTCTGATGGAAGTTCCTCTCAAAGCGTCAATGTTTCCTTTAGGATGGAAAAGGACAAGGCAGTATGGCTAAGTGCTCCTTTGGGAATCGTAAAGGCTTATATCACTCCAAAAAGGGTTACATTTTACAATAAATTAGACAACGAATATTTTGACGGCGATTTTTCTTATCTAAGCCAACTCTTGGGAACGGAGCTCGACTTTGAGAAGGTGCAAAACTTACTTTTAGGCGAAGCGCTCTTTGACCTTAGGGATGGGAAATACACCGTGGATATTTCCAATAACAACTATCAACTTAAGCCTAAAAAATCTGAAGACCTGTTTAAAACCCTTTTTCAGATAGAACCCTCAAATTTCCGTATGGCAACCCAGCAGCTATCCCAACCCTGGAAAAACAGGATGCTGGAGATCAATTATAAAAACTATCAAAAAGTCAGCAGTTGGATTCTGCCAAACAAAATTGAAATTCTAACCCAAGATAGGGAGCATACAAACAATATTGAAATAGAATACAGAAATATGGAGTTTAATAGAGCCTTAAATTTCCCTTATAACATACCAAATGGTTTTAAAGAAATTGCATTAAAAGAATATGAAAAGTAAACGTTCGTATTCAGTTTATATAGTGTTTTTTATTTGCTTCCTTGGAAGCACAGGGATATTTGCGCAAACAAATGAGCAAAAGGCCTTGGAAACAAAGAGAGAACAATTAGAACAGGAAATCAAGGAAATTAACCGCTTGTTGTTCGCCGAAAAAAAAGAGCGGGGCACTGTACTAGATCAAATGGAAGCCATGGACCAGAAAATAAATGTGCGCCAACAATTAATTCGGGTAACCAATCAACAATCCAACCTCTTAAATAGACAAATTAACACCAACATTAGAAATATTGGGAAATTGCGAGATGATCTGGCGCTTCTAAAAGAGGAATACGGGAATATGATCCTAAAGTCTTATCAGAACAAATCACAACAGAGCAGGCTCATGTTTCTATTGTCTGCCGACAATTTCTTTCAGGCCTTTAAACGGTTCCAGTATATGAAGCAGTATACCCAATACCGACAGGAACAAGGGGAACAAATTCTAGTAAAGACCAACGAACTCACCAATTTAAACAAGGAACTTTCCACACAACGAAAGGAAAAAGACCGACTGGTGGCCGAGAATACTTTGGTAAAAAACCAACTGTACAAGGAAATACAGTCGCAAAAAGAACTCCTGAAGACCATTAGGCGTAACGAAAGTAAATACGCTTCTCAAATCAACAAAAAACAGCAAGAGGCCAAGCGTATTGATGCACAGATTGAACGATTGATTCGCAGCGCAATCGCGGCTTCCAATAAGGAAGTTGGCAAAAAAACCAATACCAAAGCAGTGAGCAGTAGTACATTTGTGCTTACGCCGGAAGCGACCATAGTGGCCAATAATTTCTCTGCCAATAAGGGGAAATTAATATGGCCAGTAGAAAAAGGGATTAAAAGACAGGGTTTTGGAATTTACAATGACGCCGTATACCCAGGAATAAAACATCAGAGCAATGGGGTTATCATTGCTACCGATGAAGGATCCCAAGCACGATCTATTTTTGAGGGGGAGGTCATCGCGATCCTATCAGTCCCCGGAGGCAATAAAGGGGTACAGATAAAACACGGAAACTACATTAGCACCTATTACAACCTTTCCAAAGTAAGCGTAAAAAAAGGAGATAAGGTAAGCATAAAGTCCAATTTAGGCGAGATATATACCAGTAAGACCGATGGCAGTACACGATTAAAATTCTATTTGTATAGGGATACTACAAGGCTCAATCCAGAAGATTGGATTTACCGCCTTTAATGCCTCAGAACAGGAAAGATTATCACCTCCAATTCTAAAAGCTAATTTACCACTGTACCATGAAAGGGAGATACGCTATTTACAATTGCAAGATACTGTTGGGAAGAAGCATATAAAGCAAGATTTTGAACCAGATCCAGCAAGCTTGGAATCCTATATTAATCCATAAAAATAGCGCGCAATTCCGTAGCTTCTTTGGGTTTCATTTTTCCCGCCAAGACCAAACTCAATTGTTTTCTTCGAAGGGCCGCTTCAAAACGTTCCTTTTCCAATGGGGTCTCTGGGGTAAGTTCTGGGACCTTAATGGGTTTACCACTTTCATCAACCGCAACAAAGGTGTAGATCGCCTCGTTTACCTTAGATCTCTCACCGCTAAAGCGGTCTTCCATCCACACATCAATGTAAATCTCCATAGAGGTGTTAAACGCTCTTGAAACAGCTGCTTCCACCGTTACAACACTCCCAACGGGAACCGCTTGGTTAAATGCCACATGATTAACCGAGGCTGTGACCGTAACCCTTCTACTATGTCGCCTTGCAGCAATACTCGCAGCACGGTCCATACGGGCCAAAAGCTCTCCTCCAAACAAATTGTTCAAGGGGTTTGTTTCACTTGGCAATACCAAATCGGTCATTAATGTCCGGGATTCACTGGGCGTTTTGGGCTGCATAAAAATTATTTTGCCCAAAGATACGTTGCTAATAAGTGATTGTAAAATAGAAATTCAATTATTTCACCGACCGCATCCAAGCTTCCGAAGATTCGGAAAGTTTTATAGTGCGCAGTTGTTGCAAAGCCTCGTCAGCATCATCATAACAACCGTAGGCAACCATATGCAGGCCATAATCGTTTTCTCCTATATACGAAGAATCATACCCCTTTTCCTTAAGCTGGTCCACTTTCTTCTCCGCATTTTCCTTAATTCTAAAGGCACCGGCGATAATCTGGTGAGCACCACGTTTTTTTGGCGTACTAATATTTAGGGATATAACTGGCAATTCTAAGGGAGCCGTATTGAAGAAAGTAGCTTCCTGAATGTTTTTGGACACCTGTTGTTGGGCCTCCTGACGTACCAATTGTTGGTTATTCAAATTTTCATTGTACAAACGATAACCTGTAAAGCTAGTAGCTACCGCCAACAATATTACTGCAGCGTATTTTAAATAAGGCCTAATACCTGATTCTTTACGCGCTTCGGGAGTAATAATGAAAGGGATTTTTTCTTCTAGCTCTAAAATTTCTTCTTTCAAAACTTCCCTCGTAATAGGGGAAGCTACAAAAGAGGACAGTCCAAAAGATGAAGTAAGGTAATTGACCTCATTGGAAGGTTGGAACTGTGTTTTCCCTTCTTTGTTGAGCCATAATTGGCCTAGATTGGGAAAGCCAAGTTTCTCCCCCGCTTCTAAGCGTTGTCTCCACTGTTGTGAAACAAGAGCGATCTTTTTCTGCATGTCCTCGTAGGACATTTTTTCCACGTCGGCCATATAAGATACTAAAAGGCCATCATTAGAAGTAAGCTGCTCATTAAAAGATACAGTTTTGGTAGGTGGCAAAAATGTGTTGTTACTTTCATTGATGACCGCCGATCTTACCTGGGTTAAAAAGGCACCAAATTCTGGTACCATAACACAATTATATCTATAAAGTAGCTCCGCTATGTAATGCTCAGTTCCCATAAGAACAAAGATTGTAAATTTTATACAAGTTAAAAACCCTTCGGCCATCTTTTTATTAACATAATAATTTATGTATTTTGTAAACAATTAAGCTAGCGGTATAAATGTCTAAAGATGAAATAATTGCCTATTTAAGGCTACAGAGCGTTCCTAATATTGGTGATATTACCGCCAAGAAATTAATAGCCCACTGTGGTGGAGCAGAAGCCATTTTCTCGTGCAAAATGGATTCCCTTTTAAAAATTGATGGTATTGGCCGGTTTACCCTAAAGGGATTAAAGGACACACAGCATCTAGAAGCAGCGGAGGAAGAGTATAGCTATATTAAAGAAAATGAAATTCAGCTCTACAGTTATACAGACCCCAATTATCCTACTTACTTAAAACATTGTATAGATGGACCGATCCTGCTTTTTGGAAGTGGTAAGATCGATCTAAACAACCAAAGGATTATCAGTGTAGTGGGAACTAGGAATATTACTAGTTATGGCACCGCTTTCTGTGAGGAATTAATAGATACATTGGCACCACTAGATCCTATAATTGTTAGTGGTTTTGCATATGGAGTGGATATCTGCGTACAAAAATCCGCAATAAAAAACGGCCTACAGACTATTGGCTGCTTGGCTCACGGATTAAATCAAATCTACCCTAAGCAGCATAAGCGATTTATAGTGGATGTAGAAAAAAGAGGTGGTTTTTTTACGGAATTTTGGAGTACCTCAGAACCGGAAAGGGAAAATTTTTTAAAGCGAAATCGGATAATTGCAGGCATGAGCGAAGCCACCATAGTGGTAGAATCGGCAGAAAAAGGAGGCAGTTTAGTCACCGCCGATATTGCCAACAGCTACAGTCGAGATGTTTTTGCAGTTCCCGGCAGGGTACAGGACCGATATAGTACGGGCTGCAACAACCTAATTAAACAACAAAAGGCACAAATGTTAACCTCAGCTGCCGATCTGATCTATATGCTGGGTTGGGAATTGGAGGAAAAACAAACCAAGACCGTGCAAAAACAATTGTTCGTAGAATTGGACGAAACGGAAAAAGACATCTACACCTATCTTCAAACAGGGGGAAAACAAATGCTAGACAGCATAGCTTTGGACTGTAAACTTCCAATATATAAGGTGTCTTCTACCTTGCTTAACATGGAAATGAAAGGAGTAATAAGGCCCCTACCTGGAAAATTATTTGAAGCAATTTAAAATACTACTACCTTACTTTGACCACTAATTAGTACTCCATTGAGAACCTATCCCTCTTTTGTCTTGACAAATTATTATTCCTACCAGATTTCCGACCAATAGGTTTGTATAGTACATTTTCAGACCCAGATAAATACAATTCTCGACCTTACAGCGGGAATAACTGCTAATTAATGATGTGGCATATATTAAAATTGACCTTCGCAAAAACAACAAAAGACCAAACGGTCTTTTGTCTTTCCTAATACCCAACTTTTTTTCTTACCCGATCCAAAACCTCATCGGCCACAATTTTGGCCTTTTCCGCCCCCAAAGCCAAGGCTGCATCCAATTCGTCTAGGTGGGTCATATAGTAATCGAACTTTTCTCGGGCCTCCCCAAATCGATCTATCACCACTTCGTACAAGGCTTGCTTGGCATGACCGTATCCATAATTCCCCCTGAGGTAATTCTCGCGCATTTCCGCAACCTGACTTTCTGAAGCCAGAATTTTATACAAAGCAAAAACGTTATCCGTCTCTGGATCTTTAGGGTCTTCCATAGGAGTACTGTCCGTTTGTATTCCCATTATCTGTTTTCTCAATTGCTTATCGGTTTGAAAAAGACTGATAAGATTGCCCTTGCTTTTACTCATCTTATCCCCATCCGTTCCAGGAATGTACATGGTGTCTTCCTGCACCTTGCCATTTGGTAACACGAAGGTTTCCCCCAACTGCGCATGAAATCTCGAGGCTACATCGCGGGCCATTTCCAAATGTTGCATCTGGTCCTTGCCTACGGGCACTATTTCCGCATCATAAAGCAGAATATCCGCTGCCATTAACATGGGATAAAAAAACAGTCCAGCGTTAATGTCATCCAGTCTATCGGCCTTGTCCTTAAATGAATGGGCGAGGGTAAGTCGCTGATATGGAAAAAAACAACTTAGGTACCACGCCAGTTCCGCAGTTTGTGGAATATCGCTTTGACGATAAAATACCGTTTTATTTATATCCAAGCCAAAAGCAAGCCAAGTAGCGGCAACGGCATAGGTGTTGTTTCGCAATTCTTCACCGTTTTTGATCTGGGTAAGCGAGTGCATATCGGCAATAAAAAGAAAAGATTCGTTTTCGGGATCGTTGGCCATTTTTATGGCAGGGATAATTGCCCCCAATATATTTCCCAAGTGTGGGGTTCCCGTACTTTGTATTCCTGTTAATATTCGTGCCATTAGATTGTTTTCAAAGAAGACAAAGGTAAAAGAATTCCTAAATAGGAACTTAAAATTATTACTTTTGATTTCATGATTTCAATCCTAAGAAAAATAGGTCAAACATTATATCGTGTTTGGTTTTATATTTTGGTTGCACTCCCCATTTTGGTCATGTTTCCTTTTTTGTTGTTGTTTACCTTCTCAGAAAAAACTTATTCCCAGTTCTTTTGGGTGGCCCGTAATATTTGGGCAAATTGTATTATTTATGGGATGGGATGGTATCCACAGATAAAAAAAGAGCAGCAGTTGGTAAAAGGGGAAAGTTATATGTTAGTAGCCAACCACACTAGCATGTTAGACATTATGTTGATGTTAAAAGTGAGTAAAAATCCCTTTGTTTTTATCGGAAAGAAGGAACTTGTAAAAATCCCACTCTTTGGATTTTTCTACAAACGAGTTTGCATTTTGGTCGACCGAGAAAGTACAAAGAGCAGAAGTGCCGTTTACAGAAGGGCACAAAGAAGATTAAGTCAAGGACTCAGTATCTGTATTTTCCCCGAAGGAGGAGTGCCAGACGAGGAGGTGTTTTTAGACGATTTTAAGGAAGGTGCCTTTAAAATGGCCATAGCACATAAAATACCCATTGTTCCCATTACTTTTTGCGACAATAAAAAACGATTTTCTTTTACCTTCTTTAGCGGGGGACCAGGAAAAATAAGGGCTAGGGTGCATCGCTTTTTTGATACCGCCCAACTTAATGAAGAAGATAAAAACGGACTTAAAGAAAAGATAAGGTCGGTTATCCTAGAAGAACTGAAAGCTAATTGCCCTTAATGCATAGGTAAAACAATCCCTTCACAGATTTCCACAAAATTTTAAGGCCTCCAATGCCTTAAAACTTAAAGCTAAAACCGCTATAAACCCCTAAGGAATAGGGATCAAAATTTCCCGAAGTATCATTAAATGTATTTAAGTGGTACTTAAATACTGGCTCAATGTTTAGTTTCAATTTGGTGTTAAACTTATAATTAAGCCCCAATCCTATATTGGTACTGAAATTTACAGAATTTATATTATTGGCCTCTCCCAGTTCCGTTGTTTGTCCACTAGACTGCAAAACCACTACATTATCCGTCAGGAAAAGTGAACTTAATCCACCTATCAAGTTTACCCCAAATTTACTATCCAATATGGCGTAATTCATCTCTAGGGGAACTTCTAGATATCCAATTTGCTGCCCCATTGTCCCCATACGAGCAGGACTCTTACCAGTAAAATCTAGAGCAACCGGCATATCCGACTGTGGAGCCCCCAACGGCCTCCTAGTTTCCCTAAGTACAATGGACTGTGCAGTATTAGTGTAATTAATATTCTTTAGCTGAGCTTGGGCAGGGGCGTTAAAAGAAGAAGAAAAAGACACATCATTGGTATTATAACCAAAGTCCACCTTATGAATCCCAGAACGTATGCTAACTTTTTTAGAAACCTCATAAGCCACATTCACCCCATAGCTGAGCGTAACATTTCCAGTTTTGGAATTGGATGCCAAAATAGAATTAATGGGAGACCCCCCACCAATACCATTAAAATAAACTGGAGCTACACTTGGCCCAGCAGACCATTTTCCACCTTTTACTTCTGCAACTTTAATGGTTTCTTCCTCTCTTTCAATTTCGTCAAATATAGATTTTTTCTTAGGGTCTATTGGTTGTACAGGAGCCTCTATAGCTACAGGCAATTGATCTTGCCCACTCTTGTGGGGAGTATCGCCATCTGCTAATTTTTTATCGTCAGAAACCTGAAAAGCATTTGAAGTTTTTAGCACATCGCCTTTCGCATCCTGTTTATTACCAAGAGCTGGATTTTCCTTCAACTTTTGACCATTATCTTTTTTAGCCGCGTTATCCGCTACGCCCATTTCTTTAGCGTCTACGATGGTTGAGGTTTTGTCGGTTTTACTCTTATCGATGGTCGATGCTGCGACCCCACCATTGGTACTTGACTTTATGTAATTATTTGTTTTAGCTACAACACTCCCCTTGGATTCTTTCCATTCTTTTTCCCCCGTAGTAGTTACAGAAGTCGCCTCCTTAATGGTATTGTTCAGGATATCGTTAGTTATGTTGTTGGCGTCCTCATCTGCGCTCTTATTCTCTACATCCGTAAGTATTGGGTATACGGTATTGGTACTGGAAAATGGATTTACGGCAAAGAACAATATTGCCAGTACGGCAGCAACTCCACCAAGTTTCCACCATAGAGGAATAACTCGTCGAGATCGATGCTTTTTATCCAAAGACGCCTCTATGGAGCGCCAAACATCTTTGTCTGGCAGTTCCTGGAAGTCGGTCAGCTTCTCTTGGAATAGTTTGTCTATTTTATCTTCATTCATGTGTTGTACGCTTAAGCCAATAGCGCCATATACAGGGTTTATCCCTCCATATGGATCTTGGCTTTGTTGGTTTCGATTTTTTCTTTTAATATGTTTCTGGCCCTGGCAAGGTTGGATTTAGAAGTTCCCAGAGAGGTTCCCAGCATTTCACTTATTTCCTTATGACTGTAACCGTCCAACACATATAAATTAAATGTCAGTCGATATTTATTTGGGAGTTCCTGAATATACCCCAATAAGGTTTGAAGGTCTAGATCCATAGATCCCGTTTCCTCTACACTCTCCTCCTCTATATTCTCGGACACCAACGATAATCGTTCTTCCTTTCTATATTTCTGTAGCACCGTATTTATGGTGATACGCTTTATCCAACCTTCAAAGGAACCTTGATGCTTAAATTGATCGATTTTACTAAAAATCGTCATAAAACTATCGTGTAAGCTGTCCTCGGCCTCCGTTTTATTGCGAGAATATTTGAGACAAACACCAAACAGTATCCGAGAATAATCTCGGTATAGCTGCTCTTGCGCTTGTCTTTTCCCTTTTTTGCAATTATTAATGAGCTCAATTAGATTACTCAAAATATAGTTTAGGTTAAGCTATTTCTATTCTCCGTCCGTATTGCCCGAATTTACAGGTACCGTAAACTCCAGATAAACAGGATCTCCGTTTTCATCTTCTCCAGTCCAAAATTTAAACAAATAGGGCTGATTATACAATACCTCAAAGTTAAAAGATGCTGGGACTTCCTCCAGTTTTTCGGTGCATTCCGAATCTTTATCTTCAATTACCGACCCAATAGCTACTACGTTTCGAGTGGTGATTTCTTCCTTAACTACATCAAAACCTTCGAAGAAGGTACAATTGTTAGGCCTAAGATAGTTGACTTTTATCTTATAGACGCTACCGTAATCGAATGATTCGGGCATTTCTACTGATTTAATCTGTAAGGCTTCAAAATGGTAGTTTACCCCATCATCTACAGAGCAAGATGACAATACCGAAAAAGCGGTAACAACCAGCAAAAAGAGTTTTCTTTTCATGTTATTTAAGTTTAGAATCATCAAGGGAAACAGATGGCTACTATAAATCGATATAAATATAATAGGTATCTAAAAAATAATAAACCTTCCGCTTCACAACGATTGCTTTTTGCTATTAGATGTAGAATGAATTTAAAGGTTGCGTACGGGGAAAAAAAAATCCCGATTAAATCGGGATTTAGTATTTGTAATTATGCTTTTACTGCTTTAATAGCTTCAATAATCTTACCTTCAAGCTCATCCAACAGTTCCGGATTGTCTAACAGTAGACCTTTTACGGCATCCCTACCTTGCCCTAGTTTGGTATCTCCATAACTAAACCAAGAACCACTTTTCTTAATGATCTCAAATTCGACCCCTAAATCGATTATCTCTCCTACTTTAGATATCCCTTCGCCGTACATAATGTCGAACTCGGCAGTCCTAAATGGAGGGGCCACCTTATTCTTAACCACTTTTACCCTTGTTTTATTTCCTTGTACACCTCCATCGGTATCCTTTATCTGGGTAGACCTTCTAATGTCTAAACGTACGGATGCGTAGAATTTAAGAGCATTACCCCCAGTAGTAGTTTCGGGGTTACCGAACATTACTCCAATTTTCTCCCGCAACTGGTTGATGAAAATAACGGTACAATTAGTTTTGCTTATAGATCCTGTTAATTTTCTTAGGGCTTGTGACATCAATCGGGCATGAAGTCCCATCTTTGAGTCTCCCATTTCTCCCTCTATCTCACTTTTTGGCGTCAATGCCGCTACGGAGTCGATCACCACAATATCGATCGCGCCTGATCTAATAAGATTATCGGCTATTTCCAAAGCTTGCTCCCCATGGTCTGGTTGGGAAATGATTAGATTGTCTATATCTACCCCTAGTTTTTGGGCATAAAATCGATCAAAGGCATGCTCCGCATCTATAAAAGCGGCAATTCCTCCATTTTTTTGCGCTTCTGCCATAGCATGAAGCGTAAGAGTGGTCTTACCAGAAGATTCAGGTCCGTATATTTCAATAACCCTTCCACGTGGATAACCGCCAACACCTAAGGCAATATTCAACCCCAATGACCCGGAAGATATTACCTCAACATCCTGAGCTACGCTATCCCCCATCTTCATTACGGCCCCTTTACCATAGGTTTTATCCAATTTGTCTAGGGTAAGTTTTAATGCTTTTAATTTTGCTTCTTTTTCAGAACTCATTTTCATATCGTATTAGGGTTGCTAAAATACCAATTCTTTTTGCATAATACCACCTAAAAAGCGGAT
This sequence comes from Arenibacter antarcticus, assembly GCF_041320605.1. Classification (NCBI taxonomy): domain Bacteria; kingdom Pseudomonadati; phylum Bacteroidota; class Flavobacteriia; order Flavobacteriales; family Flavobacteriaceae; genus Arenibacter; species Arenibacter antarcticus. The sequence continues at coordinate 1,473,463 of NZ_CP166679.1, forward strand.
TTTATAAACCACATCAACTAGCAAATGGACACCCGTATTTATCCGATGAAACTTAACTTCACAATACAAATAGAAACTGATCGCAGCGTATAATTCCTGAATAAGAATGCTGGTTTTAAGTAGTTTACATATAAAAAAGCGATTATTCTTTAATGGCAACGCAACCTTTTTGGAATTGCGACATCTAAGGAACAACTAACTCAAATTAGGTTGCTTATTGTTTTTGGTAGAACAATAAGGGTTGTGGGTCAATATTGTACACTAAGTCTATGAAAAAGAGTAATAGTATTGACCATAAAAAGGGATCTTGAATTATCAAGGTCCCTTTTTTATACCCCTAACCTTACCTCCATTTCTTAAAAATGGCCAAATAGTTTTTAAACCCGCCTTGGAAATCTTAATTTTACACTTTTAATAATTACGTTAACTTAAACTATTAGTATAGCATGCAACTGTACAATACCTTAAGTGCAAAGGAAAGAGAAGCTCTTATAGAGGAGGCTGGTCAAGATAGGCTGACTATTTCTTTCTACAAATATGCACGTATTGGCAATCCGTCAATTTTTCGAAATCATTTATTTATCCATTGGAACGAACTAGATGTTTTGGGCCGTATTTATGTCGCCCATGAGGGGATAAATGCCCAATTATCTGTGCCTGCAGAGAACTTTGAAGCCTTTAAGGCCCATTTGGACAGCATTGTATTTTTAGAGAATGTCCGCTTAAACATCGCCATTGAACAAGACAATAAATCCTTCCTTAAGCTTAAGGTGAAGGTGAGAGATAAAATTTTGGCCGATGGCCTAAACGATGCCACATTTGATGTCACCAACAAAGGCATCCATGTAAACGCCGAAGAGTTCAACGCTCTCATTGAAGATCCGAATACGGTTTTGGTAGACATGCGAAACCATTACGAGAGTGAAATTGGTCATTTTAAAAATGCTGTAACACCCGATGTGGATACTTTTCGGGATTCTCTGGATATAATAGAGCGGGATCTTGCCGACCTCAAGGAGGATAAAAAATTGGTGATGTACTGCACCGGGGGAATCCGATGCGAAAAGGCCAGTGCCTACTACAAGCACAAGGGCTTTAAACAGGTGTACCAACTAGAAGGCGGCATCATAGAATATACACGTCAGGTAAACGACCAAAACATAGAAAATAAGTTCTTGGGAAAGAATTTTGTATTTGACCACCGCCGGGGGGAACGTATCACGGACCATGTTATCTCCAATTGTCATCAATGTGGAAACCCATGCGACGTACATGTAAACTGCGCCAATGAGGCCTGTCACTTACTTTTTATCCAGTGCGATTCCTGTGCAACGACTATGAATAGTTGTTGTTCCACTGATTGTAAAGAGGTACATAACCTACCCTTTGAGGAGCAGAAAAAACTAAGGAAAGGTCTAGTGGTCAGTAATAAAATCTTTAAAAAAGGAAGATCGGAAGTGCTTAAATTTAAAAAGTAAAATACTATTTTTATCCATCTGCTCTCTTTCTTTTCATCGCTTAAAAAAAACACTATCTTTACGATTAATAAAATTATGAACCTTTTTCGGTGAAAATATTACGTTTTCTATCGAATCAACATATAAAATATGGGTTGTAGCAGTTGTTCAACCGGTAAGGACGGACAGCCAAAAGGATGCAAGAACAATGGGACTTGCGGTACTGACGGCTGTAATAAATTGACGGTATTTGATTGGCTTTCCAATATGTCGCTCCCAAATGGGGAAAAACCATTTGATTGCGTGGAAATTCGTTTTAAAAATAGTAGAAAAGAATTCTTTCGAAATTCTGAAAATCTTTCACTTTCCATCGGAGATATTGTAGCCACCCAGGCAACATCCGGTCACGATGTGGGTATGGTTACTCTCACCGGGGAATTGGTGCGGGTACAGATGAAAAAGAAAAAAGAAGATTACTCTAACCTCGAACTTCCCAAAATTTACCGAAAAGCATCCCAAAAGGATATCGATATTTGGCAGAAATGTAGGGACAGAGAAGAAGAGATAAAAAAGAGGGCCAGAGAAATTGCCATCATCCTAAAACTTCAGATGAAAATTTCTGATGTGGAATTTCAAGGGGACGGCTCCAAAGCTACTTTTTATTATACCGCTGAAGATCGGATAGATTTTAGACAGCTGATCAAGGATATGGCCAAAGCTTTTGGAATCAGAATTGAGATGAGACAGATTGGATACAGGCAAGAAGCCCAACGCTTAGGCGGAATTGGATCTTGTGGTAGGGAACTGTGCTGCTCCACCTGGTTAACAGATTTCAGATCCGTTAGCACCTCGGCCGCACGTTACCAACAGCTTTCGTTAAATCCACAAAAATTAGCGGGACAATGTGGGAAACTAAAATGCTGTCTTAATTATGAACTGGACGTCTACCTAGACGCCTTAAAGGACTTTCCGGGTCAGGAAACGAAGCTTTTCACAGAAAAAGGAGTAGCCTTCTGCCAAAAAGTAGATATTTTTAAAGCCTCTCTTTGGTTTTCCTATAGGGATGAACCAGCCAATTGGCACATACTTTCCAAGGAACAGGTCAATGAAATCCTAGAAAAGAACAAGAAAAAGGAGAAAGTGGCCAGTTTGGAAGAATATGCCGTGGAAAATGTAGTGGAAGCTGAAAAGGTATTCGAAAATGCTGTAGGACAGGATAGCCTTACCCGATTTGATGCTCCCAAAAGAAAGAAAAACAATAGAAACAATAAAAACAACAATAGAAAAAAGTCCAACTACAAGAAAAAACCTACCAATAATGCTTAGAGGTTTGGCTTCACTGTTCATGATCGTGCTATTAGCGTCCTGTGATGGACAAACAATTAGGTCTGTCTATTACCCAACAGATAACGGGACCTGGCATAAGGATAGTGTTATGCAATTTAACTTTTCCGATCTCGATACGGTGCACCCTTTTAATCTATTTATCAATATAAGGAACGACCAAACCTATCCCTACAGCAACTTGTTCCTAATTGCCGAACTGCAATCCCCCAATGGGGATCAGATAAGAGATACCATTGAGTATGAAATGGCCCTACCCAATGGCCAATGGTTAGGCAGTGGGAATGGCAGTTTAAAAGAAAATAAATTGTGGTATAAGGAAAACATCGTTTTCCCGTCTTCTGGCGAATATACCTTAAAAGTGTCACAGGCCATGCGAAAAAATGGCCAAGTGGATGGCATCATGGAGTTGGAAGGCATTACCGATGTAGGCTACCAAATAGAAAAAATAAATCCTTAAGCCTATGGCAACCGCTAAGAAAAAAACGAAAAAGAAAGGCCCCAGTTTTATGAAATTTATTAAATGGTTCTGGATACTGTTCCTCACAGGCATCCTATCCGTAGTTCTTATCTTCCTATTAGTATCCTTGGGAACTTTTGGCCCCATGCCAGATTACGAACGGTTAGAGAACCCCCAAACCAATTTGGCCAGTGAAATAATTTCTTCCGATGGAGCAACCCTAGGGAAGTTTTACCTAGATGACAACAGAACGGATGTTGAATATAAAGACCTGCCTAAAACTTTGGTACAAGCATTGATAGCAACAGAGGATGCGCGCTATAATTCTCACTCGGGTATAGATGCACGAGGCACTATAAGAGCCTTTATTTTTTTAGGGACAAAAGGTGGGGCAAGTACTATTTCACAACAATTGGCTAGACAGCTGTTTGTTGGGGTCCGCTCTAAGAATTTATACGAAACCATTACCCAAAAATTAAAAGAATGGGTGCTGGCCATAAGATTGGAGCGTAGTTATACCAAGGAGGAAATTATTAAAATGTACCTCAATATTTATGATTTCAACTATAATGCCGACGGAATTAGATCGGCGTCTAGGATTTATTTTGGAAAGGAGCCCAACAATTTAAAAATAGAAGAATCCGCTGTATTGGTAGGCATGCTAAAAAATTCGTCCTATTACAACCCAATCCGAAGGGAAGAATTGGTATTTAATAGAAGGAATACCGTATTAGGGCAAATGGCCAAATACAATTTCATTACCGAAAAGGAAAAAGATTCGCTACAGGGCCTAAAAATGAATATTAATTTTAGTCCAGAATCCCATAGGGAAGGGATAGCTACTTATTTTAGGATGTACCTTCAAGGATTTATGGGCAAATGGATACAAAATAATCCAAAACCTGCTATAAAAGGGGAACGTGATAAATGGAATATCTATTTGGACGGACTCCGAATCTACACTACCATAGATTCTAGAATGCAAAAGAATGCAGAGGATGCCGTTTCCGAGCACATGACTCGCTTGCAAGCAGAATTCTTCCATCAAAACACACCGGATAGGAATAAGACCGCACCATTTATTGAAGAATTTCCAGGAGAAATAGATCGTATCATGGAACGTGGCATGAAAATCTCCGATCGTTGGCGAATTATGAAGGCTGATGGGAAATCGGAAAAGGAGATCAGAGCGTCTTTTAATAAACCAACCGAAATGACCGTTTTTGATTGGAAAACTGAGACCAAAGACAGGGACACCATCATGACCCCGATGGATTCCATTCGCTATTACAAATCTTTCCTCAGAGCCGCCATGATGTCTATGGAGCCTCAAACTGGCCACGTGAAGGCATGGGTAGGCGGACTTAATTACAAACATTTTCAGTACGATAATGTATATCAGGGAGCAAGACAGGTGGGTTCTACGTTTAAACCCTTTGTGTACGCTGCAGCTATAGACCAATTACGACTTTCTCCCTGCGACGCACTCTATGACAATCAATACTGTATTGAAGCCAATAAGCACGGAAACCCAGAACCTTGGTGCCCCAAAAACTCGGATGGCAAGTATTCCGGGGAAATGATAACCCTTAAAAATGCGTTGGCCAATTCCGTTAATACTATTACCGCCCAGCTCATCGATAGGGTTGGACCAAAAGCGGTGATAGAAATTGCCAAGAACCTAGGAATATCAGGAGACATTCCTCCCGTTCCTTCAATTGCCTTAGGAAGTGCGGATCTAAACGTTTACGAGATGGTTGGGGCCTATGGGGCCTTTGCCAATCAGGGTGTTTATGTGAAACCAGTTATGGTAACCAGAATAGAAGACAAGAACGGAACCGTCTTGTACGAATACGTGCCAGAGACCAAGGATGTGCTTAGCAAGGATGTTGCTTATGCCATGGTAGACCTACTGTCTGGCGTTACACAAGGTGGATCTGGGACAAGACTTAGGACCAAGGGTGCGGAAAAATGGAGTAAGGTATATCAAGAAATTATAACCGGATATCCCTACGAATTTAAAAATCCCATTGCTGGTAAAACGGGAACTACACAGAACCAGAGCGATGGTTGGTTTATGGGAATGGTGCCCAATTTGGTGACCGGTGTCTGGGTAGGCGGAGAAGATAGGGCAACCCATTTTAGATCCATTACCTATGGACAAGGAGCTTCTATGGCCTTGCCAATTTGGGGACTATACATGCAAAAGAATTATAAGAACAAGGAATTAGGAGTTTCTGAAGGAGACTTTGAAAAGCCTGAGAATTCATCCATCAATGTAGATTGCAACAAAACTGCAGAAGAAAAAGAGAATGATATAGATACCGAAGACGATTTGGATTTCTAAATAAAGCAACAACATCTTTTACCGAATATGCCCTAGCTTTTTACTTAAAGTTAAGGGCATTTTTCGTTTAAATCGTGTATTTTAGAGTCTTAGGATCGCAGTTATTAAAGTACACTTTAAAATACGAATAGAAATGATACGGAAAACAGTTGCCAATGTGGAAGAAGCATTAAAAGGAATCCAAGATGGGATGACATTGATGCTCGGTGGTTTTGGATTGTGCGGTATCCCAGAAAATACCATAACAGAATTGGTCCGGACAGGGATAAAAGATTTAACCTGTATTTCCAATAATGCCGGAGTGGATGATTTTGGACTGGGGTTGTTGTTGTACAAAAATCAGATTAAAAAAATGATCTCCTCCTATGTAGGAGAGAACGACGAATTTGAAAGGCAAATGCTCAGCGGGGAATTAGAAGTAGAACTAACCCCACAGGGAACCTTAGCCGAAAAATGCAGGGCAGCCCAAGCGGGATTCCCAGCTTTTTATACCCCCGCAGGTTACGGCACCGAAGTAGCCGAAGGCAAAGAAACTAGAGCGTTTAATGGGAAAATGTATGTGCTGGAAGAAGCCTTTAAGGCCGATTTTGCCTTTGTAAAAGCCTGGAAGGGAGATGAGGCCGGGAACCTTATTTTCAAGGGAACCGCCCGCAATTTTAATCCCGCTATGTGCGGAGCTGCCAGAATTACCGTGGCTGAAGTAGAAGAATTGGTTCCTGCAGGGGAATTGGACCCCAACCAAATTCATGTCCCAGGCATCTTTGTACAACGCATCTTTCAAGGCACAAATTATGAGAAAAGAATAGAACAATTGACGGTGAGGAAGCGCAGTTAATGTGTAAATGTATCAATGGAATTAATGTAGCAATTGATAAATGTAATATTTGGGCTAATGTGATAATGAAACAATGCAGAAATGTAATAATTAGGTTAAGGTGTAAATGTACCAATGAAATTAATCTACCAATGCGAAAATGGAATATGGTACCAATGTGAAAATAAAGCAATGGGTTAATGCAATAATAGGTGTTAATGTATCAATTGGCATATAATTCAAAAAGTAATTATAGGTTACGTTTATTGATATAATAGTTAGAAAAAGAATACCAAAATGCAAAAATCGGAAATTGTAGTAGTTAAAAAGTCTGTTGATTTTGGTCTTGTGATTATTGAGTTTTGTGAACTATTGGAAGATAAAGGAAAGTACATCATCGCATAACAATTATTAAAATCCGGAACCAGTATAAGAGCTAATATACATGAAGCCCAAAATGCTGAAAGTCGGGCAGACTTTATTCATAAAATGAAGATCGCAGTAAAGGAATTGGAAGAAACTAAATATTGGCTTATTTTATGTGAAAGGTCTCCATCGTATCCCTTCCACAAACATTTGAAAAAGAATGTCGATGAATTAGGCTTGATAATGTACAAGATTATCAGCACTAGCAAGAAAAATATAAGCTTATAATTGAGGACGCAAACTTAAATAATTATACTATTATTTTATTGATTAATTATTTAATTAACGAATTGATACATTGCTAAATTATTACATTGATTATGTTGGACAAAAACGGGATTGCAAAACGAATAGCTAAGGAAATAAAGGAAGGATACTATGTAAACCTAGGAATTGGGATACCTACTTTAGTGGCCAATTTTGTTAGGGATGATATCAGCGTGGAATTTCAAAGCGAAAATGGCGTATTGGGTATGGGGCCATTTCCCTTTGAAGGGGAAGAGGATGCCGATATCATAAATGCCGGCAAACAAACGATAACTACCTTGCCAGGAGCATCGTTTTTCGACTCGGTAACGAGTTTTGGCATGATTAGGGGGCAGCATGTAGACCTTACCATTTTAGGCGCTATGGAGGTCTCTGAAAATGGGGATATCGCCAATTGGAAAATCCCAGGAAAAATGGTGAAGGGCATGGGAGGGGCTATGGACCTAGTAGCCTCGGCAGAAAATATTATAGTAGCCATGATGCACACCAACCGTCAGGGAGAATCCAAATTATTGAAAAAATGCAGCCTACCTCTCACAGGGGTAGGATGCGTTAAAAAGATAGTAACCAATTTAGCCGTACTGGAGATTGTTCCAAACGGATTTAAACTATTGGAAAGAGCGCCAGGCATAAGCGTAGAAGATATAAAGAAAGCTACCCAAGGGAATTTAATTATTGAAGGGGATATACCAGAAATGGCGATTTAACATTTTTAGAGTGGTACCATTTAGGATATAATACCTATTTTTATGAATTCACAACAATTTGAGTGTATTTTACAACAATTTTTAATACCACTCGTTAGCTTATAGTATATTGTATCATCAACAGTAGTTAAACCCCAAATTTAACAACTACTAAACCTTACTTATTATGGATGCCCAAATGAATCACACACCAGCACAAGAAAAAATTCAGGTTTATCAAAACGATTTTTTTCATGGAATTTTAAGATTGGCAAAAAAATTGTTTATGCTTTAATGCGTAGCCCAAAATTTTAAAAAAAGAGCAATGCCATAGCGCATTGCTCTTTTTTATTTTTACACCTACTCCATAAGTATTATTTTTTAATATAAAAAGTGCATGGAGTTACACGTAACACTTTGTTCCAAAAAAGATTTGGATACCTTGGTCCAATTAGGAAAGCGCACTTTTATAGAAGCGTTTAAAGAAAAAAATAATCCAGACGACTTTAACGAATACTTAGAAACCGCATTTAACCGAGAAGTCTATTCAAGGGAGTTGGAAGAGCGCCTCACCTCCTACTTTTTTATTTATAAAAGTGCCGTAATAGTTGGGTATTTTAAAGTGAACCAAGGGGAATCCCAAACAGATATTAAGGATGATAATGCCATGGAGTTAGAGCGCATCTATGTGCTAAGGAAGTTTCAAGGTCTGGGTATAGGAAAGTGGATTTTGAACCAAGTAATGGAAATGGCTAGGGCCAAGAATAAAAGATATCTATGGCTTGGAGTTTGGGAATACAATGGCAAAGCAATAGAATTTTACCTTAGACACGGATTTGTGAAATTTGGAACACACCCGTATTATATCGGAAAGGACAAGCAAACAGATTGGTTAATGAAGTGTGAGCTTTAAGATAAATATCCTTTGTTTATAGTATGAATAATCGTTGTACTCCATCTCCTTTCCCCTTAGTATTATCAATGATATTCTTTTCCCTAGGTAGCTGGGAGGAGAATTTACTTTTACAATCTTGACATTTTTATTAAAAGAATGGAATAGAATTTAAACCTTTTAATATTAATCGAGTCCAACACTTTAATTATGTTGGTTTGAAACTAAAAAGGCAGGGCTTGAGAACAGTAGTATTTTTTATATTCTTATTGGTAGCGAACAGCATGATGGGTCAAAAATTCATTTTGGAAGGGGTGGTTCAGAATACCGATGAAGATGCCCTAGAAGGGGCAACAGTATTTGTTCAGAACACGAACGACTCTATAACAATGGCTTATGCAATTACCAATAAAAGTGGTGCGTTTTCTATAAGGATCAATGCGGAGAAGCAGCACAAGCTGCTTTTTAAAGTCGCACATTTAGGGTATACCCCTTTCAGCATAGACATTGTGGTCCCAGAGGACGATAAGTTAATTTTGGAGGATATTATTGTAGCTGAACAGATGGAGGAGCTGACCGAGGTATTCTTACTTGGGAAGGCGCCACCGGTATTGATGAAAAAGGATACCGTAGAGTATAATGCTGATAGTTTTAAAACCTTACCCAATGACAAGGTGGAAGATTTGCTAAAAAAACTTCCTGGGATAGAAATAGATTTAGATGGTGTCATTACCCATAATGGGATTGAAATAGAGGCCGTGAATGTTGATGGAATGCGTTTTTTTGGAGAAAAAAACGGAAATATTGCGATTAAAAATTTACCGAGTCTGGTGATCGATAAGGTTCAGGTAACAGATTTTAAATCGGACTTACAAAAATTTACTGGTGAAGAATCGGATTCTGGAACTAAGGAACTCAATCTAAAAATTAAAAAAGGAAAAAATAAAGGCTATTTCGGAGATGTGGCCGGGGGCTATGGTACAGACAAAAAATATCAAGCCAATGCCAACCTTTTTCAGTTGATCGATGGAAAACAATTAGGAGTGATTTCCGGAACCAACAATATAAATATGTCCAAGGGTTTTAATAGCCTGCCCGATACGGATACCAGTAACGGGTATTTGGAATCCGATTTTGTGGGAGCTAATTTTTCTAAAGGAAAATGGAATGAAACACGAATTAATGGCAATTATAGGTACAGTAGTCAAAGTAGGGAAAATGAACAAAAAACAATACGGGACAATTTTTTGCCGGATCTAAACTATACCAGTAATTCTAAAAAAAATAGCAATACCGATTCTGATAGTCACAACGCTAAGCTAGATTTAAAATTTTTATTGGAGCCTAAAAGCAAATCGAGCACTAATAGAGTGCAAATTGCCAATAGTACAGATTTTGATGTGTCCAATTCGGAATCCTTTGACCAAGAGACCACACAATCCAAGGAAAGCAATGGCGATTTAGTAAGCGACTATAGTTCGGCTAACCAAGAGATAAAAGATCAATACAACATTAGTAATAACTTTAATGTAACGCCTAGGATAGGAAATAACCGAGAATATTTTCACTTGGGCCTCACGACCAATATCGGCAAAACCCAATCTAGCGGAAAAAAGTATTCCGAAAATATATTACACAAGAAAAACACGATTAATAAACAAGATCAAATAAGTGAAACAGATAACCTTAACACTAATATAGGGTTAAACACAAGTTGGAATAAGGAATTGTTTACAGGCTTTAGGGTCATTCCAAAATATCGGATCCAAATAGGGAATAGTAGCAATGAAAAGTATGTATATGATTTTAATGACGAAAAAAACGCCTATGACGAATTTAATCAACTTCTAAGCACTGAAAATAACTATTTAACCACCACTGTTAGGCCTTCATTAGGATTTAGGTTCAACTTTAAAAATTTTCGCTTTGACGCGTCTGGAGGTCACACCAATACCTATAGAAAATACGTAGATAAAATTATTGAGGAACGTAATTTTAAGACCGACTTTAATTTTCTGACCTACTCGGGAAGAATTAGGTATAGCGACCCCAACGGATACAAAAACATTAATCTAAACTACGATCAAAATGTAGATTTACCTTCTATAGGCCAATTGCAGCCCGTCCCTAACGTAAACAACCAATTGCATATCCGCACAGGGAACCCCTTATTACAACCCGAGGTAAACCACAATCTGCACTTTCAATATCAAAATAATCTAGCCTTTAATAACATCAATATCACCGGAAGTGCTGCAGCCGCATTTGTTAATGACAAAATTATCAATAGCACCTTTACCGATGAGGACCTCATAAAACATACTACGTATACCAATATTCAAGGCGATTATTCTTTCAATGGTAATACGGCCATCACCAAAACCTATTTTAGTCAGAATACCAATATGAATATCAACCTAAGACTTCATGGAAGTTTTAGGAACAACTTATCGCTACAGAACAATGTTAAACTTACCGCCCAATCGTCTGTGCTTAGCCCTTCACTATCTTTCCGGTATGCTTACGACAAGAAAGTGGATTTTAACGTTTCATACAGCTATAGGTTAAACAAGACTATTTACGATGTGGATATGTATGACGACAATGCTTACTTTGTACAAAATCTCCAGTTAAATACGTCTATTTATTTCTTTAAAGATGCCTTTTTAACCAATAAGGTTTCCTATCGCTATAACAGCAGGGTAGGTGACGCCTTTGACGGGGATGCTGTTTTTTGGAACGCCGGCCTAGGGATGCAACTCATGGAAGGCAAAGGAACCCTCACTTTGGTTGGTTATGATATTTTAGGCAAGAACAATGGGTACGTAAGGACCATTTCTGAAGCCTTTATACAAGATTCTGAAAGCAAAATATTAGAGCAATATTTTATGCTTACTTTCAGTTATAAATTTGGGCGGTTTGCTGGGCAACGGATGAATATGAACCCTGGTTCTAGGTCAGAAATGCGACGAATAAGATCTTAAAATCAATACACTTGCTTTTTGTAGTTGATTTAGTATACTGTTAGGCGCTGATACCCCCTACTTATATGGTTAAACTTATGCAAATGGCCTGACTGATGAGTTAGGACCTTTAACACCTATGTGACTTCGCTATAGCTTGCACAGAATTTCTACCGCTTTCTCCAAAGTTGCCTCAGTCTTGGCAAAACAAAATCGCAAGAGCTTGTTGTCTACTCCCTTGGTATTAAAACTAGAGATGGGAATACTGGCAATTTTATGTTCCCGCACCAATCTTTCGGCAAACACCTCATCGGGATCCTGGGAGATACCACTATAGTCCAACAATTGAAAGTAAGTACCCTGACATGGTTTTATTTTGAATTTGGAAGCTTCTAGGCCATGGAGAAAAGCATCCCGTTTGTCTTGATAAAAATCGTTTAATCCTAAATAGTGTTCAGGTTCTTTCAAATAGATTGCCAGCGCCTTTTGCACCGCATGGTTCGCGCAAAACACATTAAATTGATGGACTTTTCGAAACTCGCGCATTAAGGCTGTCGGACCAACACAATAACCCATTTTCCAACCGGTAATGTGAAAGGTTTTCCCAAACGATCCACAAATAAAAGTACGTTGGCCTAGGTCATCATATTTGGCGGCACTATTATGTAATTTCCCATCAAACACAATGTGTTCATAAACCTCATCGCTAATGACTACAATATCTGTTTCTTTTAAACTTTTTTGCAATTGCAACATATCGGTCTCCGAGAAAATAGTCCCGCTAGGGTTATGTGGCGTATTTATAATAACCATCTTAGTCCTAGGGGTTAGTTTAGAGCGGAATTCCTTCCAATTCACCTTGAAATCGGAATTGTCTAATTGGATGGGCACTACTATACCTCCGTTTACCTCAATAGCCGGCTCATAACAATCATAAGCGGGTTTCAGTACTACAACCTCATCCCCACTTCCAATAAAGGCTGTAATGATGGTGAAAATAGCCTGGGTGGCACCAACGGTCACTGTTACATCGGTATCTGGATCATAGCTTCTGCCATATAATTCTTCCATCTTTTGGGCAATGCCTTCCCGAAGCGCCATTAACCCCGCCATTGGGGCATATTGGTTATATCCCTCCTTCATGGCCTTGGTTACCAGATTAATCAGCTCGGGGTCTGGCTCAAAGTTGGGAAATCCCTGGGAGAGATTTAAGGCATTGTGTTCTAGCGCCAATTGCCCCATTGTTGTGAAAATGGTAGTCTTTACATTGGGCAGTTTGGAGGAGAATTTATTTTTATTTTGGAACATGGGTTGCTATTAGAATACTAAATTAAGCATATTGCAATTGAAGATGGGATATTACCCTGCCCAAAACCTACCTATATATCTTTTTAATTTCACTTTTCCAAAAACGGAATACGGTATATCCCAAAGATTGAACTCTCCCATTTACTTCTTGATCTCTCTGACTATCTTTTAGATATTCTTAAAGAAAATTAAGGTAAAACTATTGACCTCTAAAACAGCAAAACACTATTAAAGGTTAAGTTCAAATACCTTAAAGAATTAGGTAATAGTTAGTTAGAAATGTCCTATTGAAACAAAAAATCCTAAGTGCCGAACAATGGCGCTTAGGATTATGTGTTATTTATGTACAGACTGGGTTTTACCCCTTTACGCTAGCCTTAAAATACTCTCGATTTAGTCGTGCAATATTCTCCAAGGAGATGCCCTTAGGACACTCCACTTCACAGGCGCCGGTATTGGTACAGTTACCAAAACCTTCCAAGTCCATTTGTGCCACCATATTCTTAACCCGGTCTACAGCTTCTACCTGACCTTGAGGCAACAAGGCATACTGGGATACTTTGGCCCCAACGAACAACATGGCCGAGGAGTTTTTACAACTGGCCACACAGGCACCACAACCAATACAGGTAGCAGAATCCATAGCCATATCGGCAGCGTGCTTGTCGATAGGGATAGCGTTGGCATCCTGAGTATTTCCCGAGGTATTTACCGAAATAAAACCACCTGCTTGTTGAATTCTTTCAAAAGAACTACGATCAACCACCAAATCCTTAATCACTGGAAATGCCTTGGCCCTAAACGGCTCAATGGTTATGGTGTCACCATCTTTAAACATACGCATATGCAACTGACAGGTTGTAACACCCCTATCTGGACCATGGGCTTCCCCATTGATGTACATAGAGCACATACCACAGATTCCTTCCCTACAGTCATGATCAAAAGCAACTGGTTCCTCCCCTTTATTGATGAGTTGTTCGTTTAAAACATCCATCATTTCCAAAAAAGACATGTTCTCCGAAATTTCGGTCACCTGGTAGTCCACCATTTTTCCTTTGTCCTTCGGTCCCTTTTGTCTCCAAATTTTTAATGTAAGATTCATATTTTAAGTATTGAGTAATGAGTACTAAGTAATGAGATATCTCATTACTAAGATCTCAATACTATTTATTTATAACTTCTTTGTTTCAACTCTATATCATTAAACTCCAATTCCTCCTTGTGCAAAACGGCGTCTGAGGGCTCTCCCTTGTATTCCCAAGCGGCAACAAATGCATATTCCGCATCGTTACGTTTGGCTTCTCCTTTTTGCTCTCCATCCAGTTCTGTAGATTCTTCCCTAAAATGTCCACCACAGGATTCCTCCCGCATCAGGGCATCTTTAGCAAATAACTCTCCTAGTTCCAAGAAATCTGCCACACGACCTGCTTTCTCTAACTCAGGATTCATTTCATTGGCACTGCCCGGTACTTTCACTTCTTTATAGAATTCTTCGCGAATGGCTTTGATTTCTACTATGGCCTGCTTTAAGTCTGCTGCATTTCTAGACATACCACATTTATCCCACATAATCTTGCCTAATTTCTTGTGGTAATAATCCACGGAATGGGTTCCCTTATTATTGATAAAGAAGTTGATTTTATCCGTTACCTCTTTTTCCGCAGCATCAAATTCTGGGGTATTCGTAGGTATTTTTCCGGTTCTAATTTCGTGGGAAAGGTAGTCCCCAATAGTATAGGGAAGTACAAAATATCCATCGGCCAAGCCTTGCATCAATGCAGATGCACCTAAACGGTTGGCGCCGTGATCGGAGAAGTTTGCCTCTCCAATACAGTACAAGCCTTCCACAGTGGTCATAAGATTGTAATCTACCCAAACTCCACCCATCGTATAGTGGGTAGCAGGATAGATCATCATTGGGGTCTTGTATGGATCTTGATCTACGATTTTCTCATACATCTGGAAAAGGTTTCCGTATTTTTCTTCCACTACAGCTTCGCCCAATTGGGTTATCTTTTCTTTAGAAGGATTAAGGACACCATGAATTTTGGCTTGTTCCAAACCATATCGTTCTATAGCTGATTTAAAGTCCAAATAAACCGCCTCCCCTGTTGCATTAACGCCATATCCGGCATCACATCTTTCTTTGGCTGCCCTAGATGCAACATCTCGCGGCACTAGGTTTCCAAAAGCAGGATATCTCCGCTCCAAATAATAATCTCTTTCATCCTCGCTTAAGTCGGTCGGCAATTTCTTTCCTTCCCTTATGGCCATTACATCTTCCATATTCTTGGGTACCCATATCCTACCATCGTTACGCAGGGATTCTGACATCAATGTTAATTTGGATTGATAGTCGCCTGAACGGGGAATACAGGTAGGGTGAATTTGGGTATAACAAGGATTCGCAAAAAACGCTCCTTTTTTATGTATTTTCCATGCGGCGGTAGCGTTAGAACCCATGGCGTTAGTAGATAGGAAATACACATTTCCGTATCCTCCCGATGCAATTACCACAGCATGTGCAGAGTGACGTTCAATTTCACCAGTAACCAAGTTTCTGGCAATAATTCCTCTTGCCTTACCATCTACCTTAACAACGTCCAACATTTCATGTCGGTTGTACATCTCTATCTTTCCTCTCGCAATCTGCCTGTTCATGGCAGAATAGGCTCCTAACAACAATTGCTGTCCCGTTTGTCCTTTTGCATAAAAGGTACGGGAAACCAGTACTCCACCAAAAGAACGGTTGTCCAGTAGACCACCATAATCACGTGCAAAAGGCACGCCCTGCGCAACACATTGGTCAATGATATTGGCCGATACCTCAGCCAAACGATAAACGTTTGCCTCTCGTGACCTATAATCGCCTCCTTTTACGGTATCGTAGAATAATCGATAGGTAGAATCCCCATCACCTTGATAATTTTTAGCGGCATTAATCCCTCCTTGGGCCGCAATAGAGTGTGCCCTTCGTGGTGAATCCTGATAGCAGAATGCCTTCACCTTATATCCTAATTCCGCCAAGGTTGCCGCAGCAGAACCTCCAGCCAAACCGGTCCCTACCACAATAACATCTATAGAGCGTTTGTTAGCGGGATTTACTAAATTTATTTTATCCTTATAGGTCGTCCATTTATCCTTTAATGGGCCTTTTGGTACTTTAGAATCCAATACAGACATAGATTTGTAGTATTATATTAATGGTTGAAATGGTGGAAAAGCGCAATAAAAATAAATCCTAACGGAATTAATACGGCATATGCCTTTCCAAACCCTTTTAATCCTTTTACGTATTTATTATTGGCGCCAACGGATTGAAATGCAGAACTAAATCCGTGTAGCAAGTGCAAGGAAAGAAAAATAAATCCTACACAGTAAAGTGCAACTCTCCAAATAGGGACAAATTTATGGGTAAGTTCTTCATAGTACCTATACCCTTCCCCATTGGCCAGCAATCCGGACATATCCCCTTGGATAAATTTGGTATTGATTTCTGGAAACCAGAAATCCAAAAAGTGAATTACTAAGAATACTAGGATAAATCCGCCGCTCCAAATCATATTCCTGCTCATCCAAGTAGAATTGGCAGCTCCATTGTTTTGAGCATATTTAACTGCACGGGCATTTCTATTTCTAATTTCTAAAATAAAACCCATCACGAAATGAAACACTACCCCAAAAAGCAATACCGGCTGTAATCCGTATTGAACTAAGGGATTGGTACCCATAAAATGGGAGGTTTCATTAAATACATCCGGACTAAATACGGAAAGAAGGTTTATGGCAAAATGTTGAACAATAAAGAACATTAAGAAAAAAGCCGAGAGCGCCATGGCGTACTTTCTGCCAATTGAAGAGTTAAAAAATCCACTCATTTGTTAGTTGTTTTGGTTACAAATCTAATCCACAATGCAGTTATGAACAAACTTTGTTTAATTTATGTACCATATTTAGAACGAATTTAAAGAATCCGATATTTAAGAGTATTCCGAACTGTTAAAATCAAAGTCCTTTCAAGATTTCGTTTGTCCCAAAGTTAAGGATGTAATTTAAATATATAATATTTTCCTAAGCCTGAAAACCACCGATTCCTAGTGTAATTTTCCATCTGCGAATCGCCTTCTAAGTTCCTTTTTATCAAATTTCCCAACGCTGGTTTTAGGCACTTCGTCTATAAAAATATAATCCTGCGGAATTTGATATTTGGCAAAGTCTCTAGCTAGAAAGTCGACCAACTCCCTCTCTGTCAAAGAATCTTCGGTAGTTTTCAGAACAATTGTAGCCAAGGGCCGTTCTACCCATCTTTTGTCTGGAATAGCAATAACGGCAGCCTCCTTTATTTTGGGATGGGACACCAAAGCATTTTCCAGGGCCACGCTGGAAATCCATTCCCCACCACTTTTAATCAGGTCTTTTTTTCGATCTGTAATCTGCATATAGCCATCCGGGTCAATTGTGCCCACATCCCCCGTTTTAAACCAACCATCACTGGTGAAGCTATCCAGTTCATCGCTTTTAAAGTAAGATCTAATTACCCATGCGCCTCTAACTTCTATCTCGCCCATGGTTAATCCATCCCGTGGAGCTATAGTTCCATCCTCTTTTACTACTCTTAATTCTACTCCGGGAAATTCTATACCTTGTTTCCCTCTAATTTTAAGTTTATCCTCATCGGCCATCGAATTGTGTTTAGACTGTAGTCTACTTAAGGTTCCAAGAGGGGAGGTTTCCGTCATCCCCCATGCGTGCACTCCCTTGATCCCAAAATCCTTTTCAAAACTCGCAATTAAGCTAATGGGCAATGCCGAACCTCCAACATGGTATTCTTCCAACAACAAACCTTCTTTTGGAGGATTTCTCTTTAAAGCTTCATAAACACCCATCCAAATAGTGGGAACTCCATTTGCCTTATTTACTTTTTCTTCCACTAGTATTTTAATAATGCCCTCTGGGGTTAAATTGGAAGAGGGCATCACCATATTGGCACCTGCCATTAGACACATATAGGGTGCTCCCCAAGCCATCACATGAAACTGTGGAACGATCAATAAAAGGGTATCCTCATTACTGATGTTTGCGGCGTTCGGGCCTAATATGGTCAAGGCATGGAGATAGGTGGAGCGGTGGGAGTACAATGCACCTTTCGGGACTCCTGTGGTACCGCTTGTATAACATAGCCCACAAGCATCGTTTTCATCCAAATCTGGCCATGGAAACTCCGAGGATTGATCTGCCAACAAGTCTTCATAATCGATATAATTAGGCAGAGTGGTGCTAAATCCTTTTGGGGCGTTGATCACTATAAAGTTAATTACCTTCCCTAGTTTTGGCAAAATCCTTTCCAAGAGGGGCACTAGGCTTGCATCTACGAAAATAACCGTATCCCCTGCATGATTAATAACATAATCCAAGTCCTTAGGAGATAATCTAATGTTTATGGTATGGCAAATAGCGCCCATTCCAGGAATTCCATAATACAGCTCCAAATGTTGGTAGTGGTTCCAAGCAAAGGTTCCCACCATATCCCCCTTCTTGATACCTAATTTTTTGGTGAGGGCATTGGCCAGTTTATTACACCTTGTATAGAGATCGCTAAAACTATACTCATGCCTACTCCCATCTGGCAAAATACTGACCACCTTTTTATGATGGAATGTTCTGTTACCAAATTCCAAAATAGTGTTGGTGGTTAATGGGTAATCCATTATTAGTGCTCTCATAAAAAAATGGTTTAGGATACTTTTGGCCCCATTAAGGTAAGAAATTAATTGGAGTATACAGTGTTCTTAACCGTTTACACTACGGTTTTAAAAATGGACTTTAAGACCCACATAGTATCAGTTACGTACTGTACCTTAGCCAAATACATAAAGGGAGATGATTTTTAATCATCAACTAATTTTAGGGAGGACCCCCCGAGTAGAAGTGCAAAGCCCCATAATGCATAGGTAAAAAAATTGTTGACCTACTAAAGTGGCAACTCACCTAAAATATGGTAGGATCCAGCTATCCCTGCTTCTTTTTTAATTCGGATATAAATGTGGCAGACTGCATTTCTATAATAGATCGTGCCAATAAAATTGCTTTGTCTACCATGGCCGTGTTCTCCGGGTTAACCAAATCCCTAGTGGTTTCAATGGTTTTTAAGTACCAATCTGCCCAAGCTTGCACAATCTTTCCTTCATTTTCCGGAGATGCACCATTTTTAATGGCACTTTCACTCAATAGAAATTCGGCTGCCAAACGATTGGCTGTAGCATCCTTTATGAGCTCAATGATATCCAATGCCGTGTAACTGTCACCATTAACAAGAGTAAGAGCACTGGCTAAAGCGGCTGTACTCACATTTCTCAAGGTTTCTTGGGACACTTTGTCCATAGTATCCTGATCGGTATGATAAAATTGATCGGTAAAATGCCAGAGCAATAAGCCTGGAATATTGGCTTTTAAGAATGGGGTGTGGTCACTTCCGCCTTCAAACGGATTGGTTTTCACTTCCCATTGGGCAAACTTGCCTTGATTTTTAAAATTATGGTAGATATAATCGTTTAAATAGTGCGGTTTCATATCCTCTAGACTAAGCACACTTCCTCCCCATTCCGAATGTTCATCGGTTCCCCGTGTCCAAATAGCACTGGGATCCGGCATTTTTTCAATTAGGAAGGACCCTCCTGTCTTATCAGTATTCTCGCCTACCATATCCAAACTAATGCCCCATTTTATTGATTTGGCCCTTCCTTCATCATCCGTAATATATCGATTGGTTGATATTATTTCATCCCCCCAAAGAAAAGTAATACTCCTATAAGCATTTATGGTTTCGGAGGCTATCAGTTTAGCCGTGGTTATCGCCATTTCCAATTGTGCCCCTACTCCCGAGGCATTGTCATTGGCTCCTGGCTCTTGCACATGAGCGCTAAAAACAAGTCGCTCTTCCGGCATTTCAGATCCTCTTACATCAGCAACCAAGGTTAATTCTTCCGAAGGGTATATCTTGGTGACTACTTTCACCGTAGCCTTTACCCTTCCTTTTTCCATAGCGGATTTTAAATTTTCTTTGGCTTCGTAGGATAGGGCAATAGCCCATTTATTCTCAGGATGATGCGAAAGACTTCGAAACTGAATTGAAGTGGTATTAATTTCTGGCAGTAAATAAGCAGGATTGTTGTAACTAAATAACCCCAATGCCCCATTATTCAAAACTCCTTCCTTATATATTTCCGATGCTCGGTTAGAATCGGTGAAAATTATCCTTCCTTGAACTGAGCTGGTTTTTAAGGCTTCCAAGTCCTTTATATATACCACTTCTCCTGCAACACCGTTTTTTGGAGTGGAAACCGAGTTTAGGTAGACCATATTGCGATTTGTAGCATAAGTAAGCAATGGAGAACCAGCTCCATTTAGACTAATTTCGGCATCTATAGGTTCCCAAGTGGGATGCTTCAAAGGTCTTTTCTCTATCCTATACGTAAATCGATCTAAATTCGTTGCTTTTGCTTCCAGAACATAGCCAGCAGTTTCCAATTCTGCCGCCACTTTATAAATACTTTTATCAAAGCCATTGTTCCCCACCACTCTCCAGAATTGGGACACAAAGGAAGTGGTCTGAAAGGCTTTTTCCCCAGTAATGTTCTTTCGTAATATTTCAAAATAATCCTCGGTAGTGATTGCCGAAACTTTTTCTTGGGACCAACCCAGATCCATAAATGAGAAAAAGAGAAATACTAAGTTTTTTGTCATATCGAAATTTAGAATTTATAAGGAAATGCGCTGCTTTTACACGCCGTTTATTACAGGTTGCAAAAAAAGATCTCCTTAAAGTTTAGCTTCTGACTCACCTGAAGCAGGATCGTCGAAAAACACCTCAACTCCGCTTTGCACGGGTCTTTAGATTGCAGCGCGAAGATACGCTATTTTGAAATTTTGATCGAGGAAAGAATCGCTTTTAAAATGATTTCTGCTTAATTGGCATTATGCATATCCTATTTCTTAAATTTGCATACACTATTAAAAACTGATGCATAATGAGGGCTGCTGCACTTTTTGGTTCGGAATATTGGAAACAAATCTCCTTACCCCAATAGACTGCAGGCGAGTCGCTATGCCCAAAAAAAAAACAACACATGAAGTACGAGCAAATTCCACAGCAATTATTTGTGAAAAATCGCAAGAAGTTTATGGCTCAAATGAAGCCTAAGAGCATTGCAGTATTCAATTCCAATGATATTTACCCTATAGGTGCTGATAGCACTATGCCATTTGAACAGGATAGAGACCTTTTTTATCTCAGTGGTGCGGATCAGGAAGAAACTATTTTATTGCTTTTCCCAGAAGCTCACGATAAAAAGCACCGCGAGGTACTGTTTGTAAGGGAAACCAATGCGCACATAGCAGTTTGGGAAGGCGCAAAATTAACCAAAGAAAAAGCCACTGAGGTCTCTGGAATAGAAACCATATATTGGTTGAGCGATTTTGATAAGGTATTTTTTGATCTTATGACCGAAGTAGACACGGTTTACTTCAATACCAATGAGCACTATAGGCAAGCTGTTGAGACCCAAACTAGGGAAGACAGATTTATAGCAAAATGCAAGCAGGATTTTCCTGCGCACCAATGGGCAAAGAGCAGTCCAATTTTACAGGAAATCCGTGGAATTAAGGAGCCTGAAGAAATTGCCCTGCTACAAACGGCCTGTAATATTACCGAAAAAGGTTTTAGACGCTTATTATCTTTTGTGAAGCCAGGGGTTTTGGAGTATGAAATTGAGGCGGAGTTATTGCATGAATTTATCCGAAACCGATCTAAAGGATTCGCCTACACCCCAATTATCGCTTCGGGGAACAATGCCAATGTACTACATTATGTAGAAAACAATCTAGAGTGCAAGGACGGTGATATGTTGTTGATGGATGTCGCTGCCGAATATGCCAATTACTCTAGCGACTTAACCCGTACCATTCCCGTAAATGGCAGGTTTTCCCCAAGACAAAAAGAAGTCTATGAGGCGGTACTAAGGGTGAAAAATGATGCCACAGCCATGTTGGTCCCCGGAACCATGTGGGCAGAATACCATAAGGAAGTCGGTCTGTTAATGACCTCAGAACTCTTGGGATTAGGATTGTTAGATAAGGCCGATGTACAAAACGAAAACAAAGACTGGCCAGCCTATAAAAAGTATTTTATGCATGGCACCAGCCATCATATTGGACTTAATACCCACGACTATGGGGCTTTAAAAACACCTATGAAGGCCAATATGGTGTTTACGGTAGAACCAGGAATCTATATCCCAGAAGAAAAAATGGGAATTAGATTGGAAGACGATGTAGTAATCCAGGAAACGGGAGCACCATTTAATTTAATGGCCAATATCCCTATAGAAGTAGCGGAAATTGAGGAGCTGATGAATACCAAGGCGTAATTCATATGCTAAATCTTATACCTTAAAAAGAGCTGGATGTATCCAGCTCTTTTTTTATGGACATACATCAGCCCGATTAAGGAAGTTTTTTAGCGGTCTTGGAATCCTTATTGGCATTGGCAATGGCAAAAGCAATAACCGATGGTAATATCCATCCTAATTGATACCTACTCAGAGGAATCCATCCAAAGATTTCCTTATTAAGGGGCAAAAACTCCAAACTCCCTAAGAAATCAGGAATACTGAAAAGAATAGTAGTCAAAACCACTACCTTAAAAACCTTGGGAGTGGCCAATCGTTCCGGGACTACGTTTAGGAGTATCAATACTATGGTTATGGGATAAATAAACATAAGCGCTGGCAATGCCACCGTAATGATATAGGCAACATTAAACTGCCCCATTAATATCCCAAGAACACACCCCACAATAGCGGTGTACAAATAGGCGTTCCTATAATGGGAATAATGCGACTTAATAAAATCGGCCGTACCTGTGACGATTCCCACTGCGGTGGTAAAACAAGCCAAGCTTACCAGAATGCTGAGGAAGATATTAGCAGTATTGCCCAAGGTAACTTTACTTATCCCGGTCAGCAACTCAGTTCTACTGATCTCCGAATCAAAATTAGCTTGGTTTAGTGCTCCCGTGAGTATCAATCCTGCATAGATCAGAAAAAGGGCGAGGCCTGCTAACCAACCTGATTTGCGAATCAGTCCCTTTTTAGCCTCATAAGGGGCTTTTGTTTTTAGATTGATGGAAACAATGATTACACCCCCAACTACTACGGCACCAATAGCATCAAAAGTCTGATAGCCTTCCAAAATACCAGTGCTAAACGGATTTTCTAAAGTACCGCCCCTAAAACTAAAATCCAGATCAAATATTGTGAGCCCAATAATGGACAGTAAAATAATAATGATTGCTGGGGTAAGAATCTTACCCAGAATATCCAGTAATTTGGATCGATTCATGACAAAAATAAATACTAGGGAGAAATAAAGAATACTGGTAGTGAGGGATGAGATGTTAAAAAATGGGGCAACGGCAATTTCATGGGTAACCGATGCAGTACGGGGCGAAGGCAAGCTAATAGAAATGGCGTAAACGGAGAGCGCGTATACCAAGCCAAATCTTGGGGAAACCTTTTTTCCAAAATCGAAAATAGTCCCTTGCAATTTTGCATGGGCCAATATGCCTAATACAGGAACCAAAACGGCCGAAGTGGCAAAGCCCAAGGTAACCAACCACCACATATTTCCGGAATTGAAACCCAATAATGGGGGCAAAATCAAGTTACCAGCTCCAAAAAAAAGGGAAAAGAGGGCAAAGGTGGTGATCAAAGTTTCTTTGTTCCTTAACATACCGACAAATTTCGGCGAAAGATAGGATAAAAACCACTTAGTATTAATTACCAATTATGAACCAAAATAATGCCGTTCATCGAAAAAATAAGAATTTACTATAATAAACAACAAGAAATACAGGCGTTATCCAATAAAAAGCAAATGTTCCCGTTAGAGAATTATAGCTTATTTGAAGAAATACCTTAACCAAACAACCAAAACATTTAATTTTTGTATTTTCGGTATCCACACCTTACTGAAGCCAACTAAAAACTCGAATTATGAAGAAAGTAATCACAAACTACGGAACAAAACTGTGCTCCATTTGCTGCAGTATTTTCGGCCATCATTTCATAATCTCCAAAAATATAACATTGCATATTAAGGAGTATAAATGTGTTCATTGCTATAAAGAGGTAACCACGGATGTGAGCGGAAACCTTTCCGAATTGACTCCGGAATTACAGGACATTAACGACACACTGCAACACATCTATAACAAAAGACAAAGCGCAGACCACCAGGTCGCCTAATCTCTCTTGAAAAGGGTTATTATGTAATCGTTTTAAGGGTAGAAGTATGATAATTGTTCCTGAAGATTGTAAGAGTGATCTTTGTTTCAACTGTTTTACACCCCACTACAGAAAAATGGAATCGCCTTCAATTTTCGGGAATCATTTTAATTAAGAAAATGAATTCCATCCCTGAGCTTTAATCGGGATTTTGGTGTTGCTACGTGAAATTAGATTGGCCCCTTCATTTTGGTCCGTCATATGTCCTATTACTGTAAAATTCGGATTCCCTTTAATTTTAGAAAAATCTTTTTGATCGATTGTAAACAGTTGTTCGTAATCTTCACCGCCACTCAAAGCGACCAAAGTGCTGTCCATTTTAAACTCTTCACATGCAGCGATCACTGTTGGATCTAATGGAATTTTATCTTCGAACAGATTGCAGCCTACTTGGCTCGCTTTGCATAAATGCAATATCTCTGAAGAAAGTCCATCACTAATATCGATCATCGCAGTGGGCTGAATTTCCAATTGCGATAACAGGCCTTTAATATCTCTACGCGCTTCTGGTTTCAGCTGTCGTTCTATAATATAGGTATATAGAGATAAGTCTGGCTGGCTGTTAGGGTTCACCTTAAAAACTTCCTTTTCTCTTTCCAGAACTTGTAAGCCACAATACGCACCTCCTAAATCCCCAGAAACCACCAAAAGGTCATTGGGCTTGGCGCCATTTCTGTACGTGATATCCGCTTCGTCAGCTTCTCCAATAGCTGTAACACTGATCAACATCCCTCTTGTAGAAGAGGTGGTATCCCCTCCAATAAGGTCTACCTTATATATTTCAGCAGCCAAGGCAACCCCAGCATAAAACTCTTCCAGCGCCTCTAAGGGAAACCTATTGGAAACAGCAATAGAAACCGTAATTTGGGTAGCAATTGCGTTCATAGCATAGATATCCGATAAGTTCACCATAACCGATTTGTACCCCAAATGCTTTAACGGCATATAACTGAGATCAAAATGTACACCCTCTACCAGCATATCCGTAGATACAATGGCTTTCTTTCCGTTAAAATCGAGCACGGCGGCATCATCACCTATCCCCTTTAGAGTTGATTTATGTTGGATCTTAAAATTTTTAGTAAGGTGTTGGATCAGACCAAATTCCCCTAATTCTTCCAAGCTTGTCCTTTCTTGTTTCTTATCTTCTAACATTCTGCAAAAGTAAGGAGTATATTTATTTATTAAACCTTTTGTGCTAAATATTGAAAGGAGAGCAATTATTTTCATTACGTCCTACCCTAGACATTGATCATCTACCAGGAAAAAACACTCCTTAAAGCATAAAAAATTGCAAGAACAGTCGAACACAAAGACCCTATAGGACTCTATCATTAGAACATTTAAAATTCATCCATAAAAGTAGAGGTTGAGTTCTAGGAACTAAAAACGCCAGCCTTTATAAAAAGGACTGGCGTTTCTGTATTATATAGTTACTGTTATTCCTAACCTAGGGAATAGCCTTCTCTGTAATTACGTTTTACATATTTATTAGCGGCATCAAAGTTGGTCACCTTCATATTTTCGGAATCCCACAATAAGCGCTTTCTTCCATAATACTTAGAGCCACCACTCCAAAAGCCTTTGCCTTCTGCCTTTGGATCTTCTTCAAAATAGGCCTTAAGTGCTAAGTTTCCAATTAGGATGCTTTCTGTAAATGGACCAGCATAATCGAATGAAGAACTGGTTTCCGCGTTTCCGTATCCGGCCATACAGGCATTTACCCATTGTAAATAGTGCCCCTCAGGAACCCTCGTTATGGTTTCTTCCACTTCAAATTGTTCGTTCAATGTTAAAGGAAGCAACCTTGGATTGGCTCCGTAACAATCTGCTAATAATTTTCCTTTTGTACCGATAAAAAGTACACCACCATCCCAGTTTCCTAAAGCCTCATCATCACCCATTTCTTCTGGGCGTTCTGGAAGTAGTCCACCGTCCATCCAAGTCACTTTTATTTTTCCTTTGCCATCGGTCCTTGGATAGCTCAGGTGTATTTTACTAGAGTTCGGGAAACTTTTTGGATAATCTGCAGTTTCAAACTTACCTTTAAAGGAATCTGATACGCTACACTCTACCTGGTTGGGGTAAAGAATAGGCAATATTCTGTATACTGGATCCATAATATGGCAGGCCATATCACCTAGGGCTCCAGTACCAAAATCGGACCAGCCTCTCCAATCAAATGGAAGATATGCATCGTTATAATCGCGCATGTCCGCAGTACCCAACCAAAGATCCCAATTGAGCCCTTTTGGTATTTTATCTTTTTTTGTCGGTGTTTGTAATGCTTGTGGCCAAATAGCCCTATTTGTCCAGCATTCAACAGTATGCACTTCTCCTATGATACCTGTGTCGTAAATTTCTTTCATTTTACGCACTCCATCGCCGGAACCACCTTGGTTTCCCATTTGAGTTACGACCTTATATTTTTTGGCTGCTTCGGTAAGCATTCTCGCCTCCCAAATATCATGGGTAAGGGGTTTTTGAACATATACGTGCTTCCCCATTTGCATGGCCTGATAGGCTGCTACTGCATGGTTGTGGTCGGGGGTCGATACAGAAACAGCATCTATATTATTTTTTTCTTTTTCCAACATTTCCCTGAAATCGGCATAGTATTTTGCTTTTGGGAACGATTTTCTGGACTCAATAGCCTGCCTATCATCTACATCACATAAGCCTACGATATTAACATTAGGACTTTGGGCAAAAGAGGAAAGATCACTTTTACCTTTACCACCAACACCAATGCCGGCAATATTCAGCTTATCACTAGGGGCAATAAAACCAGGGCCTCCCAATACGTGTCTTGGCACAATCATAAATCCGGCGGTCGCCAGGCCGGTTCCCTTTATAAAATCTCTTCGGGAATTGTTACTAAATACGGTCTTTTTTTTGGACATAATTTTTCGAAAGTTATCTAATTTTTAAAAACGTCCTGAATTTAAATCAATTTTTTGTAATCGGCATGAAAATGTAAGAATAAATTTTATTAAACCATTAAAGTCGAATTTAAAACCTTATTAGATCCTTATTTCCAGGATAGAATTTCCACACCATCTTTAATCACTATTAGGTATCTTGTAAAGAATTCATTTTTTTTGATCACACATTCAGGTACATTCCTTTTACGATGTAGCTGATAGGCTACCAATTTTCAAAGGATTTATACATTTTATTACCGGGTTAAGACTAAATTTAGAGCTATTAATTCCGAGTCTTTTAGAGTCAAAAATATAAGTAATTGAGGCCAAAGTAAACTATAAACATTCCCTATATTTTTGGTATATTTGCCCAAATTAATTAGGAAATAACATGAAAAAAATTATTGTTGCGTTTTTGGTTTTGGGATTATCTTTTTTTACGATTACTTCTTGTAGGGAAACTAAAGAGAAAACTGTAATTATTGAAAAGGAAGTCGAAAAAGAAGTCGAAAAGACTAAAGGTATCCTTGAAAAAGCAGGAGAGAAAGTAGATAAGAAGGTGAATGATAAAATAGACGATGCTATTGATGAAATTGATAATAAAAAATAGATTTCAGTTCTAATTAACTTCAATAGAATTTTAAAATTGATCATAAAATTGCAATGTGCAAATTTATGATCAATTTTTTTGTTGAGGTAGATTTTCACTATAGAAATAACCAATTCGACAATTCGTTATATTAACGTTTGGAAGTATGGTAAAACCCTTCTTATGTAGTATATTTGTAACCTATTTAGATTAAATCCAATTAAGAATGATTAAAGTATCTGAAACAGCTAAGCAAAGGGTAATGTCCCTAATGGCCGAAGGAGGCTTTGACGCTAGCAAAGATTATGTACGGGTTGGTGTTAAAAGCGGGGGTTGTAGCGGTTTGTCCTATGAGCTTGATTTTGACAAATCAATTGGTGAAACCGATAAACTATTTGAAGATAACTCTGTGCGGATTGTAGTGGACAAAAAGAGCTTTTTGTACCTTGTAGGCACAGTATTGGAATATTCTGGCGGATTGAATGGCAAAGGGTTTGTTTTTAATAATCCAAATGCGCAAAGGACCTGTGGTTGCGGGGAGAGTTTTTCGCTTTAATACAGCAAAAAAAAATATAATAATGTACCAATGTTTGTATTGGATATAAATAATTAGCCAATTGTCACATTGAACAGTTGTTAAATTACGAAGTATGGCATACACTGAAGAAGAATTAAAGAAAGAACTAGAGACCAAGGAGTACGAGTATGGTTTCTATACGGATATTGAATCGGATACCTTTCCAATTGGATTGAGCGAGGAGGTAGTCATCGCAATCTCTAAAAAGAAGGAAGAACCGGAATGGATGACTTTATGGAGGTTAGAATCCTATAAGATCTGGAAGGAAATGGTAGAGCCGGAATGGCCGAACGTAAAATATCCAAAGCCAGATTTTCAGGCAATCTCCTATTATTCGGCACCCAACTCAAAACCAAAATACGACAGTTTGGACGAGGTAGATCCCGAGTTATTGGACACCTTTAAAAGGTTAGGGATTTCATTAGACGAGCAAAAGAAATTGGCAGGTGTTGCCGTGGATATCGTAATGGATTCCGTTTCCGTTGCCACTACCTTTAAAAAGACCCTGGGAGAAAAAGGGATTATATTTTGTTCCATTTCCGAAGCAATTAGGGAGCATCCAGAATTGGTGAAAAAATACTTGGGTACCGTAGTACCGCAGAAAGACAATTTTTATGCAGCCTTGAATTCTGCCGTATTTTCAGACGGATCCTTCTGTTATATTCCAAAAGGAGTCCGTTGTCCTATGGAACTATCCACTTACTTTAGGATCAACCAAGCAGGGACCGGTCAGTTCGAAAGAACTTTGGTAATTGCAGACGAGGATAGCTATGTGAGTTACTTGGAGGGCTGTACGGCTCCTTCTCGTGATGAAAACCAATTGCACGCAGCGGTAGTAGAGCTTATAGCATTGGATGGGTCTGAAATAAAATACTCCACAGTTCAAAACTGGTACCCAGGAAATAAAGAAGGAAAGGGTGGCGTATTTAATTTTGTGACCAAGAGAGGAATCTGCGAGAAGAATGCAAAAATTTCTTGGACGCAGGTAGAGACCGGATCGGCAGTAACTTGGAAATATCCATCCTGTATCTTAAAGGGAGATAATTCCATTGGAGAATTTTACTCCGTTGCTGTGACCAATAATCACCAACAGGCAGATACCGGGACCAAAATGATACATTTAGGAAAAAACACTAAAAGTACCATTATTTCCAAAGGGATCTCTGCCGGAAATTCTCAAAATAGTTACCGAGGTCTGGTACAGATAAGCAGTAGGGCGGAAAATGCCAGAAACTTTTCCCAGTGCGATTCGTTGCTAATGGGGAATGAATGTGGTGCTCATGCCTTTCCCTATATTGAAGTAAAGAATAAATCCGCAATGGTAGAACACGAGGCAACCACCAGTAAAATTGGGGAAGATCAGATTTTCTATTGCAACCAAAGAGGAATAGATACCGAGAAGGCAATCGCTTTAATCGTTAACGGATTTAGCAAAGAAGTATTGAATAAATTACCGATGGAATTTGCGGTGGAAGCCCAAAAATTATTAGAAATAAGCTTGGAAGGATCTGTAGGATAAACATCCGTAGTTGCGAACAAGGAAATATTAGTCTGGATTATAAATTAACTCTATAACGAGAAAAATAGTTTTAAAATGCTTAAAATCACAAACTTACACGCCAACATAGAGGGCAAAGAAATACTAAACGGTATCAATCTAACTGTAAACGCAGGAGAAGTACATGCTATAATGGGACCCAATGGTTCCGGAAAAAGCACCTTAGCCTCAGTAATTGCAGGGAGGGAAGAATTTGAAGTCACCCAAGGAGAGATATTCATGGAAAATGAGAACTTGGAAGATTGTTCCCCTGAGGATAGGGCCCATAAAGGAATATTTTTATCCTTTCAGTACCCAGTGGAAATTCCCGGGGTATCGGTAACCAATTTTGTTAAGACCGCTATCAACGAATCTAGAAAGGCTAAAGGGCTCGAAGAAATGCCCGCCAAGGAAATGTTGAAATTAATTCGCGAGAAATCCGAAATGTTGAAAATTGACAGGAAGTTCTTATCGCGTTCCCTAAACGAAGGCTTTTCTGGGGGCGAGAAAAAAAGAAACGAAATTTTTCAACTTGCTATGTTAGAACCTAAATTGGCCATCTTGGACGAAACGGATTCCGGTCTGGATATTGATGCCTTAAGAGTTGTTGCCGACGGAGTAAACAAATTAAAGAGCAAGGACAATGCGGTGATTCTAATTACCCACTACCAACGCTTGTTGGAATATATTGTACCAGATTTTGTACACGTAATCCACAATGGTAAAATTGTAAAATCGGGCACCAAGGAATTGGCGCTGGAGTTGGAAGAAAAAGGATACGATTGGTTGAAGCCACAAACGGTGATTTAAATTAAGTTGGCAGATATAGGTAAGCAGTTTGCAATACTGCCTACCGAATACTAACTACTGAATACTGAAAGAAAAATGGATTTAAAAGAAAAATTAGTCTCCTCTTTTTTAGCGTTTGAAAATAATGTGGATGTGGAGCATTCTGTACACGATATACGCACCGAGGCCATTAAGAATTTTGAAGCAAAAGGGTTTCCTACCAAAAAAGAGGAAGAGTGGAAATACACCTCATTAAACACCTTACAAAAGGTAGATTTTAGCATATTCCCCAAAACAGAGAGCACGCTAGATTACCGGGATGTAAAGAAATATTTTATGCACGAAATAGACACCTACAAAATTGTATTTGTAGATGGTGTCTATAGCTCTTATTTATCTGAGACCACCCATGATGGGGTAGACGTTTGTTTGATGAGCGCAGCGCTTAACAAGCCCATGTACAAGGCGGTCATAGACGTGTATTTTAATAAGATTGCCTCCAAGGATGAATCATTGACCACCCTAAACACCGCGTTTAGTAGGGAAGGGGCATATATCTATATCCCAAAAAACAAGATTCCAAAAAAACCTATCGAAATACTTCATTTTTCAACAGGTACTGAGGCAGCCTTAATGCTGCAGCCCCGTAATTTGATCATTGCCGAAGAAAATTCGGAAATGCAAATTATAGAGCGTCACCAAAGCCTTACTACCAACGAGGTATTTACCAATGCAGTAACGGAAATATTTGCTGGAAAAAATGCCATTGTAGACTACTACAAGGTTCAGAACGATGGCCTCACGGCTTCCTTGATAGACAACACTTATATTGATCAGAAGGATGGAAGTGTGGTAGATATACATACCTTTTCATTTGGTGGTAAATTAACTCGGAATAACCTGAATTTCTATCAGAATGGGGAACGTATCAATTCTACGCTAAGAGGCATAACCATTATAGGAGAAAAACAGCATGTAGATCACCATACCTTAGTAAACCACATCCAGCCTAATTGCGAAAGCTATCAGGATTATAAAGGCATTTATGGTGAAAACTCTAGCGGTGTCTTTAATGGAAAGATCATTGTGGACAAGATTGCCCAGAAAACCAATGCATTTCAACAAAACAACAATATCTTAATGAGCGACAAGGCTACCATAAATACCAAGCCCCAGCTAGAGATTTTTGCAGATGATGTTAAATGCTCCCACGGATGTACCATTGGTCAGTTGGATGATGAGGCATTATTTTATCTGCGATCTAGAGGTATCCCTAAAAAGGAGGCCAGAGCATTGCTTATGTATGCCTTTGCCAATAATATATTGTCCACCGTTCGCATTCCAGAACTTAAGACAAGGATCAATAAATTAATTGCCAATAAATTGGGAGTTAATATTGGCTTCGACCTATAGGAAGAAACTAAAAATTTCCAAAGACAGCTATTTACAATTATGATACAAACTGTTTTCGATATACTTACCATTCGCAAGGATTTTCCAATTTTAAACCGAAAGGTTAATGGGGAGCCCTTGGTGTATTTGGACAATGCGGCTACTTCACAGACCCCTAAAAGAGTTATCGATACCATTGTGGATTATTATAGTCGGTACAATGCCAATATACACCGGGGCGTTCACACGCTCTCCCAAGAGGCTACCGATGCCTATGAGGAAGCGCGGAATAAAATTCAAAAGCACTTTAATGCTAGCGAAAGCCACGAAATTATATTCACCTCTGGCACAACCCATGCTATTAATTTGGTGGCTAGTGGTTTTACATCCCTCCTCAATAAAGGAGATGAAATTGTGGTATCTGCCCTAGAGCACCATTCCAATATTGTTCCTTGGCAGATGTTGTGCGAACGCACTGGAGCAGTATTAAGAGTGATTCCCATGGATTTGGAAGGGAAATTGGTAATGAAGGAATATCACAACCTCCTAAATCAAAACACCAAACTGGTATTTTGTAACCATGTATCCAATGCCTTAGGCACTGTAAATCCGATCGAAGAAATTATAACTGCGGCCCATAAAGTGGGTGCTGCCGTATTGATAGACGGCGCACAGGCGGCTCCACACATTAAAGCAGATGTCCAGCTATTGGATGTAGACTTTTATGTGGTTTCCGGTCATAAAATGTGCGGCCCCACCGGAGTAGGAATCCTTTATGGTAAAGAAGCGTGGCTTAAAAAATTACCTCCCTACCAAGGAGGGGGAGAAATGATTGAAGAAGTAACTTTTGAAAAGACCACCTATGCAGACCTTCCCCATAAATTTGAGGCTGGCACTCCAAATATTTGTGGAGGTATAGCCTTTGGCGCTGCATTAGATTATATGAACGGCATTGGTTTTAATGCCATCGCACAATATGAACACGAACTTTTAGAGTATGCCACAGCGCAACTTTTAACAATTGAAGGACTAAAAATTTACGGTACTTCTACTGATAAAACAGCGGTAGTTTCGTTTAATATAGAAGGAATGCATCCTTATGATATTGGCAGTATCCTAGATAAACTGGGCGTGGCAGTCAGGACGGGACACCATTGCGCACAACCTATTATGGATTTTTATAAAATACCCGGTACGGTAAGGGCAAGTTTTAGTTTTTACAATACTAAGGAAGAAATAGACATTTTAGTTGCCGGGGTTAAGCGCGCTAAAGCGATGTTGGAGTAATTTAACACTAATTGTACCTTTGCACTGAATACCCATTATAATGGACAATAATAGTATATGAGTATAAAAGAAATACAGGAAGAGATTATAGATGAGTTCTCCATGTTTGAGGATTGGACACAGCGTTATGAATATATGATCGAACTGGGTAAATCACTACCCTTAATTGAAGAACAGTACAAAACTGACGATAATATCATAAAAGGCTGCCAGAGCAAGGTATGGGTGCATGCCGAATTGGAAGGTGATAAGTTGATCTTCACAGCAGATAGCGATGCCATTATCACCAAGGGAATAATTGCTATTTTAATCAGAACTTTTAGCGATCAAAAACCAAGTGACATTATTGCAGCGGATACCGATTATATAGACCAAATTGGATTAAAGGAGCACTTATCCCCAACACGGGCAAATGGCCTGGTAAGTATGATAAAGCAGCTAAAACTGTATGCTATTGCCTACCAGACACAATTAAATTAAGAAAGTTAGGAGTGCATCTTAAATGAGGGCTTCAGGGCCGTTCACCATAAATTTTCAACATAATGAGCGACGAAATATCAACAATAGACACCCAAGAACTGGGAGAAAAAATAGTAAGGGTTATAAAAACCATATACGACCCGGAAATTCCTGTGGACATATACGAATTGGGCTTAATCTATGACGTTTTTGTAAACGAGGACTATGAGGTTAAAATCCTAATGACCCTAACATCACCTAACTGTCCAGTTGCAGAATCCCTACCCATGGAGGTAGAAGAGAAGGTGAAATCCATTGATGAGTTAAAGGATGTGGAAGTAGAAATTACTTTTGATCCCCCATGGACCCAGGAACTGATGAGTGAGGAAGCTAAATTAGAGCTTGGAATGCTTTAAAGGGTAGTATTTAGTACAAAGTATTGAGATGTTAGTAGTGAGATCCTAGTATAAAGTATGTGATTACTCAACCCTGAATTGCATGGCCATTACGGAGCAATGAGTGCATTTAACGGCACCAATTGTCACTCAAGTGGGAATACAATTTCTTTGCATTATAAAGCCCTTTAAGGGCTTTATACATTTATTGCTACCTACAATAGTAGTTGACTTTTTGATTTAACCACCTCTTATATCTAAATAAAAACCTCCTGCAGTTTTGCCAAGGCATGCTCGTATCCTATAGTGTAGGCCTTTTCTATTCCCTTCTTGTCAAGAATACCGACCAAGTCCAAAACTTTAGGTTCAAAAACCAAATCACATTTATTCACTTTTCCCCGATTTATAGCATAAATCATTAAGGAAGTGGTTCTTTGGGCTAGCTGGAAAGAGCTCTTAATTCCTTCCTTGCTAATTTCCTTGATTCCAGAGACATTGCTACCAATTACAAAATCTGTGGAATCTGCTACTTGGTCATAGGGGAAATTATTCATTATACCCCCATCAGCATATAAGGTCCCATTAATCTCTACAGGACTGAACACTGGTGGTAATGCCGCAGAGGCCAATAAGGTTCTTATAAGTTCGCCCTCGGAAAATATAATTTCCTCTCCCCGTTGCAGATCGGTGGCAACAACATATAGTTTTCGCTCCAAGGCTTCGAAGGTATTTTGGGGAAAATACTTGAACAAGGCATCAAAATAAAGTTCCGTATCCAACAGCCCCGGTTTCAAAATGGTCATAAAATGATATCGGAACAAGGGGGTCTCCTTAAAGAACTGAAGCATTTCGGAAACAGTATTTCCATTGGCGTACATAGCCCCAATTAAAGCTCCTACACTGGTGCCACTAACGGTCTGTGCTACTATGCCAAATTCGTTCAAAGCCTGTATCATTCCAATATGGGCCATTCCCTTAACACCTCCTCCAGACAGCACCAATCCAATGGACTTCGATTTAACTTCCAATAAATTCATGATGGTAGTTTAGAAATAGTAACATATTAATCTGTATTTAAAATTACATCAACTTTCTAGCAAACTAGGCAATTTTCCTGGATTAATGGATAGTGAGGATTTTTACATTTCAAACTAAAAGATCTATAAGACGCTTTATAGTATCCCATTGTGACTAGTATTCAGCCATTTTTCGGTATAGTTCTAGATGTATTTCTCTTTTGCCTTACAAAGGCAAAAATGAATTCCATTAATCAGACCAAGCAGCATGTTTTATCCCTTCATCTTATGAAGAATGGACAGGTCATCGTATTTATTATCCCAAAGTAAAAAAATCCTTCTATTGCAATAAAAAAACCAAAAACACGGTAGGAATAAAATAAATGGCAATAGTTCTGGCTCCATCGTAGTCTTTAGCGATACGTTGTCCCAGCAACAACATTAACAAAGCGAGACAAGCAACAACCGCACCGGCCAAAGCCAATGTATTTTCACCTCCAGTACAAAGCATATAAAATCCTACAAGACAAAGGATGCCTGCTACTATTTCAGTAATTAGGACCGTGGCCAACAATAAGGGAACCCGATTCCGAAATGGGGTTTCTTTAAAATGACCTTCTAACCAAGAAACATTTCCCTTCCAATCTAACATCTTATCCATGGCACTTTGTACAAAGGTTATTATGAGAAAAAGAAGCAACAATAGTTCCGTAGCAATATTCAAGATACTTTCCATATAAAAAAGGTTAAGGATTAGGTGAATGTTAAATCGACTTAGTGTGCAATAGTCGCGTTAGTTTTATAGAAAGGTCCATTAATATCAATTTGGAATTTCCATTTCTTTCAATGTGATAACTGGCATCTTCCAATTCCTTTACAATTAACTGAATGTTGCCTTCATGTATAAAAGGTGCAAATTTCTCCAATTGAAATCCCTCTACATGGATACTCATAAAAGCCAGATCTTTGGCGTTATAATTAATCAAAAGTGCCTGTCTCATAACAGACATACAATAGCTTAAGAATTTCTTTTGTGTTTCTCTTCCTGTTTTTGCCACCAGTTCGCTCCAAGCAATTAGATCATGAATAGCGCCTTTGTTGCCTTTGGCCCTAAAAGCGGATCGCACCCACTGTACAAACCACTTTTCAAAAACTAGATCTTCGGAATCATTGTTCATGAAATCCAATGCCTTATTAAAATTACCGTTGGCCTCATGAGAAATTCTAAGCGCATCTTCCCTACCTACTCCCCTATCTTCCAAGGCGCGCACTATAGCTTCTTCAGCCACTGAGGGAAAACGCAATAGTTGACATCGCGACAAAATAGTCTGAATAATCTGCTCCTCATCCTCAGCAATCAAGATTAAGACGGTTTTATCGGGTGGTTCCTCTATAAGTTTTAATAATTTATTGGCAGTGGCGGTGTTCATTTTTTCTGCCATCCAAATGATCATGGCCTTATATCCTCCTTCGTATGATTTCAGGGAGAGTTTTTTAACCATATCCTGTGCTTCATCAACCCCAATTTGCCCTTGTTTATTGTCTATCCCGATAAATTTATACCAATCAAACAGATTGCCATAGGGTTGATCCTTTACAAATTGCCGCCATTCCACCAAATAATGATCACTTACAGCATGACTCTTAACCTTATCCGAGTTGGACACTGGAAAAGCAAAATGCACATCGGGATGGGACAAGGAGTTGCATTTTACATTGCAGCTACTGTTGCCAGTATTATTTTCCCCATTGGTATTTCCACATAATAAATACTGCACATAGCTTAACGCCATGGGCAGCGTGCCACAGCCTTCGGGACCAATAAAAAGTTGTGCGTGTGGAACCCGTCCAGCATCAGCACTGGAAGTCAGATGGTTCTTTATATGAGAAAGCCCTAAAATATCCTTAAATAACATACCCCAAATATAATGGAATAATTCCAAAAAACGCCCAAACATCACAGGGGTATAGAAGAGGATCCAAGCAATTAAAAGCATGTATTAAAAGAGCTTCGACCTCATAATTACTGGGCATTACAGCTAATTATTTGAGAAAGTATCTTTTAAACATCCTATAAATCTTTACATTTGCCATTCTATAAAACCATTAGTCATATGAAAACCATCAACGATTTCAATTTTAAACATAAAAAAGCATTAGTAAGAGTAGATTTCAATGTCCCCTTGGATGCTGATTTAAAGGTAGCGGACGACAATAGGATTGTTGCTGCCAAACCCACTATTATAAAAATCTTGGAAGACGGTGGTAGTGCGATACTCATGAGCCATTTAGGAAGACCTAATGGACAGGTAACCTCAGCGCTTTCGTTGAAACATATCCTTAAAAAAGTTTCAGAAGTAATCGGGGTAACGGTAAAATTTTCCGAAGATTGTGTTGGTCCTAAGGCAGAAAAAGCAGTGGCTGATCTAAAGAGTGGTGAGGTTTTATTACTCGAAAATCTTAGATTTCATTCCGAAGAAGAAAAAGGAGATGAAAATTTCGCCAAACAATTATCGCAATTAGGGGATATTTATGTAAACGATGCATTTGGTACAGCCCATAGGGCGCATGCTTCCACCACCATAGTAGCCAAATTTTTCCCGGAACAAAAATGTTTCGGATTTTTGTTGGCAAAGGAAATAGAAGCCATAGAAAAAGTGATGCGTACTGGGGAAAAGCCTATAACTGCCATTCTTGGTGGAGCAAAGGTCTCCTCAAAAATTACGATCATAGAGAATATCCTAGATAAAGTAGACCACCTGATCATTGGCGGCGGAATGACTTATACCTTTGTGAAGGCAAAAGGCGGAAAAGTGGGAGATTCTATTTGTGAGGATGATAAAATGGAACTAGCATTAGAAATTCTTGCAGAGGCCAAGAAAAAAGGGGTAGAAGTACATATTCCCGTAGACGTACTGGCAGCAGATGATTTTAGTAAAGATGCCAATACCAAGGTAGTAAATTCCGATGAGATCCCAGAAGGATGGCAAGGATTGGATGCCGGACCAAAAACCTTAGAGAATTTTAAGAAAGTAATTCTGAATTCTAAAACTATATTATGGAACGGCCCTGTAGGGGTTTTTGAAATGGAACCCTTTGCCAATGGCACTATTGCCGTGGGCAATTATATAGCCGAAGCTACCAAAAATGGAGCTTTTTCCCTTGTTGGGGGTGGCGACTCAGTTGCTGCGGTAAAACAATTTGGCTTTGAGGACAAGGTGAGTTATGTATCTACCGGTGGTGGGGCAATGTTAGAAAGCTTGGAAGGAAAAGACCTTCCAGGGATCGCTGCAATATTGGAATAATTACATCGTTCTAAATCTTTAGAGGACTGCTTTTTTGTCTAACTTTAAATTACAGTTTAGGGTTAGTCAAAAAAGCATATTTTTAATAAGTCCCCATAAAAAAAAGAAACCCAATGAATGTGACTAAAAATTTCCTATTAAGCGTATTAGGGGTAGTCTCTATGACCACTCTTACGGCTCAAGAAACCGATTCCATCCCTATCAGCAAGTTGAACCCCAAAAAGGCAGCAAAAACTGTTATAGATACCACCGCTATGGATATGGAGGGTGTGGAGCAGATGGAAAATATGGAGTCTATGGAACAATTTAAGGATAATCCATTGGTCTTGTTAAAAGGTCAGAAAAAATATGCTTTACAAGATCGGAAGGAAGCCGCTAGGTACGATAGCCTTTGGTTAAAAGAACTCTATGATAGTTCTACACTATTCGATTCTATCTATGATGATATTGCCACTATGGAAATAGATACGGTGTACCATTTAAGTGTAAGCACCGATACTTTAAAGGCAAGGTTGGAAATACTAAATCAGAAAACGCCTTTTAATATCACTTATAACCCTTCCTTGGAAAATGTGATCAATTCTTTCCTTACCAGAAGAAGGGGCCTAATGAGCAGAATGTTGACCGTTAGTCAGTTTTACTTCCCTTTGTTTGAACAGGAATTGGACAATCAGAACGTTCCTTTAGAACTAAAATATCTAGCCATTGTGGAATCGGCCTTAAACCCTCGGGCACGATCTAGGGTGGGTGCAACTGGTTTATGGCAATTTATGTACGGTACGGGGAAAATGTACGATCTGGATGTAAATAGTTATGTGGACGAAAGAAGCGACCCCATAAACTCTACCAAGGCAGCAAGTAAGTATTTAAAAAAGTTACACACTATTTTTGATGATTGGGATTTAGCCCTCGCCGCTTACAATTCGGGGCCAGGAAATGTAAACAAAGCCATTAGACGCTCTGGAGGATATAAGAATTATTGGAATATCAGGAGGAATCTTCCACGTGAAACCGCTGGATACGTTCCTGCTTTTTTGGCAACCATGTATATTTTTGAGTATGCCAAAGAGCATGGATTTGAACAACAGCTAGTAGACCGACCCTATTTTGAGACAGATACGGTACATGTAAAAAGTATGATCACTTTCGACCAAATTTCAGAATTGGTAGATATTAGCGTGGAAGAACTTCAGGTCTTAAATCCCACCTATAAATTAAACATTATTCCGTTTGTAAAGAATAAAAATTATACCCTTCGTCTCCCCATTGATGCCTTGGGCAAATTTGTCAACAATGAAGACGCTATTTACGCACATGTGAAGAACGAGCTGAAATCCGAGGAAAAGCCACTGCCACAAGTTGTGCAATCGCAAGACCAAATTAGATATAAGGTGAAAAGCGGCGATTTTCTAGGCAAGATAGCTGAAAGATATGGAGTTGGGGTTAGTCAGATAAAAAGTTGGAACGGTTTAAGGAGCAATAATCTAAGAATTGGCCAACGGTTAACTATTTACCCAAGAAAACTTCCAGCTGCAGTAAGCAGTAGTACCACAAACAGGAGTACTAACAGTGGTTCTAAAGTGCATACTGTTAAGAGTGGAGACTCCCTTTGGACCATCTCCAAAAAATATCCAGGAATTAGTATCGATAATTTACGAAAGTGGAACGGTATTAGTGGTAACGATATAAAACCGGGCACAAAACTAAAATTGTGCGACTGTTCATCGTAAAATTATATTTCTATGAAAAAAATTGGGCTTCTTTTTTTGTCGACATTTCTCTTGTTGATTTCCTGCAATTCCACGCCAAAAAAAACCTATTTACCAGAGTCTATTGGCGCTATTAATTCTGTAGCCATAGTGATAGACAATCAGCTATGGGAAGGAGCGGTAGGAGACCGGGTAAGGCAGCATTTTGCGGCCCCTGTACTGGGACTTTCTTGGGAAGAGCCACTTTTCACCATTAACCAAATGCCCGCAAAAGTATTTTCAGGCTCCCTTCTAAATACAAGATCAGTACTATTTATTGCAATAGACACCTTAAGCTTGGGGCATATAAAAACAGACATGTACGCTACTCCACAGAAAATAGGGGTAATTAAAGGCACCACAGAAGAGGAAATAATAAAAAATCTAGATGCTAAGGCCGATGAAATGATTAAAGCGTTTAAGGATTTAGAAATCGAGGAGGCCCAAAAGCGTTTCCTAAAATCCTTGAACAAGGATAAAGTTCTGGAGGAAAAGTTAGGGATAACCCTTTCTCTACCCTCCATTTACAAAGTTGGGAAAGAGGAGAACAACTTTATTTGGATCGATAGACAGATTCAAAAAGGAACTATGAATATAATTGCCTATGAAGTTCCTGGGAATTATTTTAAAAGCGATTCTACCCTGGTTACCGACATTGTAAAAATGCGAGATTCTATTGGAAAACTATACATTCCCGGACCGGATGTTCCCGGAAAGATCACCTATATGATAACAGAAAAGGCATTTTCCCCTTATGTTTTTCCTGCGGAAATTTCAGGCAGAAAAGCCGCTGAGGTAAGAGGAATTTGGGAAATAAACAACTACCCTATGGCCGGCCCCTTCCTCACCTATATTATCAATGACGATAAGAACGACAGAAAGGTGGTGATCGAAGGATTTGTTTTTGCCCCAGCCACCGAAAAAAGGGACTATATGTTTGAATTGGAAGCTATTTTAAAGACCGTACAGTTCAGCGATAAACAAAAGTAAGCTCCCTATGAAAAGATAAAAATGACGCCCTAAAGTGCGTCATTTTTCATTTTAAGGCTCCTTGGACACTTACCACAGACTATAAAGAGAATGTAATTCACTCAAAACACAAGTTATAAGAGTGTACCTAGGTATTTTTTTGCTCTTCATGTACTTTTAATTCTTAAAAATACCTTCCACAAGAAATTGGGAAGACACAGCGACAAAATTATTTAAATATTTTCCGTTGTTAAAAAAAAGTATTAAAAGGTGAATCCAGTAGACACCCTGAATATAAATGCATAAATAACCACCACCAATAGAAAAAAGCAAAAAACCGAGAAGGCCTTAAAGTATCTCTTTAATATGATGTGCCCTAGGTTTCTAAATGCTTCTAAATAGATTTCTTTCAAGAGTATCACTTTTTTCATATAGCAGACTTAAATATTAACAAGTACACAAATTTGAAAAAAGTAGGGCACTATCTAAAACTTTTTGGATAAAGCGCGGCATAAAACGGTTAAATAAATTTTCAAATTATAATTGCTCGTCAATCGGTAAATATATTCGTTAAGTAACACCAATGCCTTAGTCGCTCTTAACCAATCTCAACTTACTTGTCCACCACAACATTGGCAAAGCAAAAAGATTGCCTACCAAATTTTGTCTGATTTGGCATTATCTCCATGGATGAAATGCATAGCATTCATGAATACCTTTAAAAAGCAATAGATAAGTTTATGAATAAAGCAGTAACTAAGAAAACTCTAGATGTCCGTAGGAACTAGGTGGATTTATAATAAATGCAGAAGCCCAACTCCAATAAAGAAAGCGGGCTTTGTTGTCTGCAGATAAAATTTTATGAGCTTACATTTTCACAATAATGAATTCGGACCTTCTATTGAGTTCATGCTTTTGTCTATTACAGCGAATTCCATCTTTACATTCGTTTAGCAATTGCTCTTCCCCATACCCAATGGCACTCTCTATTCGGTCTTTAGAAATTCCCTTGGAGATTAAATAGTTTCGGCTAGACTTTGCTCTTTTATCCGATAGGTACTTATTATATACCGCAGGACCCCTTGAATCTGTATGGGATTCGATCTTAATAACCATGTCCTTGTTTTGGCTCATAACTTCTACCAATTTATCCAACTCCACAGCCGCATCCTTTCTTATATAGGATTTGTCAAAATCGAAGAAAATCATATCAGTTTTAAGCTTTCTAATTCCGTCTTCTAAAATGATCATTTCCTTCAATTTTTTCATCTGAAACTCCATAGCTACCACTTCATTTTTCTTAGTCTCAGCAAGTATCACATTATCAAAAAATTCGGTGTTAGAAATTTGAACCGAATATTTCGTGTTCGAATCCAAATCCTCAAAAACGAAGGACCCATCATCGTCCGTTACTATTTCCTTCAATTTAATGTTGTTATCATCCAATAAGGTCACTAGCGCGTTAGGCATTACCGCCCCCGTAATAAGTTCTACCACGGTTCCGGCTATAGCGTTCTTTACTACCTCCTCCGGTATCATCCGTTCAAAACTGTAAAGATCGTCGTCCCCTTTACCACCAGTTCTGTTAGAGGCAAAAAATCCCTTATTGTTATCCTCGTTTACAATATAAGAGAAATCGTCATTTTTACTGTTTATGGGCAACCCAAGATTTATGGCCTCCAAAAATCCGCCGTCCTCGCCTAATACCGCTTCATAGATATCCAATCCGCCAAGTCCAATTCTCCCGTTAGAGGAAAAGTATAACTTTTTATTGGTGACAAAGGGGAACATTTCCTTACGTTCAGAATTGACCTTTGGTCCCAGGTTTTTGGGCTCGGAAAATTGATCTTCTCCCAGAACATCAACCACAAAAATATCGGTCTCCCCAATACTCCCAGGCATATCTGAAACAAAATATAGCTTTTTCCCATCGGGACTCAGGGCCGGATGGCCTGTGGAATACGAATCGCTATTAAATGGTAATTCCTTTGCCTCCGTCCATTCGCCGTCTACCTTTTTAGAAACATAAATCTTTAAATGGCTCATACCATTTTTATCCTTACCCAATTTCTTTACATAGTTATTACGTGTAAAATACATGGTAGCATTATCTGCAGAAAAAGTAACCGCCGCCTCATGATATTTTGTATTTATTCTTTTAGAAAATTTAATGGCATCTTTCACTTCCAGTGACTCCTCATTGATCTTGGCAACATATAAATCCAAAAAGGGTTGATCGTTCCACTTATACCGTCTAGTATTAAAAAAAGATGAGTCTCTAGAAGACGAAAAGACCATTTCATTGTCACTGTAGAACATTGGTGCAAATTCTGAATATTTAGAATTTACAGACAAGTTTTTCAAGCTCGACTCATGTGTTGTACTAAGAATATTGTCCAATACCACTTCATTTGCATCAGCCTCAAAATAATCTTCATCTTGGTTTTGCTCAATATCAGCCCCTTTTGCCTTCCTATTATAAAGCCGCATCATTCGTTTAGCCCGACCGTATTTACCTGACCCTTTTAAAGTATGTGCGTATCTAAAAAGATAATTGGGGTTTATATCCTCCTTATACTTATCGTACATTTTATCATACCAAAAATAAGCACGCTCCATATTAGTGTTGAAGTAATGCGAATCCCCTGCTTTTTGGAGTATTTCTAAACTGTAATTCCCAGGGTTTTTTTCCAATGCTTTTTCATAGAACGAAGCCGCTTCTGCATACCACATTTTATCAAAGTATTCATTCGCCTTTTTTATCCATGAATTTCCATTGGTAGGCCTACCTGCCCTAAGAGGATCTTCTTTCTCGGCGAGGGTAGTCAACATCTCATAACTAACCATTTCCAAGGAAATATCCTCTTTAGATTCCGATCTTTTCTCAATATTTTCATTTAAAACAAGTGATGTGGGTTCCTCTTGGTCTACCCCATTTGGAGCTATCATAACCCAAACCTC
The DNA here is from genome assembly GCF_041320605.1 of Arenibacter antarcticus. Classification (NCBI taxonomy): domain Bacteria; kingdom Pseudomonadati; phylum Bacteroidota; class Flavobacteriia; order Flavobacteriales; family Flavobacteriaceae; genus Arenibacter; species Arenibacter antarcticus. The sequence continues at coordinate 1,517,720 of NZ_CP166679.1, forward strand.
CTTAGTATAGGAGCCATTTAACTTGGTTTTACAAGCCTGCAAGGCTTCTTGCCAAGTTTCAAATCTTTGTAGATATAAATAGTTCAACTGATCTTCAGGATTAAATAAAAATCCTGCATCAAATCCTTTCTTCTGAAGATTTTCAAGGTTTTCAATCAAATAAGCTTCGCTCTTGAACACATTGGAAATAATATAAAATCCCGGTGTATTGTTAAACTGGTTTTCAAATTGTTTAATATTTATAGCATTTTCCCTAAAGGCAGTTTCCATGCCGTACTCCCCATCTTCGTGGGCTGAAATGGATTCTGTAATCTGCTTCGGAGAAATGGGAAATGTATTTGCGGCCAGCCCTGACCCCTTAGAAAAGTCATCGTTTTTATTCTGACCGTAGAATCCAGTCATCACAAGGAAAATGATAAGGGCAAATACTTTTTTCATGCTTTTAAATGTAGGTTGCAACCCAATAGGTTGCATGTATCAAAATAATTAGTCCTCGCAAAATTTGAATTATGGGTGCCTCAATAGGTGCACAAATACAGCAATGTATTTCTAACGCTAAACTAGATCGCTTAGTGCTATCTAAAAATTATTTGTTGTGAATCCCCTATTTTGAATGGTGTAGGGTGTATTTAGAGGGCATTATAAGTAAACCCATAGAAAGTAATTCTGGAAAAGTGGACGCGCCCTGTATAAAAACTCAATATTAATTCCCCATCTAACAGCGGCAATCAATTGAATTAGCGTCAAAATCACTCAAAGGAAATTTAAAATTTTCTTACTCCAGAGTCCGCTTCAATTAAAATATATTAATTGGTATATTACTCTGTAGTCAGCTGTAAATCAATTGAGTATTATCCTAAATCGGAGGGAATTGATTTGAAAATATGTAGTGCCTCTCTATTGGGAGGGGTTAGAGGAAGGTCCTTTAGGATATAAAGTAAAAAACACCTACAGCTGCAGGTGTTTTTTACTAATATGAAATATATTTTTAGTTTTCTTTTTTCTCTCCCAACTTATCTTCCAACTTTTCGTCCTCCTTGGAAGCATCCTTAAATTCCTTAATGCCACTACCCAATCCACGCATTAATTCTGGTATCTTCTTTCCTCCAAATAGTAGTAAAATAACCACCACAACCAAGATGATTTGAGGTGCGCCGATTGCTAAAAATATGTTTAAAGTTATCATAGTACGATGATTTATGAGAAACAAAGGTACTAAAAAAGATGTTAGTACCTTGTTAATTTTAATGGCTAAAGTAAAATTTAATTCCTCTAAACAAGAATATAATTTGTTAAAGGATACTTTTATAAAAAAGTAAAGATTCTAAATCAAAATTAACGCTAAAAATAATTAAAGTTAAATTGTAACCTTATCTTTGTTTATTATGGCCAAAAAACAAAAAAAGAGAAAGGAAATAAAGCAAAAGCTTTTACACAAGTACCGTTTGGTCATCCTTAACGAAAGTACTTTTGAAGAGAAGATTTCGTTCAAACTCAGCAGAATGAACGTCTTTGTTACTGGTTCCCTATTTATCATTGGTCTAATCGGTTTTACCATTCTACTAATCGCCTTTACCCCACTCCGGGAATATATCCCTGGATACTCTTCCACTAAGCTAAAACGACAGGCTACGGAACTCACTTATAAAACTGACTCCCTAGTTGTTGCCCTAAATTATACCAATCGATATTTAGATAATATCCGAAAAGTATTAAAAGGGGATATTGAAAATAATGAAATTAATAGAGATTCCCTATTTGAACAATATACAATTGACCCTTCTACCATTGATCTAAATCCTATAAAAGAAGATTCTATTTTAAGGGCTCAAGTGGCTTTGGAAGATAAATACAATTTGTTTGAAAGAAACATCAATAGTACGGGCAGGGTATTATTTACGCCTCTAAGCGGCATTATATCCCAAGGTTTTGATACGGAGTCCAAGCACTACGCAGTAGATGTAGTAGCACCAAAGGATAGCCCTATAAAGGCTGTCGCCAACGGTACCGTAATATTTGCAGAATGGACCGCCGAAACCGGATATGTAATTATATTGGAGCACACAGACGGACTCCTAAGCGTATACAAGCATAACGGCTCCCTGAACAAGGGACAGGGCGATATAGTCCGTGCTGGGGAAGTGGTTGCCTCGGTAGGAAATACGGGGGAACTATCTACAGGGCCGCATCTTCATTTTGAACTTTGGAGTAACGGAAGTGCTATTAATCCATTGGATTTTATAGATTTTAAATAATAAAAAATGAGCCTAAAATCGTTAGCTGCCAGAATTTTCGCCAGGAATGTTGTAAAAAAAACTAAAAAATGGGTACAGCAGCCCGTAACAACTCAGGAAAACGTATTTAATTCTTTAATATCAGAGGCGAAAAACACGGTCTTTGGGAAGGACCATAATTTTCCCCAAATACAATCCCATGCCGATTTTGTGAAAAATGTTCCCATTAGGGATTACGAAGAAGGAAAAGGCTATATAGAAAGAGTAGTTGCTGGGGAACGCGATATATTATGGCCTGGAAAACCGGCTTATTTTGCCAAAACATCGGGTACAACCTCTGGAGCTAAATTTATTCCCATTACCAAAGAGTCTATTAAATACCAAGTAGAAGCCTCCAGAAATGCTATCCTCACTTATATTCACGAAACAGGAAAAGCCGATTTCGTGGATGGAAGAATGATCTTTCTACAGGGAAGTCCAATAATGAAAGAAAAAAATGGGATCCAAATCGGAAGGCTCTCCGGAATATCTGCCCATTACGTGCCCAATTACCTGCAAAAAAACCGACTCCCTAGCTGGGAAACCAATTGTTTGGAGGATTGGGATACCAAGGTCAATGAAATTGTAAAAGAGACCGTAAACGAAAACATGACCGTCATCGCCGGAATCCCTTCTTGGGTACAAATGTATTTTGAAAAATTGAATGTTACTACAGGGAAGAAAATTGGTGAGCTATTCAAAAACTTTGAATTATTTATTTATGGTGGAGTCAATTACGAACCTTATCGCGCTAAGTTTGAGAACTTAATCGGTCGTAGGGTGGCTAGTATAGAGTTATTTCCTGCCAGCGAGGGATTTTTTGCCTATCAGGATTCACAAACAGAAAAGGGAATGTTGCTGTTATTGAATTCAGGAATCTTTTATGAGTTTGTTAAATCCGATGCGTTTTTTGTAGACAACCCAAAGCGAATCACCATTAAGGACGTGGAGATTGGAATCAACTACGTGATGATCATTTCCACCAATGCCGGACTCTGGGCGTATAATCTTGGAGATACCGTTCAATTTATTTCTTTAAAACCCTACAAAATAATAGTATCTGGTAGAATATCGCATTTTATTTCTGCCTTTGGGGAACACGTTATTGGCAAGGAAGTAGAAGAAGCCATGAAACAGGCTATTGAAGCGACCGATGCTAGAATAAACGAATTTAGCGTTGCCCCTCAAATCAATCCTGAAGGCGAAGAACTTCCCTATCACGAATGGCTGATTGAATTTGAGAAGGCACCTACCGATCTACATAAATTCATCCATATTTTAGATACCGCACTACAACAACAGAACGCCTATTATTTAGATCTGTTGAAAGGCAAAATCTTGCAGCCTCTTAAGATCACCCATATAAAAAAAGACGGATTTCAGGAGTATATGAAGTCCATCGGAAAATTAGGCGGACAGAATAAGGTACAGCGTTTATCCAACGACCGTAAGGTTGCGGAGGCATTGAGAGCATTTATGGTGTAATTTTATAATGTTGTGTATAGAATACGGTATAGCAACACGCTAAAAGCTCAAGGAGTTATGTGAAAAAACAAAAATCTAGTACGCTCAATTACCCCCATCCAAATAGACTGTACTTTATACAAATTATGGCAAGTCCATTCTGATTTTTAGAGTGGTGAAAAATAGCCTAAAGAACTAAGTATCAATTAAAATTGTAGTTTTATACGAAATCTAATTATGAGCAATTCCACCAATACAACTAGAGCTCAAGAATCTACAAATGCTATTGAGCGTTTGTACATTACCATGCGCCATTTGTTCAACCGAGGTTTTTATAAACCATTGGGAGTTTCGGGTGCCGCCCTTAGACAATCCCTTTTACAGTTAAGACCGGAGATATACGGCTCCTTAGCCGAAGAAAAAGCAGAATTAAATGGACTTATTTATGTATTGGAACGGTTGCCCGAGGGCATAGAGCAATGCAGGTATATAAATCTCACTTCGGACGAAGGCTATTCCAGCTCTCAATTTCAGCCTATTATTCCTCCTAAAAGACGTAGAAATTGCTACAGGATAGACGATGAACAGATGAATATTGAGATTACAAGAGGGAGATCGGACATCTATGATATCCTTACTCACCTTACCTTTCTTTTTATCGAATCGGAAAAAATAAGTAAACGGGTCCTAGTTGAAGATACCGACACAACCATAAGGGATTGGATAAAATTGGAGCAAGCAGCACAACAGGCTGAACTTAGTCAAAAGGAACGCGAAGTAGCCTTAATTCATGTGGCTAATATTTTGGGAAGGCCATTTATAGAAATTCTGGCTGTACATAAAATGTTGTCTACCGATACCGAACCAGAACGCTTCTTAAAGATAATTTATTGGCTGGGCAAACTGGCCATAGAAGAGGAAACAACCGGGAATAAACGTGCCATTACCTTTAGCCCTATGTTGCGGGAGCGTTTGGGACATCATATCCATGGGGAGCGCTGGGCAAACACTATCAAGGATAAATTACGAAAAAACAATTTGTTAGAGCGACCAATCCATATTATAAGTGCTAATATGCATAGTGTCATGAATTCTTTATTTGCTAAAAAAGCACTTTCCAAGGAATTCAAAAACACCGAAAAATTATCCATATTCGAGGCTTTAAGCAAGCCAGAAAATTCAAAATTAAGAGACCAAGTGGTCACTTTGGCAAAAAAGAACGGAATGATCGCTATAGACGATGTCTCTGGAACCAATATTGATGTTCAAATCTTTGATCTTGCAAAATTGGACAACGACGCCTGCGGTTATGAATTGTCACCAAGTACCCCAGAAAGCGAAAAACCTATTATCTTTGTAATGGATTACGCCTTTGGAGAGCAGGCCTATGAAACCATAGACGAATTTCTAAAACCCTATAGGGTAAAGAAAAACCAAGAGGTATTTTTAAATGTCGCTTCCATATCTATTATGGGTAAAGCAGGTATTCTGGAGGGCGGAAAAGGGGATATTATGATTCCGGATGCTCATATTTTTGAAGGGAGTGCGGACAACTATCCATTTAAAAACGAATTAAGCAAGTCCGACTTTGAAGGAAACGGGTTAAACGTACTTCAGGGCGCTATGATTACCGTGTTGGGAACTTCCTTGCAAAACAAGGACATCTTAAAGTTCTTCCATCAATCTACCTGGAATGTAATTGGGTTAGAAATGGAAGGAGTCCATTACCAAAAGGCTATACAATCGGCCTCCAAGATAAGAAACAGTATTCGGGAAGATGTAAAAGTGAGGTATGCCTATTACGCTTCGGACAACCCACTGGAAACAGGAAGCACTTTGGCATCCGGTGGTTTGGGGACCACAGGGGTAAAACCCACTTACCTGATTACCGACAAGATTTTAACACAAATATTTAATTCCTAAGTTGATATGGCCAATAAGTCACAAACCCCCAACAATTCGCCCTCGGAGGAGATTGATTTAGGGCAGCTGTTCCAAATACTAGGGAACGGATTTAAAAAATTCTTTCGTTTTATAGGAGATATTTTTAAAGGTATATTTCATGTCATTATCTTATTCCTGCTTTTTTTACAAAGGCATTTTCTAAAGTTTGTGATTACGGGGATTATTGGTTTGGCCTTAGGTATCTATTTAGACATGACCAAGGAACCTAGGTATCTTTCTACAATGGTTGTGGAGCCCAATTTTAATAGTGTTCAGCAATTGTACAATAATATTAATTTCTACCATGAATTGGCAGAAGCCCAAGATTCACTTGCATTGTCAGAAGCATTGGATATATCCGTTAAGGAGGCTTCCTTTATAAAGGAATTTCAAGTTGAATCCTATTCAGACGAAAACCAAAAGGTGCAGTTATTCGACAAATTTGTACGTAGCTTGGATTCTACAACAAAAAAGGCCATAGATATGCAGAACTTTCTGAAGAATTTTAATTCTTTGGATGCTCGGTTCCACACCATATCCGTTATAGCCTCCAACAGTTCTATAGCAAAAAAATTACAGCCTTCCATTATCGGCTCTATATCCAGAAATGAATATTTTCAGTTGCAGCAGAATATTAGCGACCAAAATATAAATTTACAGGACAGCCTTTACAAGAAGCAATTAATGGAAGTAGACTCCCTACAACAGCTCTACAAAAGGGTAATGGTAAAAGAGGCCGAGAAACCTATGCAGGGGACAAACATTAACCTTGGTCAGGGCGAAGGAAAAGAAAATAAGGAACTGGCCTTGATCACCCAAGTAGAGCGACTAAAAGAGAATTTGGTTTTATTGAACGAGGAGCGCGCCAACAAATCTAGTATCCTAAACGTTATCTCTGCCTTTCCACGGAGCGGGGTAGAAGTAAAAGGAGTTTTAAACAGCAACAAATTTTGGATTCCACTTGGGTTTGTTGGGATTACTTTAGTTGTTTTAAGCCTATTGGAATTAAACAGCTATTTAAAGAAATATAAAAAAAAATAATTATGAACATATTAGTTACCGGTGGGGCTGGATTTATAGGTTCCCATTTGGTTAGAAGGTTAGTGAATTCGTATCCAAATTATCATATTTACAATTTGGACGCCTTGACATATGCCGGAAATCTAGAGAATTTAACAGATGTGGAATCGGCTTCAAATTATACCTTTATCAAAGGAGATATTACGGATGCCGATGTAATAGAATCCCTTTTTTTGAAGTATAAGTTTGACGGTGTTATCCATTTGGCGGCGGAATCTCATGTAGATCGATCTATTACCGATCCTTTGGCTTTTGTAAAAACCAATGTAATGGGAACCGTAAATTTGTTGAACTCCTTCAAATCTATTTGGAGTGATAATTTTGCTGGAAAGCGGTTTTATCACGTAAGTACTGATGAAGTATATGGTTCTTTGGGGAAGACTGGGTTGTTTACAGAAACTACTTCCTACGACCCAAACTCTCCTTATTCTGCCTCCAAGGCCAGTTCCGATCATTTTGTTAGGGCTTATGGCGAAACCTATGGTTTGCCTTATGTAATCAGTAATTGTTCTAACAATTACGGCCCCCATCATTTTCCGGAGAAGTTAATTCCCTTATTTATAAATAATATTATCCAAAATCAGCCCCTACCGGTGTATGGAGACGGGAATTACACTAGAGATTGGCTTTATGTAGAAGATCATGCCAGGGCAATAGACCTAGTATATCATAAGGGACAAAACACCGAAACCTATAACATTGGCGGTTTTAATGAATGGAAAAACATCGATTTGGTAAAATTGCTGTGCCAACAAATGGATGATAAACTGGGAAGGCCATCCGGGGATAGCGAAAAACTGATCACCTACGTAAAGGACAGACCGGGGCACGACCTGCGTTATGCCATTGATGCCTCCAAAATAAACCAGGAACTGGGTTGGGAACCCTCCGTTACCTTTGAAGAAGGTTTGGCAAAAACAATCGACTGGTATTTGGCCAATGAGGCGTGGTTAGCACGTGTTACCTCTGGAGCATATCAAACCTATTATAAGAAACAATACCAGTAAAAATACAACATGAAAGGAATCATTCTCGCAGGAGGCTCAGGAACCCGATTACATCCACTTACCTTAAGTGTAAGCAAACAATTGATGCCTATATATGATAAACCAATGATCTATTATCCGTTATCTACTTTGATGTATGCGGGTATTAGAGAGATATTGATAATTTCCACACCTAAAGACCTACCGTTGTTTAAGGAACTCTTAGGAGATGGCAAAAAATACGGATGTTCCTTTCAATATGCGGTTCAAGCAGAACCAAATGGACTGGCAGAAGCATTTATTATTGGAGAAGAATTTATTGGAAAAGATAAAGTAGCGCTGATATTGGGGGATAATATTTTTTATGGCTCCGGATTGGCAAAATTATTACAGGCCAATAACGATCCGGAAGGTGGAATTATTTATGCCTACCGTGTGCATGACCCAGAGCGTTATGGAGTAGTGGAATTTAATACGGAAGGAAAGGCAATAAGTATTGAAGAAAAACCCGAAACTCCTAAGTCCAATTACGCCGTCCCAGGTATCTACTTTTACGATAATGAAGTAGTGGAGATCGCTAAAAATATAGCCCCAAGCCATAGGGGAGAATTGGAAATTACCGATGTCAACAAGGTATATTTAGAACGCAATAAATTAAGCGTAAGCATTTTAGACCGAGGAACGGCTTGGTTAGATACAGGCACCTTTGCATCTCTAATGCAGGCCTCCCAGTTTGTAGAGGTCATAGAAGAGCGTCAGGGACTTAAAATAGGAGCCATAGAGGCCGCAGCATATGAAATGGGGTACATCAACAAGCTACAGTTTAAAGCGCTAGCAGAACCCCTTATGAAAAGTGGATACGGGAAAAATTTATTGGGAATATTGAACAACAATTAATGAAAGTTACAGAGACTAAACTTAAAGGCTGTTTTGTTATAGAACCAGCTGTATTTAGGGATGATAGGGGATATTTTTTTGAAAGTTTTAACGCCAAAAATCTCAATGACGCTCTAGGAAAAGAAGTGAATTTTGTTCAGGATAATCAATCTTACTCCAACAGGGGAGTCGTAAGAGCAATACACTATCAGACTGGGAAGTATGCCCAAGCCAAATTGGTACGTGTCCTTAAAGGAACGGTATTGGATGTTGCCGTTGACCTAAGACAGGATTCACTAACCTTCGGACAGCATATTGCTATAGAATTGTCTGCTGAAAATAATAAACAGGTCTTTATACCAAGAGGATTTGGACATGGATTTTCTGTTTTAAGTGAGACCGCTGAATTCTTTTATAAATGTGATAATTTTTATAACAAGGCTTCCGAAGGAGGTGTTATCTACAATGATCCAGGCTTGGATATAGATTGGCAAATACCACTTGATGAAATTAAAATATCCGATAAGGATTTAGAACTCCCTAGTTTAGAAAATGCAAGATTGCTATGGGAGATTTAAAAACCAAAAGGTTAAAGATAATTATAACTGGAGCAAATGGACAGTTGGGAAGGTGTTTCCAAGATATTGCAGAACACTACCAGGACTATGACTTCCATTTTAAAACTTCTAAGGACCTTAATATCACTAGAAAAGACCAGATAGATAGCCTATTTGCACGCGAAAAATTTGATTATTGTATTAATTGCGCAGCTTATACTGCTGTGGACCAAGCAGAAACAGATCAAGAAAATGCTTTTTTGGTGAATGCCGAAGCGGTAAAGTTTTTGGCGGAAGCCTGCAAGGTTCAAAATACTATCTTAATACAAATCTCTACCGATTTTGTATTCGACGGTTCTAAAACAACCCCTTATACCGAAGAAAGTATTCCTAACCCCATAAATGTATATGGGGCATCCAAATTAAAAGGGGAACAAAACGTTCAGGAGATATTAGAAAATTATTTTATCATACGTACCTCTTGGGTATATTCTGAATACGGACATAATTTTGTGAAAACAATGTTGCGGTTGGGCGCAGAAAGAGAAGAGATCAATGTAGTAGATGACCAGATAGGATCACCCACTTATGCGGGTGATCTAGCTGATGCAATACTGAAAATTATCAGTTTAAAAGCAACCAATTATGGAATCTATCATTATAGTAATGAAGGAGCAATTAGTTGGTGCGATTTTGCCAAGGCCATTTTTGAAATCAAAGGAATCAATGTAAAAGTAAATCCTATTTCATCAAAAGCGTATCCAACAGCTGCTAAAAGACCTGTTTTCAGTGTATTAGATGTCTCTAAAATAAATCGATTTATGGAAATCCATTGTTGGAAAAAAGGTTTAAAAAATGTCTAAAATTAGTATAAACCTTAAAAATGTTTTTTTTACTATAATGATGGTTCTCATCCTTTTTTCATGCAATAGTAGGAACAAGAACGTTGGTAAGGATTATTTTAAAATTACTTTAATAGCAAAAGTGTTAGAGGACGACAAATTTCAAGTTTTTTATACAGATGAAAAAAATAAAGGCTATACGGAAAACAAACGAATCTCAACCTCTGTTAACAAATCTCAAGATTTTCAGGAAATACCATTTCTATTAAACACCATACCTTTAAAATTTAGAATAGATCTGGGCGAAAACGGACATAAATCATTCGTTGAGATTGAAAAAGTTATTTTAGATAATGGGAATGCAAAAATTGAATTAAATAGTAAGGTATTGCATCGTTTTTTTAAAGGTAATATTTATACTGAAAAGGTTGATAATGGATACTATAGAAGCGATGTTGAGGGCAGATATGATCCATTTATTACCTCTACCGCACTGTTAGAAAAGAAAATTGAATTAGAATTAAAATAGGGTAAAATGTTGACATTTTTTCTTCAAGGTAAAAAAGGATTAACTGTACTTAAAGGATATAAAGAAGCGTATTTTAAATTTATTTCACAAATAATTATTGGGACCGATAGCCATGTTATAAATGATTATTCCGATGAAATAGTTGCCTTCTGTATTGAGAATTCATTACGGTATAACGTTTCAAAAAAATCTAACTCCTTTACTACTGAATATGGACTGGCTATAGGTTGGCAATACCTAATTCAACATCAGCACAATCAGAAATTAATTGTATTCCACGACTCCATATTGCCATCTTTGCGTGGTTTTAATCCTTTAGTTACCGGATTAATCAATGGCGATAAAACTATTGGCGTAACTGCACTATATGCCTCCGAAGAATATGACAAAGGGGATATAATTGACGCTGAAAAATCGGATATTACTTACCCGATTAAAATAAATAAAGCAATAAAAATTGTTGCAGAATGTTATAGCCGATTGGCCAATAAGATTGTTGAAAAAATAATATTAAATAAGCCGTTCAACACCACCGCGCAAAATGAAAATAATGCGACATACAGTCTTTGGCGTGATGAAGAAGATTATTTAATTAATTGGAACGACTGCTCAGAAAAAATATCAAGATTTATTGATGCAGTGGGCTACCCCTATAAAGGGGCAATGACAAGAATAGGCAACAAAAAAATAATTGTACTAGAAGCTTCCGTCACAAATGATGTAATCATTGAAAATCGTACTGTTGGTAAAATAATCTTCAAAAGAGATAACAATCCAGTGGTAGTATGTGGCAAAGGATTATTAGTAATTGAAAAAGCAGTTGAACAGGACGGAAAAGAGGTCGATTTTAAGAATAAATTTAGAATAAGATTTAAATGAACTATAAAACTCCATTTAACAAGCCACATCTCACTGGAAGTGAATTAGATTACATTTCTGATGCGGTCACCTCGGGTAAAATTTCTGGTAATGGAAAATACACAGTAATGTGTCAGGAATTAATGCAAAAAAAATATGGATTTGGTAAATGTTTACTTACCACATCCTGCACGGATGCCCTAGAAATGGCTGCAATTTTAATAGATGTAAAGCCAGGTGATGAAATTATAATGCCTTCCTACACATTTGTTTCAACTGCAAATGCATTTGTTCTCAGAGGAGCTAAAATTGTTTTTGTTGACAGCCGTAAGGATCGCCCTGGAATGGATGAAGACCTAATTCAACAGTTAATTACCAAAAAAACAAAAGCTATTGTACCTGTTCATTATGCGGGAGTATCTTGTGACATGGATAAGATTATGGAGGTTGCAGATGCACATAACGTGTTTGTTATTGAAGATGCAGCCCAAGCCATTGACAGTTATTATACCGATAAGTACGGAAATAAAAAGGCCTTAGGTTCTATTGGTCATATGGCTACCTTCTCATTTCACGAAACTAAGAATATTATTTCTGGAGAAGGAGGAATGTTGGTTATAAACGATTCACAATTTAAAGAACGGGCTGAAATTATCTGGGAAAAAGGCACCAATAGATCCTCCTTTTTTAGGGGTGAAGTAGATAAATATGGATGGGTAGATATTGGCTCTTCATTTCTACCGTCAGATATTATCGCAGCATTTTTGTACGCGCAATTAGAAAGCATCGAAAAAATTCAGAACAGGCGAATTGAGATTTGGAAATCATATTCTATTAACCTTAGGGAATGGGCTTCCAAAAACAGAATAGCACTCCCTATTGTACCAGAGTTTGCAACAAATAATGCCCATATGTTTTATCTTGTTTTCAATAACATTGAGGAGCGGACAACGGTGATAAATGCCTTGAAAAAAGAAGGTATACTATCCGTGTTCCACTATCTTAGCCTTCATAAAAGCCCCTTTTATGAACTGAAACACGATGGTAGAGAGCTTCCTATGAGCGATCATTATACAAATTGTTTATTGCGATTACCAATGTTTTATAATCTTTCAGACAATGAAATACAGCTAATTATTAAGACAATAACTAAGTCAATTTAATAATGATTGTACACTTTGTTTTAGACGAAAAGGTAAGCAGCCAGATTATTGAAAATTTTGGCAAAGGTACTAGTGATAATTTTTTCATAGTATTCTCTAAATTGGAGAAACATTCCTTAACGTTTATTAAAAATCCACCCGAAAACTTAATTTGTTTTAATAAAGATACAGATGATATAAATGATCTTGTTGAAAAAATTAATCCAACATCTCTTATTATACATGCCTTTCATTTAGAATTTGCTACAATAATCTTAAAGATCCAAAAAAAGCTAACCATTGTCTGGTACACCTGGGGGTTTGATATTTATGGCCTCCCTAATATTAAACCGAATACTTATGCCCCAATTACTAATAAGTATTTATTGGAGAGAACCCCACACCTCAGATTGAGGAGATTCATTTTAAAAAATGACTTTTTGAGAAAGGTATATTTCAGTCTAAATAAAAAAGAGATAGATCGGTACAGTATTATATTTAGATCTTTAAAAAGGGTCGATTACATGGCTACTTACTTAAAGGAGGATTTTTTAATTTTTTCCAAATATTACCCTAATCATTTAAAGTTCATTTATTGTCCATTTAGTACAATAGATCAATATGTCGCAGGAATTAAAGCAAATTTACAAGAATCGCCAATAAATATTCTCGTTGGAAATTCTAACAGCCCAGAATCTAACCACTTAGATGTCTTTCGTAGACTAAAAGGCGCCAACCTACCAGAAAATACAAAAATATTCACTCCATTAAGTTACGGGGATGATGAACACTACAAAGAAAAGGTGTTACAACAAGGAAAGTATTTGTTAGATACAAAATTTGTTCCCCTTATAGACTTTATGGAGAGAAGCGAATATATATCCATCCTTACATCCTGTTCCTGTGGTGTTTTTTATCATTATAGGCAGCAAGCAATGGGTAATATAATTGCCATGCTATATATAGGCTCTAGAGTATACATGTCAAAAATTAATCCGGCTTTTTCTTTTTTTATTTCTAATAACATAAAAGTCTATGATTTCGATGAGGATTTTGAAAAATATACCAATACTAAAATGGAAATCGAACAAATTAGACTGAATAGATTAAAGTTGGAATCTATTTTTGGCGAAACAAAAGTGATAGAAGATATCAACAAATTGATGCAAATTCTAGCTTAAATCGAATGTCTATAAAAGGAAAGGTAATATTAGGGCTGAAGTGGACATCATTCTCAACACTGATTCTTGCAGTAGCCGCTATTTTAAAGATAAGTATCCTTGCCCGGTATTTAGAAACATCTGATTTCGGTCTTATGGCATTGATTACCTTTGTTCTAGGCTTTATTAACTTGTTTAGTGACATGGGCCTTTCAACGGCCATTTTACACAAACAAAATATTAAAAAAAAAACGTACTCTAGTTTATTTTGGTTTAACCTTCTTTTTTGTATTCTTCTGTATTTAATAATAGTGTCCCTTGCGCCAATAATCGGGAACTTTTATGGCGAACCTCAACTCAATTCCTTAATCCCGCTGTTAAGTATAAATGTAGTTCTTTCTGGTATTGGAACACAGTTTAAAACAATAGAAACAAAGAATCTTTTATTTAAGAATATTGGAATTATTGAAATTATAGCTGCAGTACTTTCACTGGCTCTCGCTATTTATTTAGCCGTAAATGGTTATGGCGTTTTATCTCTGGTCTATTCTTCCATGGCTCAATATATTGTATCCAACATTCTCTTTTTCATTACTGGTGTAAATAAATACGGATTACTTTTTCATTTTAAAATATCCGAAGTATTGCCATTTTTAAAAATCGGAATTTATCAGGTAGGTGGTCAAATCATTAATTATTTTAATAGGGATTTGGATATAATTTTGATTGGAAAGCTATTCTCAGTGGAGGTTTTAGGTGGGTACAGTTTAGCAAAGCAACTGGTCTTAAGACCATCCCAAGTTGTCAACCCCATTTTGGTTAAAGTAGCATCACCTGCTTTGGCAAAATTTCAATTTAATATTACCCTATTAAAAACCAACTATTTAAAACTTATTAGTATTGTTTCAACCATTAATATCCCAATTTATTTGGGAATAATAATATTTGCCCCTACGGTGGTCGAATTGCTGTACGGTGCAGGCTTTGAAAACATAATTATTTTGGTTAGAATACTGAGTGTATATATGATTTTTAGGGCAATTGGCAATCCAATCGGGAGCTTAGTTATTGCAACTGGGAGAACTGAATTAGAATTCTATTGGAATCTTCTTAATTTATTGGTAATGCCTATGTTTATTTATTTTGGAGCAACCTACGGCATTGTTGAGGTTACAATTTCTTTAACCCTAGCCATGTTATTGTTGTTTGTACCCAGTTGGAAGTTATTGGTGAACAAGATGACTGGTGCAACATTGATTGAATACTTAAAGGCGATTATTAGTTTCAATGGAATTAAAAAAATTATGACAGCTAAATGAAATCCTTTAATACTATATATCAATTAAGCTTTTACCTAGTAACACTAATTACTTTTGTGTTTGGGGGCGCAGTACAGTTTCTATTTGGCGTTTCCAACACGGTATTGACTTTTTTAATAACTGCTTATGTGTTTTTGATCTATTTGATATACGCACTTTTAAAGCATCGGGTAGTATTCAATTGGGTTATTTTTTTTTCCATGGCCTATGTGTCATTAATACTCCTTACTGCAGTCATTAGGCAGAGCGATTTTATAGCTACTATTACTTATCTTATTTTTCCTTTATTGCCGTTAGCAGTCTATTTGTTTGGGTTTATAAATTATAAGGAGGGATACATTTCTTTTCAAAATATCTTTAAGGTATTCTATTATATTGCATTAATTCAGCTTCCAGTACTCTTAATTCAAAAAAGATTCTACGATGTACTAATTGGTTTTAATAACAGTAATCAAAAAATAGAGTGGTTCGATTTTATGTTCGGAACCTTTTTTATTAAATCCGACCATTCCCTTGGGGTATTTATATTGATAATTATAGCCATAATCTTATTTAGGAAAGAAAAAGTAAAGAATATAGTTAAATGGCGTAGTGTATCGGTGTTATATTTAGCTATTACGCTATTTATGACCGAATCTAATATTTCAAAACTTTTCCTAGTCGTTCTATTATCTACCATTATCATAATACCTTTTTACAAGAAATATGCTAGAACCCTAAGATTTAAAATTGGAGTAGGCGTATTAGCCCTAGCAATACTGTCTGCAGGCTATACTTTAAGAGATAAAGATTTTATCATAAAAAGGCTGGGAGGAACATGGGAACAACAGTTTTCCTTAAAGAATGCTGAAAGATTTTACGAATTACGAACTGCAAAACGATTTCATATTGTAATGGTGGCATATAGTAAAATTAAGACTAAATGGATTGGTGACGGCCCATATTCATATTTTGACATCCGTACCGGTAAATTTAAACAGACAAGACACTTTACCCAATTAATATGGACCTATTACGATTTAGGATTATTTGGCCTTTTCATAGTCTTCGCATTCATCCTTAGTTTAATAGGTTATCTGGATGTTGATAAGGGGCTTCCATTTTTGTTTTTTTTAGGAATTTTTATTGTTTATTCATTCTATACAACCATGTTTTCGGATATAGCTATTATATTTAGCGTGTTTTTGCTTTTCAACAAATCAAGTCAGGATAAAATCAATCCCTAAATTTTCTTTTAGTCAAGTTTTAGCTTTAAAGCGCCTACATTCCATAAACATTTAAATAATTGCTCCAATTTCGCACTTTTTATTTTAGAAATTAAACGAATCCTATGAACCTGATAATTATTCCATTTCACGACTGGCGAAAAAGTCAAAATGAAGGCTTTAGAACAAGAGATGTTCATTTCATCAAAAGTTTGTCAGATAATAAAAATGTAGATAAAATTCTTGTAATCAATAGACCTTCCACCTGGTTAGAACATTTATATAAAGGGTCAAAAAAAAATGTTAAAGGAGAACTTTTATTAAATAACCGTAATTTTTCGCTAACAAAAGTCGATCACAATATTTATATTACTGACTATCATTCCTGGGATATATTAAATCAAATCAAAAAAAAGCACTTATGGTTTATTGAAAAGTATAACGATCCAAATTATATTGAATTTATAAATAGGTGCTGTAAGGAGTTAAACATGGAGGATAATTCCCTTATTGTTCAAAATATATTTTCGTATAAATTAGGTATTAATTTAGTTGCTAAACGTAAACTTTTTGATGCGTGGGATAATTTTTTAAAATTCCCTGCCTATAAAAATATCAAATCTGATTTAAGGGAAGGGTATAAAGTACTTTCCAATCACATCCCTTTATGGGTTACAAATTCCCAGGAAAACATTTCATTTTACAAAAGTGAATTTGGTGTTAAGACTATACATTTGATGAAAAATGGAGTAAACGTAGATTTTTTATCAAATAGTTCCGAACCACCGAAAGATTTATTAAATATTCCTAAACCTATTATTGGTTTCGGCGGTAAAATCACCTATTTACTTAACTATAATCTAATTAACTATATCACTAAAGAGAATCCTAAATCTTCTTTTGTTTTTGTTGGACAAATTTTAGATAAGGAGGTGTACAAGAAGATTATAAAAAGAAAGAATGTGTTTTTCCTTGGGGACAAGAATTATGCAATATATCCAAGTTACGTAGCGAATTTTGACATTTGCATTGTTCCTTATAATATCAATGGGGGCCAACATGGAGGTGATTCTATAAAAGCATATGAATATCTACTTACAGGTAAAAAGATTGTAGGAACCAATGGCAACGGCCTTCAAGATTTAGAAAAACATCTCTATTTGGCTGAAAACCCGAAAGAATTTTCCGATGCACTTAAGCATATAAAAAATGAAAAAATTAGCATTGATATAGAAGATCATTCTTGGCAGTCTAAAAGTATTAAACTTCTTACTTATCTGGCACAATAATGTTTAGGACCAATATCAAAAAATTATTGAAAAGTTATGATCACAGCTTCCCCATATTATTTATGGGTGCGGCCATACCATTTGGTACTAGCATAGGTAATTTATCAATTATACTCGGTTTTATATACGCGCTGTATATTCTATATAAGAATAGGGATAGAAAATTCTCTTTTGGTAATTTTAACTTTCTTTTCCCCATCCTATTTTTCTTAATAATCCTTATCAGTGCCCTTACGAGTAATAATATTAAAATGGGACTAAAGCAAGTTGACAAATCATTACTCATGGTATTGATTGTATTTTCAATAGTTGTTTTAGCCAATTTTAAAAATAACATTCTGTCAAAAACTTTAAAAGTATTTTCATTCTCAACGGTAATAGCCACCACTATACTTATAATTTTTGGTCTTTCAAATGTTCTCTTTGGAACTTCAACAAGCACACTGTTTTTTCATGATTTCTCAGCCTTGTATGATCAACATCCAGTTTATTTTGCACTTTATTTGTCCTTAAGTGCTTTTTTTATCACACAAAACTATTTTAGTCAACATAATATTCTCTATAAAAAGAAGGTGATTTTCCCGTCAATCTCCCTTTTAATCTTAATGTGTGGAATAATCTTGACCGCCTCCAAGGTTGTTATTTTTGTTTTCTTTACTATTTATTTCTTTCAACTAATTGTACTTATAAAAAATATACGCGTTAAAATTATTGCGTTGTTATCTGTTCTTTTTACGGTTTTAATAACCATTAACGTCCCCGTCATAAAAAATAGGTTCACTGAGGGTATGAAATTTGATCTAGAAAAATTTGAACCTACAAACGATATTTCAAAAGCCAAAGTTTTTACTAGAATAGACAAAGAAAATTTAAGCGATTTAGAGCTTAGGTATCTCTTTAACAAAATAGGAGTCTATCATACCATTCAAGATGAAAACATACTTTTTGGTTATGGTATAGGTGATGTCCAAGATTATTTGGATTATTATTATTTAACCTATGGTCTTGCTCCTAATTGGTATGAAGGCTTTAATCTACATAACCAATATCTCCAAATTTTTGCATCTTATGGAGTGTTTGTACTTATGTTTTTTCTTGCATATATAATTTATAGTTTTTATAAAGCCTTTAGAAATAAAGATTACCTATTTATATTTTTTCTACTAATAACAACATCTGTTTTTATATTTGAATCCTTATTGTCTAGAAATAAAGGAATCGTCTTTTTTATTTTTTTCAATACTTTATTTCTAATTAATTCACATAAAAATGAAAATAGCCCTACTAGGAACACGCGGAGTGCCTAATAACCATGGAGGTTTTGAACAATTCGCGGAGTATTTCTCTGTTTATTTGGCTAAAAATGGACATGAGGTTTATGTGTATAACTCACACGACCATCCGTACCAAAAAACCACGTTCAAAGAGGTGAATATTATTCACTGTTATGATCCCGAATATAAAATAGGAACTGCAGGACAGTTTATTTATGATTTAAATTGTATTCTAGATGCTAGGAAAAGAAATTTTGATATAATTCTTCAATTGGGGTATACTTCTAGCTCTGTTTGGCATTGGTTATTACCGAGAAAAAGCCTCATAGTCACCAACATGGATGGACTAGAGTGGAAGCGCACCAAATATAAACCTGTAGTAAGAAAATTTTTAAAATATGCGGAAAAACTAGGTGCGAATTACTCAGATTACCTAATTGCAGATTCCGTAGGCATAAAAGAACATTTAAAAACAACTTATAATAAAAGCTCTGAATATATTGCTTACGGTGCAACAAATCATAATAACCCAGATCCAGGGGTGCTTGCAGCATATAATTTGAAAGCCTATAAATACAGCATGGTCCTAGCCAGACTGGAACCAGAAAATAATATAGAAACTATATTGGAAGGCTATAAGAAATCTAACACCCTAAACCCCCTTATTATTTTTGGTGGTATTAATGACTATGGTCTTAAGCTTCAGGACAAGTATAAAGATGATGTTAGGATTAAATTTGTTGGCGCAAATTACAATCAAGAGGAATTAAATAATTTACGCCATTATTCCCGTTATTACTTTCATGGTCATTCAGTAGGTGGAACCAACCCATCTCTTTTGGAGGCAATGGCCTCCAATGCGCTTATCATAGCCAATAACAACATTTTTAATGAAAGTATATTAGATGAGGCAGCTATATATTTTAATTCTAATGAACAGGTCACTAAAATTCTCAATGATGATGAATACTTTTTACTAAAGGAAATAAATACCCGTATAAATAAAAGTAAAATTGATCAGGAGTTTAATTGGAACATCATCAATAAAAAATATGAAAGTTTTCTAGTTGGCCTACTAGGTATAAATACTTAGTAACTGAATACTGGTCTATTTTTATACTCCCTATTGCTACGGATGCCAACTTTAGAATGGAGTAGACAAAGATGAGCTGCGTAAATTGATTGGCTCCAAAAGAACTTTCGTTAAATTGTTATAATGTCTTGTTGTTTTTTTTAGATTTTAAAATCTATCTTTATCCCAAGTATTCAATCCTAGCTCACGGCAAAATACCCATGTTTTCAAAAAAACACCGCTATTCTGGACTAATAACCCCAATATCCTATGCGGTAGATTTATTGGTAATCCACCTTTTTGCCTATATTTTGCCCATTAACTTTGAGTATCCTATACTTTTCCATTCTTACCTTACATTAGCGTGGATTATTTTATCGGTTAAGAACCATTTTTATGAAGTGTACCGGTACACCAAAGTAACCAATATTCTAAAACTGCTCTTTAACCAGTTTGTATTCTTTTTTCTCATCCTATACGCCTTTATTGGCTTTTTTAAGCAGCCCAATATGAGCAGGTTGGCATTGGGAGAGTATTTTATTTTTACTGGGCTTGCCATATTTACCATTAAATTTCTGAACTATATTCTCTTAATGAAATACCGAGAAAAGGTGAAAGGGAATATGAGAAATGTAGTAGTGATAGGGAAGAATAAAAAGACAGATCAACTCATCGATGTCTTTAAAGAACGCACCAAGTTTGGATACCATTTCATGAAACAATTTAGTCCCTCAGATCCTGCCTTCGATATTTATGAGAGTTTTGTGTATATCGTGGAAAATAATATAGACGAAATCTATTGTTCCGTTTCTGAATTGAAAAACAGCCAGTTGACAGAGTTTATCAATTTTGCGGACAACAACTTAAAGACCCTAAAGTTTATTCCGGACAATAAGAATATATTTTCCAAAAAACTCACTTTTGAATATTACGATTATATTCCCATCCTCTCCCTTAGGGACATCCCTTTGCACCATCCCTTAAATTCTGTCCTTAAAAGAGGCTTTGATATTGTATTTTCGCTTATCGTAATCCTGGGTATTCTCTCTTGGTTGGCTCCTATCATCGCTTTAATCATAAGGTTGGAGACCAAAGGACCCATTTATTTTAGGCAAAAACGTACCGGAATAGACAATAAAGATTTCTATTGCTATAAGTTTCGTTCTATGGCACCCAACGAAAATGCGGATAATTTAATGGCCATTAAAAATGATATGCGAACTACCAAAGTGGGGAAATTTATAAGAAAAACCAGTATAGATGAACTTCCACAATTCTATAACGTATTATTCGGTAATATGTCCGTTGTGGGCCCAAGACCCCATATGGTGAAGCACACCAACGAATTTGCCAACCGTGTGGACAAGTATATGTTGCGCCATTTTGTAAAACCGGGAATTACCGGATTGGCACAAGTGCGTGGCTATAGAGGGGAAATTGAAACGGATATCGATATTCTAAACAGGACCAAATTTGATATTTTCTATATAGAGAACTGGTCCCTTTTAATGGATATAAAAATAATTACTCAAACCGTAGTCAATGCAGTAACGGGAGAAGAGAAAGCCTATTAGGTCATTTTATAGCATATGAGGCGCAATATTTTCACACATTTTAATAATTCACTATCTCCACTATTTATAAGGACCTCCTAGCCATACTTCACAATTTTGGTTATTAAATTAAAAATGTTTCTCAAACTAGAAATTCCATTTAATTTTGAAAATTACTTTCTAGTTCAAATATATATTCTATGAAAAAAGTACTTATCACCGGTGCAGCCGGATTTTTGGGATCACATTTATGTGATCGCTTTATAAAGGAAGGCTATTATGTTATTGCCATGGACAACCTAATTACCGGAGACCTGAAAAACATTGAACACTTGTTTCCCTTAGAAAACTTTGAGTTTCAGCATCACGATGTTTCCAAATTTGTTCATATTCCAGGTAAGCTAGACTATATTCTTCACTTTGCATCACCCGCAAGTCCTATAGACTATTTAAAGATTCCAATAGAAACCTTAAAAGTAGGTTCTTTAGGAACCTTGAATTTATTGGGTCTGGCCAAAGAAAAAAAGGCAAGAATCTTGGTAGCTTCTACCTCTGAGGTCTATGGTGACCCCTTGGTACACCCACAGAACGAAAGCTACAACGGCAATGTGAGCCCTATAGGACCACGTGGAGTATATGATGAGGCCAAAAGATTTATGGAGTCCATTACTATGGCGTACCATCGCTTCCACGGGCTAGATACCCGTATAGTCCGCATATTCAACACCTACGGTTCTAGAATGCGTTTGAATGACGGTAGGGTAGTTCCAGCTTTTATGGGACAAGCCTTAAGGGGAGAAGATTTAACCGTTTTTGGCGATGGTTCCCAAACAAGGTCTTTTTGTTATATTGATGACCAAGTGGAAGGCATATACCGCTTATTGATGAGCGATTATACCGATCCCATAAATATTGGAAACCCTCACGAAACAACCATAAAGGAGTTTGCAGAAGAAATCATTAAACTTACGGGTACAGACCAAAAAATCATATATAAACCTTTACCCCAGGACGATCCTACACAGCGTGAACCTGATATTAGTAGGGCAAAAGAAATTTTGGGCTGGGAGCCTAAAGTAAATAGGGCAGAAGGACTTAAAAATGTGTTCGAATATTTTAAATCCCTATCTCCCGAAGAGCTTCAGAAAAAAGAACACAGAGATTTTTCGGGTAAATAAAGGATTGTCTTCAAAGCCAAGAATTGGTCTCGGAGGTAAGGAATAAAACGCAAAACTAGTAGCATAAGAAAAGGACCTACAATGTTCAACTTGGATATATTTTAAACTTAGTAGGTACTTTTCCATTGCAAACCGTATTTTTGAAGAAATTTTTCAAAAATGAACATCCTTATCCTCGGTGCTGGGGGCCGTGAACATACATTGGCCTGGAAATTAAAGCAAAGTCCAAAACTCAAAAATCTTTTTGTAGCTCCCGGAAATGCAGGGACCGCTGCCATAGCCACCAATATACCGATCGGTGTCAATGATTTTGAGGCTATCAAGCAATTGGTCCTAACTGAAAAAGTTGATATGGTAATTGTAGGCCCAGAAGATCCGTTGGTCAATGGGGTGCACGATTTTTTCCTAGCTGATGTCGCCCTACAAAACATTCCTGTTATTGGGCCACAAAAAGCAGCAGCTACTTTAGAGGGCAGTAAACAGTTTGCCAAGGAGTTTATGATGCGTCACAATATTCCTACCGCAGCTTATGAAAGTTTTACAGCCGATACCTTGGAAAAAGGATACGCATTTTTAGAAACGCTTTCCCCTCCTTATGTCTTAAAAGCCGATGGCTTGGCCGCAGGGAAAGGGGTGTTAATCCTAAACGACCTGCAAGAGGCCAAGGAGGAACTAAAAACCATGCTGGTAGACGCGAAATTTGGTGACGCCAGTACCACCGTGGTCATCGAAGAATTTTTGGACGGAATAGAACTTAGTTGTTTTGTCCTTACCGACGGAAAAGGATATAAGGTCCTACCTACCGCAAAAGACTACAAAAGGATTGGTGAAGGAGATGCAGGATTGAACACAGGAGGCATGGGAGCCATTTCCCCAGTCCCCTTCGCAGATAATAATTTTATGGCTAAAGTCCTAGAGCGGATAGTAAAACCTACCGTAGAGGGCTTTAAAAAGGATAATCTACCATATAAAGGTTTTGTTTTTATCGGTTTAATAAAAGTAGGAGACGATCCAAAGGTAATTGAATACAATGTTCGTTTGGGAGACCCAGAAACCGAAGTGGTAATTCCAAGGATTAAGAACGATCTTGTCGAAGTTTTTCAGGCCGTTGCAAATCAGACCTTGGACAGTATAGATCTGGAAATTGACGAGCGCGCAGCTACTACCGTAATGGCTGTATCGGGTGGCTATCCGGAAGCCTATACCAAAGGCAAGGAAATCACCGGTTTTGATGCTATTGACGATGCCGTAGTATTCCACGCTGGGACGGAACTAAAAAACGGTAAGGTATTCACCAACGGGGGGCGGGTCCTAGCCGTTACTGCTTATGGGTCCGATTTTAAGGAAGCATTGAAAACATCCTATAAAAACATAGAAAAGCTACAATATGATAAAATGTACTACCGAAAAGACCTTGGGTTTGATTTGTAGTATGTAGTACAAAGTATTAAGTACAAAGTATTGAGATGTTAGTATTGAGTATTGAGATAAGTCATGCTAAAGAAATATGTAGTACAAAGTATTGAGATGTTAGTATGGAGTATTGAGATAAATCAGGCTAAAGAAATAAAACAATTTATTAAGCTAACCTAAAATAATTGAATTGTGGGAAGGGTAAAAGTTAGCAATATTAGGGTCTATGCCCATCATGGCTGTTTAGGGGAAGAAACAATAATTGGTAGTGAGTATCGGGTAGACGTGGTGGTAAGTGCGAATTTAAAATCAGCCTCCGTATCCGATCAACTCTCCGAAACGGTAGATTACGTACATATAAATCGTCTTGTTAAGGAAGAGATGGCAATTCCTTCAAAACTCTTGGAGCACGTAGGAAAACGCATTATAAATAGAATCCTTGATGAAATTAAAATTGTGAAAAAGGTAAAGGTTGGCGTAACGAAAGTTAATCCGCCTATTGGGGGAGATGTAGAAGGGGTGACCGTAGTACTCAAATCTAAAAGATAGCTACATTTAGTTTTTATGATTTAAAAAAAGTGTTATCTTTGCACTCTTGCAATAGGGCATTGTGGCCGAGTGGCTAGGCAGAGCTCTGCAAAAGCTTGTACAGCGGTTCGAATCCGCTCGATGCCTCCAAAAAAAACCCTCTAAAATTAGAGGGTTTTTTTATTTCCGCAAGGTACTATCCATCGTGACTTCGACTACGCTCAGTCACCGATTCTGATATTAATGTTAGATAAGGTTCGTGTTCTCGGCCCTGCCAGATGGAGGGACTTACTACTAACTACTTTGTACTTAATACCATTTAATACGTACACCTACAGTTGCTGATACCCTGAAATAGATCTACCCCAATGGTTACCACATGGGTTCCCGTGCTATAGCCCAAAATTTCATTCAATATCACCTGATAGGAGTATCCGAAGTATAAATTGTTCTTTTTAAGTCCAACTAAAGGTGCTATATACAATGGTTTCCCCAATTGGTCATTTAAGAATCTATAGGTAGCCCCAACATAGTAATAGTCCTCAAAATCATAGAACCTGAACTTTAGGTTTAGATCTGCCTCCGATCTGCCATCACTTTCAAAAATTTTATACAATATAGAAGGTTCAATTTCCATATTACTGGTCCTTGATTTTTTATATCGATATCCAGAATACAAATAAAAATTTCGCAGTTTGCTAGGCTCATAGATAGGATCGAAAATATAAACGTCCTTGTTGACCAAGTTAGAGGCATTGAGGCTTAAATAAAATGCATTTTTTCTATAGAGCATGCCCACATCAAAGTTGTGATTAGAAGTAGATCGATCATTGGTAACCCCAGGATCAAATCCAGCATCTATAAACTCACCCACATCCAACCTAAACTGGTTAAAGTTATAGGAGAGTCCAAAGGAAAGGAATTCGTCCTCATACCGATTCAAAGTTAAATGGTGGGCAAAAGAGATACGTGCTCCCTGTTGCTTGGTGTATCCGTTAGAATCGTTGTACAAGAATATTCCTACCCCAGATTTTTCCCCTATCCGCATATCTGCGGCTAGGGATTGGGTCCTAGGGGCATCTTTAATACCAACCCATTGCGCAAGTCCGTTAAGTCTAATTTTTATGTGGTCCCCTATTCCAGCATAGGTTGGGGACAATACAAAAGGGTTGTCTGCTAGGTACTGCGAATGCTGGGGGGAATTTAATTCCTGTCCTCTAGCTACCACAGTGCCAAAGAGCAACATTAGGATCAATATTTTATTGCGCATTGTAAATTTGGTTAAGTTCTTATCTATATAGGGTAAAATGTCCTACGAATTCCCGGTCATCGTTTTCACCTTTCAGTTTTATAATGTACCAATAATCCCCAGTTGGAAGTTCTCTGTTCATATATAATCCGTTCCATCCTGCATCATTAAGACCCATTCTGTAAACTTCCCTACCATAACGGTCAAAGATGAGGGTTAGTATTTCTGGGAATCCCTCCATATTCTTAGGAGTCCAGGTATCGTTATATCCGTCTCCATCTGGCGTAAAGAAATTTGGAATTTCTATGTCGACATACTCCATAAAAATATTGGCAATACGCTCACATCCATTTTCATCAACGACTCTTACGGAATAGGTTCCTGTTTCCTTGATATGAAAGGTGTTTTTAGTCCCCTTGTTTACCTCTCCCAAATAGAAGGTGTACTCTGCCTGACCTCCGGTGGCTACCGCCGTAATTTCATTGATTTCATTTTGCACCAAGGTCAATACCAAGGGTTCAAAATAGTCTATAGAGAAATTGACGGTGTATACACATCCGTTGGAATGGGCAATGGCCAAATAATGATTTCCGGAAGATATATTGCTGAAATTGGGTTCCAGAACCATATCATTTGGATCGGTGGAATCCAATGCATAAAGCACCTCCGAAGCCACAGTACCATCTTCCAGCACTACTTCAATAGAATTGCTAGGTGTATCCCCTGTACATTCATATAGAGGCGTTACCGTTGCCTTTAGGTTAACTCCGGGATCTATTACCGCTGCCAAGCTTATTTGGCACCCTTGTGCATCCCTAACAAAAATAGCATAGGTTCCTGCCGCCAATCCACTAATTTCAGTTCTGTCTTGTACAAAATCAGCATCTTCGGTAGAATTGATACTGGTACTATATGGTGCTGTTCCTCCCTCTATAGTTAGGGAAACAGTACCATCCTCACTTCCGATACAAATTTCCGGGGTGGTAGTATGTGTTGCCAATAAAAGGGTAGGTGCTACAATGGTGTAGTTCAATTGTTCAAAACAACCATTAACATCTTGGGCAATTACAGTATAATCACCGGGAACCAGATTGGTAAAGGTATTTACCGTATCAAACTTATCTAGGTCGGGCGAAATAGCATACTGATATCCTCCGGATCCTCCAGATAATTGAACCGTTATACTACCATCAGTGTCCCCAAAACAGGATGCATTGGTAAAACTATCTACCACTACTAGTGGAGTTGGTTCGGTAATATTGGTCACAGCCGACTGTGCAACACAGTCCTCACTAGTAACCCTAACATAATAGCTACCCATGGTAAGGTTATTAAACCTACCAGAGGTTTGCGGTCCAGCAATACTATTTATAAAGCCGGCATCGGTAAAGAGCTCATAGCGATAATTCCCTAGACCTCCAGCTGCTTTGGCAATCAAAATAGCGGTATTGTCCCCGTTACAATTGATTATAGCAGAAGCAGTATCCAAGGTAACCGAAAGTGGCACAATGGCGGTTTCCGTAATTTCGTTGGATAAAACAGCTCCACATCCATAGTCGTCCATCACATAATAGCGATAGGAACCAGCACTAACATCAAATGTATGTGTATTACCTCCGCTCATTGGGAAATAGGTAATCCCGTCTACACTGTACTGGTAAGGTCCCATACCACCCGATGCTGTCAAAAGTAATTTTGCGTCGCTTAAACAACTTAGCGAACTAGTTCTTGCCAAAGAGGCACCAACATCAGTAGGGTCTATTATAGTAGCCGTTACGGTTTCAAAATCACATTCCCAGCCATCCGATACGGTTATAGAATAAATACCTGCATTTAGGTTGTTGAAAACAGGACTAACTTGTCCTCCTGAGGTAAAGGTGATCACCGTTCCCGTGGGATCATAAACATTTAATTGATATAGATATACCCCTTCACCCCCAGCCATATTGATGGCACTTACTACTCCATTACTATCTCCATAGCATTCCAGAAATGTGATTAGCGGAGTTATATCTGCACTTATTGGTACTGGTTCTGCCAAGGTTTCTGTATCATTTAAAACACAACCGTTGGCATCGGTAATCTGTACCGTGTAATCTCCAGCAGAGAGTCCGTCAAATAGCATACTGTCTACCTCGGTAGCGCTATACACCTCAGAAGTTGTGGTATTGGTGAGTACAATATCGTAAGGTGCGTATCCCCCACTTGGGTCTACCAATAGTTCGCCTTCATCATTGGTGCAGGTAACACTGGCAATTGCATCCACAACAGCTATTAAAGCCCTATCCGGAGAAATTATCTTAACCGTATTGGAATCCTCAGAACATTCTGGTGCATTGGTCTCTGTAACCTTAACATAATAATTGCCTCCAGTAAGTCCGGTTATGGTCAATGGATTAGTAGACGTATCGCTCAATCCCGTAATTGCTGTTGCTACACCTGTGCTGGTAAATATTGTATAGCTATAAGGACCTGTATAACCAGTAACATTAATTTCCAAGGAACCAGTATTATCCCCAAAACAGGTCACAGGTGTGGTTGCCGTAGCACTTACCTTGATCAGGTCATAAGGTGCAATAATATAGGTAGCTGTATCCACATAACAACCTGTTGTGGTATCGGTTACCCTAAAGGTATAACTACCCACAGCAGATAAATTAAATGTAGCACTGTTATAAGTTGGAGTACCGGTAAAAGTGGCATTGGTATTGCCAACAGGTAATAACTGATAGCTATAATCATTGAGCGTATTGCCATTGTCACTCACAGTAATGGTTACTTCTTCGGGTCCTGCGCAAGAGATATCGATATTTTCGGATACCGTTGCTGTGAATTTGTTAAGTGTACTAATGTTGACAATGGTACTTTCCATACAGCCATTATCATCCTTTATAGTGACTTGAACAGTTCTATCAGAACCGTTATCCGTAATAGTAAACGTATTGGAAGTAAAGAAGTTAACTCCGTTAATACTATAGGTATAAGGAGCTGTCCCATCGGTCCCTACTGCGGTTATCACTGCTTGTGATGCCTCGTTGTTGGTATTACAAGTAAAATCGGTCGCAGTGGCACTTACAGCTACTGGCGCTGGCTCGTTAATTATCACACTATAGGTGATAAAACAACCCCTATCTGAAGTCACAGTAATGTCGTAGGTACCTGCGGCCAAGCCTGTGAACAGTTTGCTGTTCTGGGTGTTAGTGGTTGTACCATCAAAAATTGTAAAGGTGTATGGTGGGTTGTCATTAGCAGCATCCAGAATGACCTGTATAGAACCATCGGCACCGCCGTTACAGGAAACATCTTCCTTGGTCCAGGTAAAGATTACCGGGCTAGCTGCCTCCAAGGAAATTGGGGCGCTGCTGTTACAACCGGTAGTGGTATCGTGTACTACCATTAAGTAATCACCTGCACCTAGGCTAGGGAAGGTATTGGAAGCGCCTTGGGGTACCAACGTAGCTCCAAAGGCATCCTGTAATTCATATTCGTAATTGCCCGATCCCCCATTGGCGGTAACGGATATTATCCCGTCATTATCGGCACAAGAAGGCTGAGCGATCACCTGAGAATTTGGCGCTAAAGGACCATAGATCAGTAAGGTGTCAGTCACGGTACAGCCGTTGGCATCCATGACGGTCACCTGATAGGTCCCGGGAGCGGTAACGGTAAAGGTTCCACTACTCTGGTAGCTCTTGTTGTCTATCCTGAATTTTAAAGGACCCACACCTAATCCGGTCGCGGTAAAGGTATAAGAGTTCCCTGTGGAGGTACACTGGTCATCCGCATAAGCTGGCACAGTTACCGTTGGCAAAGGATCTGCAGCAATAACCACATCAATCCTATAAAGACAGTCCTTGGCATCTTTCACCCATACGTCCCAATTTAGATTGGTAGCAGGATCAAGAATAGCACTGGCACTTGCAGTATAATCACTTGGATTAGGAATTGACCCGTCTTGTACAAAAGCATAGGTATAACCACCGTTCCCACCACTGGCCTTAACCGTTACCTGTGCACCAATGTTACAATTGGCGTTGATATTTTTGGTGACAAGTAAATCTAGGGCTGCATCTGGCGAGCCAATAGTCACTATGTTGGACGTAGCCGGACAGAATGGAGCGTCCGTTGCGGTAAGTACCACATAGAAATTCCCTGCGGGCAGTCCAGTAATTGTTCTTGGATTTACAGAGGTATCGGTACTTAGGACTCCTGTAATATTGGTTCCACTGCTATCGAATACCTGGTAGTCATAATTACCTAAATAATTGTTCACCTGGATCTGAAGCTCTCCATCGGAATCCCCAAAACAGGTCACAGGCTTAATGGCCGTGGCCACTACTTCGATCAGGTCGTAAGGAGCAATAGTATATGGTGCGGAAGTGAAATAACAGCCCGTCACATTATCAGTTACCCTAAAGACATAGTCTCCTGGAGTGGACAGCTCATAAATGGCAGTAGTTCCTGCCACCAAAGTTTGTGCACCATTGGGATTGCCTAGCGGTAATAGCTCAAAGGTAAAGTCACCTGATCCACCCGTCACCGTTAATAGAACCTCCTCGTCATTGTTACACGTAATGGCGGTTTGTTGGTTAAAGGAAACATCCGTGATTTCTGGAAGTGGATCAATTGTATGCGTTAATGGCACCACAATAGAACATCCATTACTATCCTTAACATCCACGGTAAATGTACCTGCAGTAGCGGTTACATAGGTATATTGATTTTTGGCGGCTCCTGTACCTGCAAAATAATCTCCTCCATCTATACTGAAAAAGTATGGCCCTGTACCCGTAGCTGCATCGGCAACAATATCAAAAGAGGCTGTTTGTGTAGTATTATCAACATCACAAGCAAATTCTACCACATTGCTAATTGAAGCAACTAGTTGCGCTGGCTCGTTAATTATCACACTATGGGTGATAAAACAACCCCTATCTGAAGTCACAGTAATGTCGTAGGTACCTGCGGCCAAGCCTGTGAACAGTTTGCTGTTCTGGGTGGTAGTGGTTGTACCATCAAAAATTGTAAAGGTGTATGGTGGGTTGTCATTAGCAGCATCCAGAATGACCTGTATAGAACCATCGGCACCGCCGTTACAGGAAACATCTTCCTTGGTCCAGGTAAAGATTACCGGGCTAGCTGCCTCCAAGGAAATTGGGGCGCTGCTGTTACAACCGGTAGTGGTATCGTGTACTACCATTAAGTAATCACCTGCACCTAGGCTAGGGAAGGTATTGGAAGCGCCTTGGGGTACCAACGTAGCTCCAAAGGCATCCTGTAATTCATATTCGTAATTGCCCGATCCCCCATTGGCGGTAACGGATATTATCCCGTCATTATCGGCACAAGAAGGCTGAGCGATCACCTGAGAATTTGGCGCTAAAGGACCATAGATCAGTAAGGTGTCAGTCACGGTACAGCCGTTGGCATCCATGACGGTCACCTGATAGGTCCCGGGAGCGGTAACGGTAAAGGTTCCACTACTCTGGTAGCTCTTGTTGTCTATCCTGAATTTTAAAGGACCCACACCTAATCCGGTCGCGGTAAAGGTATAAGAGTTCCCTGTGGAGGTACACTGGTCATCCGCATAAGCTGGCACAGTTACCGTTGGCAAAGGATCTGCAGCAATAACCACATCAATCCTATAAAGACAGTCCTTGGCATCTTTCACCCATACGTCCCAATTTAGATTGGTAGCAGGATCAAGAATAGCACTGGCACTTGCAGTATAATCACTTGGATTAGGAATTGACCCGTCTTGTACAAAAGCATAGGTATAACCACCGTTCCCACCACTGGCCTTAACCGTTACCTGTGCACCAATGTTACAATTGGCGTTGATATTTTTGGTGACAAGTAAATCTAGGGCTGCATCTGGCGAGCCAATAGTCACTATGTTGGACGTAGCCGGACAGAATGGAGCGTCCGTTGCGGTAAGTACCACATAGAAATTCCCTGCGGACAGTCCCAGTATGCGCAGCACACCAGACGCTACACCCGTATTTGTTATAGAGGTACTTGTACCATCACTATTGAACACCTCATAAGAGTAGTTGCCAGTATAATCGGTGACATTTATATCCATCACCCCATCAGAGTCCCCAAAACAAGTCACTGGTGTCATTGCCGTAGCCACCACTTCTATCAGGTCATTTGGAGCAACAGTATATGGAGCGGAAGTGAAATAGCATCCCGTCACATTATCGGTCACTCTAAAGGTATAATCCCCTACTCGACTCAATTGATAAATAGCAGTATTTCCTGTAACAGATATTGGTGTACCATAAGGACTACCCACCGGCAACAGTTCAAAAGTAAAGTCTCCCGATCCTCCAGAAACCGTTATTTCTATCTCTTCATCACCATTACAGCTTATTTCCGTCTGTTGGTTAAAGGAAACATCCGTGATTTCTGGAAGTGGATCAATTGTATGCGATAATGGCACCACAATAGAACATCCATTCCTATCCTTAACGTCTACGATAAATGTACCCGCAATAGCAGTTACATAGGTATATTGATTTTTGGCGGCACCTGTACCTTCAAAATAATCCCCTCCATTTACACTAAAATAGTATGGCCCTGTACCCGTAGAAGCATCTGCTATAATATCAAAAGCGGCTGTTTGTGTAGTATTATTAACATCACAAGCAAATTCTACCACATTGCTAATAGAAGCAATCAATTGAGCTGGCTCAACTATAGTTATGTTATCCGTAGCCACGCAGTTCCTATTGGAAGTCACGCTTATTACGTAATTCCCTGGATTTAAACCTGAGAAGAATCCATTATTTTGGGTAATGGCCGCATCTACCCCATTATCTATGGTAAAGGCATAAGGCGGATTGTCATTTACTCCAGCACTTGGAGTAACCAAACTAACCATTATGCTGCCATCGGCTGCTCCAAAACAACTAATATCAATTTTTTGGGTAGTTTGTAAAGTTACTGATGTCGGCTCTTCTAAAGTTATCTGTATTTCCTTAGTACAATTGGAAGGGTTTCCTAGGGTGTTATCCCTTACACGGACGATGTATGTCCCGAAAGCCACTCCAGTAAACTGGTTCCCAACTGATACTATTCCCGTTGGGGTAATCCCATCCGCTTCAAACAGTTCAACCGTATTACTTCCTGATCCACCAGCAACAGCAAAGTCGATTACCCCGTCGTTAGTGTTACATGAGGGCTGGGTAGTTACTGTAGCGTTAAATTCCAATTCAGGACTAATGGTAATCGATTCAATTTCTCCACATCCATTAGCATCCAACACCTCTATATCATAAGCACCTGAAGTAAGGTTGTTAAAAGTATATGGGAAGGACGCTATATTTTGGAAAGCATTCCCAACAATTCTAACTCGGTATGGAGCTACACCTGTATTAGTAGCATCTAGAGTAACATTTATGGAGAAATTGCCTTCCTCTACACACTCATTTACAATGGACAATGAGATATCTGGTCTAGTATCTTCAGTGATTGTAATATCTAACACTTTAGATATACATCCATTCGCATCTTGGGCATAAACATCCCAGTTGGTACCTGTACTATAATCCAAATGAAGTATTTCGTCCTCTAGAAATGCTCCAGGGATAGCTGAGCCATCTAATACTACAGCATAGGTATAAGGTCCGGTTCCTCCACTGGCCTGTACTATTACAATTGCATCTTCATTACAGTTATCTGGAGTATTACTAACCTCAACTACAATTACTTCTTCTGGGGCATCAATCGTTACGGAGTTTGACACTTCGTTACACAAAGGAATTTGTGTTTCAGTTACTCTAACTTTATACATTCCGGCTGGTAATGTCTGTGGAATTACATAATTAAATGGATTTGAAGTCGCATTAGAGTTTCCAGTTGCACCTGGTACAGGATTCCCAAGATCATCCATTACCTGATACTCAAAAGTACCTATATAGCCTGAAATATTTATTTGCAATTCTCCATCAGAACTATCGCTACAACTGGCATCTGCAATAATAGATGCAGTTACTGAAATAAGTTTATATGGCGCTATATTATGCTCTACAATTACGGAACAGTTCGTATTATTATCCAGTACTTCATAGGCATAATTCCCGGGTGCGGTTAAAACAATATATGTTGGATCCGCAACCACAGTACCACTTGGCAATTCTGTAATGGTATAATCTCCTGAACCATCCGCTGGGACTATTTGGATAATTTCCTCACCGTTATTACAGTCTATATTTTGATGTACAGTAATACTAGCAGTTACCTCTTGTTCTAAAGGAATAGCAACAGCTATTGCCGCAGTACAACCATTATCATCCTTAACAATCACATTTACATCTGGGGCACCAAAGGCTACATTATAGGTGTTATTGGATTGGAAAGATCCTCCATTAAAGCTATACAAATATGGTCCTGTTCCTGTTGGATTTGGATTGTCTACAGTTACCGTACTAAAATTATCATCACAACTATATGGGGATGCAGATGCACTGATCGCCAATTGTGTTGGTTCATTAACGGTAATAGTTTCGTAATGAGGACAACCTTTATCAGAGATAACAGTAACCGTATAGCTACCTTGGGCCAACCCAGTAAATACATTTGAGTTTTGGGGGGCATTTCCATCCAGACTGTATTGGTAAGGCGTGTCTACGTTTCCTGCATTCAATGTTACGGTAATAGTTCCATCGCTTCCTCCAAAACAGTTCACGTCCGTAGTCGACAAACTAAATGTAGGATTAACTGGTGCATCTATAGTAATAGTCACACTATGCGCACAACCAGTAATATTATCTATGATATCAAAATCATAGTTGCCACTGGTCAGCCCTGTAAATATTGGGTTATTGGTCTGTGTAGGACCAGCAGGGGAAGTTTGTGTATAATTGAAATCCCCAGATCCACCATCCGTAATTATGGTTACCTCCCCACTATTGACAGGATTACATTGCTCTTCAGCAGTTAGTGTTGCTATAGCAGAAAATGGAGGAGAAATAGTAATGGTTTTGGCTGCTTCCCCACATCCATAGGAATCCACTACTCTTACAGAATGATTTCCTGATGAAAGATTTGATATGATTACTGTTTCCCCTGAATTATTTAGGGTCACTGGCACAAAAGTCCCTCCGTTCACACTCATATAATGAGGTGCGATACCGGCAGTAATTAGTTCTACTTCAATTTCAAAAGTCCCATCTGCGGACACACAAGAATCCACAACACTAATATCTATAGCAGTTTCAGGGTCCTTTTCTAGCGTTACCGTCAGAGGTGGAGCTATACAACCGTTTACGTCTTGTACGTAAATGTCATAGTCTACAGGATATGCAGCGGCTATAATTTGCAATGTACTAGATTCTGGAAAGGCTGTTGGGGCAGGGTCTCCTGCTAGCACATAGGCAAAGGAGTATGATCCAGAACCTCCCGTTGCTTTAACTGTTACAAAAGAACCATCATTACAATTGGCTTTAGTCTTGCTCACGAAACTTAACTGTACCGGAGTGGGCTCCAATATTCTAAATTCGTAGACATTGGTACATGATGGGACTGAATTTTCTTCAAAATATAATACATAGTCCCCGGGAGGAATATTGTCTACCTTCACCGAAGGTGTTGGAGTAGGACCTCCAGCCGGCTGGGGTACATTACCAGAATAAGCAGCACCCAAGGACACATTAGTTAGGGCATTACGTATTTCATAATTAATTACTGTTACACTTGAATCAAAGCCCTCTATTTGAAATTCCAAGGAACCATCCGCACCTCCAAAACAACTAGCATTGGTAACGGTTGGAGTAGCAACCACATCAATACTTGATAGATTTGGAACTTCTACCTCCAAATAACTGGAGCAACCAGTAGCATCGTCAACAGCTTGGAATACATATTTTTGACCTGCGTTTAGACCCGTATATGTTGCTAAAACAGTACTACCTGATGTCGTAATAGAATTTGGAGCTATAGCAGTACCTAAAATAGTAAATGTATAATTTCCTGATCCATTATTTGCAGACAATTCAACGGTACCTCCATCTACACAGTCTACAATAACTGGCGCTGAAGTTAGGGTTAGATAAGGGCTGGCTAACACTCTTACTGGGTTCTCATAATATTCGCAACCATTCGCGTTTATTATCCTAACATAATAATCTCCAAAGTCCAATCCGTCAAACGTTATAGAAGTATCGGAAGTGGTTACAGGATTAGGTGTTGGACCTGAAACGGTAACTATATTATTGGATTGATCATATAAGGTATACGTATAATCGGGTATCCCTCCACTTGTTATATCAATGGTAATGCTTCCTGGTACATCTCCAGTTACTCCACAGGAAACGTTCTTTACAGTAACATCTGCATCAAATACAGGAGGGTCATTCAATATTACGTTATACGATTCCTCACAACCTTTACTATCCCTAATTATATAAGAGTATGTTATACCAGCTGATAGTCCCGAATAGGTTCTTTGAGCGGTAAATGGACCCCCATAGAAGCTATACACATAGGGTGAAAGTCCTGTTCCCCCAACCGGAACTATTTCAACAACGCCATCAGAACCTCCATTACAACTAGGATCTATTGTATTGTGGTTTGCCACAGGGGTGGTAGTTGGATTAATCGTAATAGGATTTGAAAGCACATCACATCCTTTATCGTCATACACCTTAAACATATAATTTCCAGCGGTATTGGAACTAAAGCTAAAACTTGCACCTGCTATAGCGGCACCTGGATTAAATGTAGCTCCTCCGTCAGTACTTACCTCATAGCGGTTATATGGAAGATAACCTCCGTTTACCGTCACCTGAATAACAGCATCTGTAGGAATAGAACAAGTGAGATCTTTAGTAACCACAGCATTTGTGATTATTAATCTTTCCGGAACAATTATTGTTAAAGTTCCAGTAGAACAACCAAAAACATCTGTTGCTTCAAAATTATAGGTTCTAGGAGCTAAGTTTGAAAAAGTATTACTAGCCTGATAAGTACCACCATTTACTCTATACCTATAAGGTCCTTGTCCTCCCGTACTGTTTAAGACAATCTCTGCTCCATTAGGATCAGAACAAACATCTGAACTAGGATCTAAGGCTAGAGTAGGAGTACCTATAGCATTAATAGTAATTGGTTTATCCAGTATACATCCGTTGGCATCCATTACTCTAATGGTATAATTTCCTGCTGTAATATTTGTAAAAGTTTTATTACTCTGGAAGGGTACTATAACCCCTGTAGCGGCTGCATCCATCAACTGATGTTGATAGGATCCCCACCCGCCGGTAGCGTTTACCAAAATAGTTGCATCGCTAGAACAAGTTACATCTGTATTAGTAAATGTGAAATCTAAGGCGGTAATTGGTTCAGCGATCAAAGCCGGAGCAGATGCGGTACAATTGGTTACATCATCGGTTACAATAACCATATACGTATCTGCCCCTAAATTTGGAACAGAAATCGGAGTAATGATATTTATATTGTTACCTAATTGTTTAACATTACCAGCACTATCCTCTACAACATAACTAAATGTAGATACAAAATCGCTCGTCTCAAAAGTAAATTCTCCATCGAGATCTCCTTTACAGGTTACGTTATTTACCAATTGGTACAATACCTTAACTTTGGGAATCGTATTTACAGTATAGCTTTCTTGTATTGTACAACCCTTGGCATCTGTAACTTCAAAAGTATAGGTACCTGCTGCCAATCCCGTAAAAGTAGCATTATTGCCATTGTCTGTTGCATGCAAAACAGGCGCTATAATCTTATAGTTAAACGGTCCATTTCCATCCGTTACAGTGACAGTGACATCACTTAATATAGCCGGACAGGTCATTGCCGATGGGGTAAATGAAAGATCTGTAGGTCTATTTAGTGGATCAATGGTTTGTGTACTTGTCACCGTACAATTATTGCTATCCCTAGCTGTAATAGAATAGGTCCCAGCGGTTAAGTCAGAAAAAGTAGTTCCTGGACCAAAAGTAACCCCATCAATACTGTAGGTATATGATCCTGTACCCCCTGAGGTACTCGTCACATCAATAGTTGCAGCTCCAGTAGTACAGGTATAATCTTGGGAAACAGCAGTGGATAATGCTAATACTGCCGGGTCAGTTAAATTCACTGTACCTGTTGTCTCACATCCTTTGGCATCGACAACCGAATAGTTATACGATCCGTCTGTTAACCCAGTATAAACCATTTGTGTGGAAGGGGCATTCCCATTAAATACTATTTGGTATGGTGCTGTTCCTCCGGTTATATTCAAGTTTACAGAACCGGTAGCCGCAGTAGCACAAAGTGGATTGGTAACCACGGGCACAGCTGTTGGAGGGACGTTACTACTTACTATTATTGTATTCGATGTTAGGGTACAACCAGAAGTATCGGAAATTATAAATTCATAGGCTCCCGCTGTACTTGTGCTATAAATAAATGGTGATACAGGCACCGCTGTGCTGGCCTGAAAAATTGTACCATCCAAAAACACTTCGTAGGTGTATGCCGGATTGCCGTTTGCTATAGAAATGATAATTTCAGCATCTGGACTAATACTACAATCCAAATCTTTATCAAGAGATGCGTTTACGATAAGTTTAGGATTAATAGTAATGGTTTCCGTATCTGTACAGTTTTTATTGTCTATAACGCCTACGGTATAGGTCCCAGGAGTCAATCCGCTAAAAATATTGTTGGACTGGTAGGCGCCACCATTGATTCTAAATTGAAATGGTGCTTGTCCACCTGAGCTAACAGAAGCAGTTATGGTTAAACCTACAGTAGCATCATAACATAAGTTATTAGCGTTTAATGCAAGCGCTGGAGCTATGGCCGGATTTAATGTAAAGGTCGTGGAAACACGACATCCATTTACATCGGTAACATCAACACTATAAGGTGCAGAAGTATCCAATAGGTCCTTAAAAACTCCAGTAGTATTGGAAAATACAGCTCCACTTGGGTCTGTAATTTGATAAGTATATCCACCCCATCCTCCGGAAGTAGAGATATTCACCGTTCCAGGAACCGTACCGCTTACGGAACAGCTTGGATCCGTAACTACCACTGCATCAATCATCAATGAATCTGCAGGCTCGTTCACGGTAACCGTGACCGTATCGGTACAATTTGTAGTGTCGTCCGTAACAGTAATGGTATAATCACCAGCCACAAGGCCATTAAAATTCAATGGACTCGTAGTAATTCCGTTATTCGAAGTTATTGGCGTGGGCCCAGTTACGGTATAACTGTAGGTTCCGGAGAAACCGCTAACATTATATTGTATGACACCATCCGATCCTCCTTGGCAAGAAACATTCTCCACTAAAGATCCTGATACATTTATCTTTTGGACTGGGGTAATGGTAAAGTTCTCCTCATAGCTACAACCTTTAGAATCAGTTACTTTAAAGGTATAGGTATCTGGAGCAAGATTATTAAACACTCCAGTGGTATTGGAAGCTGTTGCTCCCGCAGGATCAATGATCTCGTAAGTGATTGTGCCACTTCCACCGGTAACCGAAAGATTCACCACTGACGTCTCTGCCGTACAATAAGGTGCCGTGGCATTAAATGTAATATCCGTTGGTGGGTCTAAGGCCGGGATATTTACGGGTATGGTCGCAAATGTACATCCACTGGCATCTTTTACAGTAAGGGTATAATTCCCATTGGTAAGTCCGGTAAAAGTATCTCCTGCAACAAATGTCACTCCGTCAATACTATAGGTGTATCCTGGTGTTCCCCCAGTAATATTTTGTACTTGGATGCTGCCCGTCTGTAAGCAAGTATACGGTTGCATTAATACAGCCTCAGCTGCAATAGGGTCTGGCGCAACTAAAGTAGCACTGCCATTATAAGTACAACCTTTACTGTCCTGTACTGTATAATTATAGGTTCCTGATGCAAGTCCGGAGTAGGTCGTCTCATTGCTAAAGCCTGCACCACTAAAGTTGACTTGATAAGGGGCGGTTCCAAAGTTGGGATCTATTAGAATCTCGACACTGCCATTGGCAGCACTATCACAAGTTGGATTTATAATATCATTAGTGGCAACGGGATTGGTAATGGGATCTATTACAACAGTGGTCTCCGCTGTACAGCCTTCACTATCCGTAATTAAAAAGGTATAACTGCCGTCTACGTCCGTGGTATAGGTAATGGTATTCCCTACTACAGCAGTACTTAACCCACCATTAACCTGATAGCTATAGCTGGTATATCCGCCATTTATGGTAATATCAATCACGGCATCCACAGAAGTGCTACAATCCAATTCCTTGGTCAAAACACTGGAAACGGTCAATTGATTCTCTATCACTACCGTATTGGTAGTTACATTACAGCCATGGGCATCCCATACCTCAACGGAATAGGAATTGGGCGAAAGGTTCTTAAATACATTGCCCTTTTGTGCCGGAGCACCATTTAGGCTATAGGTATAGGGTGCAATTCCTCCAGCTGCACTAGCAGTGAGGCTAACACCTGTTCCTGGAACATAACAAAGGTCCGTTGTAGCAGCCAAAGTAGCCGTAGGAATATCAGAGGCAACAATATCAAAGGTCTTGGTCTCTACACAGCCACCAGCATCGGTTACGCTGATGGTATAGGTGCCAGTTTGGGTAAGACCAGAAAAAACATGGTCTGACTTTGGTCCTAAAATCGTAGTGTTTGGCTGTTCAATTTCATAAGAATATCCTCCCCATCCGTCGGTAGCGGTGATCGTCACCGATCCATCCGTTGTACAAGTCAATGGACTCACCGCAAAAGTAAAGTCCATCATCGAATCGGGCTCACTCACAGTAACCGTAGCCGTATCGGTACAGTAGGTAGTATCATCCGTAACAGTAAGGGTATAATCACCGGCCAATAAGCCAATAAAGTTCAATGGGCTAGTAGTAATCCCATTTTGTGGAGCTATGGCTGTGGGCCCAGTTACGGTATAACTGTAGGTTCCAGAGATACCGCTAACAGTATATCGTATGGCACCATCGTCACTTCCTAGGCAGGATACGTTTTGAGTTGTTGTCCCAACTACATTTATTTTCGATACAGTATTTACCGTATAGTTTTCGTTATACGAACATCCATTGGTATCGGTAACCCTAAAAGTATAGGTGTTGGGAGCAAGATCGTTAAATACACCTGTGGAATTGGTGGCAATGGAAACAGCAGGAGCAAGAATTTCATAGGTAAGGGCACCACTTCCTCCTGTTACCGCTAAACTAAGGTTTGAAGTTTCGGACGGACAGTTTGCCGCTGTACTACTAAATGTAATATCCGTTGGTGGGTCTAAGGCCGGGATATTTACGGGTATGGTCGCAAATGTACATCCACTGGCATCTTTTACAGTAAGGGTATAATTCCCATTGGTAAGTCCGGTAAAAGTATCTCCTGCAACAAATGTCACTCCGTCAATACTATAGGTGTATCCTGGTGTTCCCCCAGTAATATTTTGTACTTGGATGCTGCCCGTCTGTAAGCAAGTATACGGTTGCATTAATACAGCCTCAGCTGCAATAGGGTCTGGCGCAACTAAAGTAGCACTGCCATTATAAGTACAACCTTTACTGTCCTGTACTGTATAATTATAGGTTCCTGATGCAAGTCCGGAGTAGGTCGTCTCATTGCTAAAGCCTGCACCACTAAAGTTGACTTGATAAGGGGCGGTTCCAAAGTTGGGATCTATTAGAATCTCGACACTGCCATTGGCAGCACTATCACAAGTTGGATTTATAATATCATTAGTGGCAACGGGATTGGTAATGGGATCTATTACAACAGTGGTCTCCGCTGTACAGCCTTCACTATCCGTAATTAAAAAGGTATAACTGCCGTCTACGTCCGTGGTATAGGTAATGGTATTCCCTACTACAGCAGTACTTAACCCACCATTAACCTGATAGCTATAGCTGGTATATCCGCCATTTATGGTAATATCAATCACGGCATCCACAGAAGTGCTACAATCCAATTCCTTGGTCAAAACACTGGAAACGGTCAATTGATTCTCTATCACTACCGTATTGGTAGTTACATTACAGCCATGGGCATCCCATACCTCAACGGAATAGGAATTGGGCGAAAGGTTCTTAAATACATTGCCCTTTTGTGCCGGAGCACCATTTAGGCTATAGGTATAGGGTGCAATTCCTCCAGCTGCACTAGCAGTGAGGCTAACACCTGTTCCTGGAACATAACAAAGGTCCGTTGTAGCAGCCAAAGTAGCCGTAGGAATATCAGAGGCAACAATATCAAAGGTCTTGGTCTCTACACAGCCACCAGCATCGGTTACGCTGATGGTATAGGTACCAGTTTGGGTAAGACCAGAAAAAACATGGTCTGACTTTGGTCCTAAAATCGTAGTGTTTGGCTGTTCAATTTCATAAGAATATCCTCCCCATCCGTCGGTAGCAGTGATGGTCACGGATCCATCCGTTGTACAAGTCAATGGACTCACCGCAAAAGTAAAGTCCATCGCCGAATCGGGCTCACTCACAGTAACCGTGGCCGTATCAGTACAGTGGGTAGTATCATCCGTAACAGTAAGGGTATAATCCCCGGCAACCAGACCAGTAAGGTTAATTGTGTTTGCAGACTGTCCCGTAATTGTAGAAGCGCCGTTAACGGAATAGCTATAAGTACTACTGAAATCGCTTATATCAAAGTCTATGGCACCGTCTGCACCTCCTAAACAAGTCACGTTGCTTATCAAAGTACCATTAGCCTGCATAGAAATTACAGGCGTTATAGCATAGGTTTCATCATAAGAACAACCTTTACTATCTGTCACCCTAAAAGTATACGTATCTGGGGCCAAATTAGTAAAGGTGGCGGTTTTACCAGTGCTGGTTGTTGCGGCTATAGCCGTTGGAGCAATGATCACTATGGTCAAGGGATTAAACCCGTTTACAGCAGTTACGGTAACATTGGAGGTTTGTATGGGGCAGTTTGGTGCCGTAGACGAAAAAGTTAAATCTGTAGGCTCGTCTAATGGTGCCAAAACTATAGTATTGGTATTAAAGGTACATAGGGTAGCATCCCTAATGGTAATTGTGTAATTCCCGTTCGTAAGGTCGGAAAATGTTTCCGATCCAGGTCCCGACACAAAATTCACCCCATCTATGCTATAGGAATACGGTGCAGTTCCGCCGTTAACATTTTGGACTTCAATAATACCATTTTGGAGACAGGTATAATCTTGCACTAAAACAGCATCACCAGAAATTCCGTCTGCAGGTCCTCCAATGGTGAAGTTTTCTATAAAATCGCAACTAGCACCTCCTTTAGATTGCTCAAGAGTTACTGTATAATTGCCCTGGGGCAAACTGGTAAAGGTACCAGAGTTGTTTATGATAGTACTACCATCAGGGTAGGTTATGGTATAGGTAACCTTATATCCGCCTGTTGGCATCATGTTGTAAGTAATTGACCCATCTTCCGCTCCAAAGCAGGTTTCATCGGATACCGAAGTAGTGTATTCCACTGCTGGGACCAATTTAATGTTAACAATATTGGAAAATACGTAACAGTTGTTCCGGTCTACCACCACAAAAGTATAATCACCTGGATCAAGAATGTCAAAAATCACACTGGTTTGAAATTTACTCGGTGGTATTGAGGTTATATTTGGATAGGAGGTAACCGTATTTCCGCCTTCATCCACATAGGACCAAATTGCATAGGTATGAGGTGTTCTGCCACCATTGGAATCCATTAATATATTGCCTTCCTTACACGTAATATGTTGGGATACCCGCGCAGTTAGGGTTAAGCCGGCCTCACTAAGTATTGTAACTTTTTCTTCCTTGTAACAACCATCATCGGTGCGAACGCGGATTATGTAATTGCCTGCATTTAAATTTTGAAAAGTAAAATTATTGTCCGGTTGGGCAGTCTCATTATCCAAGAGGGTACCGTTGCCTCCGTTACTACCATCATCCAATCGAATTTCATATTCATAATTTCCCTCAACATTTAATGCCTGTATACTTATGCTCCCCAGTGTGCTACATGTGGTTGGTGTTACGTTGGTAGTGACCTGAAAATCCCGATTTCTAATTCCGATATCTGGAGTCGTGAATTCACAGGAACCATCAATAGGTTCTCCTGTATTGGCATCCAATTGCATCATACCCACTCGGTAGGCACCATTAGTGTTTATGTCGAAACTTGGACCGTTATTAGCACTATAAGGCACCACTATGGTGTTATTAGCTATATCATATAATTGATATCCATATCCTAAACCTAAGTTGGTAATAGTAATATTTCCTGGGGTAGTACATATAATATCATTGGAGCTGTATTGTATATCTAGGTTATTTTGAAATACATTAAAGTAGAAGCGACTAAAACATCCTCCTTGATAATTGACCACTAGACGGTATTTACCTTCTTGATTTGCTGTAAAACTCGGACCTACAGAAACTTGGTTCCAGGTACAGGTAGCATTCTTATTACCACAATCATCTCCTGAAGACGTACAACTGCCTTCTACCAATTTTTCCCAAACCATACTCTGGGCATCGGCTATGTTAACTTCAATTAATTGTGTATCATTTACCCCACAAAGAAAAATCTTAGGCAAGGGACTTCCGTCTACAGAACAACTAACAATTTCGCCCTGCACATCGTTGGTAGGATCGGCATCGTTATTACTATTGTTAAAGAAGTCCACAATAGGGTTGGTTTGGGTGGTCCCAAAACGTTCTACAATCAAAATTTCCTTAAAGCCCTTACAGGGATCGGCAACAATTTTATCTACGATATAGGTGCCTGGATTCCGAACAACAAAGGTACTGGGGTCATTATCCGAATCTCCATCAGTTATAAGCGTATCTGCGGCATCCAACTCCCCATTGCCATTTTCATCTTTATACCATTTATATTCATCAAAACCATTTCCGGCATTAAGTAC
The DNA here is from genome assembly GCF_041320605.1 of Arenibacter antarcticus. Classification (NCBI taxonomy): domain Bacteria; kingdom Pseudomonadati; phylum Bacteroidota; class Flavobacteriia; order Flavobacteriales; family Flavobacteriaceae; genus Arenibacter; species Arenibacter antarcticus. The sequence continues at coordinate 1,562,415 of NZ_CP166679.1, forward strand.
TACTTGTTCACCACAAAGCTGAACTGTCCGTCTAAAATTACATTCATCTAAATTATCCAATAAAAAATTGGTAGCACCAGGAGTAGAAAATCCACATCCGTCAAATTCAAAAACAGAGGGGTCATCGGTTATTACATTACTGTTAAGTACTCCTTGATAAGTAGAGTAGGCCAAGTTTTGAATAATATCTGAACAGGCGTTTATAAAATCGAAACAGTTTTCCGCTACCTTAACCCGCATACGAATAGTGTTTGGTGAGCGTCCTTTTATTACCATTGAATTTGGAATGCTAAACACTACGGTCCTAGTAGGTTCGTCATACGTATAGGTAACCCCAACTGGTAAAATTAAGTTGGTTTCGTCCAGGGTCACATTTATAGGCAGTACGTCCTTAATTGTATAATTCGCTGCATTATCGTTCCCAACATTTTGAAACTCCAATACATAATCCAAGGTTTGACCAAGATATACCCCTTGCCCGGTTATATCATTTCCGGCAATATCTTCAACTGTTTTCTTTAAATTAATAATAGGTTCAATAATTTCTACATCAAATGAGGTAAAGAAAATATCATACTTGTCTTGGGAAGAACTTGCCCGTAATACAGCTCCAGTTTCATTGTTGGGAATGACTCCGTTAAGGGGGTTATTGATATTGATTAAATCTACATCCCAACCCAGTGTATTAATAGAGTTTGGATTTCTGTCAGTAACAATTGCGTCTGCTATGGTTATGTTACTATTAAAAAAATTATTAGCTGGGTTTACTGTATTTCCCAAAGGCGTAAAGACCGCGTTGCTGTTTGCTTTAATGGAAAGTCCGTCTCCCGAAATTCTATTATCACCCTCAAGAGCTGCTACACCAAGTTGGGCAATAACGGGAAAGCCAATTGGTAGGGTAGTAAAGCCGTTAAAAGGAATATCTACGGTCTGTCCAGATTTTATTCCGGCATACCCATCAAAAGTGGTAATGAATTTTCCAGGTAAATTTGGATTTTCAAAAACCACTACCATTTTCCAACCTCCAGAAACACCTCCAGAGATATCGTCTCCAGAGCTTGCCCTAATATTGGCCGCAAAATACTCTCCATTGGGATCAGCCATCCCGGCTACAATGGAGGTAACGTCCTTATAGCAGGCATAAGGACTATAATATCCAAAATCGGCATCCCCTTCCCCATCAAACAATATTTCATCTGCCGTTAAATCTTGATAGGTCCCACCTGGAATCTTAAATTTAACTTGGTCAAAACCACTTCTGTCGTTTTCCTTAAAAACCGCAGACCAGTAAAGACCTGCATACCGTACTTTGGCACAACTAATTTCGGGTACCGTAAGAATTGCGCTACTACTGCTAAAGGTAGATGCATCCCCATCAATATCGATGTAATGCATATCCAGATTGTCATTATTCTCTGAGGAGCTCCCTGTCTCGTTATAGGGCTCATTGGGAGAAACAGGAGAAGAAACCCAAACATTCTCCCATTTATCACATTTCTCTTTTTTCCATTTAACACATTGTCTTTCCCAATATCCATCTGTTTTTCTATTGACAATATTATTGGCGATAAAGGTGATATCTCCTCTAATCTCATCTGCATACCGAACCTCAAAGTCGTTTTTTACCTGTGAAAACGCACTAAAGGCGCCCAATAATAAAAAACAAGTTAAGAACAGAGACTTGAAGGATATTGGCTTCATTTTAAAATCTAGTTTGGTTGTATATGGTAGATCCACTTTGGTTGGCTTATTAGTTCGGGAAATACTAGTGTTTATTGTTTGCAAGGATGGAAAAACAGATCATTCTTGTACATCACTAATACTCAATAACAAATATTAATCTTAAAAGGGAGCTGATAAAGTTATTGTTGTAGAGGCGTTTAAAACTGTTGTGAAAAGCAAATAACGCATGGTGTACTTTTTTCCAAATAGGCCTTATAAAATGAGTGTCCGACAAAATCCATAATTGACCGATAATGAACACCACTCGTAAAAGTTTGAAAATGGTCTGGTTAATTAATTTGACTGAGATATTATTACATAATTATAAAAGCCACTCACAAAATATACCTTTCAGTATTGAAGCTAGAAATAAATGTAACATCTTTTAATGAGTATGCTAAGTAAGCTGGCTAGGAGACACTCTCATGATCCACATCTTATCATTGTAGGTATCGTTTATTTTAGAGTAATAAGATACCAGCGCATTGTTCCATGAGTCGTGTTTTTTTAGATACACATACCGATAGTTATTTTCTGGGTTTACAAAATAACTAGCACTAAGTCCTTGGGAGTTTAATAATTTGATAAATCTAATGGCATTGTTAGCATTGGCAAAAACACTTACAATGATATAATAGCCTGTGTCTACCCCTTTAATATTGTACACTCGAGCACTGGTATTGTTGGCGGATACATTATCCTTGACGACTACGTTTTTCTGAAGTTTATCTGCGGCATATTGGGTAGAGGTTTCCTTTAGCTTGTTAATATTGTTTGCATAAGCCTTATCTGTATAACTTCGGTTGTCCACATTCATAATCCACATATCGTCTACATAGGTGCCATTAAGTTTAGATTTATGGGAGGCAAGGGCTTCCTGCCACGTATCGAACCGCTCCAAGTAAACGTATTTTAATCCATTCTTGGGGTTTTCAAAGTAGTCCGCCCTAACTCCATCTTGGGTAAGGTTATCTATAAACCGGTCCATGTATTTATTTCCTTTGTACACATTGGCCACCACATAATAACCATCGACAACCCCTTCTAAATCTAGAAACTTTTTACTTTTTATATTATTCTGTTTCGCCATCTCTGTAAAGTCGTCCTTTTCAGCAGCTTTACTTGTGGAGGTAAGTCCTGACTTTGTATTTGAAGCAATTTTGTTTATAGCGTCATTAGCCTGTAAAGCTTCTTTTATCCCGATTGGTTTATCGTTGTTTATGGGGGCTTTGGGTTGTAGCGCCAAAGCTTCCTTATTATTATTTGGTAAATACATGTCCTTTGCTTTAGCTTCCAGATCTGGACGCTTCCCTTGGGTCTCGCTCCTTACCATTTTCATGACCATATCGAACCTGCGTTCCAAATCCCTTTGACGGTTAGATTCTAAGGAATCTTGTCTAAACATCAACTCTGCCAATATCGCATCATTTTCTGCAAGCGCCTTTTTAAGTTTCTCCAATTCCACTTCTTGGGCAGTAAGTACCTCATCTGGATCAATTTCATTTTCTACCAGTTCATCATAATCATCTTCCAACATTACCCGGTCTTCTGTTAAAGTTGGGGTTATGGAATAGGCAAAAGAGATCTCGTGGGTAAGTCCGAAATTGTCGAAATTGTTAGACAGCCCCTTTTCCATGGTATATCCTAAGGAGAGTCTTTGGTTAATATTAAATCCAATTCCGGCGGAGGCCCCAAAAAAACTATCGTAACCTGCCTGAAGCCATCCCAACTTGGGCAAGTCCAATATAAGGCTTCCCCCTAGCACCACTTCTTCCTGCCCCACCTTTCTAACCCGGGCCAAAGGCATTAACCTACCTTGCTCTAAAACACCACTGCCATTTTCAAACTGATGGGTATATTGTAAGTGTCCAGAAAAGGTCTTGTCCTGAAATTGGCTTACTGTACTACTGGTCTTAAGATTGTAGTCGAACAGATTTTCGGCAAAAACACCGATATCGAATTTGTCAAAGGAAATATTGAATCCCGGTTGAAAAGACAATAGATTGGAATCCTGTAGCCCGTTTAACGAGGGGTCATTGGGGTCTAAGGCCATCGCCCGGTTCCTATCAAAACCGCTATTGTAATATGCCAAGTTTGCCCCGAAGGTAAAGTTGCTCTTCTCGCTTAGTTTTATCCCATAAGCAAAATTTGCCATCACCCCATAGTTGGTAATCAATCCCTCCGTTTGGGTATAAAGACTTAATCCCAGACCATTGCGATCGTTAACCCTACCGCTGTAACTTAAAAAATAATCCTGATTATTATCGTTAAAGGATACCGATTGGTTTCTATGAAGCAAGTTAATATAGGATTTATTCTCCCTTACCGTGGAAAACGTTGGGTTTATTAGGAACCGATTAAATTTTAGAAGGTTCTGCGAAGGAACATCATAAGATACAAACGGGTTCTCCTCTTGAGCGTTTAGGTTGCTAAATACCAATAGGAAAAGTAATAGCTTTATAAAGTTTTTCTTGTACATATCGCGTTAGCGTATAACTGTTATTGTCCCTTTTTTTAATGTCTGTTTTGCATTTTTAATGGTATAATAGAACACCATATTCTGTTTGGGAAACTTCATGGTAGCCTCTGGCCAATTATTCTTGTATTGAAACTGGTTAAGGACCTCTTCCCCTTTTTGGTTATAGATAATTACATGGATCGCCGGGTCCTTTGTATACGTATTGGGAAGAACCCACTGGTCGTTAAATCCGTCACCATTGGCAGTGATCACATTGGGTACTCCAAAGGTATCCTGATAAGAAACGGTAAAGGTTTTGCTTACTTGGCAATCGTTTATCGTTGCAATAATCGTATACGTACCTTCTAGGCTCAGGGTAACGGAATCTGTATCTCCCAATAACACCTTGTTTTCATCGAACCATTGGTAGCTATTGGCCCCAGTAACAGAAACCTCCCTACTGCTCCCTTCCGGAAAAAGGATGTCCTCGGTTTGCGGATTCAATATGATTAAGGAGTCATCAAAAGGGGTAATAACCAATTGATTCGACTTTAAATCGCAACCATTCTTTTCCACCGTCAGTTGATAGGTTCCGGGTTCGGAAACCGTTAAAACCTCAGAAGTATCCAATATTTCCAACCCATCCTTGGACCAACGGAAAGTCGCTCCGCTTAAATCCGTACTGGTACTGATAGTAGCAGTATCACCAGTACCACAAATTATGGTAGCATTGCTCGTAATAGCTAGCATTTCATTGGTCAATAACCTTACTGGCAAGGCATTGGAAACAGGATTAAATCCATCCAAGCTCCCGACTAGGGTATAAATGCCATTTTCACCCGTATTTATTAAGCTGATGTTGTTAGAAGTAGCTCCCCCTACATTGACACCATCCTTGGTCCATTGGTATGCAAAAGACGCTTTTAGGTCAGTGGTTACATCCAATTTAGAACCATCGGACAATACCGCATTGATCCGCGATATTTCCATAGCGATACTAGTATTAATGCAATCGGTATAATCAGTAGCGTAATCAATAGTAAATTCAAAGGCATTGGGATAAACCAGAGTAGTAGTTTCAGAACTTATGGTAGCCATTGGGCAACTTCCGCCACTTAAGGAGACTTCTGCATAATACACTCCTACAGAATTGGCGACAAGGGTACGTGCCGTTTCCCCATTTAGGGCAAGGTTGTCTTTGTACCATTGATAGCTTACTGGAGTTGAGTCCGATGTTACGCTTAAAGTAGTGGTCTGCCCAGGGAGTAGTACCATATTGGCCGGATTGTCCCTACTCACCGAAAACATTCCTGCTTGGGTAATGGTAACCGGATTAGAAGTTTCTGTACAAATACCATCGCCCTGTATTCTTACGGTATAATCACCTGAAAATTGAGCATCATTGGTATCTATGGCATACGTATAAGCACCTTGGGTACTTCCCTGAACCATATTTCCGTCTTTAAACCAAGTGTAGAATAGGTCCGGATAGTTCATATTGGCCTCCAAAGGTGCAACAGTCTCACCGGTACACAATACCGTTTTTACAGGCGGGTTTAAGGCCAGCCCCACGCTAGTGCCGATCTGCACTTCCATAGAAAGGGATTGGGTATTGGAAGATCCGGAACAGGTAGTCCCATAATCCAATTCAACTACATAAAAACCCCCTTCGGTAACCTCAATGGAAGGTCCATAACCCGACACCGTGTAAGGAGAGGTATTCCTATACCAATTATACCGATAGGTTTCTGCGTTGGGGACATTGTATACCTCCAATGTGGTAGAACCTCCACCACAGAGTTTTACCTGTTTGGCGGGCGTAGGGGCTGTATCCCCAAGTTCCCTAATATTGATTGTGGTATTAAAATCGATATAATACATTTCAAAAGGAAGTGATGGCGGACTGGTCTTCGCGGGCTTGGTACTCCTAACTCGGAACCTGTAGGCATCTCCCCTAGTATTTTCCGGTAAGGCAAAGTTAAATTCAAAATCGAAATCCGTATTCTTGTCTGAAACTCTTGAAAGTTCGGTGGCAGTGGTAAACATGCCATTGGCATCGGACAATTCCAAAATAAATTCATTATCCACAGCAACTGTTGGCAACCAAGTAAAATTAACGTAATACTCATTAAACCCCGCAGATCCGCAGGCCGCTGTCCATACCGAATTTCCCGATAAATTGGGATTATCGGCAGCAGTAGGTCTATTCAAAGTCTGCGCAGAAATACCGGTCGTTCCCAAGGCCATAAGGCTTAGGATCATCAGTAAAAATGCATTTATTAGGTTCGGTTTCATATCTTTTAGCAGTTTGGGATACTACTGGCATTATCAATTGTCGTCTATTTGGCTTCTAATTGGAGCTCTAAATTGCTGATACACAATAGATAACTCACCATGGCATAACCCTAAAATCTTCATTATCATATAAAGGGGGGTAACAAATATGTTGTTTTATTAAGGTCTGGGGAATTTAAAGTTGTAAGGTTTAATAAAAGTGTTGTGAAACCCACTTTCTTGTATGCTTGCTGCTTTTTATATGCAGCTTTTAGCGCAATTTCGCTACATTTGCACCTCAATATTTAGAAAATGAGTAACACATCCCGTTCGTTGAATTTTATAGAGCATATTATAGAGGAAGATTTAACCAAAGGCTTCCCAAAGGATAAGCTTAAATTTAGGTTTCCACCTGAGCCAAATGGATATTTACACATAGGACATGCAAGTTCCATATGTCTAAACTTCGGTTTAGGCCTTCGCTATGAAGCCCCTGTTAATTTAAGGTTTGATGACACCAATCCCGCCAAGGAAGAACAGGAGTATGTGGATGCGATAAAGCGTGACGTGGAATGGTTGGGATACCAATGGGATACCGAATGTTATGCTTCGGATTATTTTCAACAATTATACGATTGGGCCATCGTTATGATCAAACAAGGGGCGGCCTATGTAGATAGTCAGTCTTCAGAGGATGTTGCCATCCAAAAAGGCACACCAACGGAAGCAGGTAAGGAGAGTCCCTTTAGAAATAGGTCCATTGAAGAAAATTTACTGCTTTTCCAAAGCATGAAAGATGGCAAATTTAAGGAGGGTGAACACGTTCTTAGAGCGAAAATCGATATGACTTCCCCCAATATGTTGATGCGAGATCCCATTATGTACCGAATTCTGCATAAAGCGCACCATCGAACAAATACCGATTGGTGTATTTATCCCATGTATGACTGGACACATGGGGAAAGCGACTATATTGAACAAGTTTCCCATTCGTTCTGTACGTTGGAATTTGCTATGCACCGGGAACTCTACGATTGGTTTTTGGACCAAGTGGTAGAGGAGAAGTTAGTACGTCCTAAACAACGGGAATTCGCAAGACGAAATTTCAGTCACACTGTTGTGAGCAAACGTAAATTATTACAATTGGTTGAAAAGGGTGTAGTAACTGGATGGGACGATCCACGTATGCCTACTATTTCCGGACTTAGAAGAAGAGGATACACTCCAGAATCCATAAAAGCTTTTGCAGACACCATTGGCATTGCTAAAAGGGATAATGTGGTAGATGTTTCTTTATTGGAATTTCATGTAAGGGAGCACCTGAACAAAATTGCACCAAGAGTAATGGGCGTGTTAAACCCACTTAAATTGGTGATTACCAATTATCCCGATGGGGAAGAAGAATGGTTAGATGCCGAAAATAACCAGGAAGATGAGTCTGCTGGTTATAGAAAGGTTCCTTTTTCTAAGGAATTGTTTATTGAGCAGGAAGATTTTAAGGAAGAAGCTAACAGGAAATTTTTTCGACTTAAATTGGGCGGGGAGGTACGTTTAAAAAATGGATATATCATAAAAGCGGAATCCTGTACCAAAGATAGCGATGGAAATATAATTGAGGTACAATGCACCTACGACCCTAAGAGTAAAAGTGGGAGCGGGACTGAGGAAAGTCTAAGGAAGGTAAAAGGAACCCTGCATTGGGTCTCTGCCAAACACGCCGTTGAGGTTGAAGTTAGATTGTATGACCGACTCTTTACTGAGGAAACACCGGATTCACATAAAGAGAAGGACTTTATGGAATTTATAAACTCAGATTCCCTTACTGTAATAACAGCCTTTGTAGAACCCAGTTTAGAAAATGCACAGATAGGCGAACAATTCCAGTTTCAACGCATGGGCTATTTTAATGTGGATAAAGACAGTACCCCGGAAAAATTAATTTTTAATAGAACAGTAGGTTTACGGGATACTTGGGCAAAAGTTCAGGTTAAAAATTAAAATAAGAACCCTTTATCGAAAACAACATAACGATAGGTATTTACTATTGAAAACAAAGACCACAGCTTACATTTGCTGTGGTTTTTTTATGGGGCCAACTAAATAGCTTTACGCTTTGTTTTTAAGGTCTAAAAATGGCTAAAAAGACCATTTAGCACACAATTAGTCGTTCTAACTTGTTTTACGACAAAAATTTGTGCGATTGCATCCTTTCATACGCTACCTTTTTCTTAACTTTAACCTATTGATAGTATACCATCAACACGCTTAAAAATTAGGCAATTAAACTTGGAACCTTGGCCAAACTTATTTTGGACTTTGTTCTTTTTTAACCTTAACTATTTTGAAAATAAATTAGTAACAATTTAAATAAATCAATTATGACAAACGACAATGGAAATACATTATTGGCATTGCTAACTGGAGCAGCCATAGGTGCGGGAATAGGAATACTCTATGCCCCGGACAAAGGAGTAAAGACCAGAAAGAGAATTAAAAAGAAAGCAATTCAGACAAGCGATGACCTTACTAGCAGAATATCGCATGCCACAGAGGAGCTAACCAAAACAGCAGAAGCTAAAAAGGTAGATTTTGAGCATAAATTAGAAGAAACATTATCCAATATGAGTTATAAGGCAGATGATATCATCTCAGCTTTGGAAAAAAAGTTGTCTGATTTAAAAAATAAAAATGCCCAACTCCAAAAATAAAAATACACTAGATGGCCTTGGAGGATTTAAAGGATAACCTATCGGAAGTTGACCGGAATGTACGCGCATATTTAGAAAATTCCGAAGAGTATTACAAACTCAAAGGGTTTAAGATGGCAATGCGAAGCATTAGCTCATTGGTAAAACTATTGTTATTAGGAAGCATTGCCCTGTTGGCACTTTTTATGCTATCCTTTGCCTTCGCCTATGGTATTGGACAATGGTTGAACAATATTTTTCTAGGTTTTTTAGCTGTCGGAGGCACTTATATTCTATTAGGAATAGCATGTTACCTCTTTAGAAATAAGTTGGACAAACCTTTAATTAAGAAGTTTTCAGATTATTATTTTGATTAAATTATGAATAAACCCGTATTTACCTCTTTTGAGGAGATAGATCATAAGTTAAAGATATTACGACTTCAGCGAGAAATTGAAATGGAGCAGATAAAGTTACATCTAAATGGTGCAAAGAACAACCTACTACCAACAGCGCTAGTCGGAGGAGTAGGGAGGTGGTCCAAAAGATTACTAATTACCTTCATTTCCAGAAAAATTTTAAGAAAGTTTAGCTAGTTAGCACACATTAACTCTAATAAAAAAAAAACCCTTTTACTAATGGTTAAAACCAAGAAGTAAAAGGGTTTATACGTATTTAAGTAAAGTTTTTATTTACTTTATTCCTTTTTGGTGATTTGTGTTTTTTTCATAGATTCCCCAATCATATTACTAGCAGTAAAGGAAGCCACCATATTGTTCAACATATCACTTCCCGCCTGCGGGGAGTTAGGTAGCAGTATTAAATTGCTATTGGTTGCCTCCCCAATAGATTGTAAGGTATCATAATGTTGGGTAACCACAATAAGGGCAGATGCTTCTTGGGAGTTAATACCCACCTTGTTCAATACTTCTACAGACTCTTCTAATCCGCGTGCTATTTCCCTTCGTTGATCTGCTATACCCTGACCTTGTAATCGTTTGCTTTCTGCCTCGGCCTTTGCTTTTTCTACAATTAAGATCCGCGCTGCATCCCCTTCAAACTGTGCCGCAATTTTTTCTCTTTCGGAAGCGTTAATTCGGTTCATAGCCTCCTTTACCTGGCCATCCGGATCAATGTCTGTTACTAGGGTCTTAATAATATCGTACCCATAATCCAACATCGCATCTTGCAGTTCTGTCTTAACTGCTATTGCGATATCATCTTTCTTAACAAAAACATCATCCAATTTCATTTTTGGAACTTCGGCACGTACCACGTCGAATACGTAAGAAGTAATTTGATCATGGGGATATTCCAATTGATAAAATGCTTCGTATACCTTGTTTTTCAGTACCACATACTGAACTGAAATTTTAAGTTTTACAAAAACATCGTCCAAGGTCTTTGTCTCTACAATGACATCAAGCTGTTGAATTTTAAGTCCAACCCGTGCGACAATTTTATCCACTAAAGGAATTTTAATCTGAAGCCCTGAAGTCCTAACACTGTTAAACTTTCCAAATCGCTCTACTATTGCTGCGGTTTGTTGTTTTACCGTAAAAAAAGATGAAAAAAGAATCACGATGCCGATAAATAGAATCGGAATTAATAAAAATGAACCCATAATATTTAATTTTAGTTAGTGAAAGTAACCTATATTTATTTCATAGGTCGATTTTTTATATAATGTGTTACACCTTATACCTACAATACCACGATTATATCCACATTTACTACCATTCCATTTATTTTAAGCTTGAAATGGCCTTATTTATTCGATCGATACTCTCCTGTTGTCCTATTAATGCCAAAATATCAAACATATGGGGCCCTTTCATATCCCCAACGGTAATAAGTCGCAGTGGGGGCATAACCTTGCCAAAGGACAAACCTTGTTCTCCGATCCATTCTTTTACTTTGGCCTCCAAATTTTCGGAAGAAAAATCTGATATAGATCCCAGCATGGCAACCAATTGTTCCATAATTGCAGCGGAATCTTCCTTCCATTGTTTCTTGACCGCTTTTTCATTATAGGATTCGGGAGCCACAAAGAAATAATCTCCCAATTCCCAAAAATCCTGAATAAAGGTAGCGCGTTCTTTTATAAGGACTACCACCTGTTTCACATAAGAAATATTCAACCGTTCTTCAGCTATTTGGAACTCGGAACTTCGCAGTATTTCACTAAAACCTTCGGCCAATTCCAAAGCGTCCCTATCTTGCATATACTGTTGATTATACCATTTGGTCTTATCTGGGTCAAATCGCGCTCCAGAACTGTTTACCCTATCCAAATCGAACGAGGCAATCAATTCCTCCATAGAAAATAATTCCTGCTCAGTACCTGGATTCCAGCCCAATAGCGCCAAGAAATTGACCACAGATTCAGGGAAATAGCCAGACTCCCTATATCCAATAGATTCCTTCCAAGTTAAGGGGAAAACTGGAAACCCCAACTTTTCACCATCACGTTTGCTCAATTTTCCCTTACCAACCGGTTTCATGATCAAAGGCAAATGTGCAAATTGCGGCACATCCCAACCAAAAGCGTTATATAATTGTTGATGAAGGGCCATTGAAGGCAGCCATTCCTCCCCACGGATAACATGGGTTATTTCCATTAAGTGATCATCGACAATATTAGCCAAATGATAGGTAGGCATCCCGTCGCTTTTAAACAACACCTTATCATCTAAGATATTAGAATCGATCTCAATTTTGCCCCGCACCAAATCGCTTAAATGGACGGCAGTATCGGTAGGTGTTTTAAAACGTATGACGTATTCCTCTCCAGCCGCAATTCTTTGATCTGTTGCCTCCTTGCTTAAGGATAGGGAATTAGACAATTTTAACCTGTTATGATGATTGTATATAAAGGTTTTCCCTTTTTCTTCATGATCCTTCCTATGTGCATCCAACTCCTCACTGGTGTCAAACGCGTAATAGGCAGAACCATTTCCCAAAAGGATATCCGCATATTTCCGGTAAAGTTCCTTTCGATCGCTTTGTCTATAGGGACCATAAGCACCTTCTTTGCCGGGCCCCTCATCAAAGGGTATATTACACCAGTTTAAAGCATCTATAATATATTTTTCAGCGCCTTCCACATAGCGTTTCTGATCGGTATCTTCTATTCTCAATATAAAATCACCATTATGCTTTTTAGCAAATAGGTAATTAAATAATGCGGTACGTACCCCACCAATATGTAGCGGGCCAGTTGGACTTGGCGCAAAACGAACGCGTACTTTCTTAGTCATTGTATAATAATTTAATTGCAAAGATACACAATGTAGGATATTCTAAGCCTCCGTTTTAGCACCTACACAAGGGGCTAGGGGCCTTTTTTTCGTATCTTGGTATTAAAAATCGCGCATATTGGACAATTACCAGAACATATTGAACAAGCTGAATACCTTTACTGCAAAGTTCTATACGAAAATGTTGCTAAAAGGGGTATTGCTGTTTTTGGCCATAGGCCTCCTTTTCTTCCTTTTGATATTGGGAATAGAATATTTTCTCTGGTTAAATTCTACCGGAAGACTACTATTATTTCTAATCATTATCTCCACAGAAATCTTTTTGCTGATTAAATTTATAATAATTCCGCTACTATTTCTATTCCGATTAAAACGCGGACTAACCTACAAACAAGCATCACTACTAATAGGAAAACACTTTAAGGAAGTAGACGATAAGCTCTACAATTTACTAGATCTGACAGAAAGCAACAATAAGTCCGACTTACTAATAGCTAGTATAGAACAACGTTCAAATAATCTTACAGTAATTCCCTTTGTTAAGGCCATTGACCTACGGGAGAACTATAAATACCTAAAGTTTCTATTGATCCCCATATTCCTATTAGGGTTAATATGGTTGTTTGGGGATATGGTATCTTTTATGGGATCCTACAAAAGGGTGGTAAATTACGATTTGGCCTATGAGCCCCCGGCACCCTTTAAGTTCAACATCCTTACCAAAGACCTAAATGTCCTGGACAGTGAACCCTTTACCATCCAGGTCACCACAGAAGGCAAAATAAGACCGGAGGGTATATTTATGGTGAAAGAAGACAAGGAATTTATGTTGCAGCACACCGATGGAATTTATAGCTATGTATTTACGCCTCCAATAAAAAATATAGCATTCCATTTCTCCGCCAACGGCATTAAATCCAAGAGTCTTATTCTAAATGTACTAAATACCCCAAGAATACAAGGTTTTGATATGGTCCTGAATTTTCCCGCCTACACCAAAAAAGCCCAGGAAACTCTACTGAGTACGGGTAATGTCACTCTACCAGAGGGGACTAAAATTGAATGGAAAATTAGGGCTATCCACACCGAGGAGGTCATCTTAACCACTACGGATACCCTATTGAAATTTAAAAAAGACCAGAACAACTTCAATTTAAACCAAAAAGTATATTCTAATACCGAATATAAAATTTCTACTTCCAACGCTGTGGTTCATGACTATGAAAATTTGGTGTATTCGCTTTCCGTGATCAAGGACGGATATCCAACCATACGTGTACAACAGCAGTTAGATTCCTTAGACCCGAATGTTTCTTACTACAAGGGAGAGGCCACCGACGATTATGAATTAAGCAAAATTAGATTGGTATATTATCCTTCGGAGAATGAAACCTCACTTCAAAAAATGGAACTCTCTCAACCCAGGCAAAATTTTAATTCCTTTTATTACACTTTCCCTTCAGGTCTCAACCTACAACAGGGAAAGGAGTATAGTTTTTATTTCGAAGCTGTGGATAATGATGCCATAAATGGACCAAAATCGACCAAAAGTCAAGTTTTTACCACCAAATTCTTAGACGACAGTGAGCTCTTGGATCTAAATATACAGGCTAAAAAGGCAATCCTATCCAATATGGATAAAAACCTAGACAAGATTAAACAACAGCAAAAATCTTTAGAACAACTCAACAGGGAGCAAAAGGAGAAAGAGCGATTGAGTTTCAATGATCAAAATAAAATTAAGGATTATTTAAAAAAACAGGAACAACAGGAAAACCTGATGAAGCGATTCCGAAATGAACTTAAGGATAATTTAAAACAGACCGAGAAGGATGACAAACTGAATAAAATGCTCCAGGAGCGAATAGAACGGCAGGATATTGAAGCCAGAAAGAACGAAAAGCTTCTGGAGGAACTAAAGCAATTAACCGATAAAATCAGCAAAGAAGATCTAAGCAAACGCTTAGAAGAATTTGGGAATAAACAAAAAAACAGCCAGCGAAATCTGGAACAGTTATTAGAATTGACCAAACGGTATTATGTAGAGGAGAAGATAAACCAATTGGGCAATAACTTAAGAGAGCTGGCTATAGCACAGGATACATTGGCCGGAAAGGACACAAAAACCGATAATTCTCCTGAGCAACAACAAGAACTCAATAAGAAATTTGAAGGTATCTCAGAAGAATTGGAAGAGATCCAAAAAGACAACGAGAGTCTTAAAAAACCCATATCCTTAAAAATCGACAAAACAAAACAAGCATCGATTAAGAAAGACCAAGAAGATGCCTTAGAGGAACTGAAGGATCGCCAAGAAGAGAAGGACACTGAAAACGATAGTGAAACGAAGCCTTCTAGCAAAGCAAGATCAAAACAAAAATCAGCCGCCCAAAAGATGAAAGAAATGGGAGAGCAATTACAAAAATCCGCGGCCAGTTCTGGGGAATCCTCCATGACCGAAGATGCGGAAGTACTACGTCAGGTATTGGACAATCTTATTACATTTTCTTTCGCGCAGGAGCAACTGTACAACGGTTTAAAAAAGGTGGACCTAACCTCCAATCTTTTTAGCGGAACAGTAAAAAAACAACAGGAACTAAGGGAGTTATTTACCCACGTAGACGACAGTTTATTTGCACTATCACTAAGGCAGGCCGACATATCAGAAATGGTAAACGAGCAGATCATTGAAGTGTACTACAATGTAGATAAGGCTTTAGAAAATTTGGCAGAAAGTCAATTTTACCAAGGAGCTTCCTATCAAAAATATGTATTAAACGCAACCAACGTATTAACTGATCTCCTAGCTAATATTTTGGAAAACATGCAACAACAGATGCAGTCCAGCTCTAGAAAGGGAAAAGGTTCCGATTTTCAATTACCAGATATTATCCTAGGACAAAAACAGCTACAAGAAAAAATGGAGGAGATGGGACAGGGGCCTCCAAAGGAGGGTAAAGATGGTAGAGATGGAAAAGCTGGTAAGGATGGGAAAAACAAACCTGGAGAAAATGGAGCACCTAAAGATGGTGATAATGGTCAATCGCAAGGAGAAGGGAAGAGCAACAACAACAACAACAATGGCAAGGACGGTAAAGAAAATAGCACGGGAAGCGGTCCAAATGAAGCTGAATTACAGGAAATATATGAGATTTACAAGGAGCAACAAAACCTTCGCGAGCAACTGGAAAAGCAACTAAAATCACTCATCAATAACGATGATCGAAAATTAGGGGAGAAGCTGGCAAAACAAATGGAAGAATTCCAGAACCAATTATTGGAAAATGGCATTACCCAAGAGACCTTAAGTCAAATGAACAACTTAAATTATCAATTAATGAAGTTGGAAAACGCAAACATGGAGCAGGGGGAAAAAGAAGAGAGGGAGAGTAAGACTGCAAGTGATAAATTCCAAAATCCATTATTGAGCACACCAGAAGTATTTAAGAAAACCGAAAACGATGTTGAGATTTTAAATCGACAAGCACTACCTTTGCGCCAAAGTTATAAAAACAAGGTTAAGGATTATTTTAGAAGCGATGATTGATTACCATTATTTAACGGACTTTGAGATAAAAGAAGAGGCCGAGTATACCGATTGGATACATAGGATAATAACTTCCGAAAATGGCCTACAAAGGCAACTGGATTTTATTTTTTGCAGCGACGAATATCTTCTGAAAATCAATCAAGATTATTTGCAGCATGATACGTTTACGGACATCATTACATTTCCCTATGGTGATGACCAAGGCATTATTGCTGGCGACATTTTTATTTCAGTAGACAGGGTAAAGGAAAACGCACAAACCTTTGAGGTGAATTTTGACTCTGAAATGCGTCGCGTAATTGCGCATGGCTTGCTACACCTGTTAGGTTTTGGTGACAAAAGCGACCAAGAGGCGAAGAAAATGAGGGAGAAAGAAAATGAAAAACTAAAAATGTTCCACGTGGAACACTAGAAAATTATGTTTGACAAAGAATACGATGTTATAGTAGTAGGAGCTGGACACGCAGGGGCAGAAGCTGCCGCGGCGGCTGCCAATCTGGGATCAAAGACTCTTCTGATTACCATGAACCTCCAAACCATAGGACAGATGTCTTGCAACCCCGCAATGGGCGGAATAGCAAAAGGACAGATTGTTAGGGAAATTGATGCCCTTGGTGGATACAGCGGAATAATCACCGATAAAAGTGCTATTCAATTTAAGATGCTCAACAAAAGTAAGGGACCTGCCATGTGGAGTCCTAGAGCGCAAAGTGATAGGATGCGGTTTGCAGAGGAGTGGCGCATAGCGCTAGAGAATACTCCCAATGTAGATTTTTATCAGGAAATGGTTTCAGGATTATTAGTCGAAGGCACTAAAATAGTGGGTGTAAAAACTTCTTTGGGTTTGGAAATAAAATCCAAATCCGTAGTACTAACCAACGGAACATTCCTTAACGGTTTAATCCATATTGGAAACAAACAATTTGGAGGGGGAAGAGCAGGGGAAAAGGCATCAACCGGAATTACCGAACAACTGCTTTCCTTTGGATTTGATAGTGGACGAATGAAAACCGGAACCCCTCCAAGGGTAGATGGTAGGTCCTTAGATTACTCCGCGATGATCCCACAGCCTGGAGATATAAATCCCGATAAATTCTCCTATTTAGACACCAAAGCACTCACCACACAACGAGACTGTCATATGTCGCACACCAGTGCTCTGGTGCATGATTTATTACGCGAAGGGTTTGACCGGTCGCCAATGTTCAATGGCAGAATTAAAAGTTTAGGGCCACGATACTGCCCCTCCATAGAAGACAAAATAAATAGATTTGCGGATAAGGACAGCCACCAACTATTCGTAGAGCCTGAAGGATGGAATACTGTAGAAGTTTACGTAAACGGTTTCTCAACCTCCTTACCAGAAGACATACAATTTAAAGCTCTACGTTCTGTAAAAGGATTTGAAAAGGTAAAGTTTTTTAGACCTGGATACGCTATTGAATACGATTATTTTCCACCCACACAATTAAAACACACGCTTGAAACAAAACTAATAGACAACCTATATTTCGCAGGACAAATAAATGGGACCACCGGTTACGAAGAAGCAGCGTCCCAAGGATTAATGGCTGGAATAAATGCACACTTAAAAATAAATGAAAAAGATCCATTTATACTACAAAGAGATGAGGCTTATATTGGAGTTTTAGTAGATGATTTAATCACAAAAGGAACAGAAGAACCTTATAGGATGTTTACCTCTAGAGCAGAATATAGAACGCTTTTACGACAAGATAATGCAGATTTAAGACTCACTCCAATGAGCTATAAAATTGGCCTAGCCTCAAAAGAAAGATTGGTGCGAATGGAGCAAAAAGAACGGGAGTCTGATTCATTTGTACAGTTTTTTAGGGAAACCAGTTTTGTTCCCGATGACATAAATCCTATCCTAGACCAATTGGATTCCTCCCTGGTAAAACAACCAGACAAAATGTTTAAGGTATTCTCAAGGCCTAAAGTAACTATGGATCACATGAAGGAATTAGAACCTGTATCCAACTATATCAATGAAAACAAATTGGGTAGGGAAGTGTTAGAACAAACCGAAATTCAGGTTAAATATGCCGGTTATATTGCTAAAGAAAAAAACAACGCAGACAAACTTCAACGTTTAGAAAATATAAAAATTCCGGATAATTTTGACTACAGTAAACTAAAATCTTTATCCTTTGAAGCAAGAGAAAAACTAAAATCCATTAAACCCGTAAGCATCTCACAGGCATCAAGAATAAGCGGAGTATCTCCTAGTGACATCAGCGTGCTTCTTGTGTATATGGGTAGGTAACATTGAAGAGGGAAGAACAACTCAACAAAGATTACATTATAGTAAACATCTCATTTAAAAGTCGATTGTTCCACGTGGAACAATCGACTTTTTCAATGATAAAACATTATAAATCAATAATATATACCTTAGTAAAGGCAGGAGTACCTCATAAGTAGCCTATTAAAGGGGGTCTTATCCTGATATTTTACACTTCTTCCCCAAATCTCAAATTCATGTACCTGAACATGTCAAAATAAAAATAGAAAAGGCACAATAACACTAATAACATCCACTAAGAAAAAGTATATTGATTGCCCCTAATAACACCAACTTTAATTAGGTATAAACAAAAAGATATTACCATTTAAAAAGAACTTTTTTTGCCTTTCAATTTAAAGTATCTTAGCCCCATAAATATTTTATTTCTAAAAATGAAATCCAAGGAATTCTATCTAGAGTGTAAAGACCATTCCGTAAGTGGAGAAACCTTTAGGCTGACATACGACCACAACAAGGATATGTTGGTTACCGAAACACGACCAGAAAACCTGGAAGAATATTACAAAAGTGAGGCATATATTTCTCATACTGATTCTAACAAAACAGTAATTGAAAAATTATATCAGGCAGTAAAAATAGTTAACCTTAAAAGCAAGACTCAACTAATAAACAAATATTCCAATGACGAAAAATGTCTCTTGGATGTTGGTGCGGGAACAGGAGATTTTTTAATCGCAGCACAAAAAAAAGGATGGAAAACAATAGGAGTAGAGCCCAACCATAAAGCAAGGGAAAAGGCAAAAGAAAAAGGAGTGGAAGTAGTAGCGCATCTCGAAACAGTGGCAAAAAAGAAATTTAATACAATTACCTTATGGCATGTTTTAGAACACCTTCCTGACCTAGAGGAACAAATAAAAGTATTAACAGGCCTCCTCTCGGAAAATGGTACCCTTATAATAGCAGTACCCAATTACAAATCATATGACGCTATTCACTACAAACAATATTGGGCGGCATTTGATGTACCTCGACACCTTTGGCACTTTTCAAAACAAAGTATCGAAGTACTTTTTGGAGAACATGGCTTTAAGATCATAAAAACCAAACCCATGCTTTATGATGCATTTTACGTATCTATTTTATCTGAAAAATATAAATCAAAGAAACAGCGTTTTATAAAAGCACTTTGGATTGGATTAAAGTCAAATTTCCTAGGATGGCGCTCTAAGGAGTATTCCTCACATATTTATATACTAAAAAAAGAGTAAAACGAATTTTAAAGCCATCTTAGAATACAACACCGCGTTAATTAACCATTACACCACTTAATCCTATACTCGCTCTTAAAACCGATATAACATAGCTCTTTTTCATAGTTAAAATCTATTTATATCTATTTTACAATACAAAAAACCAATAATACGTTTTACTATAAAAAAAGAAGAAAGGGACCCAAAACTAAAATCTTAACAAGAAAACAGGAATACCAACAATTTTTCTCAAATAATAAAAAACCTTTTATACTTTTACTCAAAATTTAAAAAAACAGAAATGAAAAAATTAGTTTTGGCCTTAGTGTTTTTTGCAGTACTATCTTGCCAACAAGAAAAAATAGGTTTCGTTGACAACGTAAAATTAATGGAAGCCTACAAAGAGAAATCGGATTTAGAAGCTCGATTCAAAACTCGATCAGATAAGTTCACAAAAAAAAGGGACAGTATATCCCAAGCCTTCCAAATAGAAGCGCAGGCTTTTCAAGCTAAGGCACAAAAAATATCACAGGACAAAGCTCAGGAAGAATACGGACAACTACAACAACGAAGTCAATTCATAGGCCAACAATTACAACAAGAAGAACAGGAATTACAAGTAAAAGGCCAAACAGAAATGGATAGCTTGGTATCCAAGGTAAAAGAGAAAATAAAAACCTACGGTAAAGCTAACGGATATTCCTTTATCCTTAGTGGAGGCGATGGAGGAAGCGTTCTTTACGGAACAGAAGCCCATGACGTAACCGATGAAGTCGTTAAAATCCTTAACGAAAATTACAACAAAAAATAGGGTACCCTAACTCCCAAACAAAAAGCCTGGAAATTCAATTTTCAAGGCTTTTTCTATGCTAGACGTTTTTAGATAGTTCCATATTTGAACATCAAATTTAAAATTATTTATCCTGTAATGAACCATGGAGGAAACCGACAAAACCATTAATGGTATTTATTGTATGTTTACCAATTATCAATGAGTGAGGTCCAAATAAATGGAAAATAAAACTGCTATCTTGGTTTTTGCAAATTCTGCTGCTGAGGAAACTAATCACAAAAGTATTCCAGGAGGTGAAGCATTATTCAACCAATTAACAGACCACACTTTAATTACGGTTAAAAAAACGGAATTACCCTATTTCCACTGTACCGAAGATCAGCAAAATGGCAACTGCTTTGGAACACGATTCTACAATGCCGTTAAGCACATATTTGACCAGGGCTATCAACATGTCATCACTATAGGGAACGATACTCCACACTTAAGCGCATTACATATACGCTCTGCCTATAAACATTTATTGGACAAAAAAATAGTCTTGGGACCCTCAACCGATGGTGGCTACTACCTAATGGGGTTTGACAAGTCTATGTTCTCTAAAATAGAAGCAAATAAATTTATACAATTACCATGGAAGACCTCAGGGTTACAAAACTCTTTTAATCAACTACTTAAGTCAATAAATAGGATTGCAGTAAGCCTTCAATCCCTAGTGGACCTAGATTCTATAGCCGACCTAAAAAAAATTATCCACCAGGGGCAACCTATTCCACAAAAGATATATCAGATCCTTATAAGTATCATTACAACACGACCTAAAATTATATTGTATACCCCAAAATATCGAGAACATTCGTTTCATACTAATTACTTCAACAAAGGATCGCCTCTTCAGATTCCATTTTAGCGACAAACTAATAGTCCAATTCGGGGGTAACTATAAAGCATTATGGGCATTGCTAGCCAATACCACGTATTATATAGATATCCACTACCTAATAGTTCAAATAAATAATACAAGGGAGTCCATCTATAGTGAGTAACAAACATAGACTAACTCAATTCACATCACAACAACTTAAAATAGTATTACAATGGCAGATTCTTATTACGATCCAGCAGATTTACGGAAATTTGGAAAGATTAGCGAATGGAGTGAGGAATTAGGAACTAAATTCTTTGATTACTACGGAAAAGTATTTGAAGAGGGCGCGCTTAGTGCTAGGGAAAAATCATTAATTGCCTTGGCAGTATCCCATGTAGTGAAATGTCCCTATTGCATAGATTCCTATACGAAAGACGGTTTGGAAAAAGGCATCACTAAAGAAGAAATGATGGAAGCCGTACATGTAGGAGCGGCAATAGAAGGTGGAGCTACCTTGGTGCATGGAGTTCAAATGATGAACAAATACAATAAATTGAGTATGTAATATGTAGCTTTTATCAAAAGTGGGTAAACCATGACTAAGTCTTCATAACTCAATACAGTAGCACATGAACATAGAAAAAATGGCAACAAAATCATTAAAAGCAAGACATGATGAGCTTGCGTTAAATAACAAACAACTCGAAATTCTAAATGGAGGACCATTTAAGGAGGGGGAATTACCCTATTTTAAAGATAAATTGGATGAAATAGGCCAATTTCCATTACGACCCAAAAAACTAGAGATTCTTCAGATCAATGTAGGATACATGTGCAACCAGGTTTGTGAGCATTGCCATGTGGATGCAGGCCCAGATAGGAAAGAGATCATGACCAAGGAAACCATGAAACTTTGTTTGGAAGTCATAAAAAATACCGGTGCCCACACCTTGGACCTAACAGGAGGTGCTCCTGAAATGAACCCAAATTTTAGATGGTTTGTTGAAGAAGCCTCAAAAGCAGGAATAAAAGATTTTATTGTACGTTCCAATTTAACGATTATACGTGCTAACAAAAAATACTACGATCTTCCTGAATTTTTCAAGAAACACAAAATTCACGTCATCTCGTCCATGCCACATTACACCCGAGGGAAAACCGATAAACAACGGGGAGACGGAGTTTTTGATACATCTATACGAGCACTTCAGGATTTAAATGCCATCGGTTATGGTATGCCTAATAGCACCCTTCAATTAGATTTGGTCTATAATCCGTCCGGAGCTTTTTTACCTGGAGATCAGGGAGCTATGGAACGCGATTTTAAAAAGGCCTTAAAAGATGATTTTGATATCCATTTTCATCAACTCTTCGCTATTACAAACTTACCAATTGCTAGGTTCTTGGATTACCTGATAGCATCGGGAAATTATGAAGATTATATGTATTCGCTTGTAGAAGCCTACAATCCAGCTGCGGTAAAAAACGTAATGTGTACCAATACTATTTCAATAAGTTGGGACGGTTGGTTGTACGATTGTGACTTTAACCAGATGTTAGGTTTAAAAGTTAATAGCAGCGTAAAACATATTAAAGATTATAATGAGGACATCCTAAATGATCGTGATATCATTGTTTCACAACATTGTTATGGCTGTACTGCCGGAGCTGGTAGTAGTTGTCAAGGAAACGTTATTTAAAGTTGACCACTTCAATTTTTTAAATTCTATCACAAGAGCACTTACAAACCTTGCAGTTTGAAGTGCTCTTCTTTCTAAGCTTAAATGATCACCTAAAGGTTTTTCGTCAGATTAAGCATGCCATTTATCCAATAATTTAAATTTTTTATAACATCGGTAGTTAAGGTAACAGACTAAAAAGGCTAACCATGAAGCATCAAATTAAACGTCTTACCACAATGAACCGAATCCAGAGCACTGGATTGGAACTTTTCTATCAGAAAGGATATTACAACACCAGCATAGACGATATATTAAAAAAACTATCCTTATCCAAAGGCGCATTTTACTATCATTTTCAATCCAAGGAAGAATTCTTTATCAGCATAACACAGACGCTTTTATTTAGAACGGTATACAATCAACTTATAACACCTATTGAAGGCAAGGAAGACCCTTTAAACGCCATAATAGAGTGTATGGACAAAGATTTGCAAACCGCAGAACAAAATTTTTTAGATTATGGATTTGTGTTAAGTAATTTTATCACCGAGTTTAATGGCAAAAATCCAGAAATAATGGCCTTTCTTCAGGATATACTAACGGTCTGGGAGGTAAACTTAGTCACTATTTTACAAAAGGGAAAAACGGATGGCTATATAAGCAGACATACAGATAGCGAAGCCCTTGCCAGTTATATTATTTACTCCTATATCGGGATAAGAACTTTAATGGTAGAAGGAAATAGCAAGCAACTGAGGTATAAATATATCCAACAGTTGCGCCAATATTTTAAAACTATGGACAGTAGAACTACGGCTTAGCAGATTGGCTTTCAAGTATCTCCTTTGCTTTGGTTAAAACCGACTCAGGAAGGATGGTTCTCATAACATCCTCATAACCCGAGGGAAATTTATTTCCGTAAACCGAGGTGGGAATTAGGGGGTAAGAATTCCTATCTGAAAGCAATACATTCCCGCCCTGATGAAATGGATAAAATCCCGCATAGGGATGGGTAACACCCCACAATGTTAGGCAGGGTACCCCAAACATAGCCGCCAAATGTGCATTCCCACTATCCATAGCAATCATCAGCTCTAATTGGGAAATAACGGCTAGTTCTTCACTTAAAGGTATCTTCCCTACAAGATTAACACAATGTTCATACCTCTTTCCCCATTTATCCAATGCCAAACGCTCCTTTTCCCCGCCACCAAAAAGCAAAATATGATAATTTTCCCTATTATTTAGACCAGCCACAACTTTCTCCATTAAATCCAAGGGATACATTTTTCCCTTAAAGGCCGCAAACGGGGCAATTCCTATCCATTTCTTTGTTGGATCTTTAAGCAAATTGTGAGTATCGGATGCAACTTTTCTTTTAAGTGGTAATGCAACGGACTCCAAGGATATTGGAAAGCCAAGTTTTGCAAAAACATCGGCATAGCGCTGGTGTGTAGTTTTTAGAGGTTCAAAAACCTTATTGGTCAAAGAGGTCAACGCCCTTTTCTCAGCCCTGCCCTTTTCTATCTGAACAAAAGGAATGGAACCAAGTCCAAAATAAGCCTTTAGAACAGTGCTACGCATTACATTGTGTACATCTGCTACATCAGTTATATCTAATAGTTTTAATTCGTTATAGAGCTTCCAAAGCCCCCATACGCCTTTATGCCTTCCCTTCACTTGGGCTTCAAAAACATGTACCCTTGGTAGCCCTTGAAAAATAGGCTTTAGAAATCCTTTGGTAAGTACCGTTACCCTAATATTTGGATATTGCTCCAGAAGGGCAGCGATAACTGGAACGGTCATAGCAACATCGCCCATGGCGGATAACCGGATCACCAAAATATGAACATGCTGAGAATTATTAGTAATCCCAGATACTTCCTCTCCCCTAGGTTTTATCATTTAAAAGACAATTAACGATAAGATTCCAATACCACAATTTATAGTCCTAACCCCTTTTACGAAGCACCGGATTTAACTCATCGTCATTATACATTTTCATTTGCTTATAGACTTTCATGTATTTTTTACCAGCTTCAATATCTGTCAACAATTGGTCTATCGCAGTAAAAAGATCCCTTTTTTGTTCCAAAAGAATATTCAGTTTAACCTGACACTTTTCCTTATGCTCTGTAGAGGCGTCTTCCCTGTCTACCTCTTCTTGCATATGGTATATTTTGAGCGCCAAAATAGACAATCGGTCTATGGCCCAAGCGGGACTTTCCGTATTAATTGTAGCCCCTTCTTCTTTGGTAATGGATTGATATTTATTTAAAAAGAAACTATCTATAAATTCTACCAAATCTGTCCTATCCTGATTACTAGCATCAATTTTTCGTTTGAGTTTGAGGGCGGCGACAGGATCAATATTGGGATCTCTTATGATATCCTCATAGTGCCATTGCACTGTGTCTATCCAGTTCTTTCGATACAACAAATGGGCAATATCATCTTTTGGATAGGGATTGGCAAAACCTTGGTCCACACAGTCCTCTATATGATACTTTTCGATACTTTCATTGAATATTTTAAAGGCAAAATCACTAAACATAATATTATCGTTTAACTACAAAGATACTTTTAATTTTAGTTAAAAAATACGGGTCAACAGAACAATAAATGGGAGCATAATTATAGCTAAGAGTACCAATTCCTTAATCCTATCTCTTTTTATGCTTTCTACATAGGAAGCCGTAAAAACAACTGCAGGGAAAAAAGTAATCAAAATAGGATGGTTATCCGAAGAGGATTTAAGAAAATAAACAGCTAAACCAATAAGAAAAAGGTAAAGCACCAAACGCATACTTACCAACTTTCCTAATCCCACATTCCCTAATTTAATATAGCCTATGAAACCACTGAGAAATACTATAAGTATATAAAAAAACAAGTATGATCCAACACCAATATCAGTAAAATAATCGGAACTTATATCTAGTTTAAAATTATAATGATCCAACAGATAATAAGGATTATTAATCAATGCAAGAGTAGCCATCATAATTATAAACATTGTAAATATGGCTACAAAAGGTACTATCCAGTTGCGAATATTTTTGGGTTGATAAAAATAAATGGCCACAAAAACAAGGAGCAGATACATGATGGCCCAGTCGTAAAATAGGCTCGAAACCATAATCCATAGCGTAGCATCAAAAATTTTGAGTTTAATATTTTTCAAGGACCTTAAACTCAACAAACGCCGTACGGCCAACAATATAAAAAAACTACAGAAAATAGCATTTGAATCTAACAATACCTCGGGAAAAACGACGATCAAGAGGGTGTAAAATAGAATGGATAGGGAATTTGATCCTGTAATTTTATTCCTCCTAGTAATAAAGTTTACTAGGAATATACTGAACATTAAGCACCCTAAAATAACCAAATGACCCAATAGCTGCTCAAGCACATAAGTTCTTTGGAACATCACTAAATGTACGAACCAGTAAAACCCAAAAAGAAATACAAGTAGTATTATATAATTAATTGGTTTTGTTTTTCCAAAAATGGTTGAAATCATTCTAGGTTTTTATATTTTTGTACGGTAAATATAATTAAGATGAATACAATTTTTTACGGTATCGAGGATTTATTTGTAAATGTGCTGTTAGCACCGTTTGACGCCTTACGAGCAATGGAGAGTTGGTGGGGAGCCAATTCATTGAATTGGATTTTTATTTTTATAGGTTTTGTAGCGTTCATATATTGGATGTTGCAACTTAAGAAATTCAACGATAATGGAGAAGAGAACAAGGAGGTAAGTGCACATTCCTACCTCTAAAAAGAATATTTAGTAACCACATTCTCAAGGTAAAGGAAAAAATAATCAAATTATTTTCCTTCCAACGGGATATTTTTACACTTTATTTAAAAAAGGGGTTGCATCTGCAACCCCTTTTTTAATCCCTAATAAGTTCTATACCCTGTTCTATATTTAATCTATCCTTGGGAAGAAATCCTTTTACAATAAGCACCAAACCACAGAGAATCAAAATAAAACCAAGTACTTTCTTCACTAAAAGAATTCTTCCTTTTGTTAATTTCCGACGTAATTGTTTCGCTAATAGAATTTTAAAAATATCTGTGACAAAATAGGCAGCTATCATGGCCGCGAAGAAAGTCCATATTCTAGTGGGGTCATTATCTAGGCTAGGTCCTACAACAATGATAATTCCCAACCAAAAAACCAACACCCCTATATTGATAAAATTCAATAAAAATCCCTTTCCAAATAAACTGAGGTAATCCCCTTTTGTTACTCTAATTTTTTCTTGCGAATATTTAGATTCTTTCTTTAAAACATTGGTAAGTCCGTACACCAACAATATAACTCCGCCAAATACATACAATCCTGGTTGGTTACTTAAATTCTCCAACAATTGAAAACTACTGAAATAGGCCAATGTTATAAAAATAACATCGGCTACAATCACTCCAAAATCAAAACAGAGTGCGGCCCTAAATCCTTTAATAGCACTAGTTTCCAGTAATACAAAAAAAACAGGACCAATCATAAAGCTTAATAAAAAACCCAATGGTATTGCTGCCTGTACATCTTCAATCATATATATTATTTAACAACCTGGAATTTTTAACCCTGATTATAGGGTTAATTAACTATTCTTCCAGTAGTATTTGGATTGTAATTTCAACATTATTCTTTCCCCATTACATTCGGGTAATTGTACCCCCAAAAACCGTTTTCTCTTCCATCTTGGCAGGGTTTCCATAAACCAATACTTCCCCACCGGCTTTAACACTGGCCCTTACGTAATCTGTTGCAAAAATTTCTGCTCTAGATCCTGCATTTACGTTTACGGTACTAAATTTTGTTTTAAAATTCTTCCCTTTATAAATGCCGCCGGTGTTAATCTGAACATCTTGATTATGGGAATTTCCCGAAGCCGTTATAATACCCCCCATAACACTCTTTACAAGCAATTGTGCCACTTGGGCATTAATAACCAGTTCTCCGCCTTCTTGGGCTTTAAGCTCCAATACGTCTTGTTTAACTGCTTCTTTAGAAGTAATCCTCGCATCCTCATTAGTATCTATTACCAACAGATTATCTGTATAATACAAATCTACAAAAGTTCTATAGCCACTAAAAAGCTTATTTAATTCCATGCGTATTTTAAGAACTCCCCCATTGTTGACAATAGCAACATTCGTGGTATTTGCTCCAGTTATTATCGCCTTGTTTACGTTAGATCTTATCAGGTTTATAGATAAACCGTCAAAAGCCTTTACCTCCGTAAAAGTGCCCAATTCCTGAACCAACTTTTCATTTTGTGCCGCAACAGGCAGTACCGCGATTAGAAAGATCAGTATCACTACTAATTTTTGTTTCATTTACTAAAAGCTATCGTTTTTATGGACGGTGTATTTTACACCTAAAAACATTTATCCGAATTTATATTCAAGATAGGATTGTTACCTTATTAAGCAACAATCCATCTAGTTAAAACAAATTCCATTCCAAAATTAACCATTAGTCCTTTTTTCCCAATAGAGAAAAATCTAAATGGCGTTTCACAAGATCAGTGCTCTTTACCATTACTACCACTTCATCCCCTAATTGATAGGTCTTTTTTGTTTTTTCACCAACAATGGCGTACTCCTTGTCATCAAATGTATAATAATCATCCTTTATATCTCTAATTCGGACCATTCCTTCACATTTATTCTCTATGATCTCTACATAAAGTCCCCATTCTGTAACCCCAGAGATAACCCCCACAAATTCGCTGTCTTTATGATCCTCCATAAATTTGATCTGCATATATTTTATGGAATCCCTTTCCGCATTGGCGGCCAACCCTTCCATATTAGAAGAGTGCTTACATTTTTCCTCGTATGGCTCTGCCTTTGGTGTAGCTCCGCCATCCAAATAGTGTTGTAATAACCTATGAACCATAATATCTGGATACCTCCTTATCGGGGAAGTAAAATGGGTGTAATAATCAAAGGCCAGACCATAATGACCTATATTGTCTACGGTATAAATAGCCTTGCTCATACTGCGAATGGCTAAGGTATCTACAAGATTTTGTTCCTTCTTCCCCTTAACATCCTCTAAAAGCTTATTTAGAGAAGCGCTAATAGATTTTTTATCCTTAAAGTCAAGATTATGCCCAAAACGTGAAATTATCACATTCAAGGCCATTAATTTATCTTCATCAGGATCTGCATGTACACGGTATACAAAGGTTTTTTCGGGCTTTTGTTTTCCAATAAACCGAGCTACCCTCCTATTGGCCAATAACATGAATTCCTCAATCAATTTGTTGGCATCCATGGATTCCTTAAAATAAACGCCTACTGGTTCGCTTTCTTCATTTAGATTAAAACGCACCTCTACTTTATCAAAGGATAAAGCTCCTTCTTCCATTCGCTGGGACCGCATAATTTTAGCCAATCTGTCCATAGTCAAGGTAGCCTGTACCACTTCTCCATCAACTTGATAAGCAGCATCCCTAATGGAAATTTCCTCACTTATATTTCCTTCTTGAGTTTCTATAATGTGCTGCGCTTCCTCATAAGCAAATCGTTCGTTAGATTCGGTTACCGTACGTCCAAACCATTCGCTCTTAATAACCGCTTTATCATCTATTTCAAAAACAGCGGAAAAGGTATATTTTTCTTCGTTTGGTCTTAGGGAACAAGCGTTGTTAGACAATACTTCGGGAAGCATTGGGACTACCCTATCTACCAAGTAAACAGAAGTTGCCCTATTATAGGCCTCTTCATCTAAGAGGGTATCTGGTGTTAAATAATGGGATACATCGGCAATATGGACTCCAATCTCATAATTCCCATTTTCTAATACAGTAAAGGAAAGCGCGTCATCAAAATCCTTGGCATCCTTAGGATCAATAGTAAAAGTAAGGCTATCTCGCATATCCCTTCGTTTCGCTATTTCCTCTTCTTTAATGGAAGTATCCAAGGTATTGGCGAACATTTCCACTTCCACAGGAAACTCGTAAGGAAGTCCGTATTCTGCTAAAATTGAATGAATTTCCGTATTGTGCTCCCCTGGTTTTCCCAATACCTGTACTATCGTACCAAAGGGGGAGTCGGCATTATCTGGCCACTCTTTTATTTCTACTATTACCTTATCCCCATCTTCTGCAGTAGATAATTTGTTCTTTGGGACGAAGATATCCGTGTACATTCTATAATCGGTTGGACGTACAAACCCGAAATCCTTTTGCATATCCAAAATACCAACAAAGGAAGTTTTATGTCGGGATACTACCTTAGTAATCTCTCCCTCTAATTTTTTTCCTTTTCTTTTTGGAAAGATATATACCTCTACCTCATCTTTATGAAATGCCCTCTTTAATTTATTAAAAGGAACAAAAATATCATCATCCATACCTTCTACAACAATATAAGCATTGCCCCGTCCCGTAATATCCACGGTACCAGTATGGTAGGTTTTGGTACTGGGAATGGCCTTATAATTCCCTATTCCCTCTTCCAGTATTCTTTTCTTTTCCTTTAGTTGTACCAGCCTCTTAATTAGATTATTTCTATCGTGGGCATCTACTATACCTATCTTTTCAGCTATTTGTTTATAGTTAAAGGATTTTTGCGGCTCCTTTTCAAGAACAGTGAAAATACCTTTGGTAATTTCGTTATTTCTGTGATTTTTAGTACTCTTTTTACCTTTTGACATCAATACTTTTAATTTTTGGAAAATTACGAATTAATATTCATTGTCCTTCCATTCCATTTTTTAAGTTTTTTTTCAGTTGATAATTGTTCTTATCAACATTTATATAATATATATATTTCTTTTTTCTTAAATTTAAAAATAAATGGTGTTTATGATAGTGTGTTGATAAGGGGGATAAAATTATCAAGATATCCTTGCTCTGAGTAGATTTAGAAGTTTGTCGACATCTTATTGACTATTGATAGCTATAGCAATCAAGGTATTGATGTAGTTATCAATACTTGTTGATAACCTATGTAAACATAAAATTATTGATAAGTAAAGTTTAAAATAGTGTTAACTACTTCATTTTTATCTTTGATATCTTTTTAAGAGATTTAAGAAGTAAATTATTTATTTCCCTTATTCTTTTGTAAGGCACTTTTTTAATGAATATAAAAAATTTAGTAGTTACTTTTTATCGGCTGTTTATCAACAAAAGGTGAATTTTATTAAACCACTAAATAACAATACAGTTACGTTATTTCTAATTAATTGTTGTTAACAACCTAGTTTCTGTGGTGAAACCATTGGTATTTGTACATTTGTATTCCTTACTATATGTAATATTAGAGGTTTTAAATATTCTATTAATTTTAAACTGGCTTTATAAGGATGAAAATAGCAATAGGTAATGATCATGCTGGAACTGAATATAAACTTGCCATTATTGGATTGTTAAAATCTATGGATTTAGAAGTCAGTAATTACGGTACCAATGGTTCAGATAGTGTAGATTACGCAGATTTTGTACATCCAGTGGCCAAAGACGTAGAAAGTGGTGATGCTGATCTTGGTATTTTAATCTGCGGTAGTGGTAATGGGGTATCTATGACTGCCAACAAGCATCAGAAAATTAGGGCCGCTCTTTGTTGGAATACGGAAATTGTGAAATTAGCGAGGGAACACAATGATGCCAATATTTTAAGTTTACCAGCCCGTTTTATTTCATTGCCTCAAGCTTTGGATATGGTGAAAACGTTTATAAATACTTCCTTTGAAGGTGGGCGCCATGAAAGACGAATAGAAAAAATACCCTGTTTATAACAAATAATTTTTGATTCCTTATAATCAGTACCTATACTTGGTCACTAAAAATAATGCTAATCTCCATTTTTGGTTATTAATTTTGAGCATTGAATCACTTGTTTTATAACATGCCCCTAATGATTATAGAAATAAAGACTTTTAAGGAGCTAAGCACAGAGGAACTATATACAATGTTACAATTACGTTCCGAAGTTTTTGTGGTAGAACAAAATTGTGTTTATCAGGATTTGGATGGAAAGGATAGAATAGCGATCCATGTGTTGGGATCTAAGAACGGCCAGTTAGTGGCCTATACCCGTATTTTTGGACCAGGAGATTATTTTAAGGAAGCCAGTATTGGTAGGGTATTAGCAAAGAAAGAGGAACGAATGTATGGCTACGGACGCGATATAATGGAGGCTTCCCTACAAATTGTTCAGGAGCATTTTGGCACTATTCCCGTACGGATTTCAGCCCAAAAATATTTATTAAAATTTTATAATTCCCTAGGATTTGTACAGACGGGTAAGGAATATTTGGAAGATGGTATTCCCCATATTGCTATGGTCATAAAATGAGGGTTGTGGACAAGTATGGCTGTAAAATAAAAAACACCGTTCAAACGGTGTTTTTTAATTAAGTGTTGTTGTGGATAAACTCAAATCTTGATTGGAGTTTTATCGCTAAGATTAATATCTTCCAACATGCTGTCCGTAAATTTATAATGTCCTTTCGTGGTAATTATTTTAAATCGGTTAGAGTTCATTCGGCTCAAAGTATCCAAAAAAAGCCATTTGGATTTAAGTAATAAGGGTCGATCCGATTTTAAACTAATTTCAAAATAATATTTTTTCCCGTTTTTTAAGGCCACTATATTGGGGGTAATTTTTATATCACTACCTTTTTTTAGGTAGGATTTAGGACAATCATAACCTTCAATATCCGCTTTTATTTTTTCAAAACCATGTGCCTCCAAATGGGAAATGGACTTTTTAATGAAGGCCTCATTTTCGGAATTTTCTATTTTTATCATAATCGTAAAGTAATGAAAAATTAGGTACAATACAATAGAAATACCTTGATATTAAGTGTTTTAGTAGATTTTTAACATAAAATGTTTTTCTATACTAAATTTTGATCCCAATTCTTAAAATATAATAGTGGTGTATTTTTTATCATAATGTTAGACACTTTTCCACTACCCGCACAATTAGCGCGTTTTCTATACTAAATACCCGTTTGGGATGGCTTATAAATAGGCATTTCAGATTTGTATTTTCTTTTACTGGATAAAATTTTATAATTTTCGAAATTAAAATAATAGTAGGTAAAATAATGTGGATCGGCTTACGGGCAATTCGGTGTTTAATATGTTATTATATAATGTGAAGAAAGCCTTCTTTAAAATAGAGTTTATGCAGCAGTGTTGTAAAGTATTTTTATTGTTATCTTTTATAGTTTTGGCAACTTCTTGTCATAGTGGTCACAAGAAGGATATGGAGGTTATAAATTCACTTGTTGATGAAACAAAACAAGAATTTGCTCCGGATAAACGGGTAGCCTTATTCAACTTGGAATTGAACTCTCAAGGATCTGAAATGGTAATAAAGGGAGAGAGCAACCTTCCCGATGCCATTAAGGCCCTTAAGGAAAAGCTAAATCAAAAACATATTATCTATACCGATAGCATAGAGCTTTTACCATCTACCCAATTAGCGGGACGTACTTATGGACTTATACAGATATCCGTTGCAAACTTACGAGGGAAACCAGCCCATTCTTCAGAATTGGTAACCCAAGCAACTTTAGGTACACCTGTAGAAATCCTTAAGGCTGTGGATAGTTGGTATTTAATACAGACTCCCGATCGCTATCTTTCTTGGGTAGACGGAGGTGGAATTACCCGAATGTCCAAGGAGGAATTCTTGAAATGGAAAGCTACAAGGAAAGTTATTTTCACCAAAACAATGGGGCAGTCCTTTTCCCAACCTGATGAAAATTCTCAAGTGGTTTCCGATATGGTAGCCGGTGGGGTGATAGAATTTTTAAGTGAAGAAAATAATTTTTTTAAGATCCGATATCCCGATGGTAGAATGGCCTTTATCAATAAAAATGATGCTCAGGATTACGATGTCTGGTTGGCTGGCCTAGATCCCTCTCAAGAATCCTTGGTGAGTACCTCAAAAAAATTAATGGGCGTGCCCTATTTATGGGGAGGAACTTCTACCAAAGGGGTAGATTGTAGTGGATTTACCAAAACCGTTTATTTTCTGAATGGGATGGTGCTTCCCAGAGATGCCTCCCAGCAAATACATACGGGAAAGGCTGTTGATAAAGACAGGGACTTTGATAAGCTGTTGCCAGGGGATCTCCTGTTTTTTGGAAAACCACCGACGGATTCTACTAAAGAACGGGTAATACATGTTGGAATGTGGATTGGAAATAATGAATTTATTCATTCTTCGGGAAGGGTTCTTATAAGCAGTGTAGATTCATCCGCTGATAATTTTGATGAATATAACCTCAATAGGTACTTACGCTCCAATAGGTACCTAAAGGAACCAATGGATGGTTTAATAGAATTGGCAAAAACTCCTGTTTTTAAAGATTAGTTGATAAGGTTTCAGCCCCCTTGCATTTCTATTATTTAATAGAAATGCAAGGGGGCTGAATTATGTTTAAAAACCACTGTTTTAGTAGTTGTGGACTATGGAAACGATCAAAATAAAAGTATGCTCCCTATTTTTATAAAATTATGGTTTTCCCCGTTCGCACAGATTCGTCCGCAGCCAATACAATTTTTAAACTGTTCACTGCATCGTTTAAATGATCCGTTAGGTCTAGGTCTTCCTCAATGGCTTTTAAGAGATACTCCTGTTCTAGGAGACATAAGCCATCATGATCGGGTTCGTCTTCGGTTGGGATTTGCTGGTCTTTTTTTACAAATTTCCCTTCCGCGTTTAATTCGCTATGATGGATTATAAGGCTACCGGTTTTTGAATGCCCCTCTACGTCCTGAGATTCCCCTTTATTTTCGTCTACAATAGATACTGCCCCTTTGGGTCCTATAACATCTTTTATAAAGACTGCTGTTTCGCTCATCATAGGTCCCCATCCTGCTTCGTACCAACCAACGGAACCATCTTCGAACCTCACCTGTAACTGACCATAATTATACATTTTGGCATCTATTTCTTGGGTTAAACGGGCTCCAATGGCACTTACGCTAATGGGTTTGGACTGGGTCATTAGACACATAATATCTACGTAATGTACCCCGCAGTCTACAATGGGAGACATGGAGTTCATCAGTTGCTTATGGGTATACCAATGGTCGCCAGAACTTTGTTGGTTTAAGTTCATTCTCATGACCAGTGGTTTTCCTAAACCTCGGGCCATTTCTACAAACTTGGTCCATGAAGGATGTACCCTAAGTATATATCCTACAACCATTTTTCTATTTTTTTCCTTGGCCAGGGCAACCAGTTCCCGTGCTTCCTCTACGGTTAACGCCAATGGTTTTTCCACAAAGACATGGGCCCCAGCCTCTAGGCTTTTTTTTGCGTATTGGGCATGGGTATCGGGATAGGTATTTATAGAGACCACATCTGGTTTAGTTTCCTTCAAGGCAGTTTCAAAATCTGAAAATGTAGGCAATCCCCCCAATTCCTTGGATAGTCGCTCCCTACTTTCAGGATTTCTACTCACCAATCCCACTATTTCAAATTCAGATAGTTTATGATAGGCCCTGGCATGGGAAATCCCCATATTACCACAACCTACCACCAATGTTTTTAAGGTTTTCATTTTTTTAGCTTTTCTGTATTATAATTAATTGTTGTATTAAAATTATGTTTCTATTTTCACATTACTACATTAATCCATTTTTAAATTCAATCCTTTTAAAATGGACTCCATTCTCCTGCAAATTAAGAAAAGTAAGCTTAATTGAGCAAGATTCGCCAAGTTGAGGATAAAGTTTGGGCAGAACCCATTTTCTACCTAACATATAATCACTACATTGTTACTACTTTCTGTCTGAATGGGCGGACAGAGGAAGTGATTCCAACCAAACCTAAGTTTTACGATTTTCAAGATGAGGATAGTATTAAAAATTAATTTTATCGTTTTTAAATGAACAGAATCAACCTCCCTAGTACCCAACGATTGTTTTCTTTAGATGTATTTCGTGGACTGACCATGTTTTTGTTGATTGCCGAAGCTGCGGGATTTCATGGGAGTTTTGGGGATCTGACCTCAGGAAACAAATTTTGGGACCCTCTGGCACAGCAGTTGCATCACCACCCTTGGAACGGGTTGCGTTTTTGGGACCTTATCCAGCCTTATTTTATGTTTATAGTTGGAGTTGCAATGCCTTTTTCGTTAAGAAAGCGGTTGGCTACTCAAACCAAGAAAGAAGTAACTACGCATATTGTAAAACGATGTCTGTTGTTGTTTGCCTTTGGGGTGTTGTTGCACTGTGTCTACAGTCAGGCTCTAGTCTGGGAATTATGGAACGTACTGGTACAATTGGCGTTCACCATTGCGATAGCCTACATGATTATGTCCTTACCACACAGGACTCAAATTTTTATATGTTTTGGAATTTTATTGCTTACCGAAATCTTGTACCGGGCGTACAACCCTCAAGATCCTTTTGAAAAAGGAACCAATTTTGGGTCTTGGACAGATATGTTAGTGATGGGTAAATTAAATGGTGGAGGTTGGGTAACCATTAATTTTCTACCTACGTCGGTACATACTATTATGGGCGTTCTTTGTGGACAATTATTGCTTTCTGCTAGGTCTATCAAGGAGAAATTAAATCCACTTTTACTTTGGGGCGGTATTTTATTGGTTGTGGGTTATGGTCTAGATCTCACGGGAATAACCCCTATTATAAAACGGATCGCTACTACCTCATTTGCGTTGGTCTCGGGAGGTTGGGCCCTACTTACCTTGGCCTTATTTTATTGGTGGATAGATATTTTGGGACATAAGAACAAATGGCTCCGTATTTTTTCTGTGGTTGGAACCAATTCCATTTTCATCTATTTGTTTGCGGAAACCGTGGGAACACAGTGGTTTAGGGGTTTTGGACTAATTTTTTCCAAAGGGATATTAGCTCCTATGGGGATTAATGACGGTATAATCCTAGTTATCAATTCCCTTTTGGTACTATTTATCTTTTGGTATATTACCTATTTTCTAGATAAAAAGAAGGTGTATTTTAAGGTATAAGGAAGACTATATTTAATGGTAAGTAGCTCTATCTATCTTAAGATTTCCCTGTATTTTGAATTGTCATTTAGCAATGCTGTTGCGGCTAGGATGGCTTCATCGTTATTGACATGAAATTCGTATAATCCGTTTCTGTAAAAGTATCTTTTTAGGATCTCATCCTCTAAATTCTTTTTAATTTCCGCGTTATACTTATCCAAAGCAGCGGTCTTACCCTTATGCATGGCTGCTAAAAGTGATTTGTAATTATCGGTCACTTCCGAACCAAAAAGGGTGCTCTCCTCAGTTGCCATGGCTTCTTTTAAAGCCTTTTCTGCTTTGGTTTCAAAATCAAAACTACTGTTGGCAACATAGGTCTTAAAATTTTGATAGTCACTTTCCCCAAAACTGAGATCAGCTACAGTATTCAAACTGTTTTTAAAATAATAATCAGTAGCAAAATCAAAGATTAAGTTGTTTTCCATAAGGGCTTGGGTAAGTGCATTGGTTTTGGAAGTGGTAATTTCTATATCGGGTAAAACACCTCCTCCATCCTGAACCTTACGTCCGTTTTTGGTGGTAAAATCCCTAAATTGTGTATTTTTTATCGCATTTCCGGCTTCATCTCTGTTCCAATAGTCCAAGGATTGGATACACCTTCCCGAGGCAGTATAATATCTGGAGATAGTGACTTTTAATTGGGTACCATAAGTAAGCTTTAATGGGCGTTGTACCAATCCTTTTCCAAAACTTCTGGCACCTACAATGACCGCCCTATCCAAATCCTGTAAACTTCCCGAAACTATTTCACTGGCAGAGGCACTCCTCCCATTTACCAAGACAACCAACGGTATTTCTATATCTACTGGCTGTTTGGTGGTCTTGTATTCCCTATTAAACTTTTTTACCTTGGATTTGGTGGTTACCACAAGTTCTCCTTTGGGAATAAATAGATTGGTAACATTGATGGCTTCGGTCAATAATCCACCAGGATTATCCCTTAAATCTAATATAATCTTGCTGGCTCCATTATTTTTTAGATCCAATAACGCGGCCTTGGTTTGTTCCGTTGCTTTTTGATTGAATTTTGATAAAACAATATAACCAGTATTGTCATTGATCAGCTTATAAAATGGTACGGCATCGACTTCTATGGCCTCCCTATTTATGATTGCAGACTTGGTTTCCCCCTGCCTTATGAAGGTGACCTCTACACTGGTATTATTAGCTCCTTTGAGAAGTTCGTCCGCATCTTCCTTGATATTGGCAATGGTAATATCTCCTATCTTAATTATTTCATCTCCTGCCTTTAGGCCTGCCTTATCCGCTGGATAATTCTGATAAGGTTCCACAATTAGTATTTTATCCTTATAGTTGCGTACCAAGGCCCCTATTCCAGAATACGCTCCTTTATTGTTAATTTTAAAGGTCTCTACATCTTGTTCATTAAGGAATTTAGTATAGGGATCCAATTCTTCCAGCATGTTCTTTATGGCGATATCCATGAGTTCTGCCGGATTGGTTTCATCCACATAATTCATGTTCAGCTCCTTGAAGAGGGTGGTGAAAATCTCTATTTGTTTGGCAATTTCAAAAAAATCGCCCTTGAAGCTACTTCCAGCAATTAAAAAAGCAACGGCAATAACTGGAATAAGTACTCGCTTTAATAATATCCTTTTCATCTTCATTTTTTTTATTTTATCCCTTTTGCGTTTTCAGCCTTAAATTTATTTAATAATCGGATCATTGTATCCGTTATTTTGGTCTGTACGGGCATCTCCTTACCAAGATATAAAAACATAAACGCAAAGTTGCTTTCCATGTTGTTACAAATTAGGTGTTTGTTAAGCCTATACCCTTCCCGCATCAATCTTTTTATACGATTTCTTTTTACGGCACTTTTAAAATTTCTTTTAGATGCGGTTACCCCTGCCTTAATTTTGGCATCGTCCTCTAGTGTGGTCTTTAGGTAAATGAGCCTTATTGGATATTGGGTAACGGTCATTCCCTCAGCAAATAACTTCTCAATTAATTTTTTGCTCTTCAGTTTTTCTTTTTTTGGGAAAGTAAATTTTTGCGGCTCCATAATTATTTTGTCTCTGATGGGAACGGGGTGTATAGGTTGGGTCATATAATCATTTCCATGCTGATCCGGAATGGTTTGTCATTAGAAAAAGGCACTATTAATGGATTGCAATTTACCGTATATTGGGTGAAGTGTCATTGTTGATATTAAAAATAAAATAGGGATAAGGAATTTTTCGCCAAGTTATATGGTAAAATCCCTGTATCCCTATATCAATTATTTTGGTAATCCTTATTCTGAGGTTTGATTCGCCTGCCAGAAATTATTTTCCAAATTCACGTCCGCCATCAATTGTGATGGGTCCAATACAATAGCTTTGATGCTATTTAAAGGTTTGTTAATCTCAAAATCATAGTTGGCGTACGCCCACGGCCAATCTGGCAATACGGTTCTCTTAAGGCTTGGATATGGATTATCCTTTTCACCGTACATCATCCGTAAAGGGGCGTAATAGGTTTCTTGGGTACCGTCATTGTAGATAACCAATATATCTAGGGGCATAGGCATGGAAGCAATGCGCTCCATACTTACCTTTGTTTTTTCTCCCACTGCTACCACTTCTTTTATGCCGTAGTCTATAGTATTGGTAGTCTGAGTCCAATCGGTAAGGTACCAATTGAGCTCCATATTAGCTACTTTTTCTGCCGTTCTAATAAAATCGTTTGGGGTAGGATGGGTAAATTTAAAATCCGCATAATACTTGCGAAGGGTTTCCATAAGCTTATCCTGCCCAATTACATACCCCAATTGGGAGAGGAAGATGGCCCCTTTGCTATAGGCTGCGATGCCATAGGAAAAATTAAGATCGTAACGATCTGCATGGGTGGTCTGTGGTAATTCCTTACCAGATTCAACCAGTTTGTAATACCCATTGTAGGATCCCTCAAAAGGATTCACCTTTTCCTGATCCATTATTTGGTTCATGCACAAACTGGAAATAAAAGAGGTAAAGCCTTCGTCCATCCATTCGTGTTTGGTTTCGTTGGTAGCCAGTACCTGTTGAAACCAGGAATGGGCCAACTCATGGACCATTACCCCTACTAGGCTTCCCAACTTTCTGCCTCCGGTAATGAGTGTTCCCATAGCATATTCCATACCTCCGTCCCCGCCTTGAATTACGGAGTATTGGTCATAAGGATATTCCCCTAGGTTATTATTAAAGAACTCCATTGCTTCCATTGTTTTTGGTTGCAATTTTTTCCAGTTCTCTAGTATCTCCTTATCGTTTTTATATAGAAAATGTAAGGTTGGACCGTTCTCCATCTGTACCGTATCATGTATATAATCTGGATCGGCTGCCCACATAAAATCGTGTACCTGTGGGGCCTTAAAATGCCAGGTAAGCGTTTTACCTTTTACCTTTTTCACTTTAGATCCCGGTGTTTCATAACCATGACCAACTTCTTGCGAATTTTGCAGGTAGCCAGTGCCTCCAAGGGTGTACTTTTTATCCAAGGTTATCTTTACATCATAGTCGCCCCATACCCCATGAAATTCACGGGCAATATAGGGATCGGCATGCCAGCCCTCAAAATCGAATTCCGCCATTTTTGGATACCATTGGCTCATGGATAAGGCCACCCCTTCTTCACTATTTCTGCCACTACGTCTAATTTGTAAGGGTACCTGCCCTTTAAAAGACATATCAAAAGTAACCTTGCCACCTGCAGGAATAGGTTTGTTGAGCTGAACCACTAAAATGGTCCCCTCTTCCTTATAGGTAAGCGGTTGCCCATCCTGACTGAGGGAGGATATACGTAAATACCCAATTTCCTCTGGAGTCAAGGTAGAAATTCTACTTTTCCCTTCATGCATCATCCTTCCATCTGGATCAGGGATACTTTGTAGGCGCATATCCATTTCACTTCCCGGTTGAAAGGCGTTAAAATAGAGATGGTAAAATACTCGTGACAATTCGTCTGGTGAGTTGTTGGT
This sequence comes from Arenibacter antarcticus, assembly GCF_041320605.1. Lineage (NCBI taxonomy): Bacteria > Pseudomonadati > Bacteroidota > Flavobacteriia > Flavobacteriales > Flavobacteriaceae > Arenibacter > Arenibacter antarcticus. The sequence goes on from NZ_CP166679.1 coordinate 1,603,224, forward strand.
ATACACCAATTTTTGTGTCCCGGAAAATTGGTAATTCTTTACATCCATGGTAACGTCCATGGTGTAATCTACATGTTGTTGCCAATAGGTAGTATTGCTTTGGGCCTCTAAGGTAGAGGTCAACCCGATAAGGGCAACGATTAACCCTACTAAAAGTCCTTTATAGTGTTTCATTTTTATTGTAATTTAAGCTTGCCTTTAGATACGGCCTCGGCCATAATTAGGGCGTTATATGCATTTACCATTTTTCCGGATTTAGAGATTTCTTTAAAACTCTTTGGCGTATCAGAATCACCTCCTACTATCACTTTAGCTTTAGTGGTAAGTCCAGACTGCATAATTATTTTCTTTACCTGTGATGCGGTTAAATCAGGATAGTACGACATAATTAGCGCCGCAACTCCAGCAACAGCAGGAGCTGCCATGGAAGTTCCACCTTGAAAATCGTACTTGTTCCCAGGCATTGTAGAATAAATTGCATTTCCTGGTGCAAAAACGTCTACGTTTATGGCTCCGTAATTGGAAAAGGATGCTATCATTTCCGATCCGTACTTGCTGTTCAAAGCACCAACGGTAATAACATTATCGGCCATTTCAGGACCGTTATTAATTTGATCGTTAGGAAAATTAGGATTTTTTGGATTATCTAGATCTTCGCTGGAATTCCCTGCGGCATGCACAAAAAGAACATCATTTTCCGCAGCGTATTTAATGGCGTCATACACCCATTCCGCATTTGGAGAAAATGACTTACCAAAACTACCGTTGATGATTTTTGCACCATTGTCTACTGCATATCTAATACCTAAGGCAATATCCTTATCGTATTCATCGCCATTGGGTACGGCACGGATGCTCATAATTGCCACGTTGTTTGCCACTCCGTTGGCACCTTTTCCGTTATTTCTTTCCGCAGCAATAATACCGGCAACATGGGTACCATGACTTTCATCTTCCTGTCTGCTTTGTGGATTTCCATCACCGTATTTGGTGTCGGTAATGTCATAGGGGTCATCCCCTACAATGGTTCGGCCGTTAAAATCTAGATTTAAATTATAATTGAGTTGGTCAGAGAAATACGTAATACCACTATTCAATTCCTCCAATACTTCTGAAATAGAATCTTTAATACTCAACATTTGAGTTAAAATCCCAACATTCCCGAGCATGGCCTCGTTTTCAGTTTTTATAGCTGCAAGGTCCTCTTTGGAGTAGTTGTCTTTACCTAAAAGTGTTTTTACTTCCGAATCCGCATTTTTCACAGCTTGATATATTTGCTCATACCGCTGCTTGTTTTGAAGCGCTTTTTGGTAATCTTTATCCAGTTTAGACTTGGCTTCTGCCTGAAGTGCCGCATCTCCTAGTTTAAGGGAAACGATTCTGGTCATTTCCAATTGCTCGTTATAGGAATCTCCCAAAAAATTATACCCATGGACATCATCTACATAACCATTGTTGTCATCGTCCTTGTTGTTTCCAGGAATCTCTCCCTCGTTCACCCACAATACATTTACCAGATCCTCATGGGTAAGGTCCATTCCTGCATCTAATACGGCTACAATGACTCTTTCCCCTTTTTTGTTTTGAAGTATATCAGAATAGGCCTTGTCTACACTCATTCCAGGGATGGTATCCGTAAGCAGGTCTAAATGACCCCAGTTTTTTTTCTCAACCTCAGCTAGTTCTGAAGTTTTTAGAGGGAGTGTATCTATATTTTCAATTGGGGTTGAAACAAGGGCGGTTCCACCGCAACCAAAAAGAAGAAAGGAGGCCGAAAGAGCCAACATTGTTTTGTTTAATGTCATTGTCATTTATTGTTTAGTTAAATTATTAGATTTTATTGAATGATCTGCCAGGGTATTCTGCTTGGAAGGACTCTATACAACCTCGGTCGGCCATCGTTACAAAACAGGTTTTACCGTCTTTGCCCCCAAATGCGATATTGGAGGGTTTTTTTCCTTTTAGCTGAATCTCCTGTATTATTTTTCCGACTTTATTTACTACTACAACGGTTCCTTTATCGTATCGGGTAATGTATAGATTTCCCATACTATCGCATCGCATGCCGTCCAGACCAAAATCGTCAAAAACAATGAATTCTTTCTTTTGGTGCAAGGTTCCGTCGGCTTTAATGTCGTATTCCCATACCTTGCGTTGTAGGGACTCGTTCACATATAATTTAAGGCCATCGGGACTGACCTCTATTCCGTTGGTAGTTCCCATATTGTCTTCCAAAAGCCTTATTTTTTTGGAGTGATCTACCATCCAAATCCTTCCACTGCCTTCTTCCCAATTGGGATCGCTAAGGTAGATCGTATTATTTGGTGCAATGGCTAGGTCGTTGGGTTGAGTAAGGGTGGAATCTTGGGCCCAGACCTCAGGTATTTTGGTTCCCTTTTTAATCCTGTACACTTTATGGCCCTTATAATCGGCGATAAACATATTCCCCTCTGTGTCAAAACGTATCCCGTTTCCTATACTTCCATCGGGCAATTTTAGGTATATTTTTCCTTTGCCATTTTGGTCTACGATTCCTATGGTACCTTCTTCCTTAAAATTAACGGCAAAAAGATCGCCATTAGCGTTTACTGCCGGACCTTCTACTCCTTTGGTGAAAACATGTTCCGCGGTAAAATCACTGCTATATTTTTGTGTGTCGCTACAGTTAGTAAGCACTAAAAGGCAAGTAATTCCTATAAAAAAACGGACTGGGTAGATCATATTAGTCAAAAAGATGGTCAAAGGTATGTATTTCTTTTAAACGCACTCCTTTTTCCGTGGTTTGCAAGGTGCAGATTTGGTTATGGGCATCGTGTTCCATAAACAGATAATAATCATTTTTCACGGCAGTTTCCAAAAATTGTGCTTTCTCGGAAAGTGTTAACAAGGGGCGGGTATCGTAGCCCATTACATAGGGTAGTGGAATATGGCCAGCAGTAGGGAGCAGATCTGCCACAAATACCAAGGTCTTGTTCTGATAGGTAATATGCGGTAACATTTGTTTATCCGTATGCCCATCCACAAACAAAATCCCAAAATCGAGCTCTGATTTTTCGATAAAATTATTCTCGTTCCTAGTTATAAATCTTAACTGTCCACTTTCTTTCATGGGCAGTAAATTTTCGGTCAGAAAGGAGGCCTTTTCTCGTTCATTGGGTTTGGTGGCCCATTCCCAATGTGCTTCATTGGTCCAGAAAATCGCATTTTTAAAGGCAGGTTCATAGCCTGTTCTATCCTTGTTCCATTGCACACTCCCCCCACAATGATCAAAATGTAGGTGGGTCATAAATACATCGGTAATATCATCTCTATGAAAACCGTACTTCTTTAGGGAACGGTCTAGGGAATGATCGCCCCATTGGTAATAGTAACTAAAGAATTTTTCCGATTGTTTAGTGCCCATTCCAGTATCGATCAGGATCAATCGATCTCCATTTTCGATCAAGAGGCATCGGGCCGTTAGATCGATCATATTATTGGCATCGGCTGGATTGGTCCTGTTCCATATCGATTTGGGTACAACACCGAACATGGCCCCACCGTCCAATTTAAAATTTCCTGCTTCTATGGGGTATAATTTCATGGAAAATAGTTAATCCGTGCAAATTAGTAAAAGGAGTAGGCTTATTCTTGAAAACCCTATTTTATTAGTGGTTTTTTAACATTTCTATCGATTTAGATTGTTGTAAAACCTGCTATTCCAGATAAATAACCTTTTCCTTGGCGCTTATGCTATCCTGGTAATGGAAGGGGCGTTTGTGTCCAGATTCATCCATAATTAAAACAGGAAGGATATCCTGATTTTTACCGTTTTGTTTTACCCATTCCCTTGTGGTACAATTGCCGTCTACTTGTGCTATTTTCTCTTTAAATTCGTTGGCAGAGATTTTATAGGCCCAAGGTGTCATATCGGTTTTACTTGCAAACATGGAAGAGGCATTCATGGGATCTAAAAGGTTTAAACCCGCTCCGTTTTCGCCAGGTGACATTAGAACGATTTTATTGGGGATATAGAATGAATTGTTTGCCAATTGAGTAGCGAGCAAATTGATTTCACTATTTCCCGTTAAGGCTATAAAGGTCTTTTTGTTAATTGCATTGGCCAAATGAAAAGTTTCCTCTTTTAATCCATTTCCGTGAATTGCAGTTACTCCTTGCTCATTGGCTTCATTAACTAGGTCTTTGTTAGCATCAATTAAGACTACTTCATTGTGTTCCTGAAGCTGTTTGGCAATATATATTCCCAAGGGGTTTGCCCCTAGTATTAGGTACCCATTTCTAGCATCCTGCATTACCAATTCCCCTCTTTTTCTCAGCCAATTGGTGGTCCAGGTAAGAAGTAGTGGAACGGTCAAGGTGGTGGAAATGGCCATAAATACTAGAATTGAAAATATTTCTGTGGAGATGATTCCCATTTGAAGGCCTATTCCTGCAATTATAATTTCTACGGCTCCCCTACCGTTCATTCCGGTTCCTATAGTAAGTCCTTCTCTCCATCCGTGGCCACTGGGCAAATAAAACAATGCGGTTCCCACAATTTTTCCTACCACGGCTCCCAGAATAATTAAGATCAATAGCAATAAATCTGTCTGAAAGACCTCCAAGCTAACATGAAAGCCGGCGGTAACAAAGAATATAGGTGCTAGGAATCCAATGGACATGTCATGAAAAACGCCAGTAACTTCTTTGAATACTTGTCGGGAAAACACTCCGTCTCTAATAAAGAGTCCAGCCATAAATGCACCTAATATACCGTGGAGACCAGCGAGTTCTGCAAGTTCCGAAAAGCCGAGAACAATGATTACCATTATGGTAAAATGGAAGGTACGGTTTATTGATTTTGCCTTGGATAACAATTTCCCTAAAACGGGGAAAAAATAAATTCCGATTAAGGCGGCAAAGGCAAAGAATAAAATTGCTTTTCCAGCCACCCAACTCAATCCAACCGCGTTTACACTACCACTGTCCACAAAACCAATGATTCCTGCAAAAATAATCAGGGCCAAGGTGTCAGATATCAGTGCTCCGGCCATGAGCACATAGGCAATTCTGGTATCCAAAAGCTTCAGGTCTACCAAAATCCGACTCTTTGTGGCAAGGGAGGTTACCCCTACTGCAATAGCTACAAAAAGTGCGGAAATGTTGGTGCCATCAAACCATATGATGGTATAGTAACCCAATATAAAAGGAACCACAAATCCTCCAATGGCGGCAAGCAATCCTGCCCAAGAGGCTTTTCCTAGATCTTTAAAATTGATCTCCATTCCTATATAGGCCATAAGGAAGAGGATACCCACTTCTGCCAACGTATTGAGAGCTTCAGAAGTCTCCAAAACGCCCAATAGTGCAGGCCCCAGTAAGATCCCTATCAACAATTCGCCAAGTATGGGAGGAAAACCTACACGCTTTGCCAACATACCCCCCACCCAGGCGGCAACTAAAACAAGTAAAAGATTTAAAATTTGCAATTCTGCCATAGGATATTGGTTTAAATCTGGAAAACTGAAAAATACCTAAATAATGCTAATTGACAAAGCAACCCATAGAAAATGTTAGGCTGGTTAAATGGAATTTATTTTAAAATTTAGGCTAGCAATACAGTTATTTTTAAGCTCCTTAAGCGTTTATTTCATATAAATGAGCTAAGTTTTTTTAGATATTGGGCAATTTTTTTGTTTTATAAAACTTATATTGCCGCAAATATATTTATGGTAGAACTAGCAGGAATAGTCGTTCTTGGGATTATAGCACAATGGGTAGCATGGCGTTTTAAATTACCGGCCATTTTGCCCCTAATCCTTATAGGCCTTTTAGTAGGTCCCGTTGCCACCTTGTTTACCGGAACTGGTACAAAATTAATAGAGCCGGTCTGGAATGGGGAAAATGGTCTATTTCCTGGCGAAAGTCTTTACTATTTCGTTTCCTTAGCCATAAGTATTATTCTTTTTGAAGGAGGATTGACCCTTAAACGTGCAGACGTAGCCAATGTAGGACCAGTTATTACAAAATTAATAACGATTGGGTCTTTGGTTACTTTTTTGGGAGCCGGATTTGCGACGCATTTTATTTTTGATCTTACATGGCAAATATCCTTTTTGTTCTCTGCTTTGATTATTGTAACGGGCCCTACGGTTATTACCCCGATTTTGAGGAATATACCCCTTAAGAACGATCTTTCTGCGGTATTGAAATGGGAGGGAATTTTAATAGATCCTTTGGGAGCATTGGCTGCCGTTTTGGTCTACGAGTTCATTAGTGTGGGCGAGGGACAGGGTTATACGGTAACCGCTCTTATAGAATTTGGAAAGATTTTGCTTTTTGGACTTACCTTCGGATTTACCTTTGCCCATGGCCTGATCTACATCATAAAAAAGAATTTTGTACCACATTATCTTTTAAACGTGGTATCTCTCTCCGTGGTACTTCTTGTTTTTGTAGTATCCGATTCCTTTGCCCACGAATCTGGACTTTTGGCAGTGGTTATCATGGGAATGGTTATGGGCAATTCCAATTTGCCCAACCTAAAGGAGCTGTTGTATTTTAAAGAATCATTAAGTGTTCTTTTAGTTTCCATTCTGTTTATCCTGCTTGCGGCTAATATCAATATATCGGATTTTCAGCTGCTTCTTAGATGGGAGACGCTTGCTATTTTTGCCATTGTGGTTTTTGTTTTAAGGCCTTTAGGGGTGTTTTTAAGTACCATTGGATCTAATCTTAAACTGAATGATAAATTATTTATTAGCTGGGTAGGACCAAGGGGAATAGTTGCGGCAGGTATTGCCTCGCTTTTCGGATCCAAACTAATTTCCAGAGGGGAAGCGGGGGCAGAATATATTACGCCCTTGGTATTTATGATTGTTTTGGGGACCGTATTGCTCAATGCAACGACAGCAAGGCTGTTTGCGAAATTGGTAGGTGTATTTTTAAAGAAATCCGAAGGCATACTGATTATTGGTGCTTCTCAAGTATCCAGATTGATCGCCAGTTATTTGAAAGATAATAAGCGGCAAGTAGTGTTGATAGACAATAACCAAAACAATGTAAACAAAGCCATATCAATGGGTCTAGAAGCGTTTTCGGCCAATATTTATTCGGATTCGCTGACAGATAATCTTGAACTTAATGGTGTGGGATATTTAATGGCACTTACCGGAAACTCGGAAATAAATAATTTCGCCATTAATACCTATAAAAAGGAATTTGGGGAAAATGGAGCCTTTAGGTTGATTGATTCCGCGGAAATGAATGATCCCAATAATAATCCCAAAGAAGGGTTGTTTTCTCATACGGATGATTTTATTAGGTTAACGGAAACGGCAAGGAGATATCCAACCATCCATGAAATAGAAGTGAAAGACAAAAAAAACTACAAAGGATTAATAGAAATCACCAAAGCAGATAGAGATATTGTTCCCTTGTTCTTTAAAAGTTTGAATGGGGATTTAAAGATTCTTACATCTTTTAGCAGCAATTTGGAAGATGTAGAAGAAGGAAGTAAACTGGTGTATCTTGGCAAAAAAATGGAGGTAGAACAGGAGGGAGAAAAGGAAATGATAGCTTCGGAGAAGGAAGAAATTTAAACTTACATTATAGATAAAACGCGCCTATTCCTTGATCGGTAAAAGGGTTTTAAAGGTTCATCTGCGCAGTAAAGGCAAATGCTATTAAGGGCGCTAGTGGCTATTGATATACTTTCACCCAATCTATGATCATTTGTACTGGTAGGTCTTTAGGGGCTACTTCTCCTACCCAGGAACCACCTAATTGCATGTCTAACATAAAGTAGAAGGGTTGGTCAAAAGGCCATTGACTAGGATCTACATCCTCTAATTTAGGATAGGTAAAGGTCTCTTTTCCGTTTAGGGTGAATACCAATTTATCGGGGAACCATTCCATACCGTATACATTATATTTTTCTGGATCAACAGCTACCGTGGTAAAACGGGGGGGAATGGAATCTTGCTTTAATTCTAGAGTATAATAGGAGTGAATAGTCTGATATATCTGTTTTTCAAAACTTAAGCGTTCCATAAGGTCTATTTCCCCATTCCTTGGGTAGGCTCCATATTTTGGTTGGTCTGCCAACATCCATAGAGCAGGCCATGCCCCTTGGGCACTTTCTAATTTGGCTTTTATTTCTATTTTTCCGTATTGATAAGCGAATTTCCCTTTAGTAGATACACCACCGGTTAAATAGGGCACGGTGTCCTTAGATTGATCCGGGTTTATAATACCACGTAGATACAGTTTTCCGTCCTTTATATGGATACAATCTTCATTTGGGGACATATAGTTGCCCCAGTCGGCTGTATTTCTTTCTATGACGTTCCATTTGGCTGGATCCAAGAAATTATCTTTATCAAAATTTTCTTCCCAGATTAGATTCCAACCACTCGCCTCCAAAGAGACATTTTTGGAACCACCACAACCGATTAGTAAAAATAGACCACATAATAATATGGCATTAAGTTTCCAAGCTGTGGTAGTTGTAGGCATTAGTCGTTCAGTTTTAGTACGGCCATAAATGCTTCTTGTGGAATCTCTACATTACCAACCTGTCTCATTCGTTTCTTACCTTTTTTCTGTTTTTCCAGCAGTTTTCTTTTTCTGGAAATATCCCCACCATAACATTTGGCAGTAACATCTTTTCTTAAGGCCTTAATGGTTTCTCTGGAAATAATTTTAGCCCCGATAGCCGCTTGGATAGGAATGTCAAACTGTTGTCTGGGAATTAGCTCCCTAAGTTTTTCACACATTTTTTTACCAATATCAGCGGCATTATTGGCGTGGATCAATGCCGATAGGGCATCTACTGGTTGTGCGTTCAGCAAGATGTCTACCCTCACCAATTTGGAAGTCCTCATTCCAATTGGGGTATAGTCAAAAGAAGCGTATCCTTTGGAAACCGTTTTTAGCCTATCGTAAAAATCGAACACAATTTCTGCTAATGGCATATCAAAATTCAGCTCAACCCTTTCGGTAGTTAAATAGGTCTGATTGGTAATTAGTCCCCTTTTATCTATACAAAGGGACATTACGTTGCCCACGAAATCTGCCTTGGTAATTATGGTAGCCTTAATATAGGGTTCCTCTACATGGTCCAAAGTAGAAGGATCTGGCAAATCTGAGGGATTATTTACGATAATCGGTACTTCGGGGTTTTTCCGTGTAAAGGCGTGATAACTTACGTTGGGAACCGTTGTAATTACGGTCATATCAAACTCCCGCTCTAATCTTTCTTGAATAATTTCCATATGGAGCATTCCCAAGAACCCACAACGGAAACCGAAACCTAGTGCTGCACTACTTTCTGGGATAAAAACCAGAGAGGCATCATTAAGCTGTAATTTCTCCATGGAGGAACGAAGCTCTTCATAATCCTCAGTATCTACTGGATAGATACCGGCAAAAACCATGGGTTTTACATCTTCAAACCCTCCAATTGCGTTCTTTGTTGGACTGGCAGCATCGGTTATGGTATCCCCTACCTTTACTTCCCTTGCGTCCTTTATTCCGGTAATTAGATAGCCTACATCCCCAGTTTTTATAGATTGCTTGGGATGTTGAACCAACTTTAAGGTCCCCACTTCATCAGCAAAGTAGTCTTTATTGGTGGCTACAAATTTTATTTTTTGGCCTTTTTTAATTTCACCATTGATGACCCTGAAATAAGTTTCTACTCCCCTAAACGGATTGTAAACGGAATCGAACACTAATGCTTGTAGCGATTCTTCCGGATTTCCTTTTGGTGCGGGAATGCGCTCTATAATAGCTGTTAGGATTTCTTCTATTCCCAAGCCAGATTTGGCAGATGCGGGGATAATATCCTCACGGGCACAGCCCAAAAGATCTACTATATCATCCTTTACCACTTCTGGATTGGCACTTGGAAGATCTATTTTGTTTAGGACAGGGATGATTTCTAAATCGTTGCCCAAGGCCAAATATAAATTAGAAATTGTCTGAGCTTGTATACTCTGTGCTGCATCTACAACTAATAATGCCCCTTCACAGGCGGCGATGGAACGAGATACCTCATAGGAAAAATCTACGTGCCCAGGAGTGTCAATCAGGTTTAAAATATATTTTTCTCCCTGGTATTCGTAATCCATTTGAATGGCATGGCTTTTAATGGTGATCCCACGTTCCCGTTCAAGATCCATACTATCCAAAAGTTGGTTTTGTTTTTCGCGCTCCGTCACCGATCCGGTAAAGTCTAGCAATCTATCTGCCAGTGTGCTTTTCCCGTGATCAATATGTGCAATAATGCAAAAGTTCCTTATGTTTTTCATCTATGCCAAATTTACATACACTGAATTTGTCTCAGCGTGTCAGTATCCCATTTTCCCTTGGTCTGCTATTAAAGTAGCACCTTAGACTGGTAAACATGCGCAAAGATAGGCTTTATCAATGATTTTTAAATTAAAAATCGCACAGTCTCTTAGGAGGTTGTATGAATAATATAAATTTTTTAGATATTTTTATCCACATTAAAATATCGACAGAGACATTGTTGGTTTTTACTACAGGGAATAGAGATTAATCTTGTGGGTTGTTAATAATGTGTTAACTTTAGGTTTTTAACCTATTAAGCTGTTTTTGTGAATAATTATAAATCTGCTTTTTTCATCTTCCTTCTATTTTGCCTTCCCATTTTTGCACAAGAATTTAAAATTTCCGGAAAAGTAATTCACACTGACCAATCTGAGGTTTCATTTGCAAATTTACTGTTGTACAAAATTGTAGATACCAGTTTTGTTAAGGGGTCGGTTTCTGATGAAGGGGGGGGATTTTTCTTTGATAATATTTCCCCTGCCACCTACCTTATAAAAGCCAGTTATATGGGGAATAACTCTGACTTTAAAAGAGTACAGTTAACTTCTGATCTGGATATAGGGCAAATTCATGTGGATAGCAAGGCCCAATCGTTAAATGAGGTAGTGGTAGTTTTCCAAAAACCTACGCTGCAACAAAAGGTAGACCGACTTGTTTTTAATATTGAGAATACGGCACTTTCAGAATCTAACCTCTGGGAGGTTCTAAAAAGTACCCCCAGTGTTTTTATCATGAATAATGAAATAACGGTAAAGGGAGAAAAAGGAGTACAGGTTCTTATTAACGATAAAAAAGTAAACCTTCCTCCCGAAGATATTCTGAATCTTTTAAACGGAACCTCGGCTAATGGAGTGCAGTCCATTGAGGTCATTACTTCTCCCCCTGCAAAATATGACGCCGAAGGGGGTACTATGATTAACATCATAATGAAAAAGAATTTGATTGCAGGTTATAACGGCGCTGTTTTTAATAGGTATACTCAAGGTACTTTTCCACAACATACTTTGGGGACCAATCATTATTTTAAGGGAGAAAAGTTTCAAACTTCGTTTAATTACAGCTATAGCGATAAAAAGCAACTTACCAATTATACGGATATCACCAATTTTATGGAAAATGGGGCTGTAACGGATACTTGGATTTCCAATTTGGAGGTTGTAGATTGGAGCAAAAAGCATAATGCCAGTGTCTTCTTGGACTATGCCTTAGATGACCGTAATACGATCAGCTTTTCCTCTATTGCGACGATAACTCCCGATTATAATTCAAAGGATTATTCGGAAACCGTAATTAGAGAACCCAATAGCCCCAACACCACTGGCTTTTTTACTAAAAACGATTCGGAATTCTCCACTATTAATACTGCGTTTTATTTGGATTATGACAACAAACTGAATGATAAAGGTGCCCTACTTACCCTCAATGCCCATTTTACCTATTATGATTATGATAAAGATCAACAGTTGGAAACCGATTTTTATGATGAATCTGGAACCATAGTTGATGATAACGATTTTAGTACAATAAATAGGCAACGTACCAACTTATATAGTCTTCAAGCCGATTTCAGCACGCCATTAGGGCAAAAATTAAATTTTGAAACTGGTATCAAGTACGCGCTTACAAGTTCTGAAAGCCATATTTCACAACAGGGCTTTAATCGCAATCAGCCCGGAATAGACCCAACGGAAGATGGAAATTTTATATATGATGAGAATATTTATGCCGCCTATGCCAGTATGGATACCAAATGGAAGAATTGGTCCTTTAAGTCGGGTGTAAGGGCAGAATACACTAAAACCAAAGGCGATTTTAATCTGAACAACACTAAAATTGGGAACGATTATTTGGAATTGTTTCCCACGGTTTACTTTCAATTTACCCCTGGTCAAAAGCATCGATTTGGGTTAAATTTCAAAAGAAGTATTATTAGGCCCGAATACAATAAGATTAACCCTTTTCAGGTTTTTCAGAGTAATAACTCGGTCATTGAAGGGAATGTAGACTTGCGGCCTTCGTATAAGAATTCGGTCATTTTAGGGTATACCTATAATAAGGATTATACCTTTGAGCTATTTTATCGATACCATAAAAATAGTATCACCATTTTTACTTTTCAGGATAATGAAAGTAAGCTATTGCGCTTCACCACAGATAATTTAGATCGCGAATTGGCCTATGGTTTGGATTTTATTTATAGAAAGGAGATTGTAAAATCATGGGATACCTATTTTTTGTCTTCCTATTTCTATGCTGCCGATCGTTTTAATGACAGGGATACTAGGTCCAAAATAGATAATGGTATGTGGACGTTATTACTACAATTCCAAAACAATTTTACATTCTTAGAGGATAGGTCTCTTACCGCAAACTTAAACTTCACCTATGTTTCCCCAATTGTTGTTGGTAATTCTAAACAGGAGGAATACAAGGAATGGGAAGTTGCCATAAAAAAGAATATTTGGGGCAAAAAAGCGAATGTGAGCCTAACCGTAAGCGATCTTTTTAATCAGTTTAAGTTGTATAATACCCGAAATTATGGGGATCAGTACAATATATCACTTTACAGACCCGACAGCCGTACCCTTACCCTAGGCTTTAGGTACAATTTTGGAAACATGAAAATTAATTCCAATTACAAGGACAAAGACACTGAAGAAAGGGATAGGTTGTAACACCTCCTAACGGAAAATTTATTTTGGTGAGATGCTGCTGTTGGTCCTATACGTATTGGTCCTTTGCTGAGGTTAATCCCACCACGAACAATACAATTGCCGCGATCACCAATAGTGTCAAGGGAACGTACCAGTTATCGGTTAAGCTAAAAAGAGCTCCAAACAATGGAGGGCCACAAGCTGCAATAATATACCCTACTGTTTGTGACATCCCAGATAGCTCTGCCGATTCTGAGGTGGTCTTAGTACGAAGCACCATAAACATCATGGCTAGGGTAAACGCCAGACCAAGGGAAATGCCGATACTGATTACGGAAGGAATTATAAAGAGGGTCTTTCCAAAAATAATACCTGCCAATCCTAGAATCAGTAAAATGAAGGTTATCCATACCAATGAAAGCTGATTTTTCATTCGTGCTGCAAGAATAGGGCCTATAAGCATAATGGGCAATTGGGCCATCTGTATAAACGAGAGCATCCATCCAGAACGATCGGCAGACATCCCCCAACTTTGTAAAATGGCTGGTAGCCAGGCAGCCAAACAATAGAACAAAAGCGACTGAAGGCCCATAAAAATTGCGATATTCCATGCCAAACGCGATTTCCACAGGGCTCTAGAGGAAGTCCTTTTGCCTTGTGCAGCAACAATAGGTGATTTTTTGACCTGAGGATACCAGATAAAGAAAGTGATCAGGGCCAATACTCCCCAAATACCTATAGAACCTTGCCACCCCATACCACTGACTTGCCCGATACGAATACTAAAGCCGGCAGCTAGGGCAGAGGTAAAGTTCATGGAAACCAAATACATGCCGGTAACAATGCCTACTTTATTGGGAAACATCTTTTTTATATAGGCTGGCATTAGTACATTACCCACCGTAATGGCGGCACCGATAAGGGCCGCTCCTGCAAATAGAAATGGAACATTTCCTATGGAGCGGATAAACAATCCAATGGCTAAAAGCAATAAGGAGTATAGAAGTAGTCGTTCTAAACCTGTTTTTCTGGCTACCTTAGGGGCAAAGGCCGATAGTAAAGCAAAGGAAATTAAAGGAATAGTCGTAAGTAGGCCTATAAAAGCAGGGGACAGATTTAGGGTTTCGGATATTTCCGTGATTACAGGACCTACCGAAGTGATGGGAGCCCGCAAATTGGCTGCGATAAATAGGATTCCCAATACTATTAAAACAAGGTCAAAGTTTATTTTTTTGACCCCTTTATTCGATAATTTAGTATTGGTTTCCCCTTTCATTATAGGATAATTTATCAAATTTTGGACCGGCAAAGATACTCTATAATACAGGCTGATTAGTTAAGGGTTCCTTAAAGGTGGTTAACTGGTCACTATTTTTTCTTAATAAAGAAATCTCAATACAACCATCTAACTAATCATGTAAAGGCCTGATTTCCATAAAGACCCCCATTCTTATGTTTGCTAAAGTTCGTGTTCTGGGGCCTGCCCGAGGGAGAGACTTCCTGACTCCCTACTTTGTACTTAATACTTGGTACTTAATACTTTGTACTTCATCCTTTGCCCTATATCCTAAATACTGATTTCCAGTCCCCTAGTATTGGATTAACAATTTTTTCAGTAATTTTGCAGTCCAAAATTAAATAGAGAACCATTTTGCCTAAAATAGGAGACATACAATTACCGGATTTCCCTTTATTGCTTGCCCCAATGGAGGACGTAAGCGACCCACCTTTCCGCGCCTTGTGTAAGGAGCAGGGAGCCGATGTGGTGTATACTGAGTTTATATCTTCGGAAGGACTTATACGCGATGCCGCCAAGAGTGTTATGAAGTTAGATATCTATGAAAAGGAACGACCGGTGGGGATTCAGATTTTTGGAGCTAACCTGGATTCCATGTTGCAATCCGTAGAAATAGTTGAAAAATCAGGTCCGGATATCATCGATATCAATTTTGGCTGTCCCGTAAAAAAAGTGGTGTCTAAAGGAGCTGGTGCAGGTATTTTAAAAGACATAGACCTTATGGTTTCCTTGACCAAGGCCATGGTAGAACACACCAAGCTTCCTATTACTGTAAAAACACGTTTGGGATGGGACCACGATTCTATTAAAATTGTTGAGGTAGCAGAAAGGTTACAGGACGTAGGGTGCAAGGCCATATCTATTCACGGAAGGACTAGGGTGCAAATGTACAAGGGAGAAGCAGATTGGAAACCTATAGCTGATGTAAAGAACAACCAACGAATGCATATTCCTGTTTTTGGGAATGGTGATGTAGATACCCCCGAAATGGCGATGAGAATGCGGGATGACTATGGTTTGGATGGCGCTATGATTGGTCGCGCAAGTATTGGATATCCGTGGTTTTTTAAAGAAGTAAAACACTATTTTAAAACTGGAATGCATGCAGCACCTCCAACTTTGGAAGAGCGGGTGGACGCTGCTAGGCGTCATTTACAAATGGCCATAGATTGGAAAGGCGAGCAGTTGGGGGTATTTGAAACCCGAAGGCATTATACCAACTATTTTAAGGGGATCCCCAATTTTAAGGAGTACCGAATGAAAATGGTGACCAGTGATCACTCACAGGATGTTTTTGCTGCCTTTGATGAGGTCTTGGAAGCTTTTGGGGATTACGAATTCGCTACCCCATAACACAAACTCGAAGGGCGCTATTGGGTAATCAGTTTCTTGTTGATTCGGCTACTTGCGATCAGGGAGGCAAAGATGCCCAACACCAAAATGGTACCAAGAACTACCAATACATTTAAAAAGTTGTATTCCACGGGATAGGCTAGTGTGGGCGTTATTTTTAACCAGCCCCATTCCAATTGAGACCCAATTAATAAGGATCCCAAAAGCACCCCTATAAAACCGCCCATTCCGGTGACCAACAAGCCCTGTAAAAAGTAAATGCGCCTAAGCGACTTAATAGTAGTTCCCAAATTGTACAAGGTTTTAGAATTTTGTTGCTTGTCCAAAATCATCATTATAATAGCCCCAACTACATTAAAAAGGGCAATAATAAGTACTAAGGTGAAAATTAGATAGGTAGCCAAATTTTCGGTATTCAACATCCGGTGCAAGGTACTGTTCAATTCTGTACGGTCTTTAAGGACCACCTTATCAGAGAAAATAGCGTTGATTTTCTTGCGTAATTCGGGAATATTGGCCTTTTCTTGTAGTTTAAAATTGATTCCCGAAAGTTGTGTACTGTCTTTCTCCAATAATGCTTGTACCAAGGGAAGATCCGCAAATATATATTTTCGATCTAGTTCCTCCTCTATTTGATAGATCCCACTGATGACCAAGGAGGCCTCGTTATAGGAATCTTTTAGTTGTCGCTGCCCCAATAATCCTTTTCCAGGTTTTGGCACCCGTATAAGCAACGGACTTCTAAAATTGTTGATACTCAACCCTAAAAGATTTGCCACTCCCTGTCCGGCTACCCCTTGTAAGGCATTAATTTCCCAGTCCCCATAAAAATACGCACTACTGTCTATGGGAGTAGTTTTTAAATAGGTAGAATCTATTCCTTTTATGTAGGCGATATGTGATTTATGTTCGTGGGTTAGGTATACCTTTTCTTCCAATTCCTTGGAATAGGCAATTACACCTGGGAGTTCTTGTAATGCTTGATTTTGTTCTGCTGTGATGTTGAAGAATTTTCCGGTACTCGGTAACGCCTTTAAATCAGGATCTACCATACTGGTGTAGGAAAGACTAAAGGTTTTTAGTCCAGCAAAACCCGAGAGTACTATAAACAGGGCCGCCGATCCAATAACAATGACCAAAAAGGTAATAAAATTAATAATATTCACCGCATTTTGGCTACTCTTGGAACGCAGGTACCGCTTTGCGATGTATAAAGGGAAGTTCAATCTTAAGCTTTTTTCCTTTTTTCCAATAAATCAGGATTTTTAACTGGATTTTCTTCACCCTTAAGGGATTTTTCAATGCCATCTATATATTCCAGCGAATCGTCCAAAAAGAACAATAATTCTGGTACACGTCGCAATTGATTTCTGGTACGCTGTGATAGTTCGTGCTTTATTATGGGTTGATTGGATTTCATTCCTTCCAACAGCTCCGCGCCCTTATTGGCCGGAAAGATACTGACATATATTTTGGCAATGGAAAGGTCTGTGGTGACCGTTACTTTGGATACTGAAATAAGGGTACCCCTTAAACCTCCATCGGTTGCGGCACGCTGTAGAATATCGGCGATATCTTTCTGTATAACCCCACCTATTTTCTTTTGTCTTTGTGTTTCCATACTGCAAAAATACGATATAATTGAATAGATTCTATGACTATATTTGGATTAGAAGATGTTGGGAGGTTTGGTGGTAATGATGTTAAGGAGATGAAGGGTTAAAATAAACCGGTCTTAAAGGCGAATGTTCAAAGGTAAAGGGGTGGTGTGCTTAATTAGATAATGGGTTAATTTAGGAATGAGGTTATGTTGATATGGTGTTGAGAAGAAAAATTTAGAATGTTCTTTAAAGGCAAGTATTTCAATTCCTCCCTCTGGCCTGAGCTGTACCTTCTAAGTTAATGGAAGGTACATTTGTTGGTGTTTTTGGGAATAGTAGACGGAAGGGCCTAAAATGGTTGAAAAGTTAAAAATAAAAATCAGTTCTAATGTTCAATTTCTAAAGTCTATGGTAGCATTGATAATTGTTTACAGTAAGTTATTTCGAATCCACTGACTCACCGGCTCCGAAATTTAAGTGAAATGAAGTTCGTGTTGTCTGGCCCGACCAAGAGACTCAATACTGGTCGCAGCACAACTCACCTTATCTTCTTAAGAATAAGAGTATGGAAAGTTGTATTTTTGATAGGGTAGAAAGGAACGACAGCCAAAAACTGAAAATCACCTATGGAGAGTAAACTGAATTAGTTAGCTAAATTTGCCGAAGGATGAAAAAAATTGAACATGTGGGAATAGCAGTCCATGATTTGGAGGCTTCTAATACGTTGTTTAAAAAACTGTTGGGAGTATCTCATTATAAAATCGAAGAAGTATCGTCAGAAGGAGTTAGAACCTCATTCTTTAAATCGGGCCCCAACAAAATTGAATTGCTTGAAGCGACTAGTCCGGAGAGTCCCATTGCCAAATTTTTGGAGAAAAAGGGCGAAGGTATACATCATGTGGCCTTTGCAGTAGATGATCTTGAAGCAGAAATAGCGCGACTTACCAAAGAGGGGTTTACGGTGTTGAACCAGACCCCCAAGAAGGGAGCAGACAATAAGTTGGTGGCTTTTTTGCACCCAATAAGCACTAATGGAGTGCTTATTGAACTTTGTCAAGAAGCTCCCTCACCACCCGTAGAATGGGGGATGGAATGATTGTTAAGGTCCTTGAAATAAAAAAAGACCATTAGTCTCTAAAGTTTTTGTTGCAGCCTAGAAAAATAAATAGTAATATTGCATCCGCAAATTGCGGTTCCTCATTGTACCATTAGGAGTTCAGCGTTCTAATGGAGAAATCAAGAAAGGAAATGGTCCTATAGCTCAGCTGGTTAGAGCACCTGACTCATAATCAGGTGGTCCCTGGTTCGAGTCCAGGTGGGACCACTTAAAAATCAGACAGTTACATAAATTTGTAGCTGTCTTTTTTGTTTTACAGCGTGCTTTCAGCGTGCTTTTTTGAAATCCATTTTACTTTTTTTTTGCTAAAGTATAATTCTAGGCTTAGAAATCTTGTGGTCCTATCATGTACGATTGGACAGTATAATTGTATATGATTTTGTAAATGAAAAAATACTTGCTCCTTGTAAATAATTTCTAATATTTTGACAACTGTACTTTCAGTATACTTAGGATCTAGTGCGTGAGGTGTGAGAGTTCGAGTCTCTCCGCGTGCACAAAGGGGAAGCCGACTTTTAGGAGTCCGCTTTTTTTGTTTTGGTAAAACAATGTCAACAAACAAATGTAGGATTTGCTCTATTTAAAAAGTAGAACATTTTTGAGCTACCTTACAAGCGGGTCCTCAGTATGCTCCCTAATAAATAGAGGGGTCAACATGCTCCGGAATAATTTGAAAATTTGGCTATCTTCTTTTTCTAAGGAGGGTCAGCATCCGCCAGAACGGCAGTTACCTATTGATTAGGCTTTAGAGGGGTCAGCATGCTCCAGTATATCCATCAGATTGAAAAAGGGCGGAAGCTTCCTTCAGTTTGATTGTAAAATGAGCCGAAAATCCAAGGCTCGAATCACGGGAGAACTCCGTAAACTTGCTTTCCATAAAAAAACCCAACGTGGGATACAGGATTTAGCAAATCTGCTGAACCCCAAGATTCGCGGTTGGGTCCAGTATTACGGAAAGATAAGCCGTAGGAGCTTGCAACCAGTGTTCTATTACCTGCACAATCGTATGATCAGATGGATATTGAACAAGTATAAAAGCTTCAAGGGAAGCAAGATCAAAGCCGTAAAATGGCTTCGATTTATTACAAAGTCATATCCAAATTTGTTCTATCATTGGGAATTGGGATACAAACTGGTCTAACTATTTGGGCCTTACCGACTGTATGACAAGAGCCGTATGAATGGAGAGGTTCATGTACGGTTCTGTGAGAGGTTTAGGGGTGAGACTCCCCTTTACCTACTCGACTGTAACACGTTATTTTTTATTATTCAACGGAAATGTAATTCCAACTGCAAATGCTCCAACAAACTGTTCTACGGATGGTTGAAAGTAATAAGTAAATCCTAAATCAACGTTATTATTTTTCCCTAATTCTAGTCCAAACGAAAAAGGGATATGATAAATAATTCCGCTTTTGTCAATATTGTCAAATGTTGTTAATGTTTCAAATTTTCCAATCGATGTTCCTATTCCAATTTCAATGTATGGTGCTACCCAAGGAATTGGCGCACGCACTCTTGCTTTTCCCCCAAGCAAAAAAGCTTTTGATTCTGCTTTGTCATCAGTCGGATTATCATTTAGGTCTTTTCCATTCGAGCTTGTCAAAATAAAGCCTGCATAAGGTCTAAATTCAATCCATGAAGCGACTTTCATTACTAATTCTCCTTGAGCAAAAAAGCCATCATCAGCTATTTCATCAACGCTATTATATGGCACACTAAGTCCATATCCAATTTGGGCATTTATTGATTTTTCCTTTATAAACTGTGCTTCAACTAAATTTGAAGTCATAACTAATAATATCAGAATTTTTCTCATAATGTGTTACAACGTGTTTGTGTATGATTTCGTTGCGTGTTTTAGCAACTAATTTAGCAAATACAAACCAAATAGAAAATCCGCGAGGATTTTCGTAAGTAGGCGAGAACAAGCCATGGCTTATACATATTGTTGAACGAATCCTCCCTACCGGTCGGAAGCCTTTCCAGAGCAAAATACAACATTTCTTATATTTATAGTACACTTAAAATTTACTGTTATGTATAAAAAAAAGTAAAACGATAGTAGAGACCGCTATCGATGTAGTTCCTGGCTTTGAAAACCTTTGCAGGGAATTACAAAAGAGTTTCACAATCAATGGCAAGGCCGAGAGTACCTTGAACAACTACACGCGGTGCCTGGCACATTTGGCCCTCCATTACAAGCAAAGCCCGGAGGCGCTTTCTACCGAGTTGATCGATGATTATCTTTTTCATTGCAAGAACTTGCACAAGACTCCGTCTGAGAGCTTTTTTAAGCATACCGTTTTCGGTCTTCGTGCCATTTATAAGGTCTTGGGAATAAAAGAAAGGCATGTCAAGCTTCCGCAAATAAAGCGCCAGAATAAATTGCCCGTAGTGCTAAGCAAGGCCGAAGTACGGATCCTACTAAAAACGCCAAAATACCTAAAACACCGTTTGATACTCGGGATGCTCTACGGTTGTGGTCTAAGGAGCTACGAACTCTGCGCACTGCGCCTTTGCGATGTCGATTTTGACCGACAGACCGTTTTTGTGAAAAAGCAAAAGGGCAAAGTAGATCGGTACCTGCCCCTTAGCAAACACTTGGCACGAGGGCTAAAAAAATATATTGAAACAGAATCTCCCAAAACCTTCCTTTTCAACAGTCAGGTAACCGACAATGGGGCACCACGGCCCATTACCACCACTGGGATACAATGGGTGATCAAAGAAAACAGGAGTAAGGTAAACACCCACAAGACCATTACCGCCCATTGCCTGCGTCACACCTACGCTACGCATTTGCTGGAAGCAGGTCTCAATATTATAAGCCTGAAAGAGCTTTTGGGACATGCTTTTATCGAGACAACATTGGTATACCTACACGTTGCAAACACTGGGAGTTCGCACAAGTTCAGCCCGCTCGATACGCTATTTGAATAATGCGCAGCCACTTCAAGGTAGCCGATGTGCTGGAGATGGAGCAGGACCAGATTTCGTCGCACGTATGTACAGGCTGGCATAGGCGTACCCTACATGCTATTCGTAGATGCCGGACACCTGCTATGGGAGGACATATAGATAAGTGCGATTGCTGCCATAAACTCCACATCAGTTACAACAGTTGCAGGAATCGTCATTGTCCTACCTGTCAGGGACATAAAAGGGAGGGGTGGATACGGGCGCGGGAAAGCGAACTTCTGAGTGTGCCTTATTTCCATGTGGTGTTTACCCTGCCCGCAGAGCTGAATATTTATGCCCTATCCCATCCGAAAATAATCTATGGGAGCCTGTTCAAAGCGGCTTGGGCAACCCTTGTACAATTCGGTGCGAACCCAAAATACCTTGGCGCACAGATGGGTATGATCGCCATCCTTCATACATGGGGCCAAAACCTGAGCCTGCACCCCCACTTGCACTGTATTGTCCCCGGTGGCGGAGTGAACAGATCCGGCAAATGGAAACCAGCTAAAAACAAGGGGAAGTACCTATTCAATGTGAAATCGATGAGCGTCGTGTTCCGTGCAAAATATGTCGCATTGCTACGTAAGAAAAAACTGCCCGTTCCAAAAGAAACTTACAATAAACTCTTTGATAAAAATTGGGTAGTGTATGCGAAACAGCAGTTCCATACACCAAAATATGTAGTGGAATACCTAGGCAGGTATACGCATAAGATAGCCATTAGTAATTATCGGATCAAACAATTGGACAAGGCGAACAGAACGGTAACTTTCCAGATGAAGAACTACAAAAAAGGAGGCCAAAAGGAACTGCTCAAACTCTCCACATACGAATTTGTACGCCGATTTGCACTGCATGTTCTGCCCAAGGGTTTTACACGGATACGGCATTACGGTATCTTGAGCAGTAGCTGGAAAAAAGAAAAGCTACCCGCCCTTCAAGATATGCTGGCCACAGAGCCGCTAAAACTCAAAGTGGAAAAGCCACCATTGCTCAAAGGGAAGTGTCCTATCTGCAAAAAGGGAAAATTGGTCACCGTTATGACCTTCGACGGGCGTGGACCTCCCCAATGCTGGAAGGAATTGCTGACGTTTACGAATCAACCATAGGAACTACTTGCAAACCGCGAGGCAGAAGCGCTATGCCTTAAGGTAAATGTTAAACCAAAAAGAAACAGGACGGTTCGCCAAACTGGCGCAAAAGTTGGATTTAGGTCACTAGAAAAATGCCGAAGTTCAATTGTCAATACAAAAGCACGGCAAGTCTGCCGAAATACGACTCCATAAAAAACGCTAAAAAGAAGGCTTTCCCCATAGAGGGAGACCGGATCCGTCAACAAGATATTCAGCCCTGGCCTATCGGCGGGCCGAATACTTAGTTATTAGCAGCTTTTTTTTTAATCGTAGTGAAATCTGCACTTTGCGATTAAAATTTCGCCTTCATTATATTGATAGATCAATCTGTGCTCGCTATCGATTCTCCTTGACCAAAATCCAGCATATTTATGCTTCAGTGGTTCAGGTTTCCCAATTCCGTCGAAAGGGTTTCTAGCTATATCTTTGAGAAGTTCATTTATTTTTTTTAATTTCTTTTTGTCAGTTTTCTGCCAATAAAGATAATCCTCCCAAGACTCGTCAACAAACATATATTTCATCTTAATCTACGGCTAAATCCTTATTGAAAGACACTCCACTTTTCAATTTTTCGATTGCGGAATCTAATCTCATTTCATTCTTACGAGAAGATAATTCATGATTAGTTGCCATTAGAGAATTATATTCCTGAAGGGACATAACTACAATTCCAGAATCTTTGCCACGATTTATAATCAAAGTTTCAAAGTTTTTTGCAACTCTGTCCAAATAAGTTTTAATATCCTTTCTGAAATCAGAAACAGTTGTAATTTGCATAATATTGTATTTAATTAAGTACAAATATACGTACAATTAATGATATTGCGTAATTTTTCCTATTCATACCAACGTTTAAACAATGATCTGTATAATCAGTCTTAATTGTTTTATTTTGGTCTTAAGTATTTTTTTTTTTTACAAATTAAAAGTTAGTTTAAGGAGTCAATCTTGCGAATTTTGGGAATGTTCGCCAACGCCCGAGCTATGAGTAGTGCGGGATTTCAAAGCGATTCACTGTCCGCCCACACTAAACCTTGATAGATGCCAAAATACTGAATTTTAGCGATTCAGACCGCATTACGCTTAGCATCTATGTAAAAGCAGTAAGTCGAGTATCTTTAAGATGAACTAAAAATTAAAGATATGAACACTCAAATTACTGCTACACCTAAGTTATTCATTGGTATCGACATACACAAGCGTAGTTGGAAAGTACATTGTGCGACTGATCTTTCATCCGGCAAGACTTTTAGCATGCAGCCTCATGCGGAATTGCTTTTGGAATATGTAACCAAACATTATCCAGCTTATGAAGTGTCTACCGCCTATGAGGCAGGCTGCTGCGGGTACCACGCACATCGTTGCTTTGTAAGTTACGGTTGGCGCTCATTGGTAGTCAATCCAGCCGATATTTTCAGAAAGGGCAAGGAGCGTCACACTAAGACAGACCGAATAGACGCGCAGCTTATAGCGCGTGAATTAAAAGATGACAGACTGAGTAGTATATGTGTTCCAGATAAATGTAGAGAGCAATTACGTAGTTTGTTTCGTCGTAGGAATGATTTGGTAAAGGATATGCGTCAGATCAAGAGCTATATCAAAATGCAGTTGTTGTATTATGGTATTAGCATACCACAGGATCTTGATAACGACCATTGGAGCCATAAGTTTAGGGTTTGGGTTGATAGTCTGGATTTTGAGTATGATACTGGCAATGAAGTTTTGCGAAGCCGTATGCGCAGCTTTCGGTTTATTGATCAGGAGTTTCGTGATGTTTCTACATTATTGCGTCGATATACTAAAATACATTTCAAGAAAGATTATATGCTTTTACGAAGTATTCCTGGGATAGGTCCAATAGTTGCCAGTGGTATTTTGAGTGAATTGGGAGACTTACGCCGTTTTAAGAATATTAAACATTTGGCCGGATATGTAGGTCTGGCGCCGGGCATTTACCAAAGTGGTGATACCGTCCGCCATACCGGTGTGAGTATGCGTGCTCACCGCTTAATACGAAGTTATTTCATAGAAGCTTCTTGGCAGGCTATTCGAACAGATCCCGTGATGCAGGGCTATTACCGCAAGCATCATGGAAAAAATGTGAAGAGTGTCATTGTAAAGGTAGCTAGGAAACTATTAAGTAGAACATTAGCTGTAATAAAGACGGAGACCCCTTATGTGATAGGGGTATTGGAATAAAATTAAGAGGATGAACGGTAATACAATAACTAAGCTCACCAAGAATAGTAGATTTGCTTGGATCACAAAACAATGTAGGTGGACATTACCCATGTATCACATCGGTTAGCAAGTGACCAGGCTTATTATAACTTATAATCATACAGATGCTGGTGACCACTTCTGCTAAGACGTGGATCACATATAGGATGCCGAGCAAGTTATATGGTATTGAATTTTAAATGATGCACAGCCTCATTCATAATTCAATACGTTTAAAACTAATATTATGAGATAGTTAAAGGATAAAATATTAACTTTAGAGAACTGGACTAGTGCTTTTCATAGGATACATTGTTGTAGGTAGTCTTTTTCTATTTTTCATAGTCCAAATGTGGCATTGTAGGCAGTTTATATTTTCTTTTACTTAACTGTTCTATTGCCTGTTCCTTAGTCAGTCCCCATTTACTTGAGATATAATGAAAATGCGGTTGTCCACCTTTATATGCTTTCTCTTTCCCTTTTAGACTTTTATAGTTAGTAAAGAAACAATGCCAATTTTCATTATCTCCAATAAATTTTGCAACCATAACCACTCTGTGTTCTATAGCTTGTTTTAACTGTCCGTCCGACAATTCTGTTTCTCGACTTGTAGCCACAGTTCCATCTTCTTTAATGTGAGTGAAATCGGTTAAATCGGTTGGGTCAACTCCTTTTTGTGTATGACGAAAAGTATATTGGCTGAATGTAAGTCCAAATTCTTTATAAGAGTAAATGATAAAAGCAAATAGCTCATAAGTTGATATAGTTTGTCCTTTAAGTAACTTTTCTTGGTCAGATTTTTTTTCCGATTCTAAAAGTCCCAGATAATTTGGTTTTATCTCGGTTGTGGATTTTTCAGAAAAAAACTCTTCCCAATCGGAAAGAGCTCTCTTTTCAAAGAGTCTTTGAATCTCGGGATCACTCATCTCAAGTTTCTTTTTCTCAAATTCTTTTTTCAAACCTGGTGAAATCGCCCAATACATTCTGATTTGTTTTTGAATATAAGCATCTCGATAATATTCTATCGGATTAACAAATTCACAGTCTCCGATTTCAAATACAATGTATTTTCCATTTTCAACTGTTGGGTCTTTATATTCAAAAGTTTTCATTTTCGTTTTGTCAGATTACCTACAACGTTTAGGCTATGATTTCGGTCTGGGAAATCCTTTAGGATTTTTCAGTTCGGAATCGTGCCGGATTAAAAGTAATGAATTTTATTGTTTGAAGAATGTAAGACTGAATTATAGCCCTTGTTGAACGAATCCTCCCTACCGGTCGGAAGCCTTTCCAGAGCAAAATACAACATTTCTTATATTTATAGTACACTTAAAATTTACTGTTATGTATAAAAAAAAGTAAAACGATAGTAGAGACCGCTATCGATGTAGTTCCTGGCTTTGAAAACCTTTGCAGGGAATTACAAAAGAGTTTCACAATCAATGGCAAGGCCGAGAGTACCTTGAACAACTACACGCGGTGCCTGGCACATTTGGCCCTCCATTACAAGCAAAGCCCGGAGGCGCTTTCTACCGAGTTGATCGATGATTATCTTTTTCATTGCAAGAACTTGCACAAGACTCCGTCTGAGAGCTTTTTTAAGCATACCGTTTTCGGTCTTCGTGCCATTTATAAGGTCTTGGGAATAAAAGAAAGGCATGTCAAGCTTCCGCAAATAAAGCGCCAGAATAAATTGCCCGTAGTGCTAAGCAAGGCCGAAGTACGGATCCTACTAAAAACGCCAAAATACCTAAAACACCGTTTGATACTCGGGATGCTCTACGGTTGTGGTCTAAGGAGCTACGAACTCTGCGCACTGCGCCTTTGCGATGTCGATTTTGACCGACAGACCGTTTTTGTGAAAAAGCAAAAGGGCAAAGTAGATCGGTACCTGCCCCTTAGCAAACACTTGGCACGAGGGCTAAAAAAATATATTGAAACAGAATCTCCCAAAACCTTCCTTTTCAACAGTCAGGTAACCGACAATGGGGCACCACGGCCCATTACCACCACTGGGATACAATGGGTGATCAAAGAAAACAGGAGTAAGGTAAACACCCACAAGACCATTACCGCCCATTGCCTGCGTCACACCTACGCTACGCATTTGCTGGAAGCAGGTCTCAATATTATAAGCCTGAAAGAGCTTTTGGGACATGCTTTTATCGAGACAACATTGGTATACCTACACGTTGCAAACACTGGGAGTTCGCACAAGTTCAGCCCGCTCGATACGCTATTTGAATAATGCGCAGCCACTTCAAGGTAGCCGATGTGCTGGAGATGGAGCAGGACCAGATTTCGTCGCACGTATGTACAGGCTGGCATAGGCGTACCCTACATGCTATTCGTAGATGCCGGACACCTGCTATGGGAGGACATATAGATAAGTGCGATTGCTGCCATAAACTCCACATCAGTTACAACAGTTGCAGGAATCGTCATTGTCCTACCTGTCAGGGACATAAAAGGGAGGGGTGGATACGGGCGCGGGAAAGCGAACTTCTGAGTGTGCCTTATTTCCATGTGGTGTTTACCCTGCCCGCAGAGCTGAATATTTATGCCCTATCCCATCCGAAAATAATCTATGGGAGCCTGTTCAAAGCGGCTTGGGCAACCCTTGTACAATTCGGTGCGAACCCAAAATACCTTGGCGCACAGATGGGTATGATCGCCATCCTTCATACATGGGGCCAAAACCTGAGCCTGCACCCCCACTTGCACTGTATTGTCCCCGGTGGCGGAGTGAACAGATCCGGCAAATGGAAACCAGCTAAAAACAAGGGGAAGTACCTATTCAATGTGAAATCGATGAGCGTCGTGTTCCGTGCAAAATATGTCGCATTGCTACGTAAGAAAAAACTGCCCGTTCCAAAAGAAACTTACAATAAACTCTTTGATAAAAATTGGGTAGTGTATGCGAAACAGCAGTTCCATACACCAAAATATGTAGTGGAATACCTAGGCAGGTATACGCATAAGATAGCCATTAGTAATTATCGGATCAAACAATTGGACAAGGCGAACAGAACGGTAACTTTCCAGATGAAGAACTACAAAAAAGGAGGCCAAAAGGAACTGCTCAAACTCTCCACATACGAATTTGTACGCCGATTTGCACTGCATGTTCTGCCCAAGGGTTTTACACGGATACGGCATTACGGTATCTTGAGCAGTAGCTGGAAAAAAGAAAAGCTACCCGCCCTTCAAGATATGCTGGCCACAGAGCCGCTAAAACTCAAAGTGGAAAAGCCACCATTGCTCAAAGGGAAGTGTCCTATCTGCAAAAAGGGAAAATTGGTCACCGTTATGACCTTCGACGGGCGTGGACCTCCCCAATGCTGGAAGGAATTGCTGACGTTTACGAATCAACCATAGGAACTACTTGCAAACCGCGAGGCAGAAGCGCTATGCCTTAAGGTAAATGTTAAACCAAAAAGAAACAGGACGGTTCGCCAAACTGGCGCAAAAGTTGGATTTAGGTCACTAGAAAAATGCCGAAGTTCAATTGTCAATACAAAAGCACGGCAAGTCTGCCGAAATACGACTCCATAAAAAACGCTAAAAAGAAGGCTTTCCCCATAGAGGGAGACCGGATCCGTCAACAAGATATTCAGCCCTGGCCTATCGGCGGGCCGAATACTTAGTTATTAGCTGCCGGCTTTTCTATTCCAACCGCCATGTAATAGGTAATTTTATTCTAGTTCTAACGGAAATACCATTCATTTTACCTGGGATCCATCTTTTCATTAGGTCAACCACTTCCATAGATTTTTCGTCAAAAGGAGTGCACAGATGCCTATCAAACTTTTTGAATCCGACAGTGCCGTCCTTTTCAATAATTATTGAAATAAATACTTTTCCTTGGCAATCCAACTCGGTATCAGGGTAGATCAAATTGGCATTTATAAATTCCTGTATATTTTCTAATTCAATATATTTTGAGTCAGAAATTAATATGGGATTCTGGTCAACTGAATCGTAAATAATAGTGTCGTTTAAAGCTAAATCGGTTTGAGAATAAGCCTCCGTTATTACTGTGAATAATAAAAGGAACAACGCGATTGGTTTAAGATACATTTTATTAGGTTTTATAAGCTTGCAGCTAACGTCTCGGCTATGGCAAGTAGGGCAGGTGATAAGCACTTATCTTTCCGCCAAGCCCTTAGCCAAAGCTTTTTTATTTTGTTTTTATTTTATCTATTCTAAAAGCCAAATCAAAAGATTTGGCGGACTTCGCAAACACGCCCAAGCCTTTAGATTCAGAACTTACCGCCCTATTTGCTATAGGTATTGTTGTAAAACGTACTTTTTTTACACTTCGATTGAAATCGTAACTTTTCCGCCAAGACCTTTTTCCACAATTTCGTAAAGCGTTTTCAAGGTCAGATTGCTGCCATTGTTTTCTACTCGTGAAATATAAGTCCGTTTTTTGTCTACTAATTCGCCCAGTTGTTCCTGCGTAAGGTTTTTTTCTTCCCGTGCATTTCTCAAAAGCAAACCGATTTTAAAAGACTCAAAATCTCTTTCCAATCCGTCTCTACGTTCCGTTCCTTTTTTTCCATAAACGGTGTCCTTGATTTCTTTCCAACTCTTGGTGTCCATCTTATTTGTTTTTGTCTTCATAGTATGAATTCATTAGTCCGACCGCTTTGTCGATTTCTTTTTTTGGTGTTTTCTGCGATTTTTTGGTAAATCCGTTCAAGAGTATTACCAATTTTCCTTTGTCGAAAAAACAGAAGACTCTCCAAATGTCCGAGCCTAATTTTATTCGGGCTTCGTAGAGTCCTTTAGTTCCGACAAGTGCTTTCAGATAAGTGGAGGGAACTCTTTCATAAGTCTCGATTATTTCGATTACTTTAAATATCTTGTCCTGAACCTTTTTCGGTTGTTTGAGCAAGAATTCTTCGAAATACCCTTTATACTGGATAACTTCCCTTACTTTTTCCATCACCCAAAGGTAACTTAAAAGTTACTATTTTCAAAATATTTTGTTGAATTTAGGTTGGTCCCTTAAATTTGGTAGTATGTTTTACAACGTTTAGGCTATGATTTCGGTCTGGGAAATCCGCTAGGATTTTCCGGTAATGAAATCGTGCCGGATTAAAAGTAATGAATTTTATCTTTTGAAGAATGCAAGACTGAATTATAGCCCATGTTAGCGTCCGTAGTGCCGTCCATACCATGCGATCAGTGCTTGTCCTTCCTAAAATGCCCCTGACCCTTTTTAAAATTGTTTTTTCGAGTCGAGCCCAGGCAACTGAAAACTATTACTTAGCACAGCCATTTCTATAGACAGCATAAGCATGCCTTCGGTCGAACTGTGCGTTCTCCTTGCGTACAGATTGGTAAACAATTTTAAAAAGATGGGATGGCACCTAGCCTTGGCTTTTTAAGTTATTTCCGCGTAACTCTCCGCCCGAGTAAGCTATTTTAAGGTACTTTGGACGCTAACGCCTAAGCTATGAGTAGTGCGGGAGCAAACTTGCGCTTAACTTCCGTTATTCACCTAGCAAAAGCTTTTAGTTTTGGTTTATCTTTTATTCTCAGAGCAAAATCGGAAAGATTTTGCGCCCTCATAAATATAGACAAAACTTGGGATTGAAGACAAAGACTCGCATTACTTATAGGTACTGTTGTGTGTAGTATTTTATCTTTCCGAGAGCTTGTTTATTTCATGTTTGTTTGGAATCCATAACCACATTCCAATAATTCCTAGAAACAAGATTAGAAAAGTATTATTTATTTTGCTTTTTCTTGCAAATGGCATCCTTTTCCAATTGAACCATATGAAAATACCCGTAACAATTAGATGCAGACCCAAAATCAACCAATTTGCCTTGAACTCAATGTCGAGTTTTATCCACAACTTTGGGTCCATAAAACTGATAATTAGATATCCAATTTGTATTAAAGTCAGAATGACCAATAAAATCTTTATTTTTTTTAAATCTAATCTCAGATTCATAATGTCAGATTGTAATCCAGTCATTTATCAGTTTTGCTTTAGATTGGCAATATTACACACAACGCCTAAGCTATGAGTAGTGCGGGAGCAAACTTGCGCTTAACTTCCGTTATTCACCTAGCAAAAGCTTTTAGTTTTGGTTTATCTTTTATTCTCAGAGCAAAATCGGAAAGATTTTGCGCCCTCATAAATATAGACAAAACTTGGGATTGAAGACAAAGACTCGCATTACTTATAGGTACTGTTGTGTGTAGTATTTTATCTTTCCGAGAGCTTGTTTATTTCATGTTTGTTTGGAATCCATAACCACATTCCAATAATTCCTAGAAACAAGATTAGAAAAGTATTATTTATTTTGCTTTTTCTTGCAAATGGCATCCTTTTCCAATTGAACCATATGAAAATACCCGTAACAATTAGATGCAGACCCAAAATCAACCAATTTGCCTTGAACTCAATGTCGAGTTTTATCCACAACTTTGGGTCCATAAAACTGATAATTAGATATCCAATTTGTATTAAAGTCAGAATGACCAATAAAATCTTTATTTTTTTTAAATCTAATCTCAGATTCATAATGTCAGATTGTAATCCAGTCATTTATCAGTTTTGCTTTAGATTGGCAATATTACACACAACGTTTAGGCTATGATTTCGGTCTGGGAAATCCCTTAGGATTTTTCAGTTCGGAATCGTGCCGACTTAAAAGTAATGAATTTAATCTTTTGAGTAATGCAAGACTGAATTATAGCCATTGTTAGCGGGGTTTGCATTACAGACCTTGCTCTAACGGACAACCCAATGTTACAATCCGCGGAGATTTGCCGCATTTTCAATCCAGCCAAAGCCCTGGAGGACACAAATAAAATTTAATCTTATATAAAACTTCGGCGGAAAATGACAAGCCAAAAGTCGACCTGCGTACTGCTTGCGCAACGATTCCGTACAGGCGGCAAATGGATAAGCCCCGTACGTTACTCTATTTTAAAATCCCAAACCCTTAAGAAATCCCGATCCCGAGAATTGCAAACCGTAGTTTTTTTGCTGCCCAGATAAACGTACCACTTACGCACTGATTTGTCAAACTATAGGGTAGGCAGCAAAAAAGGGAAGTCCCGAAGCTGCTTTTTATTTTTTGCAAATAACCGCTAACGTTTATGTATAAGAATAGTTGTGGGTTTGTATGCGAGGATTTTCCGAAGGAAAATCAGACGTTACAAACACGCAACGACCTTTGATTTAGCAATAAACCGCAATTATTTTTATACGGTGTTAGCAGCTGCCTTTTAATCTATTTCTTCGTCTTTAAAATTTTTATCCCAATAGTCGTAATTCTGTACAAACCAAGTTAAATGTTTAGATAATCCTTCTAAATCAGGAAAGAGATTCAGATAATTAATTCCGTATTGATTTAGCATATGAACAATCTCAACTTTTAACTCTGACGGTATTATTACTTTAATTAAAAGTCCATCTTTTGTTTTATCATTTAACGCGGTTTTTGGATTCTTATGAACTGAAAAATGACCATACTGGTTAGCAACTCGTTCAGAAGCTGCACTTGGCAGGTACATTGATATCGACCTATCAATTTCGAATGGATTGTGGTCTTGATGTCTAATATTAGTATTTGGTTTGTAAACAAAAAGGGCTGCATCTCTGTCTTGATTTTCATAAGCAGCAAAGAACAAAGCAACTGTGGGCAAATGTGTCCAATCCAAAAATCGAGTTGGAAGACCTGTGTGTTGAGCAATGGCCATAAGTTCCCATTCTGTATAATTTTCTCTCTTTAAATAAGACATTGCTCTTCTTTTCCAATGAAGAAACACTTCTTGGTCAGATACCTTATCAAATCCTTTTCTACCAGCTTTCGGAATTAATTCCCACGATGAGTCACTTTGACCTCGAAATTTGAAAATACTGCTTTTTCTATATTTCGATAATAATGTGTGAATTTCGTCTAAAGATTTAATTTTTATTTCTTTCAATGGTTCAGTTGGTTTTGGTTGCTGCTAACATAGGAATATGATCATTGATCATATATCCTTTATATATATATATGTAGGGCTAAGTTAACAAATCTTTAATATTCATAAAAGATCTATTCGCTACATGGGTGTAAATTTCTGTTGTCTTTGTAGAATTGTGGCCCAATAATAGTTGTATGTGCCGGATATCCGTGCCGTTCTCTAATAAATGGGTAGCGAAACTGTGCCGCAGCATATGTGGGGAGACCTTCCTGTGGATTCTGGCTCTTTTGGCTGCCGAATCAATAATGTTCAATACACTGGTAGCACTGTACCTGCCTCCCTTAGCGCCTTCGAAGAGGAATTCCTTTGGTCGGTATTCACGATAATAGATCTTAAGGTCCTTTAACAATCCTTTGCTCAGCACAGTAAACCTGTCCTTGTTTCCTTTGGCATGTCTTACACATACCATCATTCGTTTGCTGTCTACATCCGTTACCTTAAGGTTTAATAATTCGTTCCTTCGAAGTCCCGAAGAATAGAGCAGCGCCACAATACATTTGTGCTTAAGATTGTTGGTGTTTCCGATGATTTCCATGACCTCTTGCTTGGAAAGTACCTTGGGCAGTTTTGTTTCTTTTCTTGGCCGCTCTATGGTGTAGAAGCGGTTGGGCATACCGTGGACCATTTCATAAAAGAACTTGATGCTGTTGATTGCCTGGTTTACGTAGGAGGACGATTTTCCTTCCTGTATCAATTTTTGAAGATACATCCGGATCTCATTTTCATTGATGTCGATCGGATCAAAGTTGGCATAATAATTAATGAATGCCTCAAAGCATTGGACATATGCCTTTACCGTGTTATTGGAATATCGTTTAAGTTCCAATTTGAGGAGATATTCCTCAGGACATGGCCTATGCCCATCCTTCAGTTTTCTTTTTCGGAACCATTCAACATCAATATCGGCATTATCGCTGGTTAGGGTACGCTCCGCAAAGAAGAAATTGCCGTTGATCCAAGCTTCTCCCCTGAACGTATTAAAAATCAAGGATAGGTTGTTCTTGTTATGGGGTATAAAGTACATGCCAAATGTGTCGCTCCATCTCAAATTAGGTAAGTTATCTGCCAATGCCTCGATTACCCGATCCGTCGAGAACTGGAGGCCGATACATTTGCTTCCATCGATTAAAAGATGCTTCAATGTGATGCTCCTTCCCTTGTACATAAAATTATTTTATTTTCAAGTTCATAAAACAAAACAATATAACCGTATCTTAATCGAATAGTATACGTATAATACTGCGCTTAATTTGAGCTAATGAGAATTCAAAAGAAATGTTTGCACTGTGAGCAAGAACTGACCGGAAGGACAGATAAGAAATATTGCGATCAGTATTGCAAAAGTGCCCAACAGTATAAACAATCTAAGGAAAGTCCCTTACGTTTTTATAACAAGGTAGACAATCAGTTAAAATTGAACAGGAAATTATTAAAAGTACATAATAGGGCCGGAAAGGCGGTGATAAGGAGCACTACATTGCTGGATCTCGGTTTTAACCCTAATTTCTTTACCCATTACTGGAAGAACAATAAGGGAGAAATATATCTTTTTGTTTACGAGTACGGATTTTTAAGCAAAAAGGAAAATGGTAAGGAAAAATACGTACTTGTAACTTGGCAGGATTACATGGAGAATTAAGAAATCTGTTTTAATTTATCTTAGAAAGCACTGCCACGGGTAAATAAAAGTACAAAGCGGTTGCAGTCCCCGTACTGCTACAATTCCATAGATTGTATGACGTTCGATTCTCATATATTGAAAATAGGGGGATTAACTTGTTCATCCGGAAATACCATTCCCTCAATGAAATCCCAAGCCCTTGCGGAAGTCGAGCAAACCTTCCACTGCAATCCTCCCCATGCGGACTCGCTTCGCCGGTCCACTCGGGAAGTTTTTCCGTTCCAGTTTTCCCCGACAACCTCGGAGCCGCGCAAAAACACAAACGGCAAAAAGGCCGCTTGAGCTTTTTTCTCCCTACCTACAATAAAAGGATTATTTCTATGATTTATTTGATAATATTAGACCAGATGGGTTGTTTGTCTGTACCCATTTGATAGCATGTGGTTTGATATGGTTTAAAGGTGTAATTTATTGATATTAAGCCTATTATGTTTAATTATGAATTGCTATATTTAACTATAATTATCCGTTTTTGACGGATAGCAAGTTATGTTTTGCGCAACGCAAAACGCCTACTTCTTACGAAGTGAAAACCCTGTCTTTGGCAGGTAAGTGATATAAATCTAGGTAGAAACCATCAACACCAAAGATTAAAAATGATAGCAAGGATTCTTTATCGCAACAATGTAGAAATTGTGCTAAACTATGTTTTGGGTAAGGTAGATAATACCATACTCGGCTTCCAGAACACCTATTCCGATACGGATACCAATACTAAGTTTTTTGGAAGGGTCCTCTACTATCTCGGCAATCGCCACGAATCCGAAAAACGTTACGTACATGCCAGCCTCAATCTTCCCCGAGGCGAACAATTGGACAACGCTGATTTTTTCGAACTGTCCAAAGCATACATGAACCACATGGGGTATGGTGAGCAGCCTTATATGGTGGTCCGCCATCACGATACCAAGCACGAACATGTCCATATCGTCTCGACTACCATTAAAGAGGATTGTC
Organism: Arenibacter antarcticus; assembly: GCF_041320605.1. Classification (NCBI taxonomy): domain Bacteria; kingdom Pseudomonadati; phylum Bacteroidota; class Flavobacteriia; order Flavobacteriales; family Flavobacteriaceae; genus Arenibacter; species Arenibacter antarcticus. The sequence goes on from NZ_CP166679.1 coordinate 1,638,534, forward strand.
TTCAAATAAACCTTTCCAATGATTTTAGAAGGAACGTGGCCACCCAGAAATATCTGGAAAAACAGTTTGGTCTTTCTCCCTCTCCAGAAAAAAGAGCAGAGAGGAAACTTCCCTTAAACGCAAAACCAGAGTTTAGGCATGAGGACATCAACGGGGTCCGCTATTATATTCAGGATATCTTAAATAACACTTTACAGAAATATAAGGTGAAGGACTTTAATGAACTTTCCCATTTATTGGAGAAACACCACATCCAAGTAAAAACCGTAAACCATTCTGGCAGGGTAGGGGTATCGTATGGAATCGAAGTACAAGATGGCTACAGATCGAGGTTTATCAACGGGTATACCGTTCATCCACAATTGTCCGGACCAAAATTGCAAAAGGTCTTTGAGCACAACCAAAGTTCAAAATTGTTGCCCATGGTCAAAAAACGGTTGGAAAAGCAATTGCGTACTACCTATGGACTTTTTAGGACCATCAATCCCGAACACCTTCCCGATATTCTAAGATCCCACCAAAATCTGGACTGCAGGCTAGCATACGATGCACAGGGACAGGTGGTGGATTTTAGCATTTATGATAAAACGGGCTATGTCCTGAAGAGCGGTGACATAGCGATAGACATTGGAATCCTTCAAAACCCCCGATTGTTCGAAAGCGAGTACACCCAGATGTATGCGGAGAGTGAACAGTTGGAACTGGAACTTCAGCGGTGTATCAAGGAAGCCTATCGGAGCAGCTATCAGGATTCGTGGAACAGGACCCTTTTCTCGGAACATATCGAAAAAATGTCCATAAAAATCATTGTAACGGAAATGGCCAGATCGGAACGTTTCAAGTTTATTAAGAAGTACCTTCATACGGACAATCGAAACCTGGGCAATCTGATTCAGGCGCAATTCGATATTATAAAGGACAAGCTTTATGGTACGGAATCCATAAGGGAAGAAGGGGAATTGCAGGTAAAGGCGGGACTTATAATACAGGCCATTGACCAACAGCTTTTTGATATACCAGAGCAAAGGGAAGTCCTTTTTGAGCTTATGCATAGCCTTGGTGCCAATTATTACAATGGCATCCTGACCTTTGCGGATTCCTATCGACACAAGGTCGAGCTAGATATAGGCCACGAGTCTTTACCTAACCAAAAGGAATTTTATGCCTCACCGGGCTTTATCAGGGAGAACCAAAAAGTAGTGGACGGACTGCTGAACGACAAAACGGCCAAGGAAATCGGCCTTATGCCAACCTCTATATTCCTGCCATTGATGTTCCCGAACCTTTATGGGGCCATGGCGCCGTTATACAGGGAACGGTTTGAACGGTTGGCTCTAAAGGCCTACCATAAATATGCCGAACGAATACAGGTATCCTTTGAAAAATCTCCGAACGACTATATGGAGTTTTTCAATGCCAAAGGCTTTTATTTTGAGAAACAGGAAGGGAAACTGTGCATCGGTTCGATATATTCCAAGTATCCGGTCAGTGTTCCGCTTGCGCAAAAAACGCAGACTTATCTAGAATCATTGAGCAACCTGAACAAGACCTTGGATAATCAAGTTAAAATCTTAGATGATATTAGAACCGATGGGCGGGACAATTTGAAAAATCTCTGGTCAGGATATTTATTGGAGAGAGGACAATATAAAAAGGCCGCTTATTTGTTTGTATTGGACGGGGTAAGGCCCAATCTACCTATGAAGATAGTGGAACACCATATGGAGAACGGATTCAAGGAAACGCTAGTTGCCGTTTCCAAAAAACAGATAGATGCCAGACGGGCACGTCTCATTAAACGAGGTGTCTTTGCCCTGGGCAACCTCTTGGGAGGCAAAAATGCCAAAGAGGAAGAAGTTTTCAACGGCTTCAAGGACGAACTTACGGATTACTCTAAGTACAAGGGTAGGGGACTTTCGATTTAGAGTTTTGATAAATCGTTCTGTAATAAAACCTAACACCTATGGGGCCTTAATTGTGGATAGGGGAGAAAGAGGGTAAAATACTTTAGATGTCCTATTAGGTTCTATCTACCTAAATACTAAGGAAATTCGACAGAAGGAGATATACCCAGTTATGTTTTGGGATTTACTCCAAAATACTTAAATAAGAAGACTGCTATTTAACCTTTTCTACAGAAACCTTAAATAAGAATACGAGTATTTAAGATAAGTGGTAATTTCTTAATTAAGAATGATTTAGATTAAGTAAACTGAATGAAAGTAATTAAAACAGAAATCTATCAATATAGAAAATTATAGAAGTTTTTAACCCAACCATTTTGTATGCAACAATTGGAGCTTTACCACCATTTACAGAACTATCCAATTATTATTTACGAACCTTGCACTTTTGTAATCTTGGCATTAATTTCATCGAGTATTTTTGTGGTAACGCTTTTGCCATAGTGTTTTTCGGTCACTTGAACACTCGAATGACCAAGTCCAGACGATATTTTACGGATGTCTATTCCCATGTCAAGACCAATATTAGTCCACGTGTCCCGAAGGGTGTAAGTAGTAATTCTTCTCTCAATCCCCGCTAAAGCCGCGATCCTTGCTCCATATTCATTAAAAATTTTCACTTTCCCCTTGTTTACTTTATGCAAGCGTTCTAGTGAAGTATTTTCAGGAATGATGGGAAATAGGTACTCGTTATCTGTTTGACCGTTTAAATAATGTTTTATGATTTTTAATGATTCATCGCTTTGCAGTACGCTAAAATAATCACCTTCATAATGGGTTTTTTTGCGGAAATACTTTATTCGATTGTCCTCAAACTGAAAACGTTTCAATATTGCCATATCAAAAAAATTCATACCCATATTATTGAACATGAACAGTAGGTAATTCCGATTGTCCCAAATCGGTGTATTTGGCTCTAATTCCAACATTCGGATTTTATGAATATCTTCCATATCAAGTGGAGCTGGGGCATTCGCATGGCTTTTCTTTTTGATATTTGATAAAGGCTTATGATTTCTTAAATCCTCAAAGGTTTTTCCCGCATCGTTCATAATAGCTTGTAGGCTTCTCAGGAAAATTGCTGGTGTATTTTTTGAAGCATAGCGATTACTTAAATAGGCTTTAAAATCTCTTGAAAAACCATAGTCAATGGAACTGATTTCCATATCCAAATCCTTGAATTCATCAAGGGGTAGCATTTTGTCCCCTCTGATTTCATAAAGAGTTTTTATCTTAGTGTCTGCAATTCCTTTTAAATGTCTTCTATATTTAATCAAGGACTTTAAAGCATCCTCGTAAGAACTAGCTGTGGAAAATCGTTGTTCCAAACGCAAGCGAGAAAGATATTTTCCTCCATGGTTTAGAATAGTTCTAGATGGGGCAATATTAAAAAAACGTTGTTCGATCTCAGATTTTAAGCGATCCATTTCCCAATTCTTGATTTTACCTTCGTTGTCATCAATCCATAAATCTACATCGGAAAAGATCTTTTGAGTTCGTTTGGTGTGCCTAACAGAGTTTAAAATCCCGATGATTTTTCCAGTTCTAACATCGTATTGGTTTTCTTTTAAGTGTAAATTGAATGGAATATAGCGTGTTTTTCGGTTATGACTAATACGTAAAACCAACATGAATTTATTACCTTTAGTTGTGTTAGATGCCCTTTTATCGAAGGTAATGGTAATTGTTGCCATAAAAATGAAGGATTATTTTCAGCGTGCTTTCAGCGTGCTTTTTTTGATTTCAGATGGTTTAATTTGATAATGAAGATACGAAAAAACCCCATATAATGGGCGTTTGGGTGCAAGTAAAACCATATAAGACCGTTTATGGACTGACTCATAATCAGGTGGTCCCTGGTTCGAGTCCAGGTGGGACCACTTAGAACAACGATGAAGCCCTGTAAACACTATGTTTGCGGGGCTTTTTTCATTTTATAATGGGACAACATTAGGGAAAACAGGAATTATAAAAACTTATCTCTACCTAGAGTTTGGTTAAGTCTTAGTTTCACCGTCAATCGGAAATATTTCGGGATCATAACCAATTGTTGTGTTTATGCGAAAGTTATTGTAAACCTTTAAAGAAGCCTGAGTTTTCAACGAATCACACTAGTTGGAAGAAAAATAAAAAATAGCAAGCCATAGCTTGTTTTGGTTTCCATTCTTATACAGGATTGCATTTTCCAGTGTAGGAAGTGAATCCGGCACTAAGTCGGGAGACTTAGCGCAGCGAGGTAAACCGCATACTTATGATTGATTAATAGTTAAGCCATTTTTTAAACTCAGAAACCTTGTTCTTGCTAATAACTATAGTTTTACTGGAAGCAGGATTCAATTTAATCTTCAACTGATTATTTCCATATTTAAAAATTTCATAAATTCCCTTGACCGAAATTATATATTGTCTATTGGCCCTAAAGAAATACAAGGGGTCCAAACCACTGATCAATTCGTCCAAACTAGAATTGCTAGAATGTTTTCGACCATCCAAACAAGTTATGGTGGTTAATGAAAATTCGGTATTGATAAAGGCAATTTCATCTACTCTGACCGATATAAGCTTGTCCTTGGAGTAGGTGAGCAACCGATTCTTTATTTTATTGTTATCCTCTTCAGTATCGATCTTGTTTTCCTTTTCTTCATTATTTAATTGATTCTTTAAATTGTACAAGTCAGAATTTAGCTTAGTGAGGCTCAGTACCTCTTCCGCTAATTTCTCATTTTTAATTTCTAGGGCCTTTTCATAATGACTTCCTAAAAAACGAACCAAAATAAGGGCCAACAGGGAGATGGTAGCACTAGCGAGCAGGTAGATCAGTAAGAAATTTAATTTCAGTTCTTTAATTTGCTTTTGGATCTTGTCTATATTGGCATGTGCTGCAATGATCCAATCAGAATTTTTTACGGGGTAGAGATAAATGATCTCAGAATTCAAAGTCTTTTTTGCGGAACCATCTTCTCTAGGACGATGTTTTAAATTAATGATCAGATCATAAAATTCTGCCGCATGTATAGCGCTATCTAATGGTCTTATATAGGAAGCTTCCGGCTTGTTGTTTTTGCCTATTTTTTGGGGGTCGGGATGGCAGATCCCAACTCCGGACCAATCAAGCATAGAAACAAAACCGTTTTCTAGATTGGTGCCTTCAATACTCTTTTGAAAATTTCGGATAACCACTTCCCTGGAAAGACCGTTATCTAATTGGGACGACACTAATTCTGCTACTTCCCGGGCTTCCCGTTTTCCAGAATCGATCTGAAATTGCAAAAGCTGGAAGTTGCTTTCCTTTTCCATATAGACCATACTAAAGTATCCTATAATGAATACTACAAAGGATATAGCGAGAAACGTAAAGAGATAAAGATTGTCTTTTTTCAAAAGTAGGGCTGACTTTTAAGGTTGATTTTTCCGTTTCAAACTATCTATTTTCCCTTTCACAATGTTTTATTTGAAATTGAAAAGCAGTCAGGTTAATTTAACCCTAAATAAACTGAAACACACGACAAATTATGAAAAATCTATTTCTCTATTTTATTATAGCCAGCTTTTTTTGTGTTAGTTGCAGCAATAACAACGACGCAGACCCAATACCAATAGAACCAAATCCTCAGGTAAATAGTGTAAAATTGGCCACTAATGGAACCTTCGGGAGTATTTTGACCGATTCTAAAGGTGTTTCCCTTTATTTCTTTTCACTGGACACCAAGGACAACTCCCAATGTTTAGATGGATGTTTAAATGTGTGGCCTGTATTCTATTCGGAAAAAATAACGGTCGATGCCGGTCTGGAACTGACAGATTTTAAGACCATAGACAGAACAGATGGCTCAAAACAGACTACATATAAAGGCTGGCCCCTATACTATTATTCCGGTGATAATGCCGCAGGGAATACCAATGGAGATGCTTTTAATAATGTTTGGTATATTGCAAAACCAGATTATTCTTTAATGTATGTCCAGTCGCAATTGCTTGGTCACGATGGTAAAAATTATTTGGACGATTATACGGAGGGAGATGGGAATTCATTTTATATTACGGATATTTCCGGCAGAACCCTTTATACTTTTATTAACGACACCAAGGATACCAATAATTTTACAAATCCTGATTTTTCCAATGATGCGGTTTGGCCGGTAGCCGAAATAGACTTGGATAATCTGCCCAGTGTTTTAGAGGCCTCGGACTTTGGATCGATCGATGTGTTTGGAAAAACCCAAATAACTTATAGAGGTTGGCCGCTTTATTATTTTGGTCAAGATAGCAAACGTGGGGATAATAAAGGAATTAGCTTTCCAGCTCCAGGTATTTGGCCCATAGCTAATGTGGATACTCCGATGGCCCCAGAGGCACAATCCGTAGAAAGCAATATTAAAGTTGCCAATAATACCACCTTTGGAAATATTTTAACCGATTCTGACGGTAATTCCCTTTACTTCTTTTCCTTGGATACCAAAGGGACTTCGGAATGCACTGGAGGATGTCTAAATGTGTGGCCGGTATTTTATATAGAGGATGTAATGTTGAATGATGGATTGGATGCGGCCGACTTTACTACTATTGACCGATCGGATGGCTCCAAACAAACGGCATATAAAGGCTGGCCTTTATATTATTACGCAAATGATACTGCTTCCGGGGATACCAATGGGGATGCCTTTAATAATGTATGGTATATAGCAAAACCTGATTATTCCCTAATGTATGGACGGTCACAATTGGTTGGCCATGACGGAAAAAATTATCTTGGGGATTACACGGAAGGTGATGGTGCCACCTCTTATATTACCGATAGTGCAGGAAATACCCTGTACATATTTATTAATGACACCAAGGATACCAATAGCTACACAAATCCTGACTTTTCCAATGATGGGGTGTGGCCTATAGCACAAATTAACATGGAATTGATACCGAGTATTTTGGCTGCTGAGGATTTTGGATCCATAGATGTATTTGGGAAAACCCAAATTACTTATAAAGGTTGGCCACTTTACTATTTTGGTCAAGATAGTGCACGTGGTGACAATAAAGGGGTGAGTTTTCCTGCGCCAGGAGTTTGGCCTATTGCCAACGTGGATACACCGGTAGCTCAATAGGGTTAATATTACTGCCTAATAATACTATTTATTAACGTGGTTTAGTAGCGGTATTCCTTTGAAATGAGCCATAACAATAAGTTGGTGCCGACCGATATGATTATTGGTGAACCTGACTGCCGTCAGACAAGTATACATCTGACAACTAAAAAAACAAAATAACAGATGAAACATGTAACTTTAATAGGCGTTATTATAATGGCTATGTCCGTTTTGGGTTCTTGTGAATACAATTATGAAGAAGAAACATTGGAAATGGGAAACACTGAATGTGAGTTAGCAGTTTCATATGCAAGTACTATAAGGCCCTTGATCGATAATAACTGTATGCCCTGTCACAACGGGGACGGTAAGGAACCCTTTGCGCCAGATTTAAGAACCTATAATTCGGTTATGGGTATTGCGGGATTGATCAAGGAAGTTACCCAAAGCAGACGGATGCCAAAAGAGGGGAGCCTTTCCAATGAGGAGATTAACGCCATTAAATGTTGGGTAGATCAAGGCGCTTTAAACAATTAAAATTTGGAATAAATGCTGGGTAGAAAAGTGTATTTAATTTTGAGTTTTATATTTATTGGCATTATAGCTATTGCTCTTTCGTTCTATCTCTATAATAAACCCCATGTCAACATTCAGAAAACGGATGCGGATTACCATTTAAGCGCCCAACAGCTTATTAGGGATTATGAGGATTTTGAAATAGAGTCCAACAAAAAATACTCGGAACGCTTAATTGAAGTTGAAGGGCAAATACATGAGGTGTCTACTTTAAGGGGAAATATGGTTATTGCCTTAAAACCTGCCAATTCTCCATCTAGTGTTATATGTCATATGTTGCCGGAAGAAAGTGAAAAAGTATTAATGCTAAAAAAGGGACAAATAATAAAAATAAAAGGAAAGTGTACCGGATATTTATTAGATGTTATAATGGTAAGATGTATTTTAGTTCAATAACAATATGAAAGGATTTTATTTTATAATTATTAATTTATTGTTGCTAAATTGTCTCACAGCACAAGGCAAATATCTTACGAAGGAAGGCTACGTATCGTTTTTTTCCCATTCCATTGTGGAGGATATAAAAGCGGATAACAATCAGGTGTTAAGTATAGTGGATACCGATACCGGTGAAATCGCGATTCAGCTCCTCATGCGTTCCTTTATGTTTAAAAAGGCACTGATGCAGGAACATTTTAATGAAAATTATGTAGAATCCTACAAATATCCTAAGGCCACATTCTCAGGTAAAATTAATAATATAGCCGATGTGAACGACCTAAATATGGAAGCCGAAATAGTTGGTAAGCTCAGTTTGCACGGGAGGGATAAGGAAATTAGCACTAAGGTAAATATTCGAATGGTTAAGGATGAACTTATATTGAGTGGGGAATTCACCGTGGAGGTGGCCGATTTTGATATTAAAATTCCAGCAATTGTAGAGAATAACATCGCTAAAACTATCAAGGTAAGTTTTGAACTGCATCATAAACCATATAAGTAAAATTATGAAAAACATTTTATTTTACATCTTTATTTTTATTGCCACGTGTAACGTCTTTTCCCAGGACCTGAAGGATATTTTGGAGCAGGAATCGGCCGATACCACCTTTCTTGTGGCGAGTACGTTTAACGGTACCCGATTGCTCAATGGTCATTCTGTGGAGACCAGAAAAGAAGGAGTATTGGAGTTTTTAATCTCCCATCGTTTTGGTAGGGTGAATTCAGGTTTTGATCAACTTTTTGGGTTGGACGATTCCAATATCCGGTTTGGATTGGAGTATGCCCTCAATGACCGTCTTACCTTGGCAATAGGAAGAAGTTCTTTTGAAAAAACTTATGATGCCTATGCAAAGTATAGATTATTACAACAAAAAACGGGGGAAAACCCTTTCCCTTTTAGTCTTACCGTTCTTGGTAGTGCAACGGAGAAAACGATCAAGGATTATGAACCTGATGAAAAGCCATCGTTTAGTGACCGATTAACCTATACAGGTCAGCTGTTGATCGCCCGAAAATTTAATCCGAACCTCTCCGTGCAATTTGCACCTACCATTGTGCATTTTAATACAGTTCCAGAATCTATAGACCCCAATGATATTGTTTCTCTTGGCTTTGGTGCCAGGGTTAAAATAAGCAAGCGGGTATCTGTGAATGGGGAATATTATTATAATATAAATCCATTTAAATCACAGGACGTAAAAAATTCTATAGCTTTTGGGGTAGATATTGAAACAGGAGGGCATATTTTTCAATTGATATTGACCAATTCCGTTTCCATGATCGAAAAGGGGTTTCTTGCAGAAACTTCTGGTGATTTTTTTAATGGGGATATTCATTTTGGATTTAATATCTCCAGAGCCTTCCAAATAAAAAAGGCTAAAAACAGTAATGGTTTAAAATACAATGATGATTAATTGTTGATACGCCCATCTCCAGGGCAAAGGGAGAAATAATGTTATGAAATGAGCATGGCCGAAATCTGATCGCAAATACGAATGAAGATATGCGAACCTGACTGCCGTCAGGCAAGTTCGCATACCCGTGCTGAGCGCAGCCGAAGTATGACCGTTAAAAATCAATAAGCATCTACATATGAAAGATAAAAGGACTTCCAATAAAAATAGAAGGCCTTTTTAATGGTTTTGGTACTAGGCACATGAAACTGATACAGTATGCGTGTGCCCGTCTCCCGCCGTTGAGGTTACTGATATTCCACTATTGCTTTTTAAAGCGGTAAAGTTAGCTGCGGTCAATGTTACCACGTGATCATGGCCCGAACTCCCCATAATGGAATACACTTTTTGGACACCAGCATTAATATCTGCTGTGGATACCGTTAAAGTATGCCCATGATTAGTTCCAATTGCAGTTTTAGTCCCATTGGCCAAGCAATCCCCCTTTGGGTCTGGATCAGGGTCTGGGTTGTCAGTTCCATTATCCGAACTGGAACATCCGAGTAGCGAATAGGCAGGTATCGTAATTAATACTGCACCCGCTGTCTTTTGAATAAATGTTTTTCTGTCCATTTCCGTAATTTTTACATACAAGATACTGAAAAATAGCGATTTTTCTATGTTTAAACGATTGCTAATTATGGAAAAATAAAGATAAATATAGCATTGTAGGACAATAGCCCAAAGTGGTTTGTATTCCTAAATTATTAGAATACAGGGCTCTTTATTACTTCATTTTTCGCATCAATCCTTTCTGGGCTACCGAGGCGATTAGCGGTCCCTGTCCATTTTCCTTATGTCTTGTAGGTGTGAATCTTATAAGTGTCGGGTATTTACTTTTTTCCGCAAAAAATATCACTGGTTGATTATCATATAAAATATACTTAGGTTGCTTTTTTTTCAAAGCCCAAAAAATTAAAATAAGAAAGTAGTTCTGCTGGTAATAAGTTTAATAACTATAAAACGGTTCCCTTATCCCTAGCGTAGTTTTTGAAATCAAAGTAAAAAGTTGTTGCGTATAGTCCAACATTTGTTATTAATCCTTTTTTTTCTCCCTGTCCGTAGGGGATCAAGTCAAAAAGTTGTGGGATTATAGATTTAGACAAATATAGTTGAGAGTCTAAATAGGAAGCATTCTCTATTCCTGACCTCTCTGAACTGCGCCCTGAACGCTTTTATTTTTGCGTTAAAAGATTCTGCTGAAGCGTTTGTACGGATCATAACCCATTGTTGTGTTTCTGCGAAAGTTATTGTTAACCTTTAAAGAAGCCTTAGTTTTCAACGAACCACACTAGCTGGTAGAAAAACAAAAAATAGCAAGCCATAGCTTGTTTTGGTTTCCATTCTTATACAGGATTGCATTTTCCAGTGTAGGAAGTGAATCCGGCACTAAGTCGGGAGACTTAGCACAGCGAGTTAATATAAAAATTTAGCGATATACTTTTTTCAGGGAGCAGCATGTTCCAGTATTAAAAACCAAGCTTATTTAGACTGTTGTCGCTAATGGTTGGATGATCGTAAAGCCTGCTACATTAAATTTTTTGTTGCGCGAACTATGCGGTAAAATTATTGATAATAAATATTCCTTAAATTGTAATTCAATTAAACACCTAGATAGTAATTGATTCGAGCTAATTTCAGCTAAATAGGTTGAAACTTTATGATGCAATCGGTTGCGTAAAGTGGCGCGATTATTTAGATTTGTCCAAAGGTAGCTAGGCTTGTGTTTTCTTGTGACGACCAAAATTCTATAATCAATTCATATCAAGGGTTGAAAAACCTAAGTAAACAAGTCTGATTTGTGGATAAAAACGACTCGAACTTGATTGTGTGACCTTAATCATCAGCTAAGTATGAATGCCAACTAACATTATATTTTTGATAATTAGTTTAAACGCTTAATAAGAGTCAGGGAAATACAACCAAAACATGAGTTTAAAATATTATTTTTAACTACATCTCATTTGGTTACAATTATTTCAAAAATCAATCATTGTGCCAAAAGTGAGTAAAGCTAATAACCCTAACCAATAAAAATTAACATAGTGAAAAAAGCCATCTTAACAGTACTATCCTTTGCCGTATTGTTGGTGATTGTAGGGGTATTATGGAGTAATCTAAAACCGGAATCGACAGTAGACTATAGTGCAAATATAAAACCTATCCTTAACAAGCATTGCATTGTTTGTCATGGTGGGGTGAAAAAAAGCGGAGGCTTTAGCCTATTGTTTGAAAACGAAGCTTTTGCGGACACCAAAGCAGGACATCCAGCCATTATTCCCGGCAATGCCTCCAAAAGCCCGTTCATCCAGCTTTTAAAGGAGGATGACCCAGAATTGCGAATGCCCTATCAAAAACCACGGTTAACGGATGAGGAAATAGAACTATTGACCAAATGGGTGGATCAAGGTGCTAAATGGGGCAAACATTGGGCCTATAGTCTTCCTGGTGAAGTAGAGGTGCCAGAGTCAACACAGACTGCAGGCATTTCTTCCATGGGCTCCGAAGGGTTTATACAAAACGATATTGACCATTTTATCTTAAGGACACTTGAAAATAATGATTTGGAACACAGTCCATCCGCAGAGCCTCATGTACTTGCAAGAAGGCTCTCCTTGGATATAACCGGGCTACCTGCTGACCATGAATTATTCGATGATTTTAAATCTGAAAAAATATCCTATGAAAATATGGTGGACCAATTGTTGTCCAGGAATTCATATGGAGAAAAATGGGCCAGTTGGTGGTTAGACCAGGCCCGTTATGCCGATACCAAGGGATATGAGAAAGATATGGGGAGATCGATGTGGGAATACAGGGATTGGGTAATAAAGGCGTTCAATACCGATATGCCTTATGACCAGTTTACCATTGAGCAACTTGCGGGGGACCTTTTGCCGGATCCTTCCGTGGATCAACTCATCGCGACGGCCTTCCATAGGCAGACCATGAACAATGACGAAGGAGGGACCGACGACGAAGAATTTAGAGTGGCAGCTATTATAGATAGGGTAAATACCACTTTTGAAGTATGGCAGAGCACTACCATCGGTTGCGTACAATGCCATAGCCACACTTACGATCCCTTTAAAAATGAGGAATATTACAATTTGATGGCCTTCTTTAATAATACCAGGGATGAAGATACTACGGAGGATGAACCCAACCTAAAATTTTACAACAAAGACCAGAAGGCCACAGTGGCCAATATCAACCAATGGATTTTAAAAAATGAAAACAAGGAGGTTGCCGTAGCGTACAGTAATTTTCTAAAATATTCCGAACCTGTTTACCATGCCCATTTAGCCGAAAATTATACCAACGGAAATTTGGCCGATACCAAATGGCTCGCCCTGCGCGACAAGGGATCTTGTTATATCAATGATGTATATACCCAAGGCGCCAATTTTATGTACCTAAAATATGCCTCTGGAATAGACGCCACCAAAATAACTATTAGAAGGGATAATTCGGAAGGGGAAATACTGGCGCAGTTCAATACCAATAAGACGAATGGAAGGGTCATCCAAAAATTCCCCTTCAAGAAAACTAAGGAAAAGATAAACTTGTACATTGAGGCAGAGAATGATAAGGTTTCCCCAAAATCGCCCACGAGTTATATTTCATGGTTTGCTTTTCTCCCTGAACTCCAAGGAGTGGCATCTGAGGGATATTCAGAGATCGATCAAAGGTTCATGGAATTGTTGAACACCTCTACCCCCACCTTGCCCATCATGGTCGAGAATCAAGATTTTCAAAAAAGGACTACGCAATTCTTTGAAAGGGGAAGCTGGCTGATGCAGACTGATACCGTACTACCAGCCACCCCACATGTACTGAACGATTGGAAGGCCGAATGGCCAAAAAACAGGTTAGGGTTTTCCCGATGGTTGGTCAGCAAGGAAAATCCGCTTACTGCTCGAACCCTGGTCAATAGGGTGTGGCATCAGCTCTTTGGGCAGGGCATTGTGGCTTCCTTGGAAGATATGGGATCGCAGTCCGATGCACCTTCCCACCCGGAACTACTGGATTGGCTTGCCCTAAGGTTTATGAACGAGCACCAATGGAGTATAAAAGCTTTGGTCAAGGAAATTGTAATGTCCGGAACCTACAGGCAAAGCTCCGTGAACAATGCAAAACTCTATAACGTGGATCCAGAAAATAAATTATACGCCAGAGGACCAAGGATACGGCTTACCGCAGAACAAATAAGGGACCAAGCCTTGTCCGTTTCAGGACTGTTAAGTACAAAGATGTACGGCCCAAGTGTTATGCCGCCCCAACCAGAGGGTATTTGGCAAACCGTTTATAATGGGGGGCAATGGACAGAAAGCAAGGGAGATGACAAATACCGAAGGGCCGTATATACCTACTTAAAGCGCACCAGCCCTTACCCTTCCTTGGTTACATTTGATGCCAGCAGTCGCGAGGTCTCCACGGTTCGAAGAACAGTGACCAACACTCCTTTGCAGGCCCTAGTCACTCTCAACGACCCCGTTTACTTGGAAACCGCATTTTATTTGGCAAAATATATGGCCAAGGCCGATGGTATCGAAAAGAGCATTGCCACAGGTTATTATAGGGCATTGTCGGGCGATATTGGGGAAGAAAAGTTAAGCGCCCTAAAAGCACTTTACCAAAGCACCTATAAGGAATTTGAACAACGCCCGGAAACAATAAGGGAGTTCATCCCTTTCGATCCAGATGCCGATCCCAATCTAGCGGCGCTGACCGTAGTGGCCAATGCCATAATGAACCTAGATGAATTTTTAACAAAATCGTAGCCATGAACAGTTTAGACAGACTTATAAAAGAGAAGATAGAAAGGGAGTTACAGGCCAATACCAGAAGGCATTTTATAAAAAATTGCGTCACAGGAATGGGCGGATTGGCGTTGGGGTCTTTTTTTATGTCATGTAATTCTTTTGGCAGTAAAAAAGGAACTGGGAAGATTGCTCTTACCGAAAGGGATATTAATCCAATGGCTTCCTTGGCCCCACCATTTCCGGCTAAGGTAAAATCAGTAATCTACCTTCATATGGCCGGAGCACCATCCCAACTTGAGATGTTCGATTATAAGCCTGCCCTTCAAAAACTGGACGGGCAGCTTACCCCCCAATCAATCCTAGAGGGAAAAAAATTCGCTTTCATCAGGGGGACACCAAAATTATTGGGGCCACAGGCAGAATTTAAACAAGAAGGGGAATCCGGGAATTGGGTATCCAATTTTTTACCACATTTTTCAAAGGTGGTGGACGAGGTCGCTTTTTTAAAAGCGGTGAACACCGACCAATTTAACCATGGTCCCGCCCAGTTGTTTATGCAAACGGGGAGCCCAAGGCTGGGGAGACCGAGTATAGGTTCTTGGGTGACCTATGGCCTCGGTTCTGAAAATCAGAATTTACCCGGTTTTGTGGTATTGACCTCGGGAGGAAAAACTCCAGATGCCGGAAAAAGTATCTGGGGAAGCGGTTTCCTGCCCTCGGTATACCAAGGGGTGCAATGTCGTTCCAAGGGGGATCCGGTTTTATTTATTGAGGATCCTAAGGGAATTTCCCGGAACATCAAAAAAAGTACCATAGAGGCCATTAATAATATCAATAAGGAAGAATTTAATAAATACTCCGATCCCGAGATCTTGGCCAGGATCAATCAATATGAGATGGCCTATAGAATGCAGACCGCCGTTCCAGAAGTAATGAATATTAATGACGAACCGGAGCATATCAAAGAAATGTACGGGGTAAAACCTGGAAAGGAATCTTTTGCCAATAATTGTTTGTTGGCCAGAAAACTGGTAGAGGACGGGGTCCGTTTTGTACAATTGTATGATTGGGGCTGGGATAGCCATGGAACAGACCATGGAACTGCCGTAGACCTGGGCCTAAGAAATAAATGTACCGAAATTGACAGACCTATGTCTGCCCTGCTCTTAGACCTCAAACAAAGAGGGTTGTTGGACGAAACCCTTGTGGTATGGGGAGGGGAATTTGGCAGAACGCCCATGCAGGAAAACAGGGAGGGCCAGGAAATGGCCTTTAAGGGAAGGGATCACCACGGGGACGCCTTTACCATGTGGATGGCCGGGGGCGGTATCAAAAAAGGGGCCTGTTGGGGCCTGACCGATGAAATTGGTTATTCTGCCCTGGAAGGACAGGTGTCGGTACATGACGTTCATGCGACCATATTACATTTACTTGGCTTTAACCATGAGCAATTTACCTTCGATTTTCAAGGAAGACCTTTCCGCCTCACGGATGTAGAAGGCCATGTTATCAACGAAATTCTGGCTTAAAACACCAATCAAACTATAATAGACCTATTCAATGCGATTACTGACAACCATACTGATCTTTATATTCGGGGCAATCAATCTTACCCATGGCCAAGAAAAAGTACTATTTTTTCAAACTGACTGGGGCAACCAACTATCATTAGACCAATTTTGCGAACGCACCAAGGCATCCGGTTATGACGGGATTGAGACCTGGTTCCCATGGGACACCAAAAAACAGGAAGAATTAAAAGCTGCCCTAAAAAAACATGGGTTATTGGTAAATTTTCTTCACGGGACCAATAAGGGCCTGCCCTTTGAGGCGAGTTTGGAACAATTTAGAAAAGGGTTGGAAACCATTACGCAATGGAAACCCGTGTTGGTCAATTGCCATACCGGCAGCGATTTTTATACCGCATCACAGAACGCGGCATTTATTGAAGCGGCCAATGCCATTAGTGCCAAAAACGACGTACCCGTTTACCACGAAACTCATAGGGGGCGTTTTAGCTATAGCTTACCGGAAACAAAACAATATCTGAACACTATACCCGACCTAAAACTAACCTTGGATATCAGCCATTGGATGGTGGTCCACGAATCCTTGTTAGAGGGCCAGGATGAATTGCTCGATATCGTAAAAAATAGGTCCCATCATATCCATGCCCGTATCGGTCATGCCGAAGGTCCGCAGGTCAACGACCCCAAAGCCCCGGAATGGAATAGGGCATTGGAACGGCACTTGGGAATCTGGGAAGAAATAATCAGAAATGGCTGGAAAGAACATAAGGGTGTATTCACGGTTACCACGGAATTTGGCCCTGCAGATTATATGCCGACTCTTCCCTATACTAGAATTCCGCTATCGGACCAGTGGGAAGCCAATGTTTTTATGATGGAAGCTATTAAAGAACGTCTAAAATTGAATAACTGATCAATGGAAGTAATTCAGCAATTAATAGGGCGTTTACATCCCGTAGTGGTTCATTTGCCCATCGGCTTTATCATCACCGGGCTACTGCTCCAATGGTTTGACCGAAAAAAAAGGGAATGGTCTAGAATTATCGCCATGGTCTTTCTATGGGGATTTATTTCTGCAGCCGTAGCCTGCATCAGCGGATATCTGTTGTATGTGAGTGAAGGGTACTCCTTTGAAACGGTAAAATTCCATTTGTGGTTGGGAATTACAACGAGTATTTTCTCCTTACTCATGCACTTGCGTTTGGTGACGGTCCCAAAAGTTGCTTTTTTAAAACAACTGCCTGTGGTTCTCTTGTCATTCTCCTTACTTTTTCTGATTTCGTTTACCGGACATCTTGGAGGAAATATCACCCACGGGGCAGACTATCTATTGGAACCACTTCCGAACAATGTGAAAACCTTCTTGGGGATGGGGCAGAAAAGTTATGAAAACCCAACTCTTGATGAAGAAAATTGGGAGGAGGCGGTTCTATATACTGACCTAGTTCAACCCATACTCAACAGCAAATGTGTGAGCTGCCACAATGCAAAAAAGAATAAGGGAGAACTTCAGTTACAGGAAGGGCAAGGAATCCTTAAAGGAGGTGAGAACGGCGACGTTATAGAACCAAACGACCCAAGTAACAGTCCATTGTACGCTAGGCTCATCTTACCACTGGATCATGAGGATCATATGCCTCCAAAAGACAAGACCCAAATTACAAAAGATGAGATTGAAATAATAAAAACGTGGATCGCCAACGGCAACGATTTTGACAAAAAAATTGGGGAACTAGAGCTTAATAAGGAATTGTTCACTTCTTTCTTTCCTAAAACCAATGAGAGTCTGTATCCAAAAATAGAAGTGGCCGCAGCATCCATGGACAGCATTGCTGTCCTAAAGAAGAAGGGACTCCATATAGAACCTATCAGTGCTGACAATAATTTTCTTAAAGTATCTACTATTAATAAACCTATGTTTGGTAATAAGGACATGGAATCGCTTGCACCGATCTTAAATCAGACAGCATATTTAGATCTTGGTGGCACCAAGGTTACTGATGAAGTTTTTGACTCCTTATCCCTATTTCCAAACCTAACAGTTTTAAAATTGGACAATACGGAAATTACCGGGAAAAACATTAAGCAATTGGAACGATTGGAAAATTTAAAAAGCCTCAACCTTGTAAGGACAAATTTTGAAGAGGCTCATTTAGCAGCTATAAAAGAGTTTAAAAATTTACAAACAGTCTATTTATACCACACTAGGGTTGTAAAACCTGATACCCTTCAAAAGCGTAAAAACGGGGAGTTATTTCTTGACTATGGAGGTTATATATTGCCTAAAATTGAAACTGATACGATTGTTTACTAAGACGAAACAAATGAACGGATATTAATACCATTATATTCTGTCTAGGTTTGATGAAGAATTTAATATTTTCATCAAACCTAGACAGATATTCCCAAGAGATTTGTGGGCGTGGTTAAAGTAATAGTCCTCTCTCCATTTGTAAGGTTTTCTGTGGCGCTAATAGATGTCATTAGAATAATTAAGCATTTCATAGGTCTACTTTAAAAAAGCGGTTGAACCGTTCTATGTATCTGTTCTGTATTGGTTTTTCAGCTTATTTTAATTTAATCTGGGGAGGTAGTTGTCTATCGTATCGGCCCAGTGTTTTATCTTTGAATTAAATAGGCGGGGTTTAAACCCCGCCTATTTAATTCCTGTACATAAATCTCTAGATATTCTTAACATTCAAGGGCATATCTTTTTGGCATAAAACGTTTTCATCTTTTCGCGGCGCGGACGGCTTAAACCGATTGACAGGTTTAAAACGGATTAAACGTAGAGCGTTCAGAATTACCAAGAGTACGCTCAATTCGTGGATCAACATTCCAGAGGCTAAATTCACGTTTTTAGTCAGGACACCTGCCAATAATAGGACAACCGTTCCCACAGCAATAAACATGTTTTGCTTCATATTACGTACCGTAGCTTTGGAAAGTTGTAAAGCATGGATCAATTTATCGAGATTATCCGCCATCAAAACCACATCTGCCGTTTCCATGGCAACATCGGTGCCTGCAACTCCCATTGCAATTCCAACATCGGCAGTTGCAATTGCGGGGGCATCATTTACTCCATCCCCTAGCATCGCGAGTTTTATGCCTTTCCCCATACATTCTTTAACTTTTACCGCCTTATCTTCGGGAAGCAGTTCAGCATATATATCATCCATTCCCAATTGTTCACCAACTATTTTGGCAGTGTGTTT
This sequence comes from Arenibacter antarcticus, assembly GCF_041320605.1. Lineage (NCBI taxonomy): Bacteria > Pseudomonadati > Bacteroidota > Flavobacteriia > Flavobacteriales > Flavobacteriaceae > Arenibacter > Arenibacter antarcticus. The sequence continues at coordinate 1,657,566 of NZ_CP166679.1, forward strand.
ATTGTCGCCGGTAAGCATTACCAGATGTTCAATACCCTCCGATTTTAGATTGTCAATGGTATCTTTGGCCTTGTCCCTTATGGCATCAGCGATAGAAATAATCCCCATAATTTTTTTATCATCGGCGATAAAGACGGCTGTGTTTCCGGCTTTCTCTTGTTTCGTGGCATAGGATTCCATTTCAGTTTCTATAGGGATTTCATTCTGGAAAAGGCCTTTACGATTTCCGATATAGAGTGATTTTCCTCCTAAGTTTACTTCAATTCCGCGACCTTTAAGCACATTTACCTCTGTGGGTTTATTCAGAAGCTTTAATCCAGTTATTTCCGCTTCTTTAACAATGGCTCTGCCCAAATGATGCTCAGAGATCACCTCAGCTTCTGCCGCCATCAGCAGGACTTCTTTTTCGTCTATACCAAATCCTTTGATCGCGGTAACTCCTGGCTTGCCCTTTGTTAATGTTCCCGTTTTATCGAATACTATGGCATTAATTTTAGCCAGGTTCTCCATTACTTCTCCACCTTTGATCAAAATCCCATTTCGGGCACCATTTCCGATTCCCGCGACAATGGAGACAGGTGCAGAAATCACCAAAGCTCCAGGACAGGCGATAACCAAAAAGGTAAGCGCTAAGTGTACATCCCGCGTAACCACCCAAACGAGAACGGAAAGAATCATAATTCCTGGTGTATAAATAGCAGCAAACTTCTCTAAAAATCGTTGGGTCTTTGCTTTCCCTTCTTGGGCTTCTTCCACCAATTCAATGATTTTGGAAAAGGTGGTATCCTCTCCAACATTCTCTGCTATTACCTCCAGATATCCGCTGTCTAAAATACTTCCGCTGAATACTTGATCATCTATACCTTTGCTCGCAGGAACGGATTCGCCAGTAATCGCTGCTTCATTCACAGAGGCATTTCCTGAGATTACCCTACCATCAATTGGAATCTTTTCTCCCGTTTGAATGATGACCAAATCGTTTTCAACAACCTCCTCCGCCATAATTATAGCGCGTAGGCCATTTCTGACTACTGTTGCTTCCAACGGCGCCATTTCCATTAAGGATTTAAGAGCGGCGCGGGCTTTCTCCAAAGACCTTCCCTCCAAAAATGCCCCAAAAAGAAACAGGAAAGTTACCGCTGCGGATTCCACATATTCTCCTATAATCAATGCTCCAATAACAGCTATGGTCACCAAAAGTTCAATACTGAACATTTTTAATCGTGATGCTTTCCAAGCTTTTATAAAAGTTGGAACTCCCGCAACTATAGTGGCTATAATTAAAAGTGTATCCAATAACAGTCTACTCCAGTTGAACAAATAGGTTGCAAATGCAGCAAGAAGCAAAATTCCTGCTGCATACATTATCCTATTTACTTGTTTAGCGTTCATAATTTTATGAGATTTTTTTATTAAGAGGGTAAAATTGGGTAGCCTACTTTTTCTATCAATTCAGCCAATCGATTAGACGAAACCTTTTCCTCATCATATTCTACTTTTACCCTGCTGGAGTTAAAAAGCACCTTGGCCTTCTCTACCCCTGGTTCTTTGTTGAGAACACCTTCTATCCTCGTAATGCAACTTGGACAGGTAAGGGTTTCCAACTGATATCTTGTGGTTTTAATATTTTTTAAAGTCTTCATATTTATATGTTTTATACTATTTATTTTTTAAAGTGATGTGTATTTCAATACTATTTGATAATGATGACCTCCTTAGTGGGAAATATCGCCGTGCAATATGTGCTCTAAGGCTTCCAAAGTATGGGTGTATTGTACATAAGAATGTACATACTCACGTCCTTTCTCAACTGATTTATCTTTCGTTTTACTGAGTTCTGATACAGTAGCATATCGCTCCCTTAGTACTTGTTCCAAATGGTTGGATACGGTTTTAACTACATCCTCTACATCATTATTTGCAATTGAATTATCTGCCATCGTTACCAATGGAGTTGTTGATCCTGCTGGCTTTAAGCCTGTAAATGCTGCACCTTCGGTCTCTCGGTGTAATCTTACGAGCGTTTCCAAGAAATGCTTTTCAACAATAGCATATACTTGTTTGTCTTCGTTTTTTAAACGGTAGGTTTTATTGAACAAGGGGATGATATCCTTTTCTTGCTGTGGTTCTATCCACTTTAAAACCAGCTGAACATTATTTTGATCCAATGCTTTTAAGGCGTCTTTAATAACGGGACCATCATAGGAGTCGCAATGTGCGTATCCAGAAATACTGGCCAACACAAATGCGAATACCAAAAAGAGGGAACGCATGTTGGGTTTAAAGTTTTCTCCTATTTTCAAAGGATTCGTAACGGTTGCTTTACTTTCTTGAGTTTTCATAACACAGTCATTTTAAGTTAATAATCCATTTTTCTGTAAACAAAAGTATGGACCAACTCAGGACTGTGCGACCTTGTTTGTAAGGTGGCACCTGTTTGTAAAGCGTAACACGTCCCAGTTTATAAAATGGGACATAGGATGTAGAAAAAGTAACGTATTAGGAAGAGGGAAGGGAGTCTCGGAAGTTACTGGGAGTAGTGCCAGTTAAATTCTTGAACACCCTGTTAAAGGCCGATTTTGAATTGAATCCACTTTCATAGGCAATTCCGAGTAAAGAATAATTATGAAATTTTGGATCTTGAATTTTTCTTTTTACTTCGGCTACCCGGTACTTATTGATGAAATTGAAAAAGTTTTTTTCGTGTATTTCATTAATAACCTGCGAAAGATGGTGGGTAGATACATTTAAACCTTCTGCCAACTTGGGCAATGTAAGATCCGCATCTAAATACGGTTTATTAGATTTCATATATTGTCCCACTTTATTACAACATTTTTGTAATTCATCATCTTCCAGTTTTGAAGCAGCATATTTAATTTCTGTTTCACTAGTAATCGCTTTCTCAATTTCTATGGGATAACTAATAAATACTTGTTTTTGTCTCAATCCGAAATACCCAATTAAGATAATAAAGACCGAAAGAGACAGAAATAGTCCATTTGTACAAAAATCTATGGTAAATAGTTGAAAAACATGATGAATCACCGCTATAGCAATCAATACCGTCCAGACTACTCCAAAAATTGGGATTAGTTTTTTCCAACCACTCCATATTAACTTCCTTGGAAGAGAAATCTAAAGTAGATTCTTTGCTTTCTCGAAATCTTTTAAAGGCTAAAAGAAAGTATACAGGTCCCGATACTGCGGTGATCATGAGGAATAAGATAAATATTAGCGGGGGTTCGGCTATTTTCTCAGATACATGATCTACACTGATCCCCTCTGAATACCCAGGAAATTGAAACGCTATTAGTAAGTAAAACATAAAGGCTAAATAAGGCAAGAAATGCCATAAATCCTTAGACTTAAAATATTTCTTGTTTAAAGTGAGCGCGCCGACATATAGATATAAAAAAGGGCCATGCAATAAAAATGAAGCGATAATTCCTATTGATAAAAAAGGATCCACTGGAATAATATCTATCGTTAAGGAGTAAGCAGCAGTAGCAAACCCTAGATATAGGAGCCAAATAATCAAGATTCTATCGTGTAGTTGTTTTGGTCTTTTTTGTAGAAGCAATGCAATAAAGAATAATGCATTAAAAGAAGCAATAAAAAATAAATATGTCATCGTCTTATCGTTGCTGTTATTCCCGCTTTGAAGAATTATTTATCCCATTAAAAAATGGCAGTCATTTTATTCAAAGCTATATTAATTTCATTGAATAATGAGGTTCCTTCCCTGGCTTCTTTTTCCACTCAATACGAATTGTCCCATTTAAATTAAATAATGCAATGCTTTATCTGGTTGGGCAGTGGAGTTTTTTTGAAGTTTGTTCAAATGAGTGTATCCCAATTAGATATGAATTTACTTGGCCGTAAATTCTTCCACAATGATTACACCTAGAAATGTGCAGGTTACCTTGTTACGCTTTAGATAAATCCATAAATTAGAGGAATTAGAAACAGATAAAGTGTGTTATGGATATCGTTAAAACAATAGTGGAGTTCTTCAAGAAACCCGTACAGGAACGGGTTAACGAATCTCCTGCAAGAGTCTGTTCCCTATGCTGGGGTTACCAAGAATACGACGGAAAAATACGGCGAATATATAAGGACAGACAAGTGGAGGTTAACAACCATCGGGACTCATATATGCTTATCCAAAATTTTGTAAAGGAACATGTGGATGGTTATCAAATTAAGGATGGAGTAGTTCACGTGTGTCCGAATTGTAGTGAATTTGAAGAGGGGAAGGATAGGATTAAAAAGTTTGATCCTTTTGAGAAGTAGAAGTAGGGAATATCATTTTCATAAGAAAGAAATTTGATTCCTGTTTTTTTTGGAATAAGGAAAAGCTCTTAAATAACCAATAATAATAATTTGCAGTAATAAAATCATATCCATTTATCCAAAAAACAACATCAGTATGGGGCATTTTTCAATTAGAATTTTAGGGTTTATAATAGTGTTTTTGAACCTTTTTTTAGTTGAAAGTGTTGTAAACGCCCAAAATCCTGAGGAGTCTGTTTTTCATATAAACCGGGGTAAGACCCTCGATTGGATTTCTTATAAATCACATGATGATGCCCTACAACGGATAATCAGTAATGAGGCATTTTATCACCTGGAAAAGAGGAAAGAAGTCATTGATGGTTTAAGAACAAAATTAGATTGGCTATCGTATAGGGATAGCATAAAAATTATATTAAATTCTCCCCTTTCCAAATTTGCAAAAACGCCACTTAATCCGCAGCTTACTGGAGTTGTAGATCGCGAAGATTTTAGGGTTGAAAAAATTATTTTTGAATCCCATCCAGGATTTTATGTTACAGCCAGTTTATTTCTTCCAAACCAGAGACAGGACCCTGCTCCCGCTATTATTTATACTTCTGGACATACTAGCCTTGGCTTCAGAAGTGAAGGCTATCAACATGTTATTTTAAACCTGGTATCTAAAGGCTTTATTGTATTGGCGTATGATCCTATTGGGCAAGGAGAAAGACTGCAATACCATGATGCAAAATCAGGTAATTCCACGATAGGAGGTCCTACAAAGGAGCATTCTTATGCGGGTGCCCAAACCCTGTTATGGGGAGCCTCATTATCGGATTATTTTATATGGGATGGGATAAGGGCAGTGGATTACCTTTATACACGGCCTGAAGTTGATGTAACACGTATTGGAATCACGGGAAGATCTGGGGGAGGCACACAAACAGCTATGATCGCTGCTTGCGACGAGCGCATTTATGCAGCGGCTCCTGAAGCCTTTATTACAAATTATAAGAGGCTATTACAGTCTTCAGGAATTCAGGATGCAGAGCAGAATTTGTATCATGGTATCTCTAAAGGAATTGATCACCCTGATTTTTTACATGTCCGGATGCCCAAGCCCAGCCTGATCATCACTACAATTAATGATTTTTTCAGTATTCAAGGAGCACGTGAAACATTTTCCGAAGTAAAAAAATCATATACAGCACTTGGAAAAGAGGATAATATTCAGATGGTCGAAGACATGGGGAAGCATGAATCCACCAAATTAAACAGGATGGCCATGTATGGTTTTTTTCAAAATCATTTATCCCTGCCCGGTGATACTGATGATATTGAAATTGAGCCTTTCCCGGTTGAAGCCCTTTGGTCAACGCAAACCGGTCAAACTTCTTCTTCTTTAAGTGGGAAAACAGTTTTTAACTTAAACATGGAATATTTTGGAGGGAAAAGCACTCTAAAACCTTTGTTATCTGAACATCGTATTGAACTGTCGGGAATTAAACTCGACCGCAATTTATCAGCTGCTGTATTTACGGGAAAGATTGAAAGAAATGGAATTGAAGTTGAGAAGTATTTTCTGGAAAACACAAAAGGGGACTATGCTTTACCTGTGTATATGGCTACAAATGGGAATTCCAAAGCTGATAAAGTGCTATTGTGGCTGCATCCCAAGGGAAAGGAAATTATATTGGAGAGTAAATATATAAATGAAATTTTGGACCAGGGGTATACGGTTGTTTCTGCCGACCTTCCAGGGATGGGAGAACTGCATAACCCTGACTTTTCTGGAGATGGAATTATCCAACAAGTCCCATTTAATTATCTGTTCGGTGCTAACTTAGTAGGTAAAAGCATAGCAGGTATTCAGGCTGAATCCATAGATTTACTAGTCCAGTTCATTCATGGTGATCCCCCAAATAAAATGAGGAAGTTCCACGCCTTGATAGAAAACGCAACAAGTTCTAGCTTCCTGCATTATATAGCACTTAATAATCCTTTTGACAGATCGGTAGTATATAACCCATACGTATCGGATTCAGAATATATAACAAAGGAATATTACAATCCGGAGGAGGCTTTTATTAGTGTTCCGGGAAGCTTGCCGTATTACAATCTGCTCAACCTTGTGGAACTACATCCAAAAGATTCTTTAAAATTGATTAACAGCACTTTATCTGACCGAACAGTAGATGAACTAATAGACTTTTTAGCGAAATAAAGTTATATAACGTATTTAGGGCGATTTATTTGTAGCGGGTTTTATGTAAATTGGCGTATCGAATCAGGACTAGATGTTAAGATAATACGTTAATCGAATGGAATAATTTTCACCCAATCTATATACATATAATCGATATCAAAATCGCTCTTGGATATCCACCACGGAAACCAGATACCTACTGAAAACTCAGCGGCATGGTCTGGAATATGTTCATAGGATTGATGGATCAGTTTATTGTCATAATACCATTCTATCCTAGGTTGTTCCCCTTCAGATCCGGCATACCAGTCAAATCGGTAGAGGTGGAACTCGCCGTCGGTTTGATCGCCAATATAAATGTCGGCGGTGTTTTGATGTTCATCGGCAACTCCGCGCCAGTTAGACAAAAGCCCCCAATTTAAATCGGAATCTTCCGGTTTATAGGGATATTGGTTACGTCCGGGAAACTCAAAATCGATCTCGTGATTGTACTCCTCGTTTTCATAATAATAGGTCCAAAATGCAGATAAGGCTCCCGGTTGGGGACAAATTTTTGCCCTGACTTCATAACTTCCGGAAGCAAATTTTTTCTTCGTACTAATTGCACCGCCTACTTTAGTGTTTTGTCCATGCCCTTTAATATTCCCTGTATAGTGGTCTCCCAATCCCCGGATCACTAGATTCCCATCTTGGAGATACACATTTTCGGGAACAACCCCACCATGTGATTCCTTTGAGACATTTTCGCCCCACTTTGTGTTAAGGATATTCCATTTCTCGGTATCTAGCTCTGTGGCTTTAAAATCATCAAAAAAACCCTGGGCACCTAAAGGGAGGGGAAAATGGGCTTGTAAGAAGACCATACATAAAAGAAAAAATGGTTTGGACATTAAATGGTTTAATTCAACTCTTGTTGGTAATGTAAGACTTTTAAAATATAAACGAATAACATCTTAACCTTTAAAATTTACTGTCAAGGTCTTGGCGACCTACTATGGCCATTATAACGACCATATCATCAATTACTTAATAATAGAAACTGTCAACCCCGGAAACACTGCGCCTATAACCTTTGTGGATATGATCTACTGATGGAAAAAGAAATGGGTCTTTAGCTATTGTTTCAAATGTAATCCTTCTTGACATCTATATCCCTTACGGGAGTTTTACATGTATTCTGTTCTAGACTGGTAAAGAACACTTGATAATCTGTAGTTTTTTTTAATCGGAAGGTTTCGGACAAATCACCATGGGTAAAAGTACCGTCGAATATTCCCTCTTTCCCCACCTCTTTCTGAGCGTGGAAAAAGGAGGTTAGCAAAATAGTTATCAGGATTGTATAATGGTGTTTTTAATTACTTCAGATTTTAATCTCAAAAACGATAAGGATACCTATTAAAGTTGCAAATTCTTGTTACAGTTACAGTGCTTATGGGTTGATGTTGTTCTTATCGCTATACCACCTTTTCAACCATTTAGAAATACCTTCCAAACCGGGGTAAATGATCCTTTCCGTAATATTTGCTTGATCGAGTTTATCTCTTATTTCCCACTTTAATTCTGATGGAATAATTACCTTTTTTAAATATTTGGGATGATTTTTAAGCCACTCCAATGGACTGGAATCAGGATCTAGCATAAACGAAAAAAGTGCAAATTGGTTTATTATGCGATCGTCTAGCGAGGGTGGCTCAAAAAACACCATGGTATTTGTATTCCTACTCGAAAATTCATAAAGTTCCTCTAGGGAATTTCCTATGGTCTGTTTCAGTTCCATTGAGCTAAAATAGAAGATATCTTTACTCAAAATGGGTGTTTTTAGCTCCTCTGGCAGATGCTCTCTAAGTGCGACATAGTTTACCATCCATATGGCACCGTCCACATTATAAGTTCCCATGTCCTCTGTTAAAAAATGTAGTGCAACATTTGGGGAATGGGTCCAGTCTATAAGTCTTGTAGGAAGTCCGTGGTGTTGCCCCAAGGAAATCCAGTTCCAAAGGTTGTTATAATCATCGATCAAGGTATTTATAGGCGAGTACTTCTTAAAGTTTCTGATCATTGTACCTTCTACCTTAGAAGGCGTTCTTCCCAATCTTTGCAGACTTGTCTCTAATCCAAATTGGGCATTATAGACGCCCCTATACGCATACGGAGATCGAAACCTGTCGATTTTATCGTCTTTTTCCTTGAATAGAAATGCTTGTAGTTCTAACCAATTCTTAGGTTCAAATAACTCGAAATCTGCCATTTATCTGAATAATTTTAGTGTGATACAAAAACAGGGTACTATGTATGCCAACAACGCTGTAAACCTACGTTATCAGCACGGACCTTGTATGGGAGTAGTGCATACTAAATTACAACATTTTCTTTGCAAAAAACAGGTATTTCTTAATGTTGTAATTAGCAATCAGACCATATTTGGTCTTCCGACCAATCCCACATGCCTCCTGTTTGTTGCTTCTCATTACTAATATACAACCGAAATAGGAATGTTCTTAAGCTCATTTTCCAGTTTGTAATGGATTCTAGGTGGAAATTCTTTCCCGGAACTTTCGGGGAAGATATATTCCCTACTTTTTTTTTACTCTTTTTATTTCTAACTTGATATTTTGGATCCTACAGGATACCAATGGCAAAGTCATATGATTTTGGTCATTAGAGGCGCATTTTCTTTCCTTTATCTTTGAGAGAATATAGTAGTACTGATTTAGAAATGAATACGGTGTAATTCATGTTTAAAGGCGTTAAAGAATTTTTTATAGAGATCGGTGATCTCTCTTATTTTGCAGCCCGGTTTTTTAGGGAGGCCCTAAAGCCCCCTTTTGAATTTAAAGAGTTGTTGCGTCAATGTTATCAGATGGGGAACCGTTCCTTGTTCTTGGTAGGCATTACTGGTTTTATAATTGGCCTAGTGCTCACCTTGCAGACCAGACCTACTTTGATCCAGTTTGGTGCAGTTTCTTGGATGCCAAACATGGTAGGGATTTCTATAGTACGGGAAGTAGGCCCTGTTATTACCGCTTTAATCTGTGCAGGTAGAATTGCATCGGGGATAGGGGCAGAATTAGGATCTATGCGGGTTACGGAACAAATAGACGCCATGGAAGTCTCTGGCACCAATCCCTTTAAATATTTGGTGGTTACACGGATATTAGCCACTACCCTAATGTTGCCCCTTCTTGTGGTTTTTGGGGATGTATTGGCACTGTACGGGTCCGCCTTGTTGGAAAATATAAAAGGAGGAGTTTCTTTTCAACTTTATTTTAATACTGTTTTTAACGCTTTAAGCTTTTCCGATCTGGTACCGGCAACCATAAAATCCGTTTTTTTTGGATTTATCATTGGATTGGTGGGCTGCTATAAGGGCTATTACTGTAAAAAAGGAACGGCAGGCGTTGGGGTGGCAGCCAACACAGCAGTAGTCATGGCATCCTTGCTGTTGTTCTTTGTCGATTTTATTGCGGTAATTATTGCCGATATTTTTTATGAACTATAATTCATATGGAAAATCAAGATCAAATAAAACCTTCAGCATTAAAAAATGACTCTAGAAAAGCGGTCATAGAAATCCGGGATCTTCGCAAAAGTTTTGGGGATAACCATGTGTTGAACGGATTTAATATGACCTTGCGGGAAGGCGGTAATTTGGTAATCATGGGGAAATCTGGTTCCGGAAAATCCGTGATGATCAAATGTGTTGTAGGCTTGGTGAAGCCCGATAGCGGCATGGTAAAAATATTGGGTAAGGAAATAAATAATTTGGACCGTGGGGCAATGGATGAATTACGATCGGATATTGGATTTCTCTTTCAGGGAAGTGCACTCTACGATTCCATGACAGTCCGTGAAAATCTAGAATTCCCCATGCGTAGGCACAAAAAAAAGTTGGGGGTAATCAAGGATACGGAACCGTTGGTTTTGGAAGCTTTGGAAAATGTGGGTCTGGCCCATACTATGGACCTGATGCCCTCCGAACTATCTGGCGGTATGAAAAGAAGGGTCGCCTTGGCACGTACCCTGATCTTAAAACCAAAAGTAATCCTCTATGACGAACCTACCAGTGGCCTAGACCCTATAACTTCTAAAGAGATTATAGAACTAATGCATTCCATACAGAAGAAATACGGCACTTCTTCCCTGATTATTACTCATGATGTGGATTGTGCCCGGGTTATATCCGAGCGGATGATCCTTTTGGTAGATGGTATTAATTACGCCGAGGGCACCTATGCCGAACTATCACAATCCACTGACCCTAAGGTAGAAGCTTTTTTTAAAAAATAGAAAGATGGCAAAAACAAAATTGGAGAATTTAAAACTCGGAATATTCGTGGTCTTTGGTGCAGCTTTGTTGGTTGTAGCGGCCTATTTAATTGGAAATAAGCAGAATATGTTTGGAAAAACAATTCCGATAAGCGCTATTTTTAAAAATGCAAACGGAATTCAAACGGGGAACAATGTCCGTTTTTCTGGTATCAATGTGGGCACTGTAAAAAAAATAGAAATGATAAATGATACCACCATCCGGATACACATGATCGTTGAAGAAAAAATACAGAATCATATTAAGAAAGATGCTGTAGCAACTATTGGTTCCGACGGCCTTGTAGGTAGTATGCTCATCAACATTGTTCCGGGGGATGGAACGGCGACCCCAATAGCCCCAGGGGACGAGTTGCAGTCTTTAAGTAAGGTTGCCACCCAAGACATGCTCAACACACTTAGTCTGACCAATGAAAATGCCGCTTTGTTAACCGAAGACCTTTTAAAGGTATCCCGATCATTGACCCAAGGAAAAGGCACTTTTGGAAGGTTACTAAATGATACCTTAATGGCAGAAGATTTGTATCAGACCATTACCAATTTAAAACATACCAGCAGACAGGCCAATATAATGATTACCGAAATGAATTCGCTTGTACATCAGATCGACCTAGAGAACAGTACTGCCGGGATACTCTTAAAAGATTCTATTTCTGGGAATAGGATGCGAAGTATAATTGCCAATCTGGAAAATTCGAGTCTAGAGATTCAAAATATGTCCTTGAACTTAAATTCGGTGATCGGGGAGTTTAAACAAGGGAAAGGGGCCATTAATTATTTGGCATCGGATACGACTTTGGTACACCAATTGGAAACCACCATGGAGAATGTCACCAAAGGGGTCCAAAATTTTAATGAGGTAACCGAAGCCTTAAAGCACAATTTCTTGACCAGAAGGTATTTTAGAAAGTTGGAAAAGGAACAGCAAAAAGAGGTAAAGAAAGCAGAGGAGTAGGCAGGGGTAACCCTAACTTTGGTCTATATCAATACAACTAATTAAGGGCCTATTCTACTATAACCTATAGTTTAAACAGGAATAGACCCTTTCCTTAATCTTGTTTTTTTAATTTCCACCCAATTTTAGTCTGTAGGGCAATCAAGATGGCTACAAAACAGACAAGGGCGATCATAACTAGCCATTTTATTTCTGGCATAATAGCATCTATCCCGCCACCATAAACCGCTACTTTCCTAAATCCGCTTAAGAATTGGGTCAATGGAATGTATTGTGCTATATGGGCTATTGCATCTGGCATCGCCATGGTAGGCCAAGTAAATCCACTTAACACAAAAGCCGGAGTGGAAATTACCATTAACAGCTCGGTTGCTTTTAGTTGGTTGGGGATCATCACGGAAAATAACATCCCGATCATCATAGAAGCTATACTTAGTAAGGCTACCAATATGAACATAGCAGGATTATAAATATCGGCATCTATATTAAAGAAAGGGATAAACCGACTAACAATAAGCCACATCACCGGTATAAATAATAGGAATGGAACCGATTTTAGCGCTACATGGTAAATGGACCAGCGGTTTACGTCTATTAGTTTGGAAAAATATCCGTCTTCAAAATCCCTGGCAAAGACTAGGGCCATAGCCAAGAAAATAACCTGTTGCATTATACCGCCCAATAGCCCAGGGAGCATAAAACTTACGTAGTTGCCTGTGGAATTGTAAAGCTTATTAAAATTGATTTTAAACGGCTCATAGGATTTGGCAGCAACATCAGGGGCAAGTCCCTGCCGCTGTAGGCCCGATATTTCGATTCCCGCATTTAAGGTCATAAGTACGGATTGGATGTTTACACTGGCGGTATTAGCGTTCAGGATATTCCCCATATTTAGGTCGACCCTAATTTCGGGATACCGTTTTTGAAGCAGGTCCGCTTCAAAATTAGACGGGATGGTAATGACTGCCGCATAGCCCATATAAGGCATCTCTTGGGCAATATTTCCAGCAATGGGCCTAATGTCACTTATCAATAAGACTTCATTATCGTCAAAGGCATCTATCACCATGTCTGAAGCAGGACTGCTGTCCTGATCGATGATCACAATGGGGAGGTCCAATACTTTTGCTTGCTGATAAACAAAGCCAAACATAAGTCCATACAAAATGGGCGCCCCAAAAAATATAGCCACCACCACATCGTTGGAAAATATGCGGCGGAACTCCTCTTTTACCAAATGGATAAATTGCTTCATAGATAGGGCTTATTTAAGAAGTACGGTTGCGTTGATAAAGAACTGCTGCTTTTGCGATGTATCTTCAGGAATCAATTTTAGCTCGTAAATAGCCTCGTCTAGTTTGTATAAAGGAGAGGTACTGGTAATGTCTGCGTACCTAGGCAATTGTTTTATAGCTGTAATTTTAGACGGACTCTCTTCCTTGGTATACGGATTTAATACGGTAAGGGTTTGCCCAATCTTATAGTCATAAATTTTAGATTCGCTAACCGTAAACCTATAGTATACGGTATTGGTCTGGTACCCATTAAACAAGGTATATCCCGGGCTGGCCAGTTCTCCTTGGTTCAGGGTAATGGTTTCTATAGACATATCGGTAGGTGCGATGATGTATTTTTCATCGGCAGCTATCAGCACTTCGTTTTTGGCGCCTTGGGCCCTATCCAATTGTCCCTTGGCCTGTGCCAAAAGTTCTTGGCGTGTCCCTATCTTAACTTCTTGTTGCTTGGCTTCCATGGCACTGAGCTGTGCCCTTGCCATATCTACCTTCATTTGTGTTTCCTCAAACATTTGGGCGGTGACCAATGAATCCTTGTACATGGCAGTTATCCGTTTTAGGGATTCCACCGCAAATTTTAATTGCGCCTTACTGGCCTGTACCTGACTCTTTATCTGTTCTAATTGTTCTGTAGTAGCTCCGTTATGGGCCATGTTTAATTGTCCTTGGGCGGCCAGCAATGCACCATCTGCTTGAAAAAGCTTTGCACCTATTTCGGGTACATCTATCAGTGCCAAGGTGTCTCCCTGCTTTACATTCTGTCCCTCGGTAACATATACTTCAGCTATACGTCCTGCAAGCTTACTGCTGACAGAGATGGTCTCAAACTTAACTTTTCCCCTCAGGTCGGTAATTTCGTTGTTACGGTTGCAGCCGAATAAAAATACGGTGGCAAAACATCCTATTAATATTGATTTATACATGAACATTATTTTTATTTTGATAAAATTTTCGGTGATATTAAAAGGTTAGCAGTCCTTTGGCGTACAATAATTCAATGCCGGCCTTCCGTTGGTTATAATACGATTTCTGTAGATCAAATTTTGCTTTTTCTACTTCTGTAAGGGCATCCAAGACTTCACTGACCGTAGTCAGTCCGTTTTTGTATTGTTTGTTGGTCAGTTCATAGTTAGATTCGGCCAAATCTACCTCCAGTTGGGTCATTAGACTGGTTTCCTTGGCAGATTGTAATGATAGTTGGGCCATTGTTATGCCTAACTGTATCAATTCCTCCGTCTCATTGATCTGTTCTCTATATTTCAGCCCTTCAATCTTGGTTTGGTCACTTTTTAATTTAGAGACAAACCCATCAAAAATATTCCACTTAGTCCCAACCCCTACATACCATTTTGGCTCTAAAAGGGAAAGGTCGTCCTCTATAAATTCATAATGTCCTTTTAGGGCTATCTTGGGAATAAAATTATTCCGTTCCATTTTAGATTTAAAGGAAGTAGCCAGTTCCGCCTCCTCCAAGGCATTAATCTCATTGCGTTTTTTGCTTTCCATTGTTTCGTCTATAGCAAATGGCAATAAATCTGGACGAAGATTGTCCAGAAACTCTGGTGCCGCACCTGTGTATTGTTGTAATACGGCAATCACTAGTTTTTGTTGATTCTGAGCTTCCAATTTTTTTGTCGCTAATTTTTGTTTTGCCAGGCTTAATTTTTGTCGGTCAATAGGAGTTGCCAAGCCATTATTTATGGCTGAGGAAACAAATTTATCCTGCTTTTCCAAGTACTGGGTCATGCTTTTTATCACCTCTTCCGATTTTATGGCCAAGCCCAATTTGTCATATAGATCTATAGTTTTGAGGACAACTTGGTCTTCTTCTAACTTATTGGCGATTTCCAAGGATTTATGCTTGTGCTTGCTTGCCTTAATTGCGTTGCTCACCTGAAAACCGCTAAAGAGTGTCCAGTCTACGTCTACAGCAGATTTTAAGATATTCTTCTTCTGTAGTGGTGGTATATCCGTCAGAGGGATTCCCGCTGGGAAGGGAGCGTTAAAGGGAACTCCAATGGCTTCTTTAATAAGTAACTTTTGAGTGCCTACCAAAAGATTTTGAGTATCGTCATCAAATACAATATCATCGTTAAGCCGGGTATAGCTCCCACTTAAATAGATTTTAGGGAGCAAGGTGTTCCTAGCAGTCTTAGTTTCTATACTAGCCTGTTCCATATTTAAATGGTTAATTTTAATGGAACTGTTCTTGGCTTTAGCCTCTGTAATCAATAGCTGTAATTCTTCACTAAGGTGTTGAGCGTATAGACCGCTTCCCAAGCTAGAGGTAAAAACAAATAGTAGGATCAGTAAACGTATTGCCTTGTTCATAAAAGTGTGTGGTTTATAAATAACTGAACAAAAATAAGAAGTTTTAAAAGGGCTTCCTTTGATATAGGTCAAATAAGCCTGCTAACATTGCCAATTTTGGGCTTAGAAGACCTTGGGAACCGTGATTAGTTTTTTGCCCGTATCCTACTTAAGGTTTCTTGGGTTATACCAAGATAGGACGCAATGTGTCCCAATGGCACGCGGAAGTAGAGGTCTGGGTACTCATTAATCATGAAATGGTATCGTTCCTTGGCAGTTTGAAACTGGATAGCATTTAACTTGCCCATCATATCCCCTAACAATTTTATCACCAATTTCCTTCCGAAGCGTTCCATCGAGGGAAACTTTTGGAATAATTGATCCAAATCATCCTTTGAAATGGAATATAAAAGGCTGTCCTCCAGAAGTTCCAGATGGTATGCGCTATTTTTTTGTTGAAAAAAACTCTCTAAACTGGTCATAAAATTTCCTTCGTTAAAGAACCATGCGGTAATATCCTTGCCCTCGGCATTGGTATAGTAACTGCGAGCCACTCCTTTTTCCATATAGTAAAGCGTATTACACACCACTCCGGCCTTGGCCAGTAGCGTGTTTTTGTTTAGGACTTTCTTAGTAAAGCTTGATAGGATTTGGTCTAAGTCTTCCTCAGGAAAATCTACTATGGAAAGTAAATGGTCTTTTAATTTCATTTGGTAGCTTTTAAAAGAGAAATGTAGCAAAATTTTTTCTAAAATCCCTGTAAGTAAAGGGTACCTATAATAGATTTTTGTGATTCTGCAAGGTATTAGATGACATATCTCATAGTACATATTTATGGTGGGGCTTATTTTTGCGAACGATTGTGGATACCTCAGGAGTAATGAAATAGATACTACTTTAGTATACCCTTCAATCTTGTAACTTTATTGATCAATAAATGTTGAATACATGAGCAAAGCCGTTTACATTGCTACTACCGGTCCAGATAGTGGCAAATCTATAATTTCCTTGGGCCTAATGCAGATGTTACTGGGGAAAACCGCCAAGGTGGGTTATTTTAGACCGATAATAGACGATTTTAAATCGGGCGATATGGACAATCATATTAACACTATGATAAGTCATTTCGATTTAAATTTAAGTTTTAACGAGTGCTACGGCTATACCCGAAGCGAGGTAATCCTTAAAAAAAATCAAGATAAGGACGAGGAAATTATAAGCACCATCATTTCTAAATTTAAGGCGATGGAGGAGCGATTCGATTTTGTTTTGGTAGAGGGCACTAGCTATACTAGGGAAGGAGCGATAATAGAATGGGACATTAATGTTCTTATCGCTAAAAATCTTGGAATTCCGGCCATTATTATCAGTAGTGGGGTCGGAAAAACTTTGGAAGAGTTTGTAGGTACTATGCATATGGCCTATCATTCTTTTAAGGATAAGGGGGTAGAGGTGCTTTCCATTATCGCAAACAAAGTGCAGCCAGAGAATGTTGACTTGGCCATTAACGGATTAAAAAGAGACCTTCCGTCCCATGTGCTAATCCATGCTATTCCCTTAAACCCTATTTTGGCAAATCCCTCTATAAAAGAAATAGTGGAAACCTTGGATGGCAAGATATTGTTTGGCGAAAACTTCATCAATAATCAAGCAGGCGCTTTTAGCGTAGGGGCCATGCAATTACGGAACTACCTAACTTTTTTAAAAGAAGATAGTTTGGTGATTACCCCGGGAGATAGAGCAGATATCATTTTGGGGGCTTTACAGGCCAATGTATCGGCCAACTACCCTTCCATTTCCGGGATTGTACTTACCGGGGGTGTAATTCCTGAAGATTCTATTATTAAACTGATAGAAGGCCTTACAGATGTGGTTCCCATTATCTCCGTTAAGGGAGGTACTTTTACGATTACCAATCAGATCGGGGCTATAAAATCCCAGATTTACGCTGAAAACAAGCAAAAAATAACGACTTCTATCCAGGATTTCGAAAAATATGTGAATGTAGAAACCTTGGCCGAGCGATTGATCACTTTCCAAGCCAACGGGATTACTCCAAGAATGTTTCAGCACCAGTTGTTGAAAAAAGCGCAGTTGGAAAAGAAACATATAGTATTACCTGAAGGTACCGATGAACGTATCCTGCGGGCTGCGAGCAAATTGTTGGCTACCAATGCGGTACAGATTACTATTTTGGGGAATCTAGAACAAATTCAAGATAAAATTTTAAAATTAGATATCGACCTAGATTTGGAAAAATTGGCGGTTATAGATCCTAAATTTTCCCCCATGTTCGAGGATTATGCAGAGACCTTGTACGAATTGCGAAAACATAAAAATGTAAATCTTGCCATGGCAAGGGATTTTATGGAGGATGTGTCCTATTTTGGCACCATGATGGTCCATAAGGGCGATGCGGACGGGATGGTTTCCGGAGCAGTTCATACCACCCAGCACACCATTTTACCGGCACTACAGTTTATTAAGACCGCTCCTGGTGTTTCTGTGGTTTCTTCCATATTCTTTATGTGCTTGGAGGATAGGGTGACTATTTTCGGCGATTGTGCTATTAACCCCAACCCTACTGCAGAACAATTGGCAGAAATCGCCATTTCTTCCGCTAGCAGTAGTCTCTCTTTTGGGATAGAACCCAGGATTGCCATGCTTTCCTATTCTTCGGGAAGCTCTGGTCAGGGCGAGGATGTAGTCAGGGTAAGGGAAGCTACGGAAATTGTAAAACGACTTAGGCCCGACCTAATGGTGGAGGGGCCAATACAATACGATGCCGCGGTGGATATTGAAGTGGCTAAAAGTAAATTGCCAGACTCCCAAGTAGCCGGAAAGGCAAGTGTCTTTATTTTCCCCGACCTTAATACCGGGAACAATACCTATAAGGCCGTACAGCGGGAAACGGGTGCGTTGGCCATTGGACCTATGTTACAGGGACTTAATAAACCAGTGAACGACCTTAGTAGGGGCTGTACCGTAAACGATATTTTTAATACGGTCATTATTACTGCCATACAGGCCCAAGGATTATAATAGGGGTTAAATGAGGCTTGCCAACCTAGAAATTACAAATAGAATTAAAGTAATACACATATAAATGAAAGTACTGATCATTAACTCTGGAAGCTCCTCTATAAAATACCAATTAATGCTTATGCCCACTGCACAGGTTATCTGTCAGGGCATTGTAGAGCGGATCGGGTCGCAGGAAGCCGTTTTTGTTTATAAAACGGACAATGACGAGATAACTAAAATAATGCCAGTGATGAATCACAAGGAGGGACTGGAAAAAATTGCTAAGCTACTTGTAGATCCTAAAATTGGGGTAATAAAAAATGCAGGGGAAATAGATGCGGTAGGCCATAGGGTAGTCCATGGCGGAAATAGCTTTTCTAAACCCACAATTATCAATCAAACGGTTAAAGATAAGATCAAGGAACTCGCTGCCCTAGCCCCATTGCACAATCCACACAATCTAGAAGGGATTGTCTTGGCAGAGAAATTTTTTAAGAATGCCAAGCAAATTGTAGTATTTGACACCTCCTTTCACCATACCATCCCCACCAAGGCTAGTAAGTATGCCATACCCAACAAATTTTTTGATGAACATGGAATTCAGGTGTACGGATTTCATGGTATCAGTCATAAATATGTTTCGGAAAAGGCCATTGCCTACCTCCATAAGAAAGAATCGAAAATTATCAGTATTCATTTGGGCAATGGATGCAGTATGACCGCTGTCCATAACGGGAAAAGTGTAGATCACAGTTTGGGTTTTACACCTTCTAATGGGCTAATTATGGGGACCCGAAGTGGCGATGTGGACCATGCTATTATTTTTTATCTGGTAGACACTCTAGGGTATAAACTGGATGAGGTGAAAACCCTGCTTACCAGAGAAAGTGGGATGATGGGACTAACCGGGTATGGAGATCTTAGAGATATACAGGAAGAAGCGGAAAAAGGAGATAAAAATTGTTTGTTGGCCCTGGAAATGAATGCCTATCGCATCAAAAAATATATAGGAGCGTATGCTGCTGCAATGAACGGGCTGGATGCTGTATTGTTTACTGCCGGGATAGGTGAAAATTCTAACAAATTGAGAGACCTGGTTTGCACGAATATGGAATTTCTTGGGCTGGAACTAGATGCTGAGCTAAATGACCTCCGCAACCCAGAAATCAGAGAGATAAATACCCCTACTTCCCCAGTCAAGATTCTAGTAGTGCCCACCAATGAAGAATTGGAAATAGCCAAGGAAGCCTATAAAATATTGACTTTTTCCCTTAAGGAACACTAGCAACCTCTTTCGGAAAGCACCTTCTATAATGTGATTAATTACAATGCTAGGGGGCATGTATTGGCATATTAAATGCATTTCCTCGGCTTTTAAGCCGGTTATGCAAGGGGCCTTATCGTAAAGGGTGTCATCCGCATTCTGAAAGCCATAAACTTAAATGGCTTTCATTCCTTATCTTTTTTTTGGTTATTGGCTAATTGGAAAGGGATTTTCATGATTATTATCTTTCTCGGAAATGTGCTCCCTTTTTTGAAGAGTGCTCATTTTCAGATTTTTGGACAATATTTAATGTAAGTAAAAGCTTATATTCGTGTCTGTCAAAATAGAAATATAGGTATTGGTACTTATGTTTATGTTGTGCATAATTTAAAAAAAGAATGGCAGAACTAAGTTTTCAAGACAAAAGATATTTAGAAAGGATGTTTGAAATGGAAGGTGGATATGTCTTGGACTTTAGCAATCGTACTTTTCATAATTTCATTTATGATTCTATTAAGTTTAATATCGAAGAAGAAAAGTACTATGCCAACGGAGAATCAAAAGCGAGAAGATTGAGAGTATTCTGGGATACAGAATCAAACTATAATGTTGGACTACTTATTGAGAAATTATTGGAATATTGGCTCATACAGGTTAATATGGGTGAGCGCAAAATAGATGACCATTTAGAAAGATTTCATAAAGAGTGTGAAAAGATATCTGAAAGGCTAAAATCTGACACGATTGTTAGTGAAATCGAAGTGATTAAGGAAGTTGAAGATGATAGAGATTTTAGCTTGCTTGCTAAATCTATTCGTGAAAGCATTAATAAAAATGAACCAGAAGTTGCCTTAGATAGATTACATACTTATGTGATGAAGTTTATTAGACAGCTTTGTGAAAATCACCAGATTGAGGTTAATAAAGATGAATCATTAAATTCAATATTTGGTAAATACGTTAAATTTATTGTGGCTAACGACAAAATTGAATCT
This sequence comes from Arenibacter antarcticus, assembly GCF_041320605.1. Classification (NCBI taxonomy): domain Bacteria; kingdom Pseudomonadati; phylum Bacteroidota; class Flavobacteriia; order Flavobacteriales; family Flavobacteriaceae; genus Arenibacter; species Arenibacter antarcticus. Next base: position 1,678,219 of record NZ_CP166679.1, read on the forward strand.
GTAATGACTGAGCGAATTTTAAAATATTCCATTCACGTTATTGAGGCTTTCAACGATATAAGAAACAATAGAAGTTTTGCACACGATAATGCCATTTTAAATTACCCCGAAAGTGTTCTAATTTTCAACAATGTAACAAACTCGATAAAATTTATCGAATCAATTGAGAAAACAATTGAAATAGAAAACACAAAAGAAGAAACGGAATCGGCAGATTGGGAAGATTTGCCATTTTAAACAGATCAAAGAGCCTATGTAATAGAGTAGAATTAGTAACCAGTTATCTATTTGACCTCAGTCAACTTCTGTTCTTCGCGTTAGCAATAATGTTTATTGAATTGATGAAATCTGTAATTATGGAAAATTGAAAATGATTATTCGTGAAGCGACCCTCGTGTGAAGAATGGAGCCTTTGCTTTGGAATATTAGTAGCTGATGAAACCTAGACTTTTTTAGGACAGAGGGTTTTGGGGGTACGAGTCCCCCGCTTCATACCACTTAAAGACTATGCACAACAAAACGTAATACGGACTTTAGGACTAAATAAAAAGGTCTGAGTATATTTATAAAGTCGCCAAATCTTTTGGATTTGGCTTTTAAAATGAAAAAAATAAAAACAAAATGCTCTGGCTAACAGGCCAGACGGAAACGAAAAGTTTCCTTGTCTGCCTACTTGCCATGGCCTAACCGTTGTCATTAATTTACTTAAAGTTGGGAATGCAAGAAGTCTGCTGTTTCTTTTAATCCTCTATTTCTGAGTATATCTAAGACTTCAAACTCATCTAAATCAGGATTCCGTCGATATAACACCATTTCTTTAAACGCTTTTATAGCTTCTTCAGGATTTAAGTCAATTATGTCAGTTAAGAAGTCATCTGCGGTCTTAGCTGAAAGTCCAAAAGATGATAAATACTCTTTCGGAAAATCTTTAATATTATTTGTGACAATTACGTTAGCATTTGTCTTAATTGCTGCTGCCAGCACATGACAATCATTTGGGTCAGGTAATTCCAAACCAGAAATCAACCCTGAATAATTAGGTACAAAAGCATCTGGAAATGCCAAATTTGCTCTTGTCATACGTTTTGAAATTTCTTCTTCTGAAACTCCTTTTCTTTTCATTACATCGGCCCATTCATCAAATATATGTTCACTCCATTTAGGCGTATATAAATCATAGTGAGCAAACCAAAAAAGTAAATCCCTTATTTCAATCGGATAAATAACATTTGTATCTAAAACACAAATAAAGCGAACACTATGTATCATATAATCCGATTTCTTCGTCAGATTGCATAATTTCTATAATATGCTTTTTCTGAGCTTCTTTCATTTTCCTTTTATAATTCATTACATCCTCAAACTTCACTCTACGGTGTTTTCCAACCTTTGTAAAATCTATTTCTCCTTCCTCTAGTAGCTTAACAAAATGAGGTCTGGAACAACCTAAAATTTCAGCTGCCTTTTGAGTTGTAACTTCTGTAGCTATGGGAACCAAAGAAAATGGTTTCCCTTTACTCATCGCTTCTAGAATCTCCCCTAAAAGTTTCAATGCGCTTATTGGAATTTTAATTCTCTCCTGGGTCTCATCTATCTCAATTTCTGGATTATTGGACTTTAATTCCTTAATTATGGAAGAAAGAGCATCATAAGATTGAATTGCAACCTTTTGCTCCTCTTTTGAGGCTTTATTAACGTTATTGTAAGTTTCCATTTGGTTTATTAGTTTTCTACTTTACAATATTAAACGAAATAAACGAAACAAGCTTACATTCAAAATGTTAAATTTTAAAAACTAATGCCAATAACTAAGAAGCATTCGGTTGGCCGATACTGCCTTTTCAGTAGGTATTAGAGAAAGCCCAACAAGAGCTTTCCGAGTCTTCGGAATTGACTAAACCAACTCTAGCTTTCCTCTGGGAGGTATTGCTTTTCTAAGGCATTGCCACGACTTTTAAGCCGGTTATGCACGGGGCCTTATCGTAAATGGCTTTCATCCCCTTATCCTTTCTTTTGGTGATTGGCTAATTGGATATGGATTTTCATGGTTATTATCTTTCTCGGAAATGTGCTCCCTTTTTTGGGGATGCTCATTTTCAGCTTTTTGGACAATATTTAATGTAACTAAAAGCTTATATTCGTGTCTGGCATAATAGAAATATAGTAACAAGTTACCATACACGTACTTTGGCCACAAGCAGATAAAATAATGCGAATAGCTTTAACTATATTGATTGGAATACACGGAATTATCCATTTATTCGGATTTTTCAAAGCATTCGGCATATCTGAATTTAACGCGATTTCCCAACCGATTTCCAAAACTTACGGAATATTTTGGTTCTTGGCATTTCTACTTTTTGCTATTACAATCATTTTAATACTTATTCATTCGGACTATTGGTGGTTCAGTGGTTTTTTGGCTGTGATTATTTCACAGGTGTTGATTTTTAATTATTGGTCTGACTCAAAATTTGGTACAGTAGCAAACATAATTATTCTATTGGCGTCCATTATTGGATATTCAAGTTTCAACTTTAAGCATAAAATCAAAGGAGAAAGAATAAGTCTGTTTGAAAATTCGCATCTCAAAAACCAAGAGATTGTTACCGAAAAAGCATTGCTTGATTTACCACCAGTTGTTAAAAAATGGTTGGCTAATAGCGGAATAATTGGTGAGAATTTGATTTCTAATGTGCATTTAGTTCAAGAACTACAGCTTAAATTGAAACCCGAACAAGCAAGTTGGAACAATGGTACGGCAGAACAATATTTTACTATTCAACCGCCAGCGTTCAATTGGAATATTAATACTGAAATGAATTCAATATTGAGTGTAGTAGGTAGAGACAAATTTGAAGATGGCAAAGGTGAAATGATAATTAAACTTCTTTCACTTATTCCAGTTGCGAATGCAAAAAATGACGAAAAGGTAAATCAGGCAACTTTGCAACGATATTTGGCTGAAATCGTGTGGTTTCCTTCTGCATCTTTGAGTCAATACATAGAATGGGAGACTATAGACGACTATTCTGCCAGAGCAATAATGGAATATAAAGGAACTAAAGGTTCAGGCGATTTTCATTTTGATAAAGACGGGAATTTTGAAAAATTCGTAGCAATGCGTTATAAAGATTCAAATGCAATAAAACCTACTGAATGGACTGTGATTGCAACAAGAACAGAAGAACGAAATGGAATAAAAATACCTATTGAGTGCGAAGCAAGTTGGGAATTGGAGAATGGTAAGTGGACTTGGTTAAAATTAAAAATAACAGACATTCAATACAACGTAAAAGTAATGCCAGTGGCGAACACTATATATAAAAAATAGGTAAAAAAGTAATGAAATCAAGGGTTTTAGCTCGTATCAAACTTGGTGCTTAACCGAAAGTTTCGTGCTTTAAAATCGTCTACTTTTCATATACTAACAGGTAGCACCAATTCGGATAGATCAATTAAATGACAATTGGAACTCAATATGAGACTTGAATCAAATGCAGCTATACAAATTCAAAAACCAATAGAAGACGTTTTTGAAGGGATTGTAAATCCAGAGAAAATGACCAAGTATTTTATTTCTGAAAGTAGCGGGCGACTTGAATCAGGAAAAGAAGTGATTTGGAAATTTCCTGAATTTGAAGATAAGTTCCCTGTTAAAGAAATTAAAATTGAAAATAATAGCTCAATTTCCTTTGTTTGGGACCTAGAAACTGTTGTGATAATCACATTAGAAAAATTGCCAGATGATAGTACCATAGTAAGAGTAAATGAAAATGGAAAAGAACTTAATGAAGATAATCTGAGTTGGGCTTTAGAAAATTCGGGGGGATGGGCAAATTTCCTCGCCTGTATGAAAGCCTATTTGGAATACGGTATCCAACTCAGAAAAGGTGCATTTGAATTTATGAGAAAGAGATAAACAATAAAATGGTATCAAAATGAAAGTTACTGCTGAAAAAAATGAAAAAGTCGCCAATATGATATTTGCATCCATTTATCCACTTTACTTGAATAGGTTGGAGAAGAATGGTAAAACAAAAGAAGAACTCAACCAAGTAATAGAATGGTTTACTGGTTTTGATAAAGATGATTTACAGGCACTTATTGAAGAGAAAGTAACTTTTAGAACATTTTTTAAAAAAGCTAAAATACATCCTAACGCACACTTGATTAAGGGGGTCGTTTGTGGTTATCGAATTGAAGAAATAGAGGATGAATATGAATTGTATAAACAATGCAGACGTATGGAAAAGCTCATTGATGAATTAGCAAGAGGTCGTAAAATGGAGAAAATTTTACGAGAAGAAAAGATATAAAACTGCTGCTAATAGCTAAGAAGCATTCGGTTGGCCGATACTGCCTTTTCAGTAGGTATTAGAGAACGCCCAACAAGAGCTTTCCGAGCCTTCGGAATTGATTAAACCGACTCTAACTTTCCTCTGGGAGGTATTGCTTTTCTAAGGCATTGCCACGGGGTATACCCCGTGGGAAAAAGGCAACTATACCTTTGGGCATTCCCCCAACCAACTTAAAATGGATACCCAATTGCAAAATTTAAAATAGGTTGCGAGATATCAAAATCAAAGCGATCTCCTTTGGGGAGGTAAGGTTTCTGCAAGGGAGCAGCAAGATCAAACCGAATCACAAAATTCTGTATGTCGATCCGGAGTCCCGCGCCCACACCAATTCCCAGTTCATCCATAAAATTGGAGGTGAATTTCCCTCCCGGGAGGGCCGTATTTTCATTGATCAACCAGACATTGCCCGCATCGGCAAAAAGAGCTCCTTTTAGAAAGGAATAGATGGGAAACCGATATTCCAAATTTGCCTCCAATCTAATATCCCCCGATTGATCAAAAAAGGATCCTGAATCGTCTGCTTCGGGGTTATAGGTGCCCGGTCCCAAAGAGCGTATCCTAAATGCCCGTACACTGTACGGCCCACCAGAAAAATACTGCTTGGAAAAGGGTAAGGTGGCAGAATTACCATAGGGAACCCCTATACCACCAAAAATGCGACCAATAAGTTTTTGCGAGCTGCCCATACGCAAATGATACCTGATGTCTAAATCCATTTTGGCATATTGCGCGTAAGCTAGCCCAAGAATGGTTTTATCTCCTTCTTGGTTAGTGCTTTTACCAAAGAGGCTTATGGTATTTCCTGCAAGATCTATATTGGAATTAAAGAAGAGGGCATTCTTCTTCTTGGCATCCACCAGTTCGTTATAGGTAAAGGAATAGGTTAATCCGGCAATAAATTGTTGTTCAAAACTACTTCTCAGAAAGGGGTTGTTATCTAATATCGTCTCAAATTCCGCTGTGGTCGTGGAAAGATTTACATAATTAATGCTTAAGGGGTTCAGTTCGTGGTAAACATATCTGTTTTCGTTCCAGCCATATCCAAAAATAGCGCTGAAAGAAGTTAGGCTGTATAGTTTACTCCTATTTAAATGTTCCATCCCCAGGCTTATTTTAGTTTTGGGGACGGCATACCTAAAGCGTTCGGAGAAATTGAAAAAGGACAGCAGCCTTGGGAAGATCAGATCCGATTTTAAACCTAGTTGAGTACTGCTCAATCCTGTACTGTTATTTCCCGCCAGTTGGGTCTCATAGCCTACATTCCCAGTTATATTTAAAGTTTCCCCACCCCTAAACAGATTTCTATTGCTATAGGTGAGGGAAAGTGTAGGTCCCGCAAAATTATTGGATTTGGACACCGCCTGAAGTTCTGCACGTAGGGAACGTTTGTTTAATGGCGATAAATTGATATAGGCATCCAATTTGGAAAACCCATCGGTTTCCATATCCGTATTGTCCTCCTCATACCTAATATTTATAAATTTATAAGTCCCAATAGAGGCCAATCTATTACTGGTGAGCTTGGATTTTAAAGGGTCATAAGTCTCCCCTTCGTCTAGCAAAATATAGGGGGCCAATCTTTTGGGCCTAAAAAATTCGTTAGACTGAATGTATTCTATCCCCAGAAATTGGACCGTATCCTTTATCAGGCTATCGGTGGCTACGGAATAATTGGGGTATACTTTAATGGAGTTAAGGCGGTAGGGGACCATGGATTTTTTGGGCACGTCTTTTTTCAATCTTAAAAACAGATCGAACCGCTTTGTTTTATACTGATTTGTATCGGCCTCAAAAATTAGAAAATCGGCATTAAAGTTATAATATCCTATAGATTTCAAGGCCTGGTCTATACGTTCCCTTTCCAGTTTAAACTGCTGAAGGTCGTACCGCATTCCTGGTTCTATTACGGTTTTGACCAGGGTATTCTCAATATCTTTTAAAATAGGAAGGGAATCGTTTTCCAATTGATACGAAGCCAAAACATAGGGTTTTTTTACCTCCACCTTATAATCTATGGAGGCTGACCTAGTTTTCTTTTTAACAGAAGAGGCTATAGTATTCCTAAAAAACCCCCTGTTCTCCAAACGGTTATTTAAAAGTTCCTCGGTTTTTTCCAAATCTATATGGGAAAGGTATACCGGTGCTTCTCCAATTTTTCTACCCAGGTACCTATTTATAAACCCCGGTTTTTCCTTTTGTGCCTTAAAGTGGGCCCATAACCCTAAGTAAATACCCAACACTTTGGTATTGGGCTCCGGTCTTAGCAAGTCTTGTAGTTCTTGGTTTATTTTATTCAGGTTTTTGATCGTAGTGTCCGATTCCAGTTGAAGTCTACCTTCTGTATAAAGCAACTCCTCTTGGGGGATATATTTCTTTACACTACAAGATTGTAGGGCCCATAGGAGTATGAGCGAGAAAAGGCAGCTTATTTTTGTTTTGGTTTTCAAAGAGATTCGCTTTTTATTTTTTTTCAGTTTCCGCTTCTTCCTTAACGGCTTTGGCAAAAAGTTCTTTAAATTGATTAAACTCCCTGTTAAATATCAGGGCTATACCGGTAACGATCAATTGTCCGTCTATAACGCTTTCAAATTCATTTTTTCGAAAGCCTTTTAGCCTAAATCGGCCATTTTCGGTCAACAAATATTCCACACTAACATTTCCTATGACTGGGGTGCCTTCCGCTCCCTGATCACTTCCTTCAATATCTACCTCGCTCCCCACCTGTACGATCAGTCGGTTGTTGAAAAGTTGCTTACTGGCACTTACATCCAATTGGGTCCTATCTTGGGGAGTATCCCCCTGGTAATCGGTAAAACTATCCAATCCAAAATCCAGTTCCACACCCGTACTACCAATCAGTTTGTCCGAAAACTGGTTCAATTGACCGGAAAGGACTTTGTTTACATTGTCCCGTGCAATGGATGCTGCACCTCCAGAACTCCCATCACTGGTAGATCCGGGAAAAAACCTATTGAGGACCAAAAGGGAGAAAACCTGCTTGTTTAATTCCTCTTCCCGTTCGTTCAGTTGTTGTACACGGCCATAAACCTCACCACCTAAAGATCCTTGTTTATCCTCAGGGATATCTAGATTAAAGGATATTTCTGGCTGTAATAGAACCCCATCCACGTTAAGATATACCAAGAACGGTATTTTCTGGCGGTATTTGTTGGCAATACCCGCACTGGCTGCTGAGGTTTGGGTGGCCATAATAGGGGCTGCTGAGGTCTCCAACTTATAGATTGCTCGTACTTTTAGTTCCGCGTTAAAAGGGTCACCGCTCCATATAAGGGTGCTTCCTGGAGAAATTTCAAATCTTCGTTTTACCAGATTGTAGAGACTGGCTTCATAATGTCCGTTGCTTATTTCATACCTCCCAGCCAGACTGGTTCTTCCATTGGGATTTATGCCCAGCTTAAACTCCCCTTTTCCGGATATTTGAAAATTGTCCCCAGATCGTTCGTCTATAACTATGGTAAAAGTAGAATTGTCATCTACGTTAAGGGTTGCTCCAATATCAAAACCCTTTAGGATGGCCGAAGTAGCACTACTATTGTTGTTTCTAGTGATAATGGCATCGGGATTTTCCTTGTTTACAAATAGTACAACACCTTCACGTTCCATAACCTCCAATTGAGACTCTGGAACCACAAAAGTTAAATTGGATCCCTCTATTATTTTTAAGTTTCCGGTTATTTTAGGGACGGATAGATCTCCTTTGACTTCCAAATCGGTATCCAGTTTCAACATTCCGAAAAACAGGTTGTTATCCTCTTTTGTCGCATTTAAGGCCTGGAATTCCTTGGCCCTTACTTTTAAGTCGAACGTGGGATTAGATAGCTGCTCTGTGAAAATGCTCCCGTCTAGGTGAAAGAGGTTGTTATTGGCATCTGCAATGGAAAAATCATTAAAATAAACTCCCTTATTGTCCAATTTTATTTCCTCATTGGCAAGATTGAATTTGGAGTTTAAGGAATTCACCAAAAATCCAGTCTCCTTAAATCGAAGGCTTCCTTGATATTTGGGTGCTTTTAAAGTGCCATTTACTTTAAATTCCCCAGCTATGCCACCAGAGGGTTGCGAAATTATTTCTGGCACTAGGGCCTGTATTGCCTTTAACTTTATTTCGTTGATCAGGAGGTTAAGATTTAACTGTGCCCCACTTTCAGCAGCAAGATAGTCCCCATTAATGGTCAGATCAGCATCCCCCCCAGACAGTGATAGATCAAAATCATAGGTGTTGCCGTTGCTAGAATTAGCATTTACGCTTAAATTTCCCAAAGAGGATTGCATAGCCGTAAGATTGTCGATTTCCATTTTTGCGACCATACCGGTATCTCCAAAGGGATCTTCAAAAACAAGGTCCCCCTTTAAAACTCCGGTTACCAAGGATTCGTCGGGATTTAAGAAGCTGGTAAAAGTACCCAGTTTAAAATTCTCGAACTTTAAGGAAAGGTCTTGTTTTTTGTCTGTGGGAAGACTACTGCCCAGCGACATTTTTTGCTGGTTCCGTTGCAGGACAAAATCCGTAAAGTCCACATATTTTTCGGCAATCGCGATTTTATTGTTTTCTGATATTTCCCAGTTTTTCTTATTGAAGAGGAGGCCAGAAGGCTGTATATGAATGTACAGGGTGTCATTGTGTGTTGTTAATTTAGAACCTATATGTGCCAAAGTAGCATCCCCGTCATAGGCATCAAAATTGAGCTGCAGCTCCTTGTTTTCCAATTTCCCTTCCAAAGAGGTCCTTGGGATGGCGATTGGGCCAGTGTTTATCCCCTTCCATCCAAATTTAAAATCCAGATTGTTGGCAGTGGCGTTCAGATCTAAACGTAGGCTGTCTAGTGTACTGTCATTATAATTAATGTAAGGAGCGTTCAGATTTGCGGTTAACTTTTGATCTGCCTCGTTAAAATCCATTTGAAAGTAAATGGAATCCATTTTTTTTAGGCCACCTACAAAAACGTCCTCCAATAAGGGGTCTTGATTTACGGCCAGGTTCATTTTCATAGTGACGGGAATCTGCCCTTGTACCAACGCGGTAGTATCGGAAAAATAACCTTTAAACTGACGTATCAATGCTTGGTTCAGCGAATTAATATCGGTATTGGAAATCAATTCCCCCTGTATTAGTTTGCTGTGAATACCTACCTTGGTCCCTTGCCCATCTATGGAAGCGTTAAAGGTTAAGTGGTCTACCGGATAGGGGTTGTTGTCGTAAACTACCAAAGCATCACTCAGTTCGGAATTTAAAGTAAAAGTCTCTGCATTGCCCTTAAAATTAGCCTTTAGCTGAAATTGCGTCTTAATATCGTTCTGTGTAATTCCCAAGGCGGAGAGGTCTGCACCTAAGATATTGAGAACCATATCAACCTGTGGCGAAATGCTATCTAAAACTAGACCGGCATGTAATTGGGCATTTAAATTTTTATCCTTGAATTTTAAATTGATTTCCCCTTTGCCATTTTTCACTTCTCCCTTTAAATCGAGTTTGGAGAAATCATAACCTTGCCATTCCAACACAGAAAAATCGGCATCCAAAAGAGCATTCATTGTATTTATGGAATTGCCATCACCCGATGCTTTTAGCGTAAAAGACACATTTCCCAACTGCTTATTATTAAGGATTTTTTGAAGCTGTAGTTGCGCTACTTCCATATCGGCAATGAATTGGATCTTATCCCTATTGGTGAAGTTCCCAGTCAGCAAAATATTTCCGTCTGGACTAACCAACTTAGCTTCGGTATCCATATCCGTTAATTTCCCCAAGAGTTTTGCGTTAAGTTGAATGGAATCTGGTAAGGAAATTCCCAATTGTTGTTCATCTATAAACTGGGCAACATCTTTTTTAATGGTGGTGAAACTTAATTTAGGGATATCCAAATGCAGCGAATCGGTTTGCATCAAGTTGGTAATGGAGCCTTCTAGCTGAAGTTTGGTAGCCGTTCCCCATTGCAGGGCAGTGTTTTTTAATTGGAGGTTATTAAGCGTGCCGTCCATAAATAATTTCCCCGAAACCACTTTTTGTGCCAAGTTTTGGAAGTGCACGTTCTCTTCCAGTGATGGTTGAAAAGTATAAAGCTCATCCAACGAAAGATCAAAAGACGGTAGGGCCAAAGAGACCTTGGATGTTTCTGGGTGATTTAAAAAAGCATTGATGGACCCATATCCGATTTTCGCATTCCCGTTGACATTACTTTTTTGGGTGGTGGCATTTAAACTGGCCAAGGAAATGGTATTGTTGTCCGCGCTTAGGGTAAAGGCCAAATTCCTTAGGGTGAAACCATTCTTTTCATAAAATGATAACCGCTTTAGAGAAATTTCGGCAGTCTTGTTTCCTAGTTGTCCCTTAGATATTTCCATACCAAGCTTATTAAGTTCCAAAGTGGAGGTGTTATACCTGCCATTTGTAGGAACGTTTTCCTTGGAAATATAGGTGATGTGATTATTTTCTAAACGGATAGGTCCCGTTTCAATATCCCAATCTGGCCACTCAAAATCGATAGGTTCCTTAACGGATGTAGTATCAATTGGCTTTACGTCCCCCACATTTAGGTCCCTGTAGTAAACCTCAGAATCATTGAGTTTAAATTGCTCTAGACGAATAGTTCTTTCAGCAAGATTGGCCATGGGCAAGGCTAGTAAAAAGGATCCGATCTTAAATTTGGCATCTACTTTATCGGGGATAGAACTGTAGTTGGCCCAGGTATTTCCAATTTCAAATTGGTCTACAATTATAGTGGGCATTAGGGATTCTGGGAAAGGATCCGGTTCCTTCACAACAATTTTTTTCTGAGTATAGGAAATTTGCGTATCGGAGATCGATGCATGGCCTATATGGAATTTCATAAGGTCTAGATCTAACTCCTCCATTTTTAATATAAGCCGGCCCATTTGTAGGGAGGCTTCCAACCCATCTGCCCCATCCAAATATTCAATTTTAAAATCACTGAGTTCAATAGTTCCAATTTCCAATTGAGGGGAATTGGTAGTGGTATCGGTTGCAGTAGTATCTGAAGCAAAAGCATCAATTAAAAATTCGAAATTATAGGCTTCAGTTTTCTCTGAGCGATCAATTTTAGCCACCACACCGTTCCAGTCTATGGAAGAAAGCTTTATTTTATCGCCCTTTATTAAAGGAATTAGGGCCACGGATACTTCCAAAGAATGGGAATAGATCAAGGTATCTCCCTGCTTATCCTCCAAATAAAATCCCTCTACATACGCATTGCCAGAAAAGGTGATAAAGAGTCGGTCGATCTCTATTTTTGTATCAGTTTTTTCTGAAACATAGGTGATCGCCTTTTGGATGATGATGCCTTGGCCCCATGGACTTCGGATAAAGAGGAGCAGCAAAACAATGAGCAATAAAAAGGAAAGGACTATTCTGCCAATTATTTTTAGCGGATTTCTTTTCTTTTTACGGTCTTTTTTCTCGATCTGGGAACCCATGTTCTATATAACGATGCATTTTTAAGCAAATCTAAGTGCAAAATGGCAGTTTATTGACCAAAGTAGTCCTAAATTTAAGCTAAATGCCAATTGTTGATTGGTCAGGAGAATTGGTGAATTAGCGTTCACAGGTGTAGTTAACTTTTTAAAATTTAAGAATTTAAAACTATGGCCGAAATAACTATTAAGGCCAGCATAAGTAGGATCATTAGGTTATAAAATCTCCTTTTACTCTTTTTTATTTCTGATAGCTTTCTCATAGGAAGCTGTAAACATAAGGCATTGTTTTCGATTGGGTTTCTGCAATCAATTTAGAAATTAGCTGTAAAGGTTTAGACCCCTTTTTCGGTGAAGCTTAGACGATATATACTAGTCGTGGAAGGACAAATGGAGCCCTATTATAGTCCCCCGGGATAATATTCAATATCTTTACTGTCTTTTAATTTTGGTATATATGAAGCGGATCAATAAAAATAATTTAGGAGTAAAAAAATTTTCAGTTTTAGATTTGGTGCCAGTTGCAGAAGGTTCATCGCACTTACAATCTATTGCAAAAAGCTTAGAGTTAGCACAGCATGTGGAACGCTTGGGCTATGGACGGTTTTGGATTTCCGAGCACCATAATATGGATACCTTAGTGAGTTCTGCCACCCCTATTTTAATTGGACATATTGCTCAGGGAACACAGAATATTAGGGTGGGATCTGGAGGTGTTATGTTGCCCAACCATGCCCCTTTAATTGTAGCGGAACAGTTTGGAACTTTGGAAACCTTATACTCCGGAAGGATAGACCTAGGTTTGGGAAGGGCACCTGGTACGGACCAATTAACCGCCAAGGCATTGAGAAGGGATCGGGCGGAAACGGTTCACGATTTCCCCCGTGATATCGGAGAACTTCAGACCTATTTTTCGGCAGAAAACAAGAATGCAGCAGTAAGGGCCATCCCGGGAGAAGGGTTAGATATCCCGTTATACCTGTTGGGCTCCAGTACCTTTAGTGCTCAATTAGCAGGTATAAAAGGGCTGCCCTACGCCTTTGCCAGTCATTTTGCACCCACTCATCTCCATGAAGCCCTACAGTTATACCACCAAAACTTTCAACCTTCCAAACAATGTGAAGCCCCGTATACCATTGCCTGTGTAAATGTAATTGCAGCAGATACAGACGAAAAAGCCAAGCATTTGGAGACCAGCCTTCAGCAATTGGCCTTAGGGATCATTAGAAACACTAGAAAACCCCTTGCTCCACCCGTGAAAAGTATGGATGGTTTATGGCACGACCTAGAAAAAGCACAGATCCAAAAAATGATGTACTATAGCTTTGTGGGATCAAAGGAAACCGTTCAAAATGAATTGGAGTCGTTTGTAGAAGCGACCAGAGTAGATGAGATTATGGTGGTTTCCCATATTTTTGATCACGAAGACCGACTCCGTTCTTATGAAATTCTTAGCGAAATTTTCAGGGAATTGGAGCATTGAGTTTTATAGAAGCCTGCCTAATAGTTTGTTAAAGGGGAGTGGGTATTTATAGCGCACTATCTTGCTCTTTATAAAGAGCTTAGGGGGTCCATACTAAAATTGGAATAACGATCCATTTGTGAAAATTAATTCCCAACAACGCCCCAAACTTTTACAGTAGGATAAGTTTTTTTTGAATCGGCATCCAATCGGAATCTCTGAATCTAAAGGCTGGTGTAACCAATTGAGAAAGAAATAATTACTATTAAAGTTTTAAATTGGTATATTGAAAACTATAGGAAATTTCTAAGTTCAAGCAACAAATATTTGATGTTGAAACAGGTAAAAGATGGAAAACTATTGAGAAAAGAAATTATAACATCATCTAAGGAAAGTGCCAATCAGATTACCAATGTCGATAGTATTCAACAAAGGGAATATTTTGAAGAACTTAGTGCTAACTTGGTGAATTTGGTGGCGATTGCTGGAACACCTGCCCCACTATATCAGCAATTCTGTCCGTTGTACAAGAACAATAAGGGCGGTATGTGGGTACGTATAGTTAAGGCTGTTAAGAACCCATACGATGGTAGCCAAATGCTGAATTGTGCTTTTGTACAAAAGGAAGTAAACTAACCAAGAAGTAAATTTGGACAAGGATAAAGGGTGGGTAGCATATTCCAATAGTAAAGAGCGCTATTCTTATTATGAAATAGAAGCATGACAAAAAAGATCCTCGTTAAAAATATGGTTTGTAATAGGTGTATAACCCTTTTGAAACAAGAGTTCATAAAGGTTGGTCTTACAGTGGAATCTATTGTTTTGGGAGAGATTGTATATGTGGAAAAAGAAGGAGTTGATCAGTATTTTATAGAAAACATGCTCAGAAATAATGGTTTCGAACTAGTAAAAGATGCTGTGGAAATGATTATTGAACATTTAAAAATAGCACTGATTGAAGTTATTGACCATCTCGAAGCTTCCTCGGAAGAAAACCTATCGTCCTACCTGTCCAAAAAACTAAATAAAGAGTATTCGGTACTAAGCAAAATGTTTAGTAAACAAGAGGGAGTTACTATTGAGCGGTACTATATCATCCTCAAAATAGAAAAAGTTAAGGAATTGATTCAACTACAGCATCTTAATTTTTCTGAAATAGCCTATAGCCTTAACTATAAAAGCAGTAGCCATTTGGCATCTCAGTTTAAAACGATAACTGGAATGTCTATGAGCGAATACAAGAATTTACAGCAATGGGGACGGAAATCCTTGGACCAAATAGTATAAACATCTTCCACAATTTTGAAAACACAAATCTTACAGAAGGGCTAATTTTGAGTATTCAACTAAAGACGTAAACAATGACACACACTTATAAAATATTGGGAATGACCTGTAATGGCTGTAGGAGCCATGTAGAAGAAACTTTAAAACAGGTAGACGGTGTAACAGAAGCTTCGGTAGACTTGGCAAAAGCGGAGGCGACCATAGAAATGAAGGAGCATATTGCGATAGAGAAATTTAAAAGTGCCTTGGAGAAAGACGGTGGTCGTTATAGTATTGCCATGCCTGGGGAGGAAGAACCAGATCAGCTTAAGGCTCCGAAGGAGGTAGCCAAAGGAACAGGTACTGGGACATTTTACTGCCCTATGCATTGCGAGGGCGATAAGACCTATGACAAGGCGGGGGATTGTCCGGTCTGTGGAATGGACTTGGTGGAAGAAGTAAAAATGGATGCCTTTGGCGCTACCCAATACACCTGTCCCATGCATCCCGAAGTAATTAAGGACGAACCTGGGGATTGTCCAATCTGCGGAATGGATCTGGTTCCCGTAAAAGCCGATATCTCTGCCGAAGAAAAGAATTATAAAAAGCTGCTCCGCAAGTTTTGGATAGCGGGAATATTTACCCTACCCATTTTTGTAATTGCCATGTCCGAAATGATACCGAACAATCCAATGTATGACATGCTCCCAATGAAATATTGGAATTGGATACAATTTGTACTTTCCATCCCCGTGGTATTTTATGCTACATGGATGTTTTTTGAGCGAGCCTATCGTTCTATAAAAACCTGGAACCTCAATATGTTTACCCTAATCGGTATCGGGGCTGGAGTGGCATGGTTGTTCAGCGTTTTTGGCTTGTTATTTCCCGATTTTTTCCCGGTCCAGTTTAAGACACATCACGGAACCGTACATGTATATTTTGAAGCAGCCACCGTTATCCTCACCTTGGTGCTGATGGGGCAATTGTTGGAAGCCCGGGCCCATAGTAAAACAAACAACGCCGTAAAGGAATTGTTGAAGTTGGCTCCCAATAAAGCGGTAAGGATAGTAAATGGCGAGGAGGAAACCATTGCCATCGATAAAATTAAAATAGGAGACCTCCTTAGAGTGAAACCAGGGGAGAAAATACCTGTAGACGGAGCTATACGTGAAGGAAATACCTCCATAGACGAGTCCATGATTACCGGAGAGCCCATTCCAGTAGATAAAGGGGAGGGCGATTCCGTTAATTCGGGCACCATTAATGGGAACCAATCCTTTGTGATGGAAGCCCAAAAAGTGGGATCAGATACCTTACTGGCACAGATAATAGATATGGTAAACAAAGCCAGTAGGAGTCAGGCCCCCATACAAAAGTTGGCTGATAAGATTTCTGCCTATTTTGTGCCTGTTGTGGTGCTAATTTCGGTCATTACCTTTATTGTATGGGCTATTGTAGGACCAGAACCAGCGTATGTATTTGCACTAGTGAATGCTATAGCGGTACTAATTATTGCCTGCCCCTGTGCTCTTGGTCTAGCCACACCTATGTCTGTTATGGTGGGTGTTGGGAAAGGTGCGCAATCCGGTGTCCTGATCAAGAACGCTGAGGCGTTGGAGAGAATGGATAAGATAGATACGCTGATTATAGATAAGACGGGTACTATTACGGAGGGAAAACCATCTGTGGAAAGCGTTGGGAGTACGTCTCCCGACTATAGCAAGGATCAAATACTACAAGTTATCTATTCCCTTAACAACCTTAGTGAGCACCCCTTGGCAGAGGCGACTGTGAAATATGCGAAAGAAAAAGATGTAGTTCTTTTAAACGCTACAGACTTTATGTCGGTAACAGGTAAGGGAGTAACAGGAACTATTGCAGGAAAAAAGGTGGCTTTGGGAAATAAAAAAATGATGGAAGAAGCCCAGGTGACAATGTCCGATCAATTAAAAAATGAGGTATTGGAAGAGCAGAAAATGGGTAAAACGGTACCCTTCTTAGCTATAGATAATATTGGTGTGGGGTATGTTGTGATCAGCGATAAGATAAAGAAAACGAGCAAGGCTGCTATAGCAGAATTACAATCGCATGGCATAGAGGTTATTATGCTGACGGGCGATAATCATGATACAGCAAAGGCAGTTGCAGATACATTGGGTCTTACCAATTTTAAGGCCGAAATGCTCCCTCAGGATAAGTTAGATGTGGTAGAGCAATTGCAAAAAGAAGGAAAAAAGGTAGCCATGGCCGGAGACGGTATTAATGATGCCCCAGCTTTGGCAAAGTCAGATGTAGGTATAGCAATGGGTACTGGTACGGATGTAGCAATAGAAAGTGCTGGGATTACTTTGGTAAAAGGAGATCTACATGGCATCGTTAAAGCTAGGCTTCTCAGTGAAAAGGTGATGGGGAACATTAAGCAAAATCTGTTTTTTGCACTCATTTATAATACGCTTGGCGTACCTATTGCAGCGGGAGTACTCTATCCGATTTTCGGATTGTTATTGTCCCCAATGATCGCGGCATTGGCCATGAGCTTCAGCTCGGTGTCGGTGATCGCGAATGCTTTACGATTGCGCACAACAAAAATCTAAACCATCCAATATGCGTACAGCATTGTCCTATGCCCTTACCGATAAGGGAGCGACATGGTTGAGTTTGAGAAAAGCAATTAAAAAACCTTATTACGGAGATAGTATGTTGCGTTGCAATAGTGTGATCGATTCTATAGAATAATAGTATGATCCCATAACTCTTGTGACTTAATAATTATTTGGTGAGCGGTAACTATTAGGTGAATGGCATTCTCTTAAAAAACGGATTTTGATAGGAAGAAATCAAAATCCGTTTTTTTATTTATTATAATAATCTTTAATGATGATTTTTTTTATGGATAGGGTGCGACTGGTCCCGAACTGACCGTATTTTTATTGTAATACCCCCATAGTTGATAAAAATTGTAGTTATAATTAATATTATGGTATAGATAACAATGGGAGAATGATTATTTTAGTGCCTTAGTCAACTTACGCAGTAGTTGCTAGACCTTATCAACCAAAAAACAAACCATAATGAAAAACATTGCACTTAGCTGCACCTTATGCATTTTTATGCTTGTAGGTCATGCGCAAAATAAGGAGGTGAGCATCCAAATACAACCTTATCTTCAGGACGCTACCCCCAATTCCATTAAAATTATGTGGGAAACTAATCTTGGGGAGGAAAGTATCGTAGAATGGGGACTTGGACCTAAACTAGGGAAACAAACCAAGGGAGTTGCCTTCGATGTTAACTTTACCGAGGCAAGGTTACACGAGGTGAAATTAGAAGGGCTAAAGCGTTTTACAGAATATTACTATCGGGTAAAAACTGGGAAGGCTATTTCAGATATTTATCAGTTTAAAACACCGCCTTTTGCAAGCGACCAGGAATCTTTTAAGATTGTAGCGATGAGCGATATGCAGAAGGACCATAATAATCCTGATAAATTTTCTGAAGTAGTAAACCAAGGAGTCTTGACCTATTTGGAAAAAGAATTTGGGGGCAAGCTACCCAATAACCTCGCTATGGTTATGATTCCGGGCGATTTGGTTGAAAACGGAACCAAGTACGACCAATGGAAAAACGATTTTTTTAATCCGGCTGAAAAATTGTTCTCCGAGGTTCCCGTTTATCCGGTACTAGGAAATCATGAAAAGAATTCAGTATTTTATTTTAAATATTTTAGCCTACCAGAAAACGGTACTCCCGCTTATGCCGAACATTGGTGGTTTAAGGATTATGGCAATACGAGAATTATAGGTTTAAATTCCAATGACGGCTACAGCAATAGCCGAGATCAGTACCAATGGTTAAGCACATTGCTGGAAGATACCGCGAAAAATGATGAGGTAGATTTTGTATTTGCTCAATTGCATCATCCACACAAATCGGAATTGTGGATTCCGGGAGAAGAAGATTTCTCTGGAAAAGTTGTTGCGTTATTGGAAAACTTCTCAACCGAAACCGGAAAACCCAGTATTCACTTTTTTGGACATACCCATGGATATTCCCGTGGCCAATCCAAGGAACATAAACACCTTTGGATCAACGTAGCTTCGGCAGGTGGGGCTATAGATAATTGGGGAGAATTTGAGGGCAGGGATTATGAGGAATTTAGCGTCACCCAAGATGAATACGGTTTTGTAATGGTAGAAGTTGATGGCAATAGGGAAGATCCTAAATTTACTATTAAAAGAATTAGCAGGGGAAATGAAGAAGAGTTTAGGGATAACGAACTTCGGGATAGTATTACCATATGGAAAAAGGAAAGAAAACCAAAACCGCCAGTGGCCTTGTCCCCAAACAACCAAACCATTGATTTTACCGAGACCATTTTAAAGGCAGGTGAGTTCAGCAGTGACTTTAATAATGCATTTCACGCTGCTTCCCATTGGCAAATAGCAACAAGCAAGAACTTTGAAAAACCTGTTTTCGATAGCTGGAAGCAGCATGAAAATTGGTATTACAAAGAAAACAGACAAAAAGATGATGATCTTTCTGATGAAAGGGCTAATCGCCTTGCGCCTAATACAACCTATTACTGGCGGGTCCGATATCGAGATCAAAACTTAAATTGGAGCGATTGGTCCAATAGCTTAACTTTTAATACTATAAATAAATAATCAGATGAAAAGAAGTGTAGTAACCTTATTGATGGTTCTTTTAGTAGGAATATCCTCCAAGACTATGGCGCAAACAGATAACCAGCCCAATGTCATATTAATTACCTTGGACGGACTCCGTTGGCAAGAGTTGTTTTCGGGAGCAGACCCCCAATTGGTGGCCAACAAAGATTTTGTTGGGGATACAACAGGCCTTAAATCTCAATTTTGGAGAGATACACCAGAGGAAAGAAGAGCAGTTTTAATGCCATTCTTTTGGAATCAGGTGCAATCCATGGGGCAATTGCATGGAAATAGGAATGTGGGCAGTAAAGTAAACCTTACCAATAAAATGTGGTTTTCCTATCCTGGATACAACGAAATTTTAACTGGGGAAGCAGATGATATTAGGATTACTAGCAATCGTAAAACCGACAATCCCAATGAGACTATCTTAGAGCGGGTCAATAAATTGCCTGCTTATAAGGGGAAAGTAGCTGCCTTTGGTAGTTGGGACGTTTTTCCATTTATAGTGAACAAAACCCGATCGGGGGTTCCAGTTAATGCTGGTTTCGGTATCGCCGTGGGGAATGACCTTACGGAGCGGGAAGTGTTTTTAAACCAACTGCAATCAGAAATTCCCAGTCCTTGGGGATCTGTACGCCTAGATGCTTTTACGAATCATTATGCAATGGAATATATGAAAAGGAAGCATCCAAAATTGGTGTTTATCGCTTATGGGGAAACTGATGATTTTGCACATGACGGAGAATATGATGCTTATTTAGAATCGGCCCAAAACACCGATGGATTAATTGAAAAGCTATGGGAATTTACGCAGCAGGATCCTTTTTATAAAGACAACACTACCTTTATTATCACCACCGATCACGGTCGGGGTACTATGCCCTTAAACACTTGGAAAGGACATGGTGATGAGGTTAAAGGTTCGGACCAGGTATGGATGGTTGCTTTTGGGAAAGGAGTGAGCGCAAAGGGAGAAGTTGCTAAGGAAGAACAATTATACACGGATCAAATAGCGCCTACCGTGATTAAAAATTTAGGAGTTACCTTGGAAGGGCCTAGCTTTAAAGGAAAAGCGCTGTCTTTAAAGCAGAAATAAATATTTAAGGGTCATTGTATATTTCTTAGTTTTAAAAAGCGTCATCCCGATACTTCGAGATGACGCTTTTTTAATTACTTTATACCTTTCTCAATTAGAAGTTTTTTAAACCGCTGATAAGGAAAGCGACTCCACTTTTGTTTTTAGAAGTGCCAAGGTTTCTGTTCCTTTATCCAATTCTGTAAGGATGGTAGACTTGGAATCTTCAAAACCTCCTTTCAAATTGGTGAAAAGATCTTGATAATAAGCAATCCCTGCATTTAGATTGGTTACGAAGGTCAGTAGATATTTTTCCTGTTTCTTGTTCATGGAAAATCTAGATTCCTCTATTTTATTTTTCAGGTACTCCGTGTAGATCCCGAGTTCTTTAATAAATATGTTGGGCCTATCGGTCCTAGTTATAATATTGGTACGCCCATAGATATGTCCTGTCATTTCCTTTAAGGATACAATTTTTGAATAATAGGCCATATTAGGTCCGGGACAGATAGACACGCCAGGGCCTTCAGTTTTAGTGTCTAGGCCATAGCTCAGTAAGGCAGATGTTCCCAGTCCAACGCAGGTACATGATTTTTCGGTAATTTTATTGAGCTTATGATCGTATTCTTCTGTGGAAATATCCTCTTTTTCAAGTTCCTTGATTTTTATATGCTGATATTGTCTAGAAGCCGTACACAGCCCTTTTTCCGAATAGTCTTTGTTAAGGGCAACAAATTTCTTGGGACAGGAACTTCCAGGTCTTTTTTTGTCTATTAATTTTTGCTTTTCCTGATCTTTAGTGTTGCCTCTTAGATTGTGAAACGGAACTCCAAGCGGAGAGATATCGCTTAAATAAAGATCCTTTTCCTTGGCGGCTGCTAATTTTTCCAAAGTAGCTTTGTCTACGGTGGTTGCTTCGGGAACCAATAAGAATGGGGTTCCCCACCCTACGGAATCCACCTGGTAGTAATCTAGGAGGAATTGGTGTTCCTCAGCCGTACCCACCCCGCCCTGAGCGGTAATTTTTAAGGATAAATTTTGTGCTGGCAACACTTTTCCCTTAGCGCTTAGGGCGGGAGTCAATAGGGAATAGATTTCATCTAGATAAGCTTGGCGGTTGTTCTTAAATTCAGATAATATGGGCCCCATTAAATAACCATCTGTAGCAAATGCATGCCCTCCACAATTTAATCCCGACTCAATTCTATATTCGGATACCCAAAGTCCTTTTTTAGCCAAAAATTTTCCTTGGATCAATGCGGAACGATAATCACTTACCTTAAGAACAATCTTCTTTTTTATAAAGCCTGTACTGTCCGGATAAAAATCCTCAAAGTTTTCCATATAACTATAGAGTCTTGGGTTCATACCGGCGGAAAGGATAACCGATGAGCACAATTTACTATTCGCATATCCGCGCAATGCAGCATGTGCATCATTGAATTCAGTGGGCAGTTTAACTTTTTTTATAAAATTTTCCTTATCTACCTTGGTCATGATATTAACATCTATACTCCCCATGGTCAAGTGTTCTTTCAACCATTTTCTCACTTCGTTTATATTGAAATCGTGAGAAGTAAGTTTTTCAAATTCCCGTTTTAGGGAGGAGGAGTCCGGAAGTAGACCCAAGTATTCGCTTATTTCTTTCCGGGCTTCTATAGAACAATTTTTAAGGGCCTCAAATTTTTGATGGGCAACATCATGGATAAGGTTTAAATAGCTGGTAATCCTTTTTGCCCTAAAATCCTCCAATTTGTCTGTAATCTCCTGATATGGAAGTTCAAATTTTTCAGCGTACATTTTGCGAAGTTTTTCCAGTAGGATATCATCCACGAGAGAAATAACGGAGTCTATGCCTAAGTGCGACACCTTTAATGGTGTGTCTATGGTAAAACCTATTCCCATTACGGGGATATGAAAATTGTGATGTGTCATAAATTTATTTTTAATGGATTGAAGGGCCAGTCGAGGTTGCTAATAAAATTATTAGGCTAGGAATGTCCATTCGAGGAGGCGTTCTATTTTGAATTATCCATGTTTTAATCCGCAAAATTTATGATAAAATCAGTTCTATAATATGATTTTTGTCATATAATGGATAAAAATTAAAAATGATTGCAATTAATGGAAGAAGTAGTGCTTTAAGGACTGATAATTAATTTTAAGGTTTGTTAATGTTAGCATGAAGTTATGATCACCTATACCCGGATCAATAGTGCGATTTTTGTACAGAGAAGTTATAGTTAGTAGATTGAGTTAGCTAAATTAGAGAAGCTGGTGCATGGCATCAGCTTTTTTTATCTCATTCTAGCTTATATCATGCTATGTGGTTTATCTCAATAGGATAAGAAGGCCCCCAATTGCTGTCAAGATTAAAATCATTTTTCTATAAAATTGATCTTTTATGATTTTCACCAATCGCACTCCTATAAAAAATCCCAGTAGGATTCCTGGAATTAATTTCAGATTTATCAGAAGGGTGTCTGGTGTAATGGTTTTCCATATAAAGATATGGAAGGGTAGTTTAATGATGTTGATAATGAAAAAAAGCCAGGCCGCTGTTCCTATAAATTCATTTTTTGGAAGTCTCATGGCCAAAAAGTAAATATTTGAAAATGCCCCTGCTAAATTGCCGATCATAGTGGTTATCCCAGCCATAGTGCCTATAAAGCCAGCAAATAACCAATGGGTGGGAACGTTTTTAGATTTTTTTCTATCCCACCAGTACATCATTATAACAGTGGCTAAGATTATGAAGGACATACTTATTTTAAAAGTGTTCCCCGGTAGATCTTTTCCTACCGCCGTCCCGATGAATATGCCCAATATCATCCAAGGTAGAAAGGCAAGGATATATTTCCATTGCGCATGGCGGTTGTAGTAGATTACGGCAAAGGTATCTCCTACAACCAACAAGGGAACAAGCAATCCAGTAGATTCCTTTGCTCCAAAAGCGAGGGCCATTAGGGTGACAATTATGATGGCGATTCCTTTTATTCCAGACTTAGAAATCCCTAAAACAAAGGCGGCTGTAAAGGCAATTATCCATGTTGTACTTGTGATATCCAGTACTGATGAGTGAATCATTTGTAACATTTGGCGATCATTGAGCAAAAATATCCTAAAAAAAATTATCTTTATCGCTTTTCAACGATCAAAACCAAATTAATGCAACTAAGTACACTGGATTATAGTTTTATAATTGTTTTCTTCTCAATCGTTTTATTTATCGGGATTTATGTCTCCAAAAAATCAGGGGCAAGTTCCTCGGAATATTTTCTTTCCGGTAGAACAATGCCTTGGTGGTTGTTGGGACTCTCTATGGTGGCTACAACATTTTCTACTGACACCCCTAATTTGGTTACAGATATTGTACGTACCAATGGAGTTTCCGGAAACTGGGTATGGTGGGCCTTCTTGTTAACGGGTTTGCTGACCGTGTTTGTCTATGCAAAACTTTGGAGGAAATCCAATGTCAATACGGATTTGGAATTTTATGAGCTTAGATATGGTGGTAAGCCAGCCAGGTTTTTAAGGAAATTTAGAGCCATTTATTTAGGGGTCATATTTAATGTGATTACCATGTCGGCAGTTACCTTGGCGGCCATTAAAATAGGTGGTATCATGTTAGGGTTAGAGCCTTGGGTGACCGTTGTAAGCGCGGGGTTGATTACAGTAACATTTAGTGCCTTGGGAGGATTTAAAGGAGTGGTTTATACCGATTTCCTTTTGTTCTTTGTGGCCATGGGAGGTGCTATTGGAGCAGCCTACTACTTGGTCAATATTCCAGAGGTTGGCGGTATAGAGGCGCTTATGGCCAATGAGCACGTAATAGATAAACTTTCTATCTTGCCCGATTTCAGCAATAAAAAAGCGTTGATTACCTTATTTATAATACCTCTTGCCGTTCAATGGTGGAGTTCTTGGTATCCTGGCGCGGAACCAGGTGGTGGTGGTTATATCGCACAGCGAATGTTGGCGGCAAAAAATGAAAATCACGCCATAGGAGCTACTTTCTTTTTCAATATTATGCATTACGCACTAAGACCTTGGCCGTGGATTTTAGTGGCTTTGGCCTCTTTGGTGGTGTATCCGGATGTAGCTAGTATTCACGAGGCATTCCCGAATGTTGCTGCGGATAAATTAGGGCACGATTTAGCCTATTCCGCTATGTTGACTAAGTTGCCAAGTGGGTTATTGGGATTGGTGTTGGCCTCCTTAATAGCGGCTTACATGAGTACCATATCTACACAGTTGAACTGGGGGTCTTCCTATATAGTATATGACTTTTACAAACAACAGATAAATCCTAATGCCTCCGAGAAAAGATTGGTTGCCGTAGGAAGAATATCTACAGTGGTATTAATGATCTTTAGTGCTGGATTGGCCTTATTGTTGCAAAATGCCTTACAATTATTTGAGGTTCTTTTGGTATTTGGGGCAGGAACAGGTCTAATTTTTATTCTAAGATGGTTTTGGTGGAGAATTAATGCATGGAGTGAAATTACCGCCATGTTTGCTTCTGGGATCATTTCTATAATATTAAAACTTACAGCTGTTGGTCCCTTCTTATTTGCTACGGAAACGGGTCTTTTTGCAGATTGGATGGAATATCCGTTTGTAGTTCTGGTTACCACGATTATTTGGTTGGGAGCTACGTTTATTACACAACCTGAGTCTAAACAAGTACTGCAGGATTTTTACATAAAAATTCAACCAGGTGGTCCGGGGTGGTCCAAAGTAGTGAGCGATGCAAAAGATGATAATGTAGAGATTGTGAACACCAAGGAAAAATGGAGTGTTCCCTCTGGTATTACCGCTATGTTATTGGGTTGTGTGTTAATCTACTCGTGTATGTTCGCTACAGGATATTGGATTTATGGAAAGACTACCAGCGCCATGATTTTAACGGTTGTAGCAATTGTTTCAGGCCTATTATTGGCAAGAGCGTGGAATAAAATGAAAGATCATATCCTATAGATCTTAAGCTTTAAGGAGCTATAGCAGGTGAAGGGTTTTCTGTGGCTCGGAATGGTGCTAGCGCTTCCCTTGGGGGAAACTCAAGGGAAGCGTTATATATTATGGCAATAGGTATATTTTGTAGTAGTGAGTTTAAAATATTCACCCTTTACATTTGCAGCTAAATAAAAATAAGTATCTAGAGTTAAGGTATGTAGCTAGGTTATTTTCTAAGCTCTAGCAATCTGGAAACATATTTGCCAATTACATCGAATTCTAAATTTACTACTGTGCCTATTTTGTAAGTATTAAAGCGCGTATGTTCGTAGGTGTAGGGAATGATGGCTACGCTAAAACTGTTTTTTTCAGATCCAACAACGGTTAAACTAGTGCCATCAATGGTTATAGACCCTTTTTCAATGGTAAGGTTGTTTAGATCGGCATCGTACTTAAAGGTAAACACCCAGCTTCCATCCTGTTCTTGGATATTGATACACTCCCCAGTTTGGTCCACATGGCCCTGAACAATATGTCCGTCTAGCCTTGCTCCCAATACCATGGCGCGTTCAAGATTAATGTAATCTCCAGTCTTTAGCTCCCCTAGATTGGTTTTCTGCAAGGTTTCGTCTATTGCGGTTACAGTGTAAAGATCGTCCTCTATATTCACTACTGTTAGGCATACTCCATTATGAGCAACGCTCTGGTCTATCTTAAGTTCTGGAGTAATGTTAGATTTAATAGTGAGGTGAAGGTTGCCGCCTTCTCTTTTTAATTTTGTTAGTTCTCCCAAAGTTTCAATAATCCCAGTAAACATGTGTCGTTTTAATTAGTTAGTTTTGTGGTGTAAATTTAACGGTTTATTTCATATTAAACGATACTACCATATGCAGGAAAAGGGAAAAATAAGATTGGGTATTTCAATTGGGGATCTAAATGGCATTGGGTGCGAGGTAGTACTTAGAACATTTG
Organism: Arenibacter antarcticus; assembly: GCF_041320605.1. NCBI lineage: Bacteria > Pseudomonadati > Bacteroidota > Flavobacteriia > Flavobacteriales > Flavobacteriaceae > Arenibacter > Arenibacter antarcticus. The sequence continues at coordinate 1,704,433 of NZ_CP166679.1, forward strand.
AGGATGTCCGAATGCTCGATTTTTGCACGCCTATTATTTTTGCATCCAACAAAACTATTTCTAATCAAAAATCAGCATTAGGGATAGAGATCAATTATAACGGAATTCAAGAACCTGCAAAGGCATTGGACGGAAAGGTTAATGTGATTAACGTGTGGAGGGAAGCTCTTGTGCCAGAATTTGGCACGCCCACACCAGAGAGTGGAAGTTTTGCTATTCAATCTCTTAAGGCTGCAGTAACCGCCTTAAAAAACGATGAAATAGATCTGTTAATTACAGCGCCTATTAACAAAAATAACATACAGGCGGAAGATTTTAAATTCCCAGGGCATACAGATTATTTGGCCCAGGAACTGGAAGGGGAGAGTTTAATGTTTATGGTATCCGATGGCTTGAGGATTGGACTGCTTACCGATCATGTAGCAGTAAAGGACGTAGCTGCGGCTATAACCCCAAAATTGATCAGGAGTAAGATAACTACTATGGAAAAGTCCTTAAAAATGGATTTTGGAATTAGGAAGCCTAAAATTGCCTTACTTGGAATAAACCCCCATAGCGGCGACAACGGAGTTATAGGAAAGGAAGATGATGAGATTTTGAAACCGGTTATCAAGGAAATGATTGAAAAGGGACATTTGGTTTTTGGACCATATTCCGCGGATAGTTTCTTTGGATCGGACAATTACAAACAATTTGATGCTATTCTAGCGGCCTACCACGATCAGGGTCTTATACCCTTTAAGACATTGTCCTTTGGGAAAGGAGTTAATTTTACCGCCGGGCTCAATAAAGTGAGGACTTCACCAGATCACGGAACGGCCTATGAGATTGCAGGAAAAGGAATTGCGGATCACAGCTCCTTTAAGGAAGCTGTTTTTGCGGGTTTAAATATATTTAAGAATAGGTTGGAATACAAAGAGTTGACCAGCGATATATTAAAAAAACAAAAACTTAAAAGATAAGGGTAGCGCTTTCTTGCGTTGAAGTCTATAGGCTGTAGGCTCAATGTTTTATAAGGCTAAAGCGTCATTTTATTTATTTCTTTTGATTTGTTGGGATTTTATAAAATATTAGTATCTTTGCACCCGCCTTTATTATGGCGGATATATTAAAAAACAGTGTGGACATGATGCAGCATAAGGAGTTTAGTATTCCTTTTTCAGGACTGAAACAGGGAAAACACGAGTTTGGGTATACCATAGACAATACGTTCTTTGAATCTTTTGAGTACAATGAGTTTAATGATGCGGGTATTAAGATAGCCGTTACCTTGAACAAAATGAGTACGATGATGGAGTTGGAGATGCGAGCACGGGGAACGGTAAACGTTAATTGTGACCTCACCAACGAAGCTTATGACCAAAAAATAAAAGCAGATCTGAAATTGGTAGTCAATTTTGGAGATGAGTACAACAATGATAACGACGATATTTTGATTATTCCTCATGGGGAATTCCAAATTAACATTGCTCAGTACATATATGAAATGTTGGTCTTGTCCGTGCCGCTTAAAAAAGTGCATCCAGGAGTTTTGGATGGTACTTTAAAATCGGAGGCATTGGAAAAGCTGGAAGAGCTTCAACCAAAAGAATCAAAGTTAGATACAGAAGATAAAGATCCCCGTTGGGACGCACTAAAAAAATTATTAACGGATAAATAAGTTTCATAATGGCACATCCTAAGAGAAAAATTTCCAAAACCAGAAGGGATAAGAGAAGAACGCATTACAAGGCAGTGGCTCCTACCATAGCAAAAGACCCAACAACTGGGGAGATGCATTTATTTCATAGAGCCCACTGGCATGAAGGTAAATTATACTACCGTGGCGAGGTTTTAATAGACCAAACTGAGGAAGCTGTAGCATAAATTGTAGCGGCATATTACTACATGGACTCCCACTTACTTAAAGTGGGAGTTTTTTTATATCAGAGATTAAAAATCTAAAAACAGGATGCAATAAGACTGAAAGTCGCAGAAAATCATTAATTTTCACAAATTTTCAGTTGTTTTTGAAGATTTTTCGTTAAAAAACAAATTTGGATGAGTAAAAAAACGGCAGCAATCACGGCTGTAGGGTCTTATGTGCCAGACTTTATAATGACGAATAAGATTCTGGAAACTTTAGTGGACACTAATGACGAATGGATAACGACCAGAACAGGTATTAAAGAAAGAAGAATTTTAAAAGATAAAGGCCTAGGAACTTCTTATCTTGCTATAAAAGCTGCAGAACAACTTTTGGCCAAGCGAAATCTAGATCCAAAAGAAATAGATTTAGTAATTGTGGCAACGGCCACCCCAGATATGATGGTTGCTGCTACGGCCGCTTATGTAGCTTCTGAAATTGGGGCTGTGAATGCATTTGCGTACGATTTACAAGCGGCATGCTCCAGTTTCCTATATGGAATGTCAACCGCATCAAGTTATATAGAATCTGGAAGGTATAAAAAAGTACTGCTTATTGGGGCAGATAAAATGTCCTCTATCATAGATTACACGGATAGGACTACTTGCATTATTTTTGGCGATGGTGCCGGAGCGGTATTATTTGAACCAAATACGGAAGGACTTGGATTGCAGGATGAGTATTTGCGTTGTGATGGGGAAGGTAGAAATTTTCTAAAAATGGATGCCGGAGGTTCTTTGCTACCCGCATCAGAAGAAACCGTTAAAAATCGTCAACACTTTATTTACCAGGACGGGAGGTCGGTATTTAAGTTTGCCGTTACTAATATGGCCGATTCTGCGGCCAAAATTATGGAACGCAATAAGTTAACACACGAAGATGTAAATTGGTTGGTGCCCCATCAGGCCAACAAAAGGATTATAGATGCCACCTCAAATAGGATGGGCGTGGACGATTCCAAGGTAATGATGAACATACAAAAGTACGGAAATACCACATCAGCAACATTGCCACTTTTGCTCAGTGATTATGAAAATCAACTGAAAAAGGGAGACAATTTGGTATTTGCGGCATTTGGGGGAGGTTTTACTTGGGGCTCTATCTATTTAAAATGGGCCTATAATTCATAAATTAGACGTAATCTAAAAAACTAAAACGAACTATGGATATTAAAGAAATTCAAAGCTTAATCAAATTTGTGGCCAAATCTGGGGCTACTGAAGTGAAATTGGAGATGGAGGATTTAAAAATAACCATCCGCACCGGTACGGTAGGGAATTTTCAGGAGCCAACCTATGTGCAGCACATGCCAATGAACTCTCCCATGTCACAACAGTCGAATCAACCAGCTCAAGGGGAACAGACATCTGTTGAAATTTCCCAAAAAGCAGCGGCTGAGGTAGATGATAAGTTAGTTACTATAAAATCGCCCATTATTGGAACCTTTTATAGAAAACCTTCTCCAGATAAGCCTGTATTTATAGAGGTTGGAGATACTATAAACAAAGGTGATGTGCTTTGTGTTATTGAAGCCATGAAGTTGTTTAATGATATAGAATCGGAAATATCTGGTAAGATCGTGAAGGTACTTGTGGATGATAGTTCCCCTGTAGAATTTGATCAGCCATTATTTTTGGTAGACCCCTCGTAAGGAATTTTTAAATGCTAAATGTGATTAAACCTGGCAAGGTCGGGATTGGCTGTATTTAAAATTTGGAATACTAATTAAACTTTCAAGACATGTTTAAAAAAATACTTATTGCAAATAGGGGAGAAATAGCGCTGCGAATCATCAGGACCTGTAAGGAAATGGGAATAAAAACAGTTGCAGTTTACTCTAAGGCAGATGAGGAAAGTCTTCACGTTCGTTTTGCGGATGAGGCTGTGTGTATAGGGCCTGCTGCAAGTAGCGAGTCCTATTTGAAGATCCCGAATATTATAGCGGCCGCGGAAATTACCAATGCCGATGCTATTCATCCCGGATATGGATTTCTTTCGGAAAATTCTAAATTTTCTAGGATCTGTGCAGAGCACGATATTAAATTTATTGGACCCTCTGGAGAGCATATCGATAAAATGGGTGATAAGGCTACCGCTAAAGAGACCATGAAAAAAGCTGGAGTTCCCACTATTCCCGGATCTAAGGGACTCTTAAAGGATCTAGACGATGCCAAGAAGGTAGCCAAAAAAATGGGATATCCCGTAATGATAAAGGCTACTGCTGGAGGCGGTGGAAAAGGGATGCGTGCAGTTTGGAAGGAAGAAGATATTCAGAAAAACTTTGAAAATGCAGTACAAGAGGCCACTGCCGCATTTGGCAATGGTGGAATGTATATGGAAAAGTTGATCGAGGAGCCTAGGCATATCGAAATCCAAATTGTGGGGGATCAGTATGGAAAAGCGTGTCACCTTTCTGAAAGGGACTGTTCCATTCAACGTCGTCACCAGAAACTTACCGAAGAAACCCCATCTCCGTTTATGACGGATAAATTAAGGGATGCCATGGGAAAAGCCGCCGTAAAGGCAGCCGAATATATAAAATACGAAGGAGCGGGAACTATCGAATTCTTAGTGGATAAGCACCGTAATTTTTATTTTATGGAGATGAATACCAGAATACAGGTAGAACATCCAATTACCGAACAGGTTATAGATTATGACCTTATAAGGGAGCAAATCTTAGTTGCTTGCGGAGTACCTATTTCAGGTAAAAATTATTTTCCTAAATTACATTCCATAGAATGTAGGATTAATGCAGAGGATCCCTATAACAATTTTAGGCCATCGCCAGGGAAAATAACCACCCTGCATACCCCAGGAGGACATGGAATTAGGTTGGATACGCACGTTTATAGTGGTTATACGATTCCTCCCCACTATGATTCTATGATTGCAAAGTTGATTACTACGGCGCAGACTAGGGAAGAGGCCATTAATAAAATGAAACGGGCATTGGATGAATTTGTAATTGAGGGAGTAAAGACCACAATTCCATTTCATAGACAGTTGATGGACCATCCGGATTATTTGGCAGGAAATTATACCACTAAGTTTATGGAAAGCTTTGTTATGAATCCAATACCGGTAGAATAGTAAAGACCAATAGTATCGATGTTTTTTTAGACGAAGTATTCTGTTTTTTATAACAGAGTACTTCGTCTTTTTCGTATCCGTGATTGGTAGTTGAATCTCATCCATTAAAATAATTGCTTTGTTATAAATATTTATTTTTAACTTCCTCCTTAAAGCATTGATCTTCTATGAATTTAAGTTATTGGGAATACAAGACTTGGCTTGCTGATATGGATTTCACTATAGTAGGTAGTGGTATAGTGGGACTCAATTGTGCCTTGCAATTAAGGAGTCGCTTCCCCAAGGCCAAAATTTTGGTGCTTGAAAAAGGGATACTGCCCCAAGGAGCTAGTACAAAAAATGCTGGATTCACCTGTTTTGGAAGCATTTCTGAGATTTTATCCGACCTTGGGTCGCATACCGAGGAAGAGGTGCTGCAACTGGTGCAAAAACGCTGGGACGGAGTACAGTTGTTGCGGAAGAATTTGGGGGATGCTCAGATGGATTATCAAAATCACGGTGGACATGAAGTTTTTTTAAATGAACATCAAGAGTTATATCATCACTGTCTAGAAGGTATGGAGAGGGTTAACCATCTGTTAAACTCGGTTTTTAATGCCAATTGCTTTACATTATATTCAAATACCTATAATTTTAAAAAGGTTCAAGAAAATTATATTAGTAGTCCTTTTGAGGGACAGATAAATACTGGGATGATGATGGAAACCCTGCTCAGAAAAGTGCAAAATTCCGGAATTAACGTGCTTAATGCTATTGCGGTTAAATCTTATGTAGAGACCCATAGTCATCTTGTAGTCCAGACCGATAAATTTGAGTTTAAAACACAACAATTATTGGTAGCGACCAACGGCTTTGCGGCCCAACTGATCAAGGAAGATGTAAGGCCGGCAAGAGCACAGGTTTTGATTACCAAGCCTATTGATCACCTTCAAATTAAGGGAACCTTCCATTTGGAGGAGGGATATTACTATTTTAGGAACATAGATAATAGAATCTTATTGGGCGGGGGGAGAAATCTCGATTTTAAAGGGGAAGAAACGACCAATTTTGGGGAAACCCAGATGGTGCAAGAACGTTTGGAAGAAATATTGCGGACTATTATCCTTCCGCATACGCCTTACCAGATCGATCGAAGGTGGAGTGGTATAATGGGGATAGGGAGTCAAAAAAAACCCATTGTTAAGCAATTGTCTAACCGTGTGTACTGTGGAGTACGTATGGGCGGAATGGGAATTGCCATTGGGAGTAGTATAGGGAACGAATTGGCGAATCTTGTTTAGTCGGTAAAGTATAAAAGGCGACAACAAGCTGTATAATCTGCCTTCTAAACAATAACACCTAAGCAAGATAAAAATATGGTTAGTGCCCCAAAAGAACAACTACATAGAAGTTGTGGTAATTTTATAGAAGAACGGCTGTCCAGAATACAAAAGAATATTGCATCCCTTCAGGAGGCACTTGCCTCAGAATCTAAAAGTAGTGCTGGTGATAAGCATGAAACTGGCAGGGCCATGATCCAGTTGGAGCGTGAAAAACTAGGAAATCAATTGGCCGAAGTGCAATTGTTGCAAGAGCGATTTAATAAGGTTCCCATGCACCGTAATTCCAATTTTGTTGGCCTGGGAAGTTTAGTGTATACGTCCAAGCATCATTATTATATAGGAATTAGCGCTGGGGAAATAAAGGTAAATGGGGAATCTTTTTATGCTATAGCACCTGATACTCCCGTTGGAAAATTATTGATGGGGAAGACGGTGGGTGAAGAAGTGGTTTTTAATGGCTCGGAGTTTCGGATTACTGAAATTGGGTAGGATTTAGACGATGAATACATGGGTGTGATAACGAGCCCGAAAATTATATAAATAAGGTCAGTCTAACTTTGGCCTCGTCCGATTTGTTTTTTTAAGTGCCGAACGCTTTTTCTGTTTTAAGCGCTTTTCAATGGAGGACCGGGTAGGTTTGGTCTTTCGTCTTACTTTTGGGACCCTTAGATTAGCTTCAATGGTTTCTAGAAATTTCTGTATAACCAGCTCCTTGTTCCTGTGTTGACTACGGGTCTCTTCGCTCCAAAGTATCAACACCTTTTCCTTGCTGAGTCTATGGGATAGTTTCTTAAGGAGTCTGTCTTTTTCAATAGTGGTTAACGCACTAGAATTTTGTAAATCAAAGCTCAGCTCAACTTTAGAAGCAACTTTGTTTACATGTTGTCCTCCGGCACCACTGCTTCGGACTGCTTTAAATTTTAATTCCTGAATAATGCTTTCCTTGTTCAAATATGGATTTATTATTACTTTAATCGTTGGTTAATAGTTTCTAGGGAAATATTTAAAAAGACTTTCTTTTTGGGCTTTATCGCTTCCGTATGATGAAATCTAATAATTTGTTCCCCGGACCTGGCTTCAATAAGATAATAACTTCCCATAAAGTAGTTTTTTTCTACAATAACGGGGATTCCTGATTTTTTGGAGGCCTTAAATTCATGTGCATAAACAATTATTTTACGCTTTGTATCTGCATAAGACTTTACAATTTCAATGGGGATATGATTAGCCTCGCCGAACAAGGTGGCGGTATAAATGTTTTTTGGATTAAAATATAACGCTTCCGTTTCTTCATCCGCTATAATTTCTCGGTCTTTTAAGACTAGGATTCGGTCTGCATACCCAAGAATGTCATGATGATCATGGGTTGCTGTAAGGCAACTTATTCCCTTCTCTTTTAGATAGTTGAAGAGATTTCTTCTCAGCTCATTTTTTTTAAAATTGTCTATATGTGCAAACGGTTCGTCCAGTAATAGTATTTCTGGTTCTTGTGCCAATACCCTAGCGAGGGCTACCCTTTGTTGTTGTCCACCGCTAAGTTTTTCTATCTTAACCTTGGCAAATTCCTTCATATCTATCATTTCCAATAACTGATCGGTCCGTTCCTTTAATTCTTCCGGATGGAAAACGGATAGAAATTGACTCACATTTTCTTCTACAGTGGTAAATGCCATTAGTTCTAGATCCTGCGATAGGTATTTCATATAAGATTCCCCAGGCACCAATTGAAAATTGGGTCCTAAAACCTTCTTTTCTCCCCAATATATTTCGCCTTCATTGGGTTGTAGCAGTCCATAAATAAGTTTTAGCAAGGTGCTTTTGCCGCAACCACTTTCTCCAACAATGGATACATGCTCCCCTTTTTCTACCGAAAATTCAAGATCCATAAGGATTGGATTTTTATGATATGAAAATGAAAGTGAGTTTACTTGTAACATGGCTTTTTGCAATAATGAGAATGACGAGACTAAAAAAAAAGTCCATTTCATAAAGAAATGGACTTAACAAAAATATAAATTTATTTCAACTTTAACTTAACACTAGCCTTTAATTTCCTTTATAACGGATTGGTTGGGAAGTTCTTGTATACCCATATTATATAAGGTGAAGCCAAAGATATCGGCGGCCTGTTCAATGGTTTTGCTCACTGGAGTTCCCGCGCCATGGCCCGCATTGGTCTCAATTCTAATAAGCGTAGGATTGTGCCCCGCCTGATTCTCTTGTAGCACCGCTGCAAATTTAAAGCTATGTGCAGGTACTACCCGATCGTCATGGTCTCCTGTGGTAATTAAGGTTGCCGGGTAATTAATACCGTTTTTAACATTGTGTACAGGGGAGTAGTTTTTTAGATATTGGAACATTTCCTCGTTGTCTTCTGCCGTTCCGTAATCGTAGGCCCAACCGGCGCCTGCGGTAAAAGTATGATAGCGCAACATGTCCAAAACCCCTACGGCAGGCAAGGCTACTTTCATTAATTCTGGTCTTTGCGTCATAGCGGCCCCTACCAGTAATCCGCCATTTGATCCTCCTTTTATGGCCAAATAGTCGCTAGAGGTATAGTTGTTGGCAATTAAATACTCGGCTGCGGCAATAAAATCGTCAAAAACATTTTGCTTTTGCAGCTTGGTACCCGCATCATGCCATTTTTTACCATATTCACCACCACCCCTTAAATTGGGTACGGCATAAACTCCCCCTTGTTCCATCCAAACAGCATTTATAATGCTAAAGGAAGGGGTTAGACTTATATTGAATCCACCATACCCGTAAAGGATAGTCGGATTTTTTCCATTAAGGTCCAATCCCTTTTTATGGGTGATGATCATCGGTATTTTGGTTCCGTCTTTGGAGGAGTAAAATACTTGGTTAGATTCGTAGTCTGCTGGGTTGAAATCTATTTCCGGTTTCCAATATAATTCATATTCTCCAGAAGCCACATTATATTTATAAGAAGAGGCAGGGGTATTGTAGTTGGTAAAGGAGAAATAGAATTCCTTATCTTCTTTTTTACCTCCAAAGCCACTTGCGCTACCTACTCCTGGAAGCTGAACCTCTCTGATTTTCTTGCCGTCATAATCGTATTGGTAAACTTTGGAAATGGCATCTACCATATATTCCGTAAAGAAAAAGCCCCCACCAGAACTAGCAGTGAGTACATGGTCTGTTTCGGGAATAAAATCTATCCAATTTTCAATACTGGGATTGGAGGCATCTACGGTAACAATTTTTTTGTTGGGTGCATCCAAATTAGTGACAAGATAAAGTTTGGTTCCCAAATTACCCAAGAGGGAAGTATCGGAACCTGTATGATCCACTATAGGGATTAATGTACTATTGGCCTTTGTTAAATCTTGAATAAATAATTTATTACCCGAAGTAGAAACGGAAGCGGAGACTAATAAATATCGATTGTCCTCCGTAACATATCCGCCTACATATCGATGTTTTTCTGAAGGAATGCCTCCGAATATTAGTTCGTCGTCTTTTTGGGAAGTACCCAATTTATGGTAATAAAGCTTGTGCTGATCAGTTTTTGCGGATAGTTCACTGCCTTTAGGTTTGTCGTAACTTGAATAAAAGAAGCCTTCATTTCCCTTCCAGGAGATGCCGCTGAATTTTATGTCTACTAAAGTATCTTCAACAATTTTTCGGGTTTCAGTTTCTAAAATTATAACCTTGCGCCAGTCACTGCCTCCTTCCGATATGGAATAGGCCGCTATGGATCCATCGTCGGAAAAACTCAGTCCAGCCAAGGAGGTAGTTCCGTCCTCGGAAAAGGAATTGGGGTCCAAGAAAACCTCTTTCTCTCCATTTTCTTTATTTCGGTATACTACATATTGATTTTGAAGTCCATCGTTTTTATAAAAGTAGGTGTAATTACCTTCCTTGAATGGGGCTCCCAACTTTTCATAATTCCATAACTTTTCTAAACGATTTTTTAAGTCGCTTCTAAATGAAATATTATTTAGATAGTTAAAGGTGGTTTTGTTTTGGTCGTTTACCCAAGTCTCTGTTTCTTGACTCCTATCATCTTCCAGCCAACGATATGGGTCGGATACCTCGGTTCCGAAATAGTGATCTACGGTGTCCACTTTTTTTGTATTGGGGTAATTCACAATAATGGGTTCTTTTTTTTGATGTGTTTCACAAGCGAGGACAATACTGGCCGCGACGGTGGTTAAAATTAATTTATTCATTTGTAAGTTATCTAAATTGCGTTTAAGATTATCATAAAAATACCTTTGCAGCGAAGGTGCCACAAAGGTATTTAATTGTATTCTATTTTGAGGTGGTTCTTATCACTAGGTATACAAACATCTGCCCTAAATTGGGGTAGACTTTATACCAGACTGTTTTCAACCAAATACTCTGCAATTTGTACTGCGTTGGTTGCGGCCCCTTTTCTTAGATTATCCGCAACGATCCACATATTTAGTGTATTAGGTTGGGTTTCGTCCCTTCTAATTCTCCCCACAAAAACGTCGTCCTTTCCATGGGCATAAATTGGCATGGGATAGGTATTGGTGTCGGTATTGTCCTGAACAACGATTCCCTGGGTCTCGCTTAATAACTTTCTAACCTCGGTAAGGTCAAAGTCGTCCATAAACTCTACGTTCACAGATTCCGAATGTCCTCCTGAAGTTGGTATGCGCACTGCAGTGGCCGTAACAGAAAAACTATTGTCGTTAAATATTTTCAAGGGTTCTAGGGATAATTTCATCTCTTCCTTGGTGTATCCGTTCTCTAGAAATACATCACAATGTGGAAGGGCATTTTTCCCGATAGGATAAGGGTAGGCCATTTCTCCCTGTATTCCAGCAATTTCATTTTCGAGCTGCTTAACAGCCTTAACTCCCGTGCCTGACACAGATTGGTAAGTGGAAACAACTACGCGTTTCATTTTATATTTCCTATGCAAGGGCGATAATGCCAAAACCATCTGTATAGTAGAACAGTTGGGATTTGCAATGATCTTATCTTCCTTGGTAAGCTCATGGGCATTAATTTCGGGAACGATCAATTTCTTTGAGGGATCCATTCGCCATGCCGAAGAATTGTCTACAACCGTGATCCCTGCAGAGGCAAATTTTGGTGCCCATTCCAAGGAGGTTTCCCCTCCTGCCGAAAATATTGCCAAATCCGGTTTGGCAGCTAGGGCGGTTTCTAGGCCAATAAGTGTATGTTCCTTACCTTGGAACATTAATTTTTTACCCACAGATCGTTCTGAGGCCACCAATAACATTTCCGTTATTGGGAAATTGCGTTCTGCCAATACTTTAAGCACAACTTCACCAACCATTCCTGTTGCTCCAACTACAGCTACTTTCATTATTAATATATTAAAATTGAGAAGGCAAAGGTACTGATTAAAGCCTTTGGTACAAGGAATTAATCTAATTATTATAATAATATAACAAAATGTTATAAATATCACACATAAGCAAAAAAGAACCGTCAACCTTGATATAAAAACAGGGTTGACGGTTTAGGTTGGTTAGTTGCTAGTGTAGCGGTGGGTCTTTATAGACCGGTACTTTAATAAATATTGGTATTACTTTTTTAATAGATCTCTGATCTGAATCAACAGTTCCTCTTGGGTAGGCCCTTTTGGAGCTTCCTTCTTGGGTGCTGGAGGAGTTTTAGTTTTATTGTAAGCTTTTACAATGGTGAAAAGTACAAAGCCAACAATTATTAAGTTGATAATAGAATTTACCCAAGCACCGTAACGTATGGCACTTTCAGGTTTTGTTACGGTTCCATCAGCAGCAATGATGGCTTCTGAGAGAACAATCTGCATATCTGAAAAGTCTACGCCTCCAGTAAAAAATCCTACAATAGGCATCATGATGTCGTTCACAAAGCCGCTTACGACCAAGCCAACGGCGCCTGCCAATAATACTGCAACTGCCAAATCAATGACATTTCCGGTCATGATAAAACTTTTAAACTCTTTTAACATAGTTCTAGGTTTAGAATTAATGTCCCTGTGATACTGCAATGTAGTAAAAAAAATCCACTCCCAACAAAATGTTAAAAAATTTACATCTCATCCTTGTAGATTCGTTTTATCCGTTGTGAAATACCAGTGAGAATCTCGTATGAGATTGTATCGGCGTAGCCAGCCATTTTATCAGCGCTGTGGTTTTTTCCGAAAATCACTACCTCATCTCTCTCCTTGCAATTCAATCCGGTGACATCTATCATAATCATATCCATACAGACATTACCAATAATAGGAGCAAGTTTACCGTTAATCCATACATGACCTTTGTGGTTCCCGTAGATCCTGCCAATACCATCGGCATGTCCCACAGGTAAGGTTGCCGTAACCATAGGGGAATTGGAGATAAACCCCCTATTATAGCCTATGCTCTGATTGGCCCCAATTTTATGAATTTGGGAAATAAAGGTCTTTAGTGTGGCCACAGGTATTAATTGTTCATCTTCGGATGCCTCATTGCCGTAGCCGTATAGGCCTATCCCACTTCTAACCATATCGTATTGGGCATGGGGATAATTAATTATTCCGGAGGTATTCAGTAAATGTCGGAATGGCCTATCCTTTAACCCACCTAATAATATTGAGCTAATTTTTTCAAAGGCCTCAATTTGAGATTGGGTAAAATCCCTTTCATTTAGGTCTTCGGAAGCAGCTAGGTGAGAAAATAGGGAGGTTACTTTAATTTGTTCGGCCCCGAGAAGTTGTTCCAAAAGAAAATCCACTTCGTTTTCAGAAAATCCCAACCTATTTAGGCCAGTATTGAATTTTAAATGTACTGGATATTCTTTTTGTTGTAGTTCTTTGGCAGTCCGTAAAAAAGCGGTGAGGACCGCTGGGGAATACAGACTGGGTTCCAAACATCGTTGGATCATAGTGGTGAAATTCACCTCTTGGGGGTGGAGCACCAGAATGGGAAGTTTTATTCCTGCATCTCTTAATACTACTCCTTCATTGGTATAGGCTACGGCCAAGTAATTAGTACCTAGAGTTTCCAATTTTTTTGCAATGGCAATGGAATCACTGCCATAAGCAAATGCTTTTACTACTCCCAAAAAACGGGTGCCATCTTTAATCTTGGATCTTAAATAGTTGTAATTGTGTTCTAGTGCACGTAAATCTATTTCTAGGACGGTTTCTCCAACCTTATTCATTTGTATTTTCTTTTGGGGCTATTACTACTTTGGAAGTAACTTTTATCTCACTTACTTTTTCCTTTAGCATGGCTTTATAGTAGGCAGCCCTACTTAGGGGTTCGTACTCTTCAATTTCGCCCAAGAGGACCAATTTCTCGTTATTGGTCTTTCTAAAGCTGTAATTCGCCAAATTTCCAGTACGAGTACAAACCGCATGTACCTTAGTTACATATTCGGCAGTAGCCATAAGTGCGGGCATTGGCCCAAAGGGATTGCCTTTGAAGTCCATATCCAATCCTGCTACTACAACACGTACTCCTCTATTTGCTAAATCGTTGCAGACGGTCACTATTTCATCATCAAAAAACTGCGCTTCATCAATACCAACAACATCGCACCCATCTGCCAAAAGACGGATGTTAGTAGCGGATGGTACTGGTGTTGATCGTATCTCGTTTGAATCGTGGGAGACTACCATTTCTTCATGATATCTGGTATCTACCATGGGTTTAAAAATCTCCACTTTTTGCTTTGCAAATTGTGCTCGTTTTAGACGTCGGATGAGTTCCTCGGTCTTTCCAGAGAACATAGAACCACAGATAACCTCGATCCATCCGAATTGTTCTTTAGGGTTAACAGTATTTTCGAGAAACATTTTGTAATTTTAGACGAAAGTAATTTGTTTTCCGTTAGTTTACTAGGAGGCATAAAATTATTAAAAAAATAATCTATGTGGCGTTATTGTTGGGAAAAGTTAGAGGGGGTACCAACATTTTGTATTCAACCCCATTGTCCACTGTAAAATTGTGATATCTGAGGTCTTAAGGGGCCAACGGATAGTAAAAATTATTAAAGATGAAAAAGAGACTTAAAGAGGAATTGAGAAAATTGTCGACCGAAATCATTACTTCTAGGAATATGGGTGATATTAACTACCTATACGAATCCGCAAAGGAATTATATGAAAAGTTGACAGTATTAAAATACATTGAGGAAAAATTGAACGAGGTAGAAATAGATGTTTCCAAAAGCTCCATTGGTTCTAAATTTGAAACCATGGCGAACTCGGTTTTAAATGCAAACTCATCAGTACCGGAAAATAATCCACATGAAGAGGATATAATCATTCCAGGGATAGACACTATAAAGGATATGGTATCTGAAATGCCAAGTGGTGCCACCATAGATGAGGTGCTTTCCCAATTTACTTCCAAACCGGAATTATTTAAAAACGATAAGGACCTATTTATGCCTAAGGAGGCGACAATATCCAAGCCTGTTATCAAACAAGCTGCCAACCATGCCCATAGGGATATCAAGGTGGATTTAAACGATAAATTGGCATTTGTTAAGCATCTTTTTAATAATAGTATGGAAGATTACAGCAGGGTTTTGTCACAACTCAGTACTATAGATAGTGCAGAGCGATCGGTTTCCTTTATTGTAAATATGGTAAAACCGGATTATGATAATTGGGTTGGTAAGGAAGAATATGAAGCACGCTTTATGACCTTAATCTTAAGGAAGTTTGTGTAAGCAGGTATTCTATTCCGTAATTGATGCGCCATAAGGTTCATTTTTGATTATTTTTGCCAGTTATCAATACTGTTAATGGGGAAACTATACATAGTACCTACACCAATAGGTAATCTGGAAGATATTACATTTAGGGCCATACGGGTGCTAAAGGAAGTAGATCTTATTTTGGCGGAAGATACCAGGACCAGCGGTAAATTATTACATCATTATAACATTGGGACCAATATGCAAAGCCACCATATGCACAACGAGCATAAAATGGTGGAAGGAATTGTAAGACGGTTACAGGCAGGTGAGAATATAGCCCTGATTTCCGATGCAGGCACTCCGGCCATCTCCGACCCTGGATTTTTATTGACCCGAGCCTGCGTCCAGAACAAGATAGAAGTGGACTGCTTGCCAGGGGCTACGGCATTTGTGCCAGCATTGGTAAATAGTGGGCTTCCCAATGATAAATTTGTATTTGAAGGTTTTTTGCCCGTAAAAAAAGGGAGACAAACAAGACTTACTCTTTTGGCCGAGGAGCCCAGAACAATTATTTTTTATGAATCGCCACATAAACTCGTAAAAACCTTAGACCACTTGGCAACTTATTTTGGAGCGGATAGGCAAATTTCAGTATCTAGGGAGATTTCCAAGATGTACGAGGAAACCATAAGAGGTACAATAAACGAAGTTTTAGAGCACTTCACTACAAACCCACCTAAAGGAGAAATTGTAATTGTTTTGGCTGGCAAAAAATAAACTGGAGTTTCAAAATTACGTTATTTAAAAAACCTTCCATAAAAGATCCAAATAAGTAGCAATGGGGCTTTTATTAGCGCTTAAACATGCTTTCCTTTATGCCAACCGTATTTTTCTAAATACCGTTTACCGCTTTCAATAGCATCCTTCTCCATAGAGGTACTCATGGAATCGTTCCACCTATTTAAAAATCCGAATAAGGAAATAACGCCCAATATTTCTACAATTTCGCCTTCGTCCCAGTATTTGTAAAGGTTTTTTTTAATTTTTAGACTCATGGTATTTGGAACTTGGGAGGCTGCCAAGCTAAAATCCAGTGCTGCCCTCTCCGCATCCGAGAAAGCAGCATGTGTCCTGTATTCCCATATATTATTTAATTTTTCAGGATCGGCCCCATACCGTTCCGCGGCAAGTATGGCATGTGCTTGGCAATACCGGCAACCTGTGGCATTGCTACTGACCCAGGCGATCATTCTTTTTAAGGCGGAATCTACCTTTCCTGAATTAGCCATAACTGCTTTGTTCAGATTAATGAACGCTTTAGAAATTTCTGGCCGATGTTGCATCGTCAATACAGAATTGGGACAGAATCCCAATGTTTCGTTGAAAAATTCGGACAAAACTTTAGTTTCGGGGTCGTGGTCGGGATCTAATGGATTAACGAGCGGCATGGTTGTAGATTTATGTGTATTTTTGGGACCTACAAGTAACGAAAAATTTAAATTTATGACAAATCATATTACTACTAAATGGCTGGGTAACATGGCCTTTGAAAGCAATAACCCTTCTGGCAACACCTTAATTATTGATATCGCTCCCGAAGATGGTGGAGAAGGACAAGGTTATCGTCCCAAAGCTTTGATGTTGAGTAGTTTGGCTGGGTGTTCTGGTCTTGATGTGGCCTCCCTGATAAAAAAAATGAAATTGGAAGTGGAGGAGTTTACCATAGAGACTATTGCTGATCTTACCGAAGAACATCCAAAATCTTATAATAAGGTGACCATAGAATATCATTTTAAGGGCGCTAACTTGGCCGAAAAGAAATTGCAACGCGCTGTGGATCTTTCCATTGATAAATATTGTGGGGTGATGGAGATGTTCAGACAATTTGCAACATTGGAGATAAAGACAATATTTAAGAAATAGCACCAATAATCACTTATTTTCCCTGATGATTAAAAGATATATCTATTCTTTGAGCCTGCTTTTCGGTGTTTTTCACGGCTTGGTTGCACAACAGACACAAAATTTAATATCACACGATAAAGAAACTATTGTTACTGACCCCTCCAAAGGTGAAAATAGCTATAAAAGAGAGGTGGTATTTCCTAAGAAAGAGAAAGAAATCAGGCGGATTATGCTCAATTTGCGATTTCAGTGCCCCGATGGAATGCGATGTGCAGACTGGGATTATGTAGATCATATAAAGGTAATCCCAAAGAACGATTCTATCAGTTATGAAATTGCTAGGATGCTGACTCCTTATGGAGGTCGGTTTCAGGAAGGTTGGGGTTTTAACTGGAAAGTTGATGTGACCGACTTTAGTCCAATTTTAAGGGATAGCGTGATAGTAGATTATATCCATACGGGTTATGAGGATAATAAGACAAGAGGTTGGAAAGTAACAGTAGATTTTGAGATTACCTATGGCAGGCCCGTTGTGGAAGCTTTGGCACTTCATAAGATTTATGATGGCAATTATAGTTATGGTGATACATCCGATCCCATTGAGAATCATTTGGTGCCAGTAAACCTTATAGCAAATGCCCAATCCAAATTTGGAAAGGTGAAGGTTTTGCAGACCGGCCATGGCATGGATGCCAATGGTTGTGGTGAATTTTGTGATAAGTACCGAGAGATTCTACTTAACGGACAGCTAATCCATTCCCAGCAATTATGGATGAAATGTGGGGATAATCCCTTATATCCCCAAGCGGGTACCTGGATCTTTGATCGGGCAAATTGGTGTCCGGGATACTTGCTACAGCCCGATGAGGTGACCTTTAAACTTAATTCCAATCAAGCCTATACCATAGACCTGAATATGGAACCCTATGAAACGGAAAAACCAAGCGCCAAAGAGCTTTTGGTAGCCTATGTGTTGGAATATGGAATAATAAACTCCGCCAACGACGTAACCTTGGAAGACATAATTACACCTTCCAATGAAGAAATTTACAGTCGCAAAAATCAGAGTGGAGCCCTAGCCGTTATTAGAATAAAAAATAACGGACGCGACAACTTAAAATCCGTGATGATAGATTATAATCTTGAAGGGAATAAAACCAAAAAGTTTAAGTGGGAGGGCGACCTTCCCTTTGGAGAAACGGCTTTATTAACCCTGCCCGAAGAAATCTATACCGAGAAGAAGTCTGCTATATTTTATGTGGAATTAAAAAGGCCCAATGGTAAAAGAGATGGTTTTAACGAGGACAATGCAAAACAATCTGTCTACACTAGACCACATGTTTTGCCCCAAACTAGCGTTATCTACTTTAAGACCAACAATAAACCTGGGCAGAATCAATACCAGGTAACGGATAGTTTTGGAAAAATTATGTTTAAAAGGGATAGCCTAGATCTTCAGCCCAATACTATATATAGGGATACCTTAGAGTTGCCAAAGGGGAACTACACTTTTAGTGTGGAAGATACCGGCGGAGATGGACTGGAATTTTGGTACAAGGCTAAAGCTGGTCGTGGAGATGTTAGGTTGTTAGACAGCATTGGGCAAGCTATTAAGCACTTTAACTCTGATTTTGGAAGCCATATTATTTATAACTTTAGGGTAATACCTAGCGCCCCTTACCATTTGGACAATTCACCATCAGTAACTATGTTCCCCGCCAGAACAGATGGGCCTGTTACTTTGGATTATTTTTCGAACGAACCAAAACAGGTAGAAGTGATCATTACCCAGCAAGAGGATGAATCCAAGATTTTGGAAACACATACTTACAGTAATTTGGACAGAGGTACTTTTACCTATGACCTTTCTTACCTACCAAAAATGAGGTACTACCTAAAAGTGATGGTAGACGGCAAGGAAATATTTAAAAATAGGATTAGGCTAAAAGAGTAGAGGGTATGCGCTGGACGATTAAACCAAAACCCGAAGAGGAGAAAATTAAGGCATTGGCTACGCAGTTAGGGGTTGATGGTCTGGTGGCACAACTGTTATTGCAACGGGGTATCACTACTTTTGAGGAAGCCAAAGATTTCTTTAGACCACAACTCTCACACTTGCATGATCCTTTTCTAATGAAGGATATGGAAGTGGCCGTGGCGCGTATTGAAGTGGCTGTTGCTAAGGGGGAGAATATTTTGGTCTATGGGGATTACGATGTGGACGGTACCACATCCGTAGCCTTGGTATCTTCCTATTTGGAAACGTATTACCCTAACGTGGCTACCTATATCCCTGATCGTTATACCGAAGGATATGGAGTTTCTTTTCAAGGGGTGGATTTTGCGGAAGACAATGGTTTCACCTTAATTATAGCCTTGGATTGTGGGGTAAAAGCTATAGATAAGGTTGCATATGCCAAGCAAAAAGGCATCGATTTTATTATTTGTGACCACCACCGCCCGGGAAAGGAGCTCCCTGATGCCATAGCAGTCCTAGATCCTAAAAGGGATGATTGCTCTTATCCATACGATGAACTTTGTGGTTGTGGGGTGGGCTTTAAGCTCATTCAGGCCCTAGGGTCTAAGAGAGGGCAAACCATAGAAGATCTTGTACCCTATCTAGATCTTGTAGCTACTGCCATTGGGGCAGACATTGTCCCTATTACTGGAGAAAATCGGATACTTGCCTATTGGGGGCTACGGGTAATAAATACAAACCCCAGAACCGGATTTAAAGCGATCATCGATCAGATAAATAAAAGTGAACTTACTATTACCGATGTGGTATTTGTAATTGCACCACGTATCAATGCCGCAGGACGTATGGAACATGGTCAACATGCTGTAAACTTATTGCGGGAAGAGAATTTGGAGAAGGCACAGGTTTTTGCCAAAGAAATTGAGGTATACAATACAGATAGAAGAAATCTGGATCAGGAAATTGCCAAGGAGGCATTGCTGCAGATACTTGAAAACAAGGAAGAGGAGGGTTTTACCTCTGTTGTTTATAAAGAAACTTGGCATAAGGGTGTCATTGGGATAGTTGCCTCCAGGCTTATAGAGACCTATTATAGACCTACCCTAGTCTTTACTAAAAGTGGAGATAAATTGGCTGCTTCGGCTCGTTCTATCAAAGGTTTTGATGTGTATGAAGCTTTAGAGGGGTGTGCAGATACTATTGAACAATTTGGGGGGCATAAGTATGCAGCGGGACTCACCTTGTTAGAAGAGAATTATGAGGCCTTTAAAGCCAAGTTTGAAGAAGTAGTTTCAAAAAATATCGATAGAAAGCTGTTGTCTCCAGAAATCATGGTTGATACCGTAATAGCCCTAGACGATATAAACCCTAAGTTGATGCGTATTATAAAGCAATTTGCCCCTTTTGGCCCCGGAAACTTTGCTCCGGTATTTATGGCCGATAATCTAAATGATGCTGGTTATGCAAAGGTAGTAGGACAAGATGGCAAACATTTAAAATGCCGATTATCAGATGCAGCTAGAGGTAGAAATGGTTTTAGTTTGGAGGCAATCGGCTTTAATTTGGGAGATAAATTGCCTAATGTAGTTCAAAAGGGCTTTAGTGCTGTCTTCTCTTTGGACGAAAATGAATGGCAAGGAAATATTACCCTTCAATTGAAATTAAAGGATATTAAATAACCCGTATTTGGTTAGGGATTAAGTGTCTTCTCCAAACGTCAATAAGCAAGGGGAATGGAGTAGTTTAAAAAGGATAATCAGAGCAACTGGATGCCCCCTTAAATGGATTGGAGTGATTTTATAAAGGGAGTCTAGGGTTTTGTAGATTGGGCGTCATATTTTTCCAAGGAGAGTTTATGGTCTTGAAATACTCCATAGGTAAAATAGGTGATCCAATCCCCTAAGTTTACGTAAGTAGAGTTTTCATTTAGCGAAATTTCCAGTGGGAGGTGACGGTGTCCAAATATAAAATAATCGTAATGTTGCTGTTCTAATTTACGTCGGCAATACTGTACCAGCCATTCATTTTCCTCACCTAAAAATTTCACATCCTCATCCCCGGAAATCATCTTGTTCTTTACAGAAAGATATTGTGCCAATTTTACGCCGAAATCGGGATGTAGCCAATTGTACAACCATTTTGAAACCGGATTGGTAAACACTTTTTTCATGCGTTTATAACCTAGGTCCCCTGGTCCTAATCCGTCTCCGTGCCCAATTAGGCAAACTTTGTCGTTTATGGTAAAGACTTGCGGTTGGTGGTATACCGGAATGTTAAGCTCTTCCTCAAAATAACCGTTCATCCAAAGATCGTGGTTTCCTACGAAATAATAAATGGGGATTCCGGAATCGGTAATTTCTGCTAGCTTGCCCAAGGTGCGGGTAAAGCCTTTGGGGACTACGGTTTTATATTCGAACCAAAAATCGAACAGATCGCCCAAGAGAAAAATAGCTGCAGCATCTCCCTTAACCTCATCTAGCCAGGCTACGAATTTCTTTTCCCTAGGAAAACTTAACTCTGGAGTAGGGGCTCCCAAGTGATGATCACTGGAAAAATATATTTTTTTACCCTGGGGGACTTTAAACGACTTCATCTGGGTATCTTTAATTGTCGGCAGCGTACCATTCCGCAAAGGAAGAATCGGTCTCTTGAAGCTTAAGGGAATACAGACCGATATTTTTTGGCAATCTTGTTTTTATCTTATCGGCAAAATCAATAACCATATTCTCACTAGTAGGCTGGTAATCGGCTAAAATAACATTGTGTCCCCTATCGGTCAGTTCCTTGGCTAATTCTACATGTGGTGTATTTTTGTTGAAGACAGTAGCGTGGTCAAATTTGTCCACTATTTCTTCCTTCACTATTTTTTTCAGATCTCCAAAGTCGATGACCATACCCAACTTTACATGCTCGGTATCCGTAATAGGACTGCCAATAACCGTTACGGAAAGTTTATAGCTATGTCCGTGTACGTTTCTACATTTGCCATCATATCCGAACAAGGCGTGTCCCGTTTCAAAATTAAACTGTTTGGTAATACGTATTTTGCTCATAACTATTGTTTGCGCTGTAAAGGTAAACCATTCCCACAAATTAATGGCCCATAAGCAAGGGCTGTGTCCAAGCAACTTGGAATTTCATATTTTCTATTGGATTTTTCTGTGGTTTGTCTGATGTAATTTTAGCGCGTACAAAAAGAAGATCTTTGGAGAGGTCATAGCGCGCCTCGGAGGCGCTAACAGACATGAGTTCTCTTGTTTCTGTTTCTCCCTTAAAACAGCCTATAAAGGAAATGGTATAGCTTACCCCGACCTCCGTGTCTACCGCTATCGAAATGTGCTCTGGCTGATAATCCAGAGTAGCTAGGGTAACCCCGGTAGTGGCATAAAAATCACCTTTTTCCATAGCCCGAATTAAGGAGGGGGCAGACAAGGTATCAGCCTGGACCATGACCCAACCCCGTCCAGCATTGCTCCATTTGTGCCCCATTTTATGGTAGTTGTGAGAATCGTCCGTGGCCAATCCGTACATCAAGGGTTTTCCACTTTTTATATATGCGATATTGATAAGATCCCACATTTTTTCCATGGAGATATGGGTAGAGTCGCCCATATTATGTACCATGGGGTGTCCGTTATAGACTTCAAAGAACTGTTCTCCTTTTAAGGATATCATGTCTTCCAGAGTAATGCTGTAAAAAAAGTTCGGGTGATTTATATGTGGCATGATGGGGATTCCCGTTTCCTTCCGCTGTTTTAAAACTTGATCTAGATTGTTCTGCATGGTTTCAGCAACGCTATTACCACCTTGAGGTTCAATTTGTTCTTGGATGTTGGTGGCGTTCATATGAATGTGCTTATCCTCATAACGATCGGTGATTTCTTCGGAATGGATTACCAGAAATTCACCCGCTTTCTCAAAATGGTTGCTATATTCCGTATAGGTTTTTAGTTTAACCATGATTTTCTTTGAATCCTGTTTGTGTTCTACCCATTCCTCTCCATAGGTGTCCAAGTAGTTTTTAAAACTATTTTGATAAAGGGTGTCGCTGCGGACTTGGATCCATTTTTCCTCCATGGAAATGGTATTGTGATCCGATAAGGCTATAAAGTGATAATTGTTGGATTTGTACCAATCCAGGATGATTTCTGGAAACTCGTCCCCATCGCTCCAAAAGGAATGGGTATGGAGATTTCCTTTATACCATTCTTTCTCCTTAATTTTTTCTGTCTTTGTTTCTTTACAGCCCATCGAAAAAAGCAGCATGGCTATTATTAAAGATGATAAGATGTTTTTCATTGGTAGTTATTTTAGAAACTAAAAGGTACTGAAAATGCATCTATTTTTATAGAACCGTTGAAAATGATTGTTTTGTGACTGCAGTGCCAACGTTGGGGGAAGAGGTAATTCCTTAAACTTTGAAGGTCTAGGAGTAATATTATGGAGGGTAAATAATAAATATTAGCACCGTAAATGGATTAAATTTAATTAGTCATAAGAATGGTTTAAACTAGGTATTTCGGTCCCAGGGTTAGATGGGGTAGACAGCTGTAAAACCACGGGCTTAAGCCCGTGGTGAGGAGTTGTCTATTGGGTCTAGTAATAAAATTTCTATACCTTAATCTCCCAGTTGAGCTATCATCAGTGACCGCTTTATTCCTGGTAGGTATTACCCACAAAACATAAAGTTATTGGGGTGCTCGTATTATTGTGCTGGCTGTTTTTTTAAAATCATATATCCAATTACAGCGCCAATTATGGAGGCCACAAATATTCCTATTTTGGCTTGGACCATGTATACTTCGCTGGTAAAAGCTAAGGAAGTGATGAATAAAGACATGGTAAATCCGATAGAAGCTAAGAAACCAATTCCAAATAAATTTCTAACACTCATTCCGTGCGGAAGAGGTGCTACTTTAAGTTTTACCATCAACAAGGTGAATCCTACTACTCCTACAATCTTCCCTATTATAAGTCCAAGTGCTACCCCTATAGCTACATTTGTACTAAATAATTGCTCAATGTCAATAGCTATGGAAACTCCTGCATTAGCTAATGCGAAAACAGGGATGATAAAAAAAGTAACAAAAGGATGCATTCCGTGTTCCAAGCGTTGTAAGGGTGGAATTATCTTTTTGGTATCTTCCTTTATTCCGTCCAAGATATGTATTTGCTCATGTGTTAAGGTTGGAATATTATGGTTAGGGTCGGCTGATTTAAATTTTTCTAAATAGGTTTGCATCTTTTTCACATAAGTGCTTTCCTTTATTCTCATATCCGCAGGAATGGTGAATGCGGCAAGAACAGAGGCAATAGTTGCGTGCACCCCAGAGAGCAGAAAGGCTGTCCAAACCCCCGCAATACCTAAAATAGCATAAAATAATATATTTCGTATTCCCATTTTATTTCCAATAAACATAATCAGGACAAAACCTAGACCGATGGAAAGACTTATCATTGATATGTCTGAAGTGTAGAAAAATGCGATAACCATAACTGCTATTAGATCGTCTATAATAGCTAAAGCGGTTAAAAAGACTTTTAACGATAACGGGATTTTATCGCCAAGAAGATATAATATGCCTAGGGCAAAAGCAATATCCGTAGCCATTGGAATTCCCCAGCCGTTACTTGCTTCACCGGTGGAGTTTAAAAGTATATAAATAACTGCAGGAACGATTACTCCGCCAATAGCGGCTCCAATAGGCAATAATGCTTTTCTAGGATTGGAGAGCTCTCCTCCAACAATCTCTCTTTTTAGTTCAAGACCGAGTACAAAAAAGAAAACCGCCATTAATCCATCGTTTATCCAATGAAGAAGACTATAATTGAGAAAAGGTTCACCCTCGAATTGAAATCCTAACTTTTGTTCAAAAAAACTAAAATAAAACTCAGACCAAGATGAATTTGCTAAAATCAAAGCAATAACCACACTGATAATCAGTACGATTCCTCCTGATTTTTGTTGTTGCATGAATTTTTGAATGGGATTGGTTACTTTGTCAATTGGATACCTCTTTTCTCCTACCATATTTTGTAATCTTTTTTTTTTGAAGCGATACAAAACTACATTATTAAAATTGTCACCCGTATTATTTCCTGTTTTTTTCGCAACTTTTAGTGTTAATTTTCCTAGTATAGCACGGACAACTGTTAAAAAGCAGAAGGGTCATGAGCTGCTAACTTATTCAACAGCATCTAATTTTAATGCGGGGTGAATTATAAGATTCTAAAAACTTCATTGTGACGTGCAAAAAGCTTTAAGGCAGAGTCGCAATAATAGGTTTGACAGAAATCTAGGAAAAGAAGACTTCATTTCTTAGAGGGTGGAGTAAATAGAAAATAATAGGGAGATTGCGTGCCAATCCTAATAAGTTGAGTTTGCCGAATAACCTCCTTTCATAAGGCTATCTCTTATATTTACGTTTGTTGTTGACCTTGTTTATAAAATAAACGCCAACCAAAACAAGGGCTAGGACTGGAAAAACAAAGTTTCCATTTAGGAATGATAAAATATCCATATTATAATTTTTGAAAAGTAAAACGCATAAAAGTGTTCCTTATTGTTTTTTCACAAAGAATGCAACAATGGCGGAGGTAACTATTCCCATGGTCAAGGCTCCGAAAAACCCTTGTATAATATAACTGCCTAAGCTAAAGTAGCCCTCTGCGGCTTCTTGGCTCATTTTTCCCGTTTCTACGACATAGGCAATTACATTATTAAAATACTCCGGTGTAATAATAGTGCTGGTGATATATTGGGTAAGGGGGCTAAATACTGCTACAATTATACTGATGACAATACCACTGTTAAAGCCTTGTTTCCAACTCATTTTTCCATTAAAATCAGTCTTCCTTTTATCCAATAGTGCAAGTACGTAAATTACTATGGCAACAATGGCAAATAGGTTGGTGTAAATGGGGTGTTTCGCAATATGGACATCGTGTAAACCCACGGTTTTTTCCAAAATCATCCAAGCTAAGCTCGCAAGGACGAATCTAATGGCCCATTTTAACTCCAAGCGGAATTTTTTCATATGTAGGTATTTATTGTTTTTTAACGGTCGTACTTCGACTGCAATCAGTACAGGGATGTAAACCTACCTGCGGCAGGTAAACTTGCCTGACGACAGTCAGGTTCATATTTCTTCATTGGTATTTGCGACCAATATTCGGTCATGCTCATTTCATAATCTATATTATTTCTTGAATTTTTTTAGAGTGGTTTTGGTGTGTTCGGAAAGTGCTAATCTCCCGGTTATTTCTGCGCGGTTAATCAACAGGCTCTCCCAATTACTAGTGCCTTCCCATAGTACTTTTCGCCATTCTTGAAGTGCTTCAGGGTTGTATTTGGCCAAATTTTCCGTAAATATTTGTAGCTCTTTGTCCATAGAAGCTATGGTATTAAATACTTTGGAGAAGAGTCCTTTTTCCTGTGCCCAGTAAGCATTCTTCCATTCGGTTGGTGCTAGAGAAAGTTCGGACAATGCAGCAACCCCTATTTTGCGTTGAACCGCAGGTGCAATTACCAAGGGGGCAATTCCTATAGTAAGTTCCGATAATCGTATTGCGGCAGCTTCGGTTGCAAAAACATAATCGCAGGCCGAAATAATACCAAGGCCGCCACCTACAGTTTTTCCCTGTATCCTACCTACAATTACCTTTTTACAGCATCTCATGGCATTGATTAAGTGGGCAAAGCCACTAAAAAACACCTGTCCTTCCGCTATAGTACTTACCTGTGTTAATTGATCAAACGAAGCCCCTGCGCAAAAAGTACCATCGCCTTCCGATTTTAATATGATTACGGTGACCTCTGGATTTAGTGATAATTGATCAATAGCAGAAGTTACTCTTTCCAATAGCTCAAGTACAAATGAATTACTGGCAGGATGCCCAAATTCTACGGTAGCAATTCCGTTGACTATGTTGGTGTATAAACTCCCGTTTGTTCTAGTTGTTCCCATAATATATTGAATAGAGTGAAATCCCTAAGTGTTGGTTCAACATGGTGTTAGGATAAAAATAACATCACTGCCAATTGCTGGGGTTTCCATTTATTTATCATCCAAAATTAAACGTTTTGTAGTAGGGGACGAAACTTTCTTCGAAATTTCCAGACCAAGGCCCCACCGCGAATAAACATCCATAAGGTAAAGGCAATCCAAATACCGTATAAACCCCAGCCTAAATACATGCTAAGGAACAATATGGGAATAAACCCTAGGAAGGTTGCAATCAGTAAAATGTTTCTGAGGTATTTCATTTCGCCCAAACCTTTGAATAATCCGTCAAAAACAAAAGCGACCATATTCATGGGTAAAGAGAGGATCAGAATAAAGAATATGGAGTAGAAAGTTTCTAATACTGTAAAATCATTCGAAAAAATTCGGCCTATGGGATAGTAAAAAATAAAGCCCAGGGCCATGAGGGCCAAACTGACTATAAAGCCGTATTTCATTATTTTTTGAGCTAAAATCCATAATCCGTCATAATTGTTGGCCCCTAGAAGTTTTCCACCCAATATATTCCCTGCAGCCCCATATCCATCAATAAAAAAGGCTGAAAATAACCATAGGTTTATCGCTATGGTGTGGGCGCCAATATATTTATCACCCAAGTCTGTGGCCTCCCTAACGGCAAGTATCATCGCTATGTTAAGGGCCAATGCTCGCACAAATAAATTTAGGCTCATAACCACCAATCGCCCTAATTCTGGGTGCAACGGGAATTTAAGGGTCAAACTGATATCCGTTTTAGTCACCAATAGAATAAAGGCCATTATAGCCATGACCCCTTGAGCAATAAGGCTGGCCCAGGCAGCACCTTCCAAATATAGTGGGGAAATATAACCTTCAATGCCATAGACCAATATCACATCGAGGACAATATTTAAAACCGCACCTGTAATGGCAATTAACATGGGGTAATAGGTGTTTTGCAAACCGCGAAATATTCCCATTACAGCAAACACAAACAGGGTCAATGGAAAGCCCCAAACCCGGATGGAATAGTACGAAATACATAATTCCAAAATTTTTCCCTTCGCGTTTAACAACACGAATATTTCCTCTACAATAAATATAGTAGACAAGAGGATAATAAGGCTCATTACAATATTTAAAAAAATAGCTTGTGCGGGAAGGGATTGCACTTTATCCAATTTTCCTGCGCCTAAATATTGTGAAATAATGGCCGAAATGGCACTTCTAGTCTGTCCAAGGATCCAAATGAGCATAGATAAAAACGAGCCCACTATACCTGCAGCTGCAAGCGACTCCAACCCGTGTTCCGGGATATTGCCTACAATAGCGGTATCCGTAATAGACAATAAGGGTTCCGCAATCCCAGCGATGGTAGCGGGAATGGCAAGTTTATTGATCGATTTGAAATTTATGACGGTATTCAATGGAAAATGACTTTTATAATTTTAATTCGTAACAAATAAAAGGGTGTTCACTTTGTTTTGGAAAAAAAATACTACCCACTTTTTGGTAGCCCCGGGATTTATAGAAGGTGTTATTTCGTGTGTTTTGACTAAAAGTATCCAATCGCACCGATACTGAACCCTGATTTGCGGCATATTCCTCGGCGAAATCCATCAGAATTTTTCCATAACCTTTCTTTTGGTGTTTTGGATGTACGGCCAAGCGATGGATATACCTATTATTGTGGTTTGGGGTTAACCATGGAATTGAAAAATACTCCATATCCATATAGGATGAAATAACAATGATGCCTACGATATCTTGGTCCCCTTGCAACAAATAGAGTTCTCCCCTTTCAATATCCCTCTCAAATGCTTGAAGGGAGGGATAGCTTTCGTTCCATTGGTATATACCCTGTTCCACCATATTTTGTGCACAGGCTGCGGTGAGTTTAAGAATTTCGGGAATTTCCGATTTCTTTGCCAATTGAATCATGATTATGAGGGGTTTATTGAAATTGTAAATTTATAGTATTCATGTTTAATTGTCGGCCTTTGTGATACAAGAAT
This sequence comes from Arenibacter antarcticus, assembly GCF_041320605.1. NCBI lineage: Bacteria > Pseudomonadati > Bacteroidota > Flavobacteriia > Flavobacteriales > Flavobacteriaceae > Arenibacter > Arenibacter antarcticus. Next base: position 1,733,274 of record NZ_CP166679.1, read on the forward strand.
ATTTTCGGAAATATCTCGGTTTCCATAGGAGGGATATCTTGAAATGGTATAATAATCAATGAAGAGTATTCTAGTTCGCATAGGTGCTTCCGAAAATGAGGATATAACATTGCAATATGCAGTTGATATCACGACTGAAATAAATTGGTAAATTTGTGTGATTGAGGTGTGCTAATAGCCCCGGTACACAATTCTTTAGGCAAAGGAAAGCAGCGGCTAAATGAGCTGGTCAAAGAATATTTAAAGTCGACCATAGCAAGGGGTAAATGTCAAATGTGGACAAAAAAAATGGCCGTCTACAATGGTAATATTGCTGTGTTTTGGGGCCAATCATCCCGACCAGCTATTCGTTATTAGTAAAATAAGAGAGGTTTTTAAGAAATTATGGGAAAATAACACCATTTGGAAGTCGGAATTCTACTCACTTGTACCAGTTTTGGTGTTAAGTGTTAAAAAGGATTAAATATATTTGAAATAGCTGAAATTGTATTTTGATAATGCGATAAAAAGTATTTCCTTTGCAACGTTCTAAAAGGGGGATTAGCTCAGCTGGCTAGAGCGCTTGCCTGGCAGGCAAGAGGTCACCGGTTCGACTCCGGTATTCTCCACCAGAAAATATAAGGGTTTCAAGAGTTTTAACTTTTGGAACCTTTTTTATTTGCACTCAATTTTTTTGCTTTAGAAAACCTTTTAGGATCAAGCAATATTTTTGGGGAGTGCCATAAATTAGGCATATAATTTAGTTAGTCTAAACAAGAAAAACCTAACATCTCTTACCCCTCTGAACATTGCCCTGAACTCTTTAATTTTTGCATTAAAAGATTCCGCAGAAGCATTGGTACTCCTATTATTAAAATAGTTCAAAATCGGTTTGTAATGCATTTGTATAGACCTTGCTATGGTATTGAACGACTTAAAGTTTGAGTTTTCTACTTCGTTATACCAATGTGCCAATTTTAGTCTTGCTACATCCTTGTTCGTATTGTTTTCATAGATAAAGCATAATGCTTGGGCCAACTTATAAGCTTTTTCAATACTTGGGTATAGTTGAAATAATACTTCCGCTCTTTCTATTTGTCCCACAGTCCATTTGGTCTTTGATTTAAATAACAGATATCGACTTCTGGCCAGCAACTGTCTATGGGTATCTCCGTTAGTGAGAAGTTCTGGTCTATATGTTTTTTCTGTTTTCCGAGCTTCCTCAATGGCTTTGTTTTCCACTTCTATAACTTCCCATCTTAATCGGATACGTTCTTCCTGGACGGCTTCTGAGGCTAGTTTTTGGACATGAAATCTATCGGTCACGATTTCTGTTTTAGGAAAACATTTTTTAGCGATCAAATTCATATTTCCGGCCATATCGACAGTAACTTCTTTGACCATATTTCGTCTTTCCACAGGGATTTTATCAAGTACATTGATGACGTCATCCGCTTTAGTTCCCTTGATAATGGCCACTATACAACCTTTCTTTCCGTTAGCTCCTTTATTGGTTAAAATCGTATAGAGTTCACCGTTGGACAAAGAGGTTTCATCCAAACTTAAATAGTAACCTAAATTTTTTCCAAAGAGCAACCAATCTTGTGAATGTTTCTTTTGTGGCCAATCCTTGAAGTCGCTAAGATGGTTTTTGTAGTGATACTGTAGGGTTTTGCCATTAATTTTATAATAGTCGCCAAACCGTTTAGCGCTTACGGCATGGGTGTCAAGCGATACCTTTTAAAAAAGAGGCAAACTCGCTGGTTATCCGAGTGCCTTTAGCTATTAAATTCCAATCTCTTTTTATGATCTTTCCCGTATCCATAAGAGTCCAGCGCCTACGCTTTATATGGAGCAGTACCGATTTACCTCTTAAGGGGAAGTCCTCAACTGTTACCTCTGGCAGGAAGCCTTTGGACTGGGCTATTTCTGATTGGTGCTCTTTGGGGAGCACGTTCTTTTCTTCTAAGTAAAAATGAATCTTACCTTCTGATGATTTATGGCCTACAATTTCAAAGTAATCCAATACGCCTTCTGGCAACAAATACCGCACTAATTCTATATCCAAGATCTAATCTCTTTGTTGTCAAAGATAAAGATTCTCCCCAAGTTTTACGTTTGACCCACCTTTTATCAAAGTTTAGTTATTTTATACTTAAAGCTCCTGAAGGACATTTAGACACTTGGGCAATTAATTCTTCCGAAGTTGCATTTTCAGGTTTTATCCAAGGCCGGTCTTTCGGATTGTAAACCTTGGGCAATGTTTTAACACATATTCCCGAGTGAATACATTTTTCAGCCTTCCATAAAATGGTGATTTCTCCGTTTGAATATTCCTTAGTATCCATAGTCTACTCTTTTAGTGTTTTTTCTATTCTTGGGTCGGGTACAATCCACATAAGGGCGACGCCTAAATATATTACTAGACTTAATATAGGAAGAAAAAATGAGACCACAATACCTGCTAAATACAAGAAAAGCGAAATATTCATTCTTTTATCCTTGCTATAAACCTTTCCAACGTTGGAGTTTTCGCCCTCATTCTGTATAACACAATAGACCATAATTTTAAACGCTATGGCAGCCATAAACAACACCGCGCCATAGATGGCAGTCGGGTTATCTTCAAAATGGTTTTTTCCCATCCAATCTGTTGCAAACGGAAAAAGTGAAAGCCAAAACAGCAAATTTAGGTTAGCCCATAAGATTTTTCCATTTACCTTATTGACCGCTTGCAATAGATGGTGATGGTTGTTCCAATAAATTCCAACATATATAAAGCTTAAAACATAAGTAAGGAAAACCGGGAGTATTGGTTTTAAGGCTTCAAATGTATAGCCTTCTGGTGCACTCATCCCCAACACCATAATGGTTATGATGATGGCTAGTACACCATCACTAAAGGCTTCCAGTCTTCCTGTTGTCATAACCTGCGTGGTTTAGGAAGCGGTACATAGTCGTTTTCATCGCCAATTACTTTTGGAAAAGCTTTCAGGTTTTGATTTTCCCAATCCTTTTTGGCTTGTTCAATGATTTCCTTATCGGAATTCACGAAATTCCAATGGATGTAGCGTTCTTCCTCAAAAGGAATTCCTCCAAAAATATAGACTGTTGTTTCTGGTTCCATTTCAAAGGAGCACAAGGTACTATCTTTGGCGACTAATATTTGTTTAGGACCGTAATTGTAGCCGTCGGCATTAATGCTGCCATTTAAGATATACAAGGCGCTTTCACCATACAGGTCTTCGCCAATTGTGATCTGTTGTTTATCGGTACTTTTTATTTCTATAAAATACAGTTCACTATGCACAGGAACAGGGGATGTTCTGTCAAAAGCTTTACCAGCTATCAATTTAAATTGCGCCCCTTGTTCGCTCCAATGAGGAATGTCTTCTTCTGCAATATGCTCAAAGGTGGGCTCCATTTGTTCTAAATGCTTGGGTAATGCCACCCATATCTGCAAGCCGTGTAAAGTTTTTTCAGTATTTCGTAAATATTCAGGCGTTCTTTCGGAATGGACCACCCCTTTACCTGCAGTCATCCAATTCACCGCCCCTGGTTTAATCTCAACATCTGAGCCTAGGCTGTCTTTATGCTGGATGGATCCTTCAAAGAGATAGGTTAGTGTAGATAATCCAATATGCGGATGTGGCGCAACATCTAAGTTTTCTTTTTTGCTCATTTTAGCTGGCCCCATATGGTCTATAAAGCTAAAGGGACCCACAGCCCGTTTTTGCCTAAACGGTAACAAACGTCCAACCATAAAATTGCCGATATCGGCAGCGCGTTCTTCTATAATTAATTGGGTGTTTGACATATTTTTATTTTTTATTCACACTATTTCAAAACATCACGCATATCTTCAAGCTTTTTGAACATTGCATTAGCAAATGGACATAAAGGTAAAATCTTGATGTTTCTTTCTCGTGCCATTTCTACAATCTTATAAAGTAACTGCTTCCCGATGTCTTTTCCTTTAAATTCGGGTTCAACTTCTGTATGGTCTATAATGATGAGTTCTTCGCTTGCAATGGAATAGGTCATAATCCCAGCTCTTTTGTTATCCTCTCTGGCCATTGCAAAGCCTTTGTTGTCTCTTTCTTTTATTGTTATATCCATAATATAGGGATTAGAAATTTATTACTGATGTAAATACAAATTGGTACAATGTGTCGCCTTGTTTACTTTGTTGTAAGAGTGCCCCAGGAAAAATGATATTAGATTTAATTCAAAATTAATAAATTTATTGACTTGATATCTGGCAATAGCACCTAGTTGATTTCTAATAAACCGTTCATGGAAGGGGATCCAACATCAAGGCTAGATTACCTATTTTATCATTAGTGGAAAATGGCCAAAATGCCAACTAATCCAATTCAAGACCTACCTTGGCATTCTTACTTTTAATATAGGGATGGATATCCATTAAGTTTGTCGGACCAGAACATGCCACACGGTCAATTTCCATGTTAGTTTTTGTAGTTATTATTCCTTTTAGATCAGCTCGATAAAAGGTCAAGTATTTAGGCTGCTAGTGTTTGAAAAAAAATTGGGATTGGATTAATAATAAATCCAATCCCAATTAAACGTATTCATTCTTCTTAATTATGCCTTAATAAATTGTAAGTCGATAATTAGTTTTACAGTATCGCTAACCACAATACTACCTGCTTCAGTTACTGCGCTCCAAGTAAGATTGAAATTCTTCCTGTTAATGCTCCCAGTAGCTTCAAATCCTGCTTTTGTTTGTCCATAAGGGTCTACGGCAATACCATTGAAATCTACATTTAATTCAATTTCTTTGGTGACATCTCTAATGGTTAAATCTCCTGTTAGTGTGCTACCGTCATAAGATTTAGACTTGAATGTCATTTCAGGAAATTTCTCTGCGTTGAAAAAATCATCTGACTTTAAATGTGCGTCCCTATCTTTATTTTTTGTATTGATGGATCCTGTTTTTGCTGTGAAGCTGAAGTCTGCATCGACGAAATTTTCTGATTCAGTTTCAACTGTTGCATTAAAATCTTCAAAATGACCAGTTACTGTAGAAATCATCATGTGCTTTACTTTAAAGCTAATTTCAGAATGTGCTGTATCAATATTCCATTTTGTTTTTACTTGTGTTTCCATTTTTTTTCTTGTTTAAAAATTAATATTTGATTTATTTTGATAGTGGCAAACATTGTTGGCATAATCTATGGCCAAAAATGGTTATAATTAATTGTTTACATATTCATTGGAACTTCCATCAATAAGATTTCAGTATCGCTGTCTGCTTTTATGTCCAGCGTTTCTGTATCCCAGACTCCAAATCCATCTCTTTCGTTAAGGTCTTGACCATTTATAGTGGCATCTCCTTTTAAGATAAAAGCGTATACTCCATTATTGTCAGCATCGTTTAAACGGTATTGAAGTTCTTTGCCTTTATCTAGATTGGTCATATTAAACCAAGCGTTTTGGTGTGCCCAGATCCCTGCATCATCTGTATTAGGTGATAACACCTGTTGTAGTTTGTTTTTCCGGTCTGCTGTGTTTAGTGTTATCTGGTCGTAACGTGGTTCAACATTTTGTTTGTTTGGAATCACCCAAATCTGTAAAAACTTTACCGGCTTGTCCGGGTTGTTGTTGTATTCAGAATGCATTACTCCTGTACCAGCACTCATGACTTGAATGTCTCCTGATCTAATTATGGTTTCATTCCCCATATTATCTTGATGTTTTAAATCGCCTTCTAGGGGAATAGAAACAATTTCCATATCTCTATGAGGATGCGTTCCAAAACCTCTACTTTCTGAAACGGTATCATCGTTAAGTACTCGTAATACTCCGAAATTCATCCTTTCTGGGTCCTGGTAATTTGCAAAACTGAAGGTGTGTCTAGATTTTAGCCAACCGTGATCTGCATTTCCTCTTGTGTCTGATTTGTGAAGTACTGTTTTCATATTTTTTCACTTTTTTTTGTTGAAATATTATATACTGAACCTCCTTTTAACGTAATTGCACTTCCTGCAACTGCTTTTATTAAAAAGCCTTTACGTTTCTTAATGGATTCGTTTGGTATTTAATACGCTAATCTCATGCCAAACTCATAAATTGCTTAAATTCAGGCTATTGTATATTATTTTGGTAATTTTTTATTCTATTTTATAAGAAATTTCTATTATATGAGAAATATATTTGTATTTTGAGAGGGTGTTTAAAAAAAATTTAAGGGATGATACCAGAGTCGGAAGTAAAAGAATGGTTAGTTGAGACCTTGCCTTATGAAGTCATGTGGATGAACCAAGAAGGAGCTATTGTATATGCCAATACAAAATTTTGTAATCGTGTAGGTTATAAAAAGTCGGAAATACTAAAGCTTTCCATCTTTGATATTAATACCACGGCAACTAAAGAAAGCTGGAGGGACCATTGGGACCTAGTAAAATCTGACCGCACACATTACTTTAAAGCTACTCACAAGAATAGAGGAGGGAAGTTTTATGAAGTTGAGGTTTATGCTCAATTTTTCTCAAATAATAGAAAAAATTTAATATGTGCTATTGTAAATGATATTACGGACTCTAGCTTTTATAAAAATCTATTAGATAAGACGGAAACCATTGCTAATGTTGGGGGTTGGAAATTAAACTTACAAGATGGTTCGTTAATAACGACCACAGAGGCATTAAAAATATTTGATGCACAGGGTACTGAAGCGCTGGCCCCAGCAAATATAATCCATAGTTTTAAGGATAGCGAAAAAGTAAAAAGTCTTTTACGTGGTGTTATGAGAAAGGCCGCTTCTTATGATGTAGTATTGGAAACAAATGAAAATCCCTCTAGATTTATCAGAGCAGTAGCAAAACCTGTTTTAAAAGGCGATATGGTCTACAAAATACTAGGTGTTTATCAAGATGTAACGGAACAACAACGCAAAGAAAACGCGCTTCATTTATATAAGGCAGTAATCGATAATGCAGAGGATTTAATTTATGTATTAAATAGAAAAGGTGAATTCTTTCATTATAGTGAATCGGTCATAAAACAATTAGGCTATAGAAAAAAGGAGCTAGATAATGCCACTATTTATGATATAGACCCATCGGTAACGAAAGAGTGGTGGGCTTCGCATTTCAATGAAATTGTAGAGAAAGGTTCTTTGCGTTTTGAGTGGTTGGTTGTCCGAAAAGACGGCACAAAATTTCCTGTAGATATTACCGCCAATCATTTACGTTTTAATAATGAAGATTATAATTGTGCAGTAATTAGAAATGTTACGGATCGAAAAAAGCGTGATCTAAAGCTGTATGAGGCTTTAGAGGAAATTAAATCATTAAAAGATCGCCTTGAAATTGAAAACGAATATTTGCAAGAAGAAATAAGTCATAAAATAAATGCCGATAACATTGTTTGTAGGAGTGAGGTTTATGCAAAAGTACTAGAACAAGTAAATCTGGTAGCACCAACAGACACTACGGTTTTAATTACAGGAGAATCTGGAACAGGCAAAGAATTATTAGCAATTGCGTTGCATACCAATAGTCTACGAAAAAATAGACCACTCATAAAAGTTAATTGTGCCACTTTGCCGAAAGAACTTATCGAGAGCGAATTGTTTGGTCATAAAAAAGGGGCTTTTACAGGTGCCGTAGTAGACAAGCTTGGTAAATTTACCTTGGCAGATGGGGGGACTATTTTTCTTGATGAAATTGGTGAGATGCCAATAGATTTACAATCTAAATTATTGCGTGTTTTACAAGAAGGTGAATTTGACGAATTAGGTGGTTCAAAAACCATTAAAGTAGATGTACGAGTTATTGCTGCTACAAACCGAAAACTTGAGGAAATGATAAAAGAGGGTACTTTTAGAGAAGACCTTTATTATAGATTGAATGTATTTCCAATATACAATATTCCACTTCGAGATCGGAAAGAAGATATTCCCCTACTTGCGCAATTCTTTCTAGAGAAATATTCATCCAAAGCAGGGAAATCCTTTAAACGATTGGCTAAAAAAACAGTGGATGCTCTAATAGCCTATAATTTTCCAGGAAATATTAGAGAGTTAGAGAATTTAATTGAGCGCGCTGTTATCGTAGAAAGTGGTACAACATTAAATACGGGGAGTTGGATGCCTACAGAATCAAGAACTATCAATGAGACGGAACTTCTAACCTTCGAGGAGGTTCAAAGGCAGCATATCATCACTATTTTGAAGCACACCAAAGGGAAAGTAAGTGGTGTAAATGGAGCTGCCGGCATCCTTGATATGAATGCAAAAACCTTGTTTGCCAGGATGAATAAACTTGGTATTAAGAAGGAGACAATTTTTAGGGATTAAAATTCTGAAAACCAAATCGTAATTTATTATGGTTTTAACAAAAAATAGGAGCTTCAATTTCCAAATTGAAGCTCCTATACATAATATAACCAACGGAGCGGTTTTCTCTCTGATTGAGATGTTAAGTTTTAATGAAACACTGGAGCTGCTGGGAAATAATAACCCTCATAACTATTGGTCTTTTCTAGGTTACCAGAATCCGCATTGTAAAAATGAAGTTTATTATAGCTGAAGTTTTCTCCCCAGCCGTCGCGTACAGTTCGAACTATCAATTGGCCTGTATCAGGATTAAATCCAAGTCCAGTACCATAGAGCACCTCAGTATCCGGCAGTTTGATAAATGGTTCTTTTAATGAAACGAGTTCATCTTTATAGCGATAAATTTCATTTCCCCCACTAAAGGATCCGTTTTTAGCTATAAATACAGCGTTAGCACTGGCAGTTATGGAAGCGGGATGCCATGCTCCCCAACTACTGTTCGCTTTAAACCCTAGCTCTATTTCTTCAATTTCAAGCGTACTAGGATTAATTTTAACCAATTTAGTGCCCCCTGCTACCCAAATAGTATTGTCTTGAGTTTTTGCAAAACCTACAGCCATTCCGGGAATACGTTTTACTACTTCATAATTTGAGGCATTTAGAATAATTGCACCTTCTCTTTGGGATAAAACAAATATGTAGTCACCCGCTTTTGTCATATCTCCGATCTGCCCTGAAATTCCGGGTATAGTACCTTCAATTGCAAGGGTTTCAAGATCTATTTTGTGAATTCCATTGCTAGAACTTAACAACCCTTTGGTCTCTGAAATCCCTAAGAATGCTCGCCAATTATTTCCTGATTGAGATGGAATTCTTTGTTCTTCTAATAGGGAATAAGCATCAGAAACCACAACAGGACCTCCTGACTTACTAACCAGATATAACTTTTCATTAAACACGGTTCCAAACCCTAAGGTCGAATTTAACGGATATAAATCTTTAGTCGGATTTGTTTTCACAAAAACACTGTCTTCTATTTTTTGGGTGTCATAGCGGTAAAAGCCTACCGTCCCAGTACCATGCCCAAACCAGCCTTCATTAATCAGGTAAAACCCGTGTTCAAAAGCTCCCCAGGTGTGAATGTCGTACGTTAGGGAAGCTTCACCCCCTTCATTTTTCACCTCAAGACTTATTTGATTTGTTCCCCGCGCTTCAGGAGTAAAAATATATGTTGAATCGTTGCTAACTATTTCTCCGTCTACGATCCATTCAAAAATAGAATTCTTAGAATTACTTAATTTAGGGCTCAACAAAAGGTGTTCGCCCATGGTTATGGTATCTTGTAAATGTTGTGCGCCATCAATTGAAGGCGGATTTATACCCAACTCATCATCCGTGCTACATCCAATTATTAGGCTCGCAAAAACAATACTTATTAGGAATTTAAAAGAATAAAAATTATGCTTCATTTTAATTTATTTTAGATGATTATTTTTCAAGTAGACTTAAATCAGCAACACCAGTAATTTCGGTCGACAATTCTCCCAGCCAGCCCATATTGACCTGTACCCCTGTTTGAATCTTTATAAAATCAATTCCACTTAAATAAACGGCATTACCCTTTTCATCTATTGCATCGGCCAAATCTATTTGGTCTCCACCGCTGGTATTATCAGCATAACCGTATTCAAATGGCTTACTGGTGATATAAGAAGGATTACTCATATCGATATTGCTATCTGACAATAAAGTTCCAGAAATTGAATAGGAGTCTTCTATAATCCACTCTGGATAATATGCTTGCTTATGAAATGTGTTTTTCGCAATAAAACCAGTGTTCCCTTTGCTATCCTCCCATGCAACATCTTCTTCAGCCGTTTCTGGTTTAAAATAGGTGATCTTATAAGCTCTGTCTGTGCCTTCTAAAGCATGCGCACTCCCTTTAATTTCATACCAAATGTCATCTGGCAATCCATTGCCATTATCGTCTTGCATTACATAAACAACTCCAGGTTCAGAGAAAGTTGGCATGGCATTGCCATAGATAATTAGATCATTTTTATCTTCTTGATTAATTACGGTGTGATCAAAAGCATAACTTGCAGAGCCTCCCCAGCCTCCCAAGCTCACTAAGCCACGGCCTCCAATAATTCCTTCAGCACTTTCTAAGTTCCCTGGTTTTTTATTGATAAACTGACCGGGAGCTGGCTTATACTCTAAAAGATCAGACACAAAGGCAATACTGGCGTCAGTTATAGGCCTTAATTTAGCGTTAACCTTTATGGTGTATTCATAATTAAACGTACCGGCCTCATTAGAAGCTGCATAGGAAAGGATATAGTCTCCTGAATTTGTAGGTTCAAAAACATACGTATTAGAATTAGCCACAATACTATCTCCCAAAGACCATGTTTCGGCATAAACTGAATTATTTTTATTTGTTGTTGAGAATGTTGTATGCTCTCCAACACTAAGTTCAAGCTCTTTGTCTTGAATAGACATCGCAACTTCAGGCTCTATAAGGTCCATTTTGTCATTTTTAGAACACGACGTCATTAAAAAAGCAACACCAAAAAAGGCCGCGATTAGTTTGTTGTAATTTGTTTTCATTTTTTATTATTTAAGATTTATATTATTCGTGTTTAAAAGCAATATGTGCGGGTATATCACCCGTTTCAACAGACCATTTAAGACCTCCATCTGGAGTAAAACAATAGAGAGTGCCTGGCGTAACGTAATCTTTGGCGTCTGTGATTAAAACGTCCCCTGTTTCGGGATGAACTGCTATGCCATACGGCATTTCAATAAGATCTCTGTAATTTTCAGGAATAAAAGTTGTCTCCAGAAAAGTTTCTGTTCTAGTGTCCAGCATCCGGTATGAAATAGTATAATCTCCAGAAATATAGCTGAACGCTGTACTGTACATATAGGCGATATCATTATGAATGGTTAAATCGCTCACCCCGATATCGAAACTTTTTTTAACAGCTTCAGTTTTGGTGTCGATTACAAATAACTTTGAAGGAATCTCATAATAATCACCCCTCGAAGTCACATATAAGTCTCCTTCGCTATCTATGTTTAAGCGATGAAGGTTTACTGCCACGTCTATACGCTTGGTTTCGGTAAAATTATTGATATCAATTACAGAAATAGTAGATTCATAATCTGGGGGACTGTATCCTCCAGAGTTTGCAACGTAAATTTTACCGTTATACGCCGCAAGTTCTTCCGGTTGTCTGCCAACTTCAACACGACGCGTAATTTTCAGACTGGTGGTATCAATTTCGGCCACAATACCCTTGGGGGCATTGGGATCACCTATGCTCCCTAAATAACTACTTAAATAAGCTTTTCCGTTGTAAAAAGTGATGTGCCTACCATTATCTATGTCAATTTGTTTAATACGGGCACCCGTATCTATATTGAGCACTTCAACTTTGTTAGACGCATTGACAACGACATAAAGTTTTGAGCCATATATTCCCATTGAATTCCCAACATCTCCTAGTCCACCTACCAAGTTTGGATTGGCTTTACTGAATATATTTCTTTTATACGCCCCTGTTTCGTAGTCCATATAATCTAGCGAGGCTTTATTCATAGACATATTTCCTTCATTCAGTAGATAAAAGCCTTTCACTGCACCTAGGGGGTGGTCTGTCCCGCTTTCTCCAGGATGTTGAATATCGTCTTCCACAATGGGATCATCGGTCTGGCAAGAATATATTCCGAAGAAAATCACCAGTAATAAACAAAGTTTTTTTATCATTTTTTTACATTAAAATTCATAATTGAGGCTAAGACGAAATGACCTGCCGGGCATCGGGAAATTCTTTATGACAGCGTATTGCTGGTCTAAAATATTATTGAGTTCGAACCCTAGCTTTAAAGGGTTTTTAAAAACAAATGGAATAGCGTAATTGATCGACATATCATGCGTATACCACGGTTGTAAATAGTTGGAAGGGATGTTGGCTTTTTGGCTATAGCGTTCACCCGTATAAATAAAACTGTAATTGAGAGCGATATCTTTATAATCGACCATCATGCTTACCCCGCCACTATGTATGGGAACATAAGGGATTTGTTGTCCAAAGCTGCTTCCGCCGGGTGTTACATCTATAGATTCCTGAAAAGTATAGGTAAGGATTGTTGTATAATTAATAGTAGCACTAAATTTTCCTGAATTAGTAATTTTGGTTTCTATCCCATTTGTTTCTACTTCCCCAAGATTAAACATCGTCCATCTAAAAAGATTAGTGCCTGGAACTGCCACTATTTTATCGGTAATCCAGATTTTATAGATGTCGCTGGTTATGTTAAAAAACGTTTTACCAAATTCTTTCTGCCAGGAAAATCCCAAATTAATTTGGTCAGTATATTCGGGATCCAAAAATGTATTGCCCACAAAGGTGTAGTACAAGTCATTGAAAGTGGGCATTCTAAAAATATTCTTATAAAACCCACGAATTCTGAAGTCGGGAGAAGCAAAAGGTTGAAAATTAATTAGAAGGGACGGTGAATATTTCTGAAAATCATCTGCGGATTCATAATACTTAACCGATTCATAAATACTGGTACTTAATAGGCTAAGCTGTAGATTGAACCTGTCTAAATCTAAATTAGAAGCCAAGACGTTGAGCAGAGAACTTCTTTTCGGATAGGCAAATCGGTACAGATTGGCCTGCATGGTGTTATGTTGAAAATCAGTAGCAATACTCAAAGTCCAAAACGGTTTTATTTTATAGGTATTAACCAAGGACAGGTAATATTCTTGCTGGTCATATTTATTATCAAGAAATCCTTTTGTAGTCACAATTTCAGGATCCAAATACCTGGAGAAATCTTCAGTGTATTTACCTCGAACTTTAACAGCGTATTGAGGACCAAATCTATGCTTGTAGTCCGCCTGTAAAAAGTTATTTCTATCCCACAATCTTTGTGGACGTTTAAATCTATTGGCCACTATGGCTCCTGGCAAGCCTCTTTCAGAATTGTAATGGTAATACTTTAGGTTCCAGGTATCTTCATTTTTATGTTGTCCATGTAATGAAGCTTCCACGCGAAACGAGGAGATGTCGGCATTGTTTCTAACTGCAATAGTATCATAAATCCCATTGGAGTACTGAAATTTATACTTGCCATGGGCGTTTACCATTTCTGTGCTCAAACGGGCTGAAACCGATTTGTTTATCTTATAATTTACACTCAGTGATGGATTTAATAGGCCAAATGAACCCGTGCGGATTCCTGTTGCTAGATGATAATGCTGCCCGTTTGTAAATTTTGGACTTTTTGTTTTGAGATAGATGGTATTTGCTGAAGCATAGGATTTTGCGGATTGGAGCATTTCGCTACGTTGTCCCTGATAGAGGCTTACTTGCTCCATGTTTTCGAGAGAAAATTTTCCGAGGTCTACTTGGCCGTTCTGTGCATTACCTAACTGAATTCCATCGTAAAAAACACCCGTATGTTGGGAGCCCATACTTCGGACATTAACAGTTTTTATACCCCCAATACCTCCATAATCTTTTAATTGAACTCCACTAAAATACCTTAACGCATCAGCGACGGTTAGACTGTTGAGTTTCTTTAATTTTTCTCCTGAGAGGGATTGAACTGGAGCTGGGGAATTGTGAGCTTCGTGCCTATTTTTGTGGTGAATTAGGATTACTTCATTTAATTTAATAGGGACCAAAGTATCCTTCTTTTGAGCAAAAAGAACAATTGGACAGAGTAACAGTCCAAAAACTAGAATATATATGTATTTACAATACTTCCTCATGATCATAATGGTCATACGAGGAAGAAGAAGAAAGATAAACAGTCCCTTATTATAAAAGAGTTTATATAACTAATCCAAGCTTCAATCCCCGAAAGCCTTAAAGAATTATAAGAAATGGCAGGTGTTCTGACTTGCTTCATCCACCCGGCCTTCCCATCTAAAAAGAAAGTGACCATAATTGGGTTTCAACAAAAAGCTTACAGCTGCGGGACAGTTCTGGATTTTCACCAGATTCCCTTTTAATGCCTACAAAAGTGGGCAACCTTTTCTAAAAAATATTAATCTGCGAAACTAGTAATTCTTTTTAGAATTGCAGGTTTTTAAAAATGTTAATTTTGAAAGTTCCATTTGGAGTACTAAAAGCTGAGCATTTGGGACTAGTATAACTATGAATCTCAGCTAATCAAACAAAAAGGCTTCCAATTTCTTGGAAGCCTTTTTTGATTTGTATTGTTGTTGCGCTTAATGCGTGATTTTAAAAACGGTTCCGTTGAGGTCTTCCGTTACGTAAAGCTCCCCGTTGGGACCTTGGGCCAAACCACAGGGTCTGTATTTTATAGGGCCGCTGGGGTTGGCCAAATCTATTCCGGCGAAGTTGTCGGCGAATATCTCCCAGTCGCCTACCGGCTTCCCATCTTTAAAAGGGGCAAAGGCCACAAAGTATCCTTTTTTTAGTTCAGGAGATTGCCCGTGAAAGGCAATAAAGGCGCCATTTCTATATTTTTCGGGGAACATGGTTCCAGTATAAAACAAAAGGTCGTTGGGTGCCAAATGTGCTGGAAACGCCATAACAGGATCTATGGCTTCTTCGCCTGCCGTTTTTTCTCCGTCACCACCGTATTCCGGGGCGAGCATTTTCTGTTTCTTAAACTGATCATAATAGACGTAGGGCCAACCGGCATCATCGCCTTCATGCAATTCATATAGTACTTCAGCAGGCAGTTCCGCACTGTGCTTTGGGGTATAATGCTCAGGGTAATAATCATGAAAAGCTCCGCGACCATGGACCGCTGCAAACAGGGAGTTGGTCTTAAAATTCCAAGCTGTGGCCACGGCATTTTTAATTCCGGTGGCATATCGTTTTCCATCTGCCAAGGACTGATTTAGCTTGTTGGCATTAAATTGCCAAATTCCGCCAGCGGAATCTAGGATAGTACAGGGCATTATACCCTTGCCAGAACCTTCTTCGCGACAGGAATCGTTCCAAGAGCCTATGGTTACATAAATATTGGATTGGTCATCCATCACAAAAGATTTGGCATTGTCTATGCCTTTGTCCGCCATTCCGTCCACTATCTTTTCGGGATTATCAATATCAATAATTTCTTCTTTCTCGTTTAATTTGTAACGGTAAATCGCAGAATTGGAGGAGGTGTATAGATAACCGTTTTTTATCAGTATTCCGGTCCCTGGAAAATCACTAAACGCTATTTTGTCGTCAATAGTCCCGTCCTGGTCCGTGTCTTTTAATAGTACAATTCCCTTTTCATCTTTTAGGGTAGCCCTATTAATGTAAATATCTCCATTTTTGGAAACCGTCATATGTCTTAGGTTTCCTAAATCTTTGGCGATTACTTCAATAGAAAATCCATCGGGAATTACTATTGCCGTTTCATTTATTGGGGGTTGCACTTTGTTTTTGGAATTCTGTTTGCATTGGGTGCTGAATAATGCCAATATTGTAATTATGGACAAGGGTACAATACGTTTAGCAATAATGTTCTTCATAAAATTGATTTCAAGGATTTTAATAAGGAGCTAAAGATAGTATTAGAATTTAATTTATGAATGAAAATTTCAATATTGAAGTAAACGGTTTTGTGTTTTTATATAATTTTTCGCACATCCTTCTTAATTTATCCTCAGAATAATCATAGCTTTGCTGCCTTAATGGGGTGCTTGCAAATTGTAGTAGGCTGAGATGATACCCAAGAGTACCAAAACTCTGTACCTGATCCGGATAATGCCGGCGTAGGGATTTCTAATTATGGATTTGTAAATCTGTAATTCTTCTCTTGGTTCATCGTCCCGTTTCATTGCACAAAAAAAGAACAATGATTGAGGATTTTTTTACACAACTTACTTGGTTGGAAGCATTGGGCACGGCTTTCGGAATTGTACAGGTACTACTAGCAAGGAATAACAATGTTCACAATTATTTATTTGGAATAGTGGCCATTATACTGGGGATATATGTACTGTATCACTCCAAGCTCTATGCAGATATACTATTGAGTCTATATTATTTTGTAATGAGTATTTACGGCTGGGTGTATTGGAAATTTGGAAAGCAAAAAGAAGTAAGCCCGATTTCCATTTCCAACACAGGGGAACATGTAAAGGCCCTCTGGA
This sequence comes from Arenibacter antarcticus, assembly GCF_041320605.1. Taxonomy (NCBI): domain Bacteria; kingdom Pseudomonadati; phylum Bacteroidota; class Flavobacteriia; order Flavobacteriales; family Flavobacteriaceae; genus Arenibacter; species Arenibacter antarcticus. Next base: position 1,749,695 of record NZ_CP166679.1, read on the forward strand.
TCGTATTGGGCTGTTTTCTTTTGATGGCCTATTGGTTGAGGTACCATACCAATTCGGATGTTCCCTTTTGGGATGCCATTGTAGTTGCATTTGCCTGGGCAGGAATGTGGCTAATGGCCAAACGAAAATTAGAGAACTGGATCTATCTCAATATAAGTAATATCATCTCCATTCCCCTGCTTTTTTATAAAGGCCTTTACATTTATGCAGGCTTAACCATATTTCTATTTTTGGTTGGAACTTCAGGGTATTTAAAATGGCGAACAATTGTTAGAAATGAAAGACAAGAAGAATATAGAGCAGCTTAGGGCGCTCTGCTTTAATGCAGATCAGTTCCCTCCGGAAATTTTAAATTGGATCCAAAAGGAAAATCTTTGGAATCTTTGGGTTCCAAAAAACTTAGGCGGATTGCAAATGACTCTCGTGGAAGGATTGGGGCTACTACAGTCCTTGGCAAAGATAGACGGAAGTTTGGGGTGGACTGTAACCCTGTGCAGTGGTGCCAATTTTTTTGTTGGAAATCTGCAGCCTCAGGTGGCCCGTGAAATTTTTGGCGCTACGGAAACCCCAGTATGCTTTGGCGGTAGCGGCGGAGTGTTTGGAACTGCAGTAAAACAGGGTGATTTCTATACTATTTCTGGGAGATGGCATTACGCCACCGGAGCATCCTATCTTACTCATTTTACGCTGAACGCAAAGATTTTGGAGCATGGGGAGGAATTACGCAATAAGGATGGCTCACCCATGATTCGCTCTTTTCTACTCCCTAAAAATGAGGTAGAAATTTTGGAGAATTGGAATACCATGGGTTTAAAGGCATCTGTGACGCATTCCTTTGATGTAAAAGAGGTTGTGGTTGATGAAAAATACAGCTTTGTTTACAATCAGGTGAACCTAGATTATCCGATCTTTAAAATTCCATTTTCTGCTTTTGCCGATTTAACCCTATGGGCCAATTATATTGGAATGGCTGCGCATTTTCTTGAGGGTGCTAGTGGGCTTATAACCAAGGAACAGTTGGCTACTTTTGAAATGCGCCTTCAGCAGGCCAATATGAAAATGATCTCCTTTGCCCAGGCCATTGAAACTACTATTACGGATCAAAATTCGTATGCTGAGGGTTTTTTGCAACACATCCATTCTGAGGCTGTAGGCTCCGTTCAAACCCTAACCAATTCCATTATTGAAATTTATCCTTACTTAGGCGTTTCGGCTAGCCGAGAAAATAATCAACTTAATCAGATCTTTAGGGATTATTTCACGGCCACCCAACATCATATTTTTACCAGAAAGAATTCTTAAAACGGTGCTGATCATTTAAGAAAATTATAACGACTTATTTTTCGTCTTACTGACTTATAATTTTATCTTGAGCTAAAACAAACAAATGGAATTAAAAGGTAAAATAGCCTATATAACAGGTGGATCAAAAGGGATTGGGTACGGAGTGGCCCAAAAGCTGTTACAAGCAGGGATGAAGGTCGCGATAAGTGGCAGGAATCTTGAATCGGTAAGGGCAGCTGCCAAGCAATTGGGGTCTAAAGAAAATGTGTTGGCGATAGCGTCAGATGTCACTAAGCTTGAAGATGAGCATACTGCGATATCCCAGATAATTGCTGAGTGGGGAAGTTTAGATGTGGTGCTCGCCAATGCAGGAGTTGGACATTTTGCACCCATAGATGAGATTTCTGACGAACATTGGCATCAGATGATCAACACCAATCTCAATGGTGTTTTTCATACCTTAAAAGCTTCCGTAAGCGCTTTAAAACAGAGTAAAGGGTACTATATCACCCTAGCGAGTTTGGCAGGAACCAATTTCTTTGCCAATGGAGCTGGATACAATGCCAGTAAGTTTGGTGTAGTAGGGTTTACCCAGGCGGCTATGTTAGATTTAAGACAATACGATATTAAAGTTTCTACCATTATGCCTGGATCCGTGGCGACCCATTTTAACGGGAACGAACCTGAGGCGAAAGACGCATGGAAAATTCAACCTGAGGATATAGGTGATCTGGTTTTGGATCTCTTGCGCATGAATCCTAGGACCTTGCCCAGTAAAATTGAGGTAAGGCCAACCCGACCTGACAAAAAATAGGTTATACCTCTTTTTCTATTAAGGGAATTTCTGGATTACAGATTTCAGATATCAGTTTATTTAATACAGTGGTAAAAAGGGCAATAGTTTCTTGGGTAATTTTGTTATCCTTGGTTCTGCTGCCCTTTTTTTCCTTTGTAGCAAAACTCAGTACCCCAGAATTTAAATTCTTAAAGGAAATTATACCTGCCTCTATGATTTGGATCGGCTTAGTGTCGTTATACATAAGTGCGTAACAGAGGAGCTGAAAGGCCTTGCTATAATCATAGTCCGCTACAATGGTATCCCAGTCCACTATTTCTACCTGAGGTTGGGTCACTCTCCCAGTTTTGTAATCTATAATTCTTAGTATTCCATCCTTTTCATCAATTCGGTCCAGCTTACCCTTCAAACTAACCGGAAATTCCACACCGGGGACGGATAGGTGTATGCTCAGCTTTTCTTCAATTCCTAAAATTCGGATCTTATGTTGTTTTATCGCCTCCAATTCTAGTGTTAAAAAATTGCTGATATACCTAAGTACGACTTGATATGCTATTAGATTTTTTCCTCTGGAGATATCGCCTTCAGCAAAACTTTTTGCAAAATGGTGTAAGACGGTGGCTTTTACCTGCCCTTTCATGGTCTGGATCATAGTTTGATCTAGAATCTGGTTCAGATAAGGCTTGTAAAGATCTTCCAAGCTATCGTGCACAATGGTTCCAAAGGTATTGCTGGCAACAGTTTCTTCTACTTCCATAACATCGTCTATCCCCAGAAGATTCCTTTTATAGAAATCTATCGGATTCCGAATGTAGTTGCTCAATGAAGTGGGGGAAAAGCCTTTAGTTGCATGGTTCTTAAGCAACTCCATAAGAGCGCTGTCCTTGTTGATGGATTGTAAGGTTTTAAGGGTGGGGCGTATCTCTGAAGCGGCAATGATCTCTGTAATATCAGGTATTTTATTTTCGTCGGTAAGGAGCTGAGTCAATAACCTACTTTTTTCCCCACCTTCTAACACGTCGGGTTCGGTATTATACACTAGGTATATATTTTTTGCCCTTTGTAAAAGTCGATAAAAATGGTAGGTATATACAGCGTCCTTCTCCTTGTAAGTGGGAAGTTTGTAATACTTTTTTAGGTCGAATGGAATAAAAGAATTGTTCGATTTTCCCGATGGGAGTATGCCTTCATTGACAGAGGTTAAGATAATAGTTTCAAAGTCTAACGCCCTACTTTCTAACATTCCCATAATCTGTAATCCTTCCAAGGGCTCTCCTTGGAAATCCAAGGTCTCCTTTCTAAGAAGTTCTGTGTACAAACTTTCCATAGACCTTAGGTCATTTATAAAGGCATATTCTTCCACCATTTCCTGAAGTTGGTTAAAGAGCGAATAAAATTTGTAGAGATATTCTAAGCCAAGGGTGTCTTTGGACAATAAAAACGAATCTTTTAGCTGTAGTACAATCTTTTGGCAATTGACTAGGAAGTCGGACCCATTAGGTTTGTTTTCCAAGAAAATTAACTTTAAAAGGGTGTCTATTTCAGGAGAATCTGACTTTAGATTTTTGGGGTTCACAAAAGCCCAGTTGTTATTTTTTATGGTATCTATCAGTATAGTGGCGTGGTTTTTTTTGTTGTTCGTAAAGAGTATTTGAATATAAGGATGTGAAAGAAAGTCCAATATTTGTTGGAAATACCAACCTTGTGCATCCTTTTTAATTTGAAGGTCAAGATATTGGGAGAACAAGCTTGCCAAGGGCGTACTTGTTAAAGGGTAACCCATGGTAATATTTACGGTTTCAATTTCTTGGGGAATTGAGTTTAAGAGTGGGTTTAAAAGGTTTTCATCTCCCAGTATTATGGCAGTGTTTTTAAGGGTATCTGGATTTTCCTGCTGTATTTGCAATAATAGGTTGCCTACATATTTGGTTTGAGAAACATTTTTGGGTACCCCAATGATCTTAATATCCTTTTTATCGGAATAGTGATTGGTAATGCCTTTTAGGGGTTTGTTCTTTAGCCAAGGCCAGGTCTTTTGGTGTTGCCTTATAAAGTACCCCGCATCATGGATGGGGTCGTTAATGAAATAGGGGTCGCTATCCCAGAAAATCTCTGCCTTAGTTTTTGCTAGGATCTCTTGTATAATAAAAGATTCAGCTGTATTGAGGGCATTAAAACCAACAAAAATATGGGTTTTATTGCTGTTGTTCTCGAGGTATCGGGGCAATTGCTCACAGGCCGTTCGGTATATAAGTCCCTGATGACCTAGGTTTTTGGCTTTTAGCAATTGGTTAAAGGTGTTGTACAGTGGATTTAACTGATTCCAAAACTGAATATAATTGGATATAATTTCTGATTTATCCTTTTGAAGCGACCAATGGTTTATCTCCTGTATATCAGCCAAATAAGAGAAAATATCCTTTGTATCTATTAAATAGCGATCAATTTCATTAAAATCTTGAAGTAAGGTCTGGCCCCATTTGGCAAAAGTTGAAAAATTATCCTTTTGCTCCGTAGTAATGGATGAGTAAGCCTTGTACAAAGTGAATAATTGTTCTGGACTACTAGCTGTTTCCAACTCGGAGATATGCTCTACAAAGCTTTCTATACTATAGATTTTAGGTGCAAAAAGAGTTTTGTTGGAGGTTGTTGCCAAGGTGGTCCGCAGAACAGTCCCGGCCCTTTTACTGGGGAGTACCAATATTAACTCATCCAAGGAGGGGTAAGTGCTTAATAGATGGTCTACAAGCTGCTGAAGAAAACTTTTCACAAATGGTTTTTTTTGGCAATTAATATACAGGTTAAATATAGGGTATAGTATGCATTTAACATTGTTGTAGCTGGCTTAATATTATAGAGAAACTTTGTGTTGAGTAAAGATCTATTTGGAACTAATTGGCGTTTAAATATATTCCATAAAAAAAGCTCCGCGATTGCGGAGCTTTTAAATATAGTATTAAAAATAACTGGTGATTACTTTACCAAGTTAATTTCAACTCTTCTGTTTTGTGCTCTACCTTTAGAGGTATTGTTGGTAGCTATTGGCTTATCCTCACCGTAACCGATTGCAGATAATCTGAATTCTTCGATTCCTTTCTCTACCAAGAACGTTTTAACTGAAAGCGCTCTAGACTCAGAAAGTTTTTGGTTTAAAGAGTTGCTACCTACACTGTCAGTATGGCCTTCTACTGTAAATTTAGCAGTAGGGTACTCTTTAAGTATAGTGATAATGTCAACCATTACAGAAGTAGATTCTGCTTTGATAGAAGATTTCCCAGTATCAAATAAGATTGTTTTAGCAAATTCGTTCAATTGCTTCTGAACTTCTTCAGTAACCTCAGGACAACCTTGGTTAGCTACAGTTCCAGCAACATTTGGACATTTATCATCTTTGTCTAATACGCCGTCTCCGTCAGCATCAGCCCATGGACAACCTTTGTTTGCAGCAGGACCAGCTTCATTAGGACACTCATCATCCTTATCGGCAACACCGTCACCATCAGCATCAGGACAACCAGCTAAAGCAGCAAGACCAGCTTCGTTTGGACAAGCATCATCTTTGTCAGCAACACCGTCACCGTCAGAATCAGGACATCCGTTCAATTCTTTTGGACCAGCTTCGTTAGGACAAGCATCTTTGCTATCCTCAATACCGTCACCGTCAGAATCTGGACAACCGTTGAATGCTTCTAAACCAGCAACCTCAGGACAAGCATCATCTTTGTCGTATATACCGTCACCATCAGTGTCAGTACCACCAAATTTAATAGCTATACCAGCCATATGTTGGAAATGCTTAGTTAAATAATCTTCGAAAGCGTGCTTGTAAGAAGTTTGTAAAGTTAAACCGATGTTCTCGGTGAACCAAACATTAACTCCAACACCACCATTTACAGTACCAGCACCTATTTCATCAATCCAAGTATAACCACCACCTATTTCAACGAAAGGATCAATTACGGTGCTATTTAAGAAGTTATATTTTATGGTACCATCAACAGCGTAGTGAGACAAATCGTCAACACTTGTATCTCCTAATTTATCGATACGGTTCAAGGAACCTCTTGCGCCAATAGAAAAACCACTACCTACATACTTTGATACTCCAACATAAGAAATAGACGGAAGCATATTCCAATGGTCTGTTGCATTAAAGAATTCATTCCCAAAGCTACTGTAATCTTCAGTAGGGTAAACGTCAATTGCGTTTGCTCCGAAACTTACTTGCCATGGGTTATTCTCGTCTTGCGCTTGTACGTTGTTAGTACCTACGATAAGTAAGGCAACAACCAATAATTTGCTAAGATGTTTCATGTTCGATTTTTTAAGTTTATTTAAGTGTTTATTGACCACAAATGTAAGTTGTTAAATATTATTAACAAAATCATTATCTTAAAATTTTTAACGCTATTAATAGGAGAATAGCCTCAATTAAATTATTTTTAAGGTTTTTCCCACTTCAGTGAACGCCTTTATCGCATGATTAAGGTGCTCAATACTATGCGCAGCAGACAGTTGCACACGTATTCTTGCTTTTCCTTTAGGGACTACGGGAAAAAAGAAACCAATTACATATATCCCTTTTTCCAACAGCATTTCGGCCATCTGTTGAGATAATTTGGCGTCGTAGAGCATTACAGGGACAATTGCAGAGTCACCATCTATGATGTCGAAACCAGCTTTCTTTATCCCTTCCTTAAAGTATTTAGTATTTTGCTCCAATTTATCCCTTAGGGTGGTATCTTTTTCCAGCATTTCAAAAACCTTGATGGAGGCGCCTACTATTGCAGGGGCCAAGGAGTTGGAAAATAAATAAGGCCTAGAGCGTTGTCTTAATAGATCAATAATCTCTTGTTTTCCGGTGGTGTATCCGCCCATAGCTCCTCCCATTGCCTTGCCCAAAGTTCCTGTAATGATATCTATCCTCCCCATTACATTCTTTTCTTCCAAAGTTCCTTTGCCTGTTGGACCGATAAAGCCTGTTGCATGGCATTCATCTATCATTACCATGGCGTCGTATTGTTCTGCCAGAACACAGATTTCATCCAAGGGAGCTACTAGGCCATCCATAGAAAATACCCCGTCGGTCACGATCAATTTAAATCGGGCATTATCTGCATTGGCCTGTTTTAATTGCATTTCCAAATCCGCCATATCACTGTTGGCATATCGGTAACGTTTTGCCTTACACAAGCGCACACCATCTATTATGGAGGCATGGTTTAGTGAGTCCGAAATGATGGCATCCTCTGGGCCTAATAAAGGTTCAAAGACTCCGCCATTGGCATCAAAGGCTGCGGCGTATAATATTGTGTCCTCGGTGCCGTAGAATTCCGATATCTTTTTTTCCAATGTTTTATGGATGTCCTGAGTACCACAAATAAAACGCACGGACGACATTCCAAATCCATGGGAGTCTAAAGTGTCCTTTGCCGCCTGAATAACCTCTGGGTGGGACGAAAGTCCCAAATAGTTGTTTGCACAAAAGTTGATTACCTCCTGCCCAGTAGATATTTTGATTACCGCGTCTTGAGGGGAGGTAATAATTCTTTCCTCTTTGTAAAGTCCCGCTTCCTTAATGGCGGCCAATTCTTTCTGTAAGTGTAATTTGATATTTCCGTACATAATTATTATTAAATAAAGTCTAATATAATATCCTCGTTGATATAAACAATTATTTTCTTCTCTATTTCATAACCCATTGCCTCCAACGCATCTGCATAGGCGTATAGTTGCTGGTGGTATGCTGTATTTTTCTTCCCAGTCTTGTAATCTATAATAGTGGCCCTAATGTTGTTCAATACGATACGGTCTGGGCGTAGGATCTTTCCGCTTTTGGTAAGTATATCCTGTTCGTTCATGACTGTTTGGTCACCGCTATAGTATTTTATCAGGTCTGGGTGTTCTACTATTGCAGAGACCTTCTTCACTATTTCTATTCGGTCTCCCTCGGGAAGATCTCCATTTTTTATGGCGCCTCTAATGGCATTCCCGATATCTTCCTTGGTTTTTATCAGCCCCATAACCAAGTGCACGAGATTCCCTTTATTTATGGCGCTTTCCCTGTCGGTGTCCCATAATGCTCCGGAGGTAGTCAAAATACGAAATTCTGGACGGTCCTTACAACTATATAGGTACGGAATGTTTTCTTGGGGATCAGTTAATTTTAAGTTGTTTCCTGCCATTTCCAAATCCCCAAACTGATACAGCAACTTGCTTTCTTCCCAAAGTCCCTTTTCCTTAAGGTAGTGGATAAACAATCCTGAATAATATTTTGTTTTGTGCTCTCCTTTCTGGGTAAGATCTTTTTTAGTGATAATATAGAGGCCTTTTTCGGCTCTGGTTAACGCTACATACAAAAGATTAAAGGCGTCCAGCTCCAGTTTGTGCTGTTCCTGGTTATATATGGTTTCTGCCGTACCACCATAAGTAAGTACTTCTTGATTCTTGTTGATCAATAGTTCTGGGAAGCCATTAAAAGATTCTTCAGGAACGGGCATCCACAACTTGGGATCAATTTCTTCATAAATGTAGGAATTGGCAAATGGAAAGATTACTATGGGAAACTCTAGACCTTTAGATTTATGGATGGTCATGATTTGCACGGCATCCACATTTTCGGGAGCGGTGATACTCAGCGATTTTTTCTTTTTTTCCCAATGAGTTAAAAACACCTGGCTATTGGCACCATCATTCTGTTCTACCTCCTGCACAACATCTAACAGGTAGGTAATATAGGCATCTGAAGCTTCTGCTAGATCAAATTTCTTGATTGCTTGTTCAAAGCCATCATAAACAGAGGATTGTTTTAAAGTTTCAATATTAAATCCGTAATTGTCCCATAATAATTTAGCAACATCCGTGAGGTGGTTGTTAATATGACTGTGTAAATTCTTTTCTCCCTTAAAAAGAAAGGCTATAATTCCAAAGCAAATTTCCAAATCCATAGGCTGAAGACTGAAACGAAGAAGGTCTATTAAAAACCGGACCTTGGGATTGCTATTCAGTAACAGGGTTTCAGATGAAATTATGGGAATATTGCGCTGCATTAAAAAATCTGCCAATAAGATGCCTTGCTTTTTTTTCCGGGTAAGGATGCAGATGTCTCTTAGGGAATATTTTTTTTCCAGAATTTGCTCCAAGGTATTTAATACGCCTTTGCAATACACTTCCCCCTCGTCCAGATCATCATCGCCTTCTATAAAGGAAAGTTGGACCATTCCACCCTTTTTGTTGTTGTAGGTTTGTTGGTTCCCTTCTAAAAACAAGTTATTGTAAGTGCTGTTTTCCAAAAACGGACTGGTAATCGTAAAGAAATCATTATTGAATTTAATGACCTCTACATGACTTCTGTAGTTGGCAGGAAGGTTTGTTGTTGAAGGTGAAAATACGAACGGATTTTCATTTAAGTTGATGAGATTAAGGAATTGTTCGGCCTTTCCTCCCCTCCAGCGGTAAATAGCTTGTTTGGCATCCCCTACTAGCATTAGGGAACCAATTTTCCCCAAATCATCCTCACTTTCCAAGGCGTTTCCTATCAGCGGAGTAAGATTGTTCCATTGCATTTGGGAAGTGTCCTGAAATTCATCTATAAAATAATGTCTGTATTTCTCCCCAATACGTTCATAGATAAACGGCGCAGGTTGATCTTTTATCTCGTTGGATATAAGACTGTTAAAAGAGGATATTGGTAGCAAGTCCCGTTCCAGTTCTAAATCTTTTAATTCTTGTTGAATGGCGTTCAATACGGTTAAGGGCACCAGATTGTTGTACGCATTCCGCATCAATGACATAGCGCTGTGGTTTTCTTTAATCTGCTGAAAATAGGTATTGAACTGGGAATGGAGTCCGTCCAATATGTCCTTTATTCCTTGTAGACATGTTTTGGTATACAAGGGGTCTGTGCTAAAATTCTGCTTCCATCCCGCATTAAAATCCATTTTTAAATCGCCCGAAGCTATTTTTTGAATGAATTTCGGAAAGTAGCTCGACTTAAAGTTGTTGAATTCCAAGCCGTTTTCATCCAGAATACTAAGGATACTGTTGGCGTCTTCCGTGATAACTTGCTCTAAGGCCTTTGTGTTTTGGATCAAGGTCGATCTTAGGCGGAGAAAATCATCGATCTTTTTTCCCTCCAATTTTATAAGGTGGGGGGTATGATTTTCATTGAAGAGCAATTTTCCAACCTTGTGAAGGTCAATAGCGATATCCCAACTTTTGTCATCGTCAATTTTTTCTAGGGCAAAGTCCACCAAAACCTTGGTAAGCTCCCTATTACTACCTGCCTTATTAATCAGCTTGGCAATAGCCTCATCCAATAAGAGATCGGTGTCTAGCACCACCTCAAAATTTTGAGGCAACTTTAAGTCCTTGGCAAATGCTCTTATAAGGCGGTGGGTAAATTTATCGATGGTAGAAACATCAAAAAAGGCATAATTGTGCAAAATTTCCTTAAGGGCTTGCCTAGACCTGTTTTGTAGTGTGGGGATTGCAACTCCTAACTCTTTAGATATGTCCAACAACATAGCAGGGGGTTCGATAGTTTCATTTTTCTTGCCAAAATCAAAAAGACTTCCCAAAATACGCTGCTTCATTTCATTTACCGCTTTGTTGGTAAACGTTATGGCTAAAATATTTCGGTAGCTCTTATTAAAATCGGTGGATAGGATGATTTTAAGGTATTCTTTGGCAAGGGTATAGGTCTTTCCGGAGCCGGCAGATGCGTTATATATTTTGTAAGGAGCCTCTTGCACGTTGTTTTAGCCGCAAATTAAGCAATAATCAATAGTTCTTAACAAATAATTAGCTGAAATTCTTACATAAATCCTTAATTTTGGGAAAGAACATTTTTTAACTTAAAAACAATACAATTATGGCTTTTGAATTACCGAAGTTACCTTATGCGTATGACGCACTAGAACCACATATTGATGCTAGAACAATGGAGATTCACCACACCAAGCACCACAATGGGTATACCACCAATTTGAACAATGCCATTGAAGGTACAGATATGGCTGATAAATCCATTTTGGATTTATTGAAAAATATGGATATGTCCAATGCTGCAGTAAGAAACAACGGTGGTGGATTTTACAACCATTCATTATTTTGGGATATCATGTCCCCAGACGGAGGCGGCGAGCCTGTTGGGGAATTAGGCGAGGCTATAAAATCTAGTTTCGGATCTTTCGAGTCTTTTAAGGATGCTTTTTCTAAAGCAGCAGGAACTAGATTTGGATCTGGTTGGGCTTGGTTGTGTGTTCACAAAGGTGGTAAATTGGAAATATGTTCTACACCAAACCAAGACAATCCCCTTATGCCGGAAACTGGCTGTGGTGGATTCCCAATTTTGGGCTTGGATGTATGGGAGCATGCTTATTACTTGAACTATCAGAATAGAAGACCCGATTACATAAATGCCTTTTTCAATGTAGTTAATTGGGAAAAAGTTGCCGCTGCTTACGGAAAAAATAAGTAATCAATACTATTGCCCTAGGCTGACATAGTTATGTTATATTGGGGAGTAGAGATTTAAAAGTCCCGTCTTAATCATTTAAGGCGGGACTTTTTTGTGGCTACATAATAGAAAAGGGTGGAGAAACTCCACCCTTTTCATCCCAAATCTTACCATAAACTTAACCTACTTATGCTATGGCGCGACTAAAATAGTGGTATTGGGAGAAATAACAAAAATATTTTGGGAAATTTTATAGGAATTCGGACTCTGTAATAGGCAGGTTTTAAGAGAACTGCTAAGCTTTGTGTTAAAATAGAGCAGTATTATTTGAAATACCTTTTCATTAGGCCTTGCAGTGGTGCACTAGTACTAAAAATAAAAAGGCAGAGCTTAGCTCTGCCTTTTACCCCAAATCTTACCATGAACTTAACCTACTTATGCTATGGTCCTTCGAAATTAAGGTAACTATTTAGATTGGGAAAAGGTATTGGATGAATGTCTTTTTAAAAGGTTGAAATACGTCATTTCAGATAAAGTGGTACAATTTTTCGACAAATGGAATTTGGCTGTAAAGAAGCTAAATTTTGGCCAATAAAAAAGGCGGAGAAATCTCCACCTTTTTTGCCCCAAATCTTACCATGAACTTAACCTACTTATGCTATGGCAATGCCAAGTTAGTGGTGCTCAGTGCTATTCCAGCTATAAACACGTCAAAAAGTGTCTTTTATCGATGAAATACCTTTTTTGTTAGCATTAAGATAATTTTATGTTAATAAGCCCTTTCGTTTTTACCTTCGTAAAAATTAATGAACGCCCTGTTTACTACTCTATTACCCCCAGGGGTTGGGTAATCACCGGTAAAATACCAGTCCCCTAAATTCTTGGGACATGCTTGGTGCAGATTTTCTATGGTTTGGTAAATGATATGCACTTCGGCTTTGATTTCAGGCGGACTCAATAATTGTCCAATTTTATCCGATATTTCCTCATTTGTAAATGGGGAGTAAAATTCCGTCACATAATTTATGATCTCTTTATCGTCATTATTTACCTGTTTAATACATTTATGATAGATATCTTCTGCCACTTGCATGGTGTTTCTTTCCTCGTGTAGGGCCAATGCAGCTTTAAATGCAATGAAATCTTCCAATTTAGCCATGTCTATACCATAGCAATCGGGATAGCGGATCTGTGGTGCAGAAGAGACTACAACAATTTTCTTGGGTGATAAACGGTCCAAAATCCCTAGGATGCTCTTTTTTAAGGTAGTTCCCCTTACAATACTATCGTCTATGATTACCAGGTTGTCGCCCTTCTTTACTGAACCATAAGAGATGTCATAAACGTGGGCAACTAGGTCGTCCCTACTGCTGTCCTGAGTGATGAACGTTCTTAACTTTGCGTCTTTAATGGCGACCTTCTCTATTCGTGGTCGCACTTCTAGGATGGAATGTAATTCCTCTGCCGTAATTTTTCTACCAATAGAAAGAATTTGCTCCTCTTTCTTTTTGTTCATGTAGTTCTGCGCCGCGATTACCATCCCAAAGAAGGAGGTTTCCGCAGTATTGGGAATATAGGAGAATACCGTGTTTTTTATATCTTCATCAATAGATTTAAGAATCAAGGGGAAAAGTAATTTTCCTAACTCCTTTCTTTCTTGGTATATTTCCTTGTCACTTCCCCTAGAGAAATAAATGCGTTCAAAGGAACAGGCTTTTCTTTCTGTAGGTTCTACAATTTTCTTGATCTTAACGCTACCATTTTTTTTAATGATAATGGCGTGGCCTGGGTCTAGTTCTTTTACGTCCTCAAAACTCACATTAAAAACGGTCTGAATAGCGGGTCGCTCAGAGGCTACCACGGCTACTTCATCGTCCATATAATAATAAACGGGCCTAATTCCTGCTGGATCTCTTAGAACAAAGGAATCCCCGTGGCCCAATAATCCTGCCATAGCATAGCCTCCGTCAAAGTTCTTTGCTGCTCTCTTTAGAATTTTGCCAACATTTAACCGTTCGGCAATTAGGGGTGAAGCTTCTCTTTTATTAAACCCTTCCTTTTTTACCTCCTTGTAAAGTTTTGCTACTGCATCGTCCAAAAAGTGACCTATTTTTTCCATCACCGTAACAGTATCTGCTTTTTCCTTCGGATGTTGGCCAATCTGGATCAGGTTGTCAAAAAGCTCGTTAACGTTGGTCATGTTAAAGTTTCCTGCAACTATAAGATTCCGGTGCATCCAATTGTTCTGTCTTAGGAACGGATGTACATTCTCTATGCTATTTTTCCCAAAGGTACCGTAGCGCACATGCCCCAAAAGCAATTCGCCTATATAGGGAATGTGTTTCTTTTGTTTGGCCACATCATCCACGTATTCCGGATGTTCCTTTAAAGTGGAATTGATACGGGCGTTGATTTGGGCAAAAATATCCTGAATGGGCTGTTGGTCTATGGACCTTACCCTACTCATGTATCTTTCACCCACTTCCATGTCCAGTTTTATACTGGCAAATCCAGCCCCATCCTGTCCTCGGTTATGTTGCTTTTCCATCATTAAGTACATCTTGTTTACCCCGTAAAAGGCAGTTCCGTACTTTTCTTTATAATATTCCAATGGCTTTAACAACCTAATTAGGGAAATACCACATTCGTGTTTAATGGCGTCACTCATTTTTCTTATCTAAAATTAAAAATGCCCTGAAAAATCAAGGCATATATTTATTGTAATTCGATATCAAACTGGGTTAACTCCCTAAATTGGAGTAACCTGTTGTTTACTTCTTTTTTATCTAATTTCTTCATTCGTTCGGTCCCAAATTTTTCCACACAGAAGGAGGCCAAGTTGGAACCGTGAATTACTGCACGTTTTAAGTTGCTAAAACTGATGTTTTTGGATTCCGCCAAGTAACCTGCAAAGCCACCTGCAAATGTATCTCCCGCACCAGTAGGGTCAAACACCTCTTTCAAAGGAAGTGCAGGGGCAGAGAATACCTTGGATTTGTGGAATAACAAGGCGCCGTGCTCCCCTTTTTTAATAACGACAAATTTTGGCCCCATTTGTTGGATTTTTTCAGCAGCCTTTACCAAAGAATATTCATTGGTAAGCTGTCTGGCCTCCTCATCGTTTATGGTAATTACATCTATGTGTTTAATTACTTCCATTAGTTCATCCAATGCATTGTCCATCCAAAAGTTCATAGTGTCCAATACTATTAGCTTTGGTCGTTCTTGCATTTGATTAATTACACTTAGCTGGGTGCTGGGGTGTAAATTCCCCAACATTACCACATCTGCGTCCTTAAAATGTTCGGGAACTATGGGTTCAAAATCGGCAAGAACGTTCAATTCGGTAGATAGAGTATCCCTAGAATTTAGGTCGTTGCGATATTTACCGCTCCAAAAAAAGGTTTTTCCGCCTTTTATTACTTGTAGACCGGAGATGTCGATATTCTTATCGGTTAGTAGGTCTAAATATTCTTGTGGAAAATCTTCGCCAACTACAGAAACAATAGCCGATTTCAATTTAAACTGGGAAGCTGCCAGTCCAATATAGGTTGCTGCTCCTCCCAAAATTTTATCAGTTTTCCCAAAAGGGGTTTCAATAGCATCAAAGGCTACCGTGCCTACAATTAATAGTTTGCCCATTAAGTTTTAAAATTTGTGCAAAGATAGGATATTGAAATGCTAATCCCATAGCATAGGAAATCAAATTTTAAAAATTAAGTACATTCTCATTTCCTTCCAAAATCGGCGGGAATCTCTCCCCAGGCTTTGGTTTCCCATTTAACGATGACGGTGCTGTAGGTGTTGGTTTTTAGCCAATTTTCTGCCCGCCTTACCAAGTCGTAAACATCTTTGTTTTTAGGAGATTCTGTTAGTTTGGAGTTGCATTTCTTTTTGCGCACCCAGCTCATCGCTGTTCTAGAATCGGTGTAAATAATCCTATTGCTGTTATGCTGTTTTAGATAGGCTAGTCCGTGAACAAGGGCCAAAAATTCCCCTATATTATTGGTGCCTTGCTTAAAGGGGCCTTGCCTAAATAGTTCCTTTTTGGTCTTGGTATCTACCCCGCGGTATTCCATAATACCAGGATTACCACTAGATGCTGCATCTACGGAGATGGAATTGAAATTTGGGGTCCCAATTTTAATTAATTGATCTTTGGTCAGGACGGAGGCATTGCTCTTTTTGCCTTTATAATCGTCATAATTGCCATTAAAGGCTTTTTTTGCCGCTTCAAAAGTGGGAAACGATTTATATTGAGCTCCCTTAAAATTTGCAATGGCGGCCTTGCAATCCTTCCAGTTTTGATGAATTCCGGGTTTTAGTCCCTTCCATACCGTATAGAACTTGTCGTTTTTGGCCATTACTGTCCCATTAATACTTGTTGGATCACCTTAGGGAAATATTCATATTCTAGCTGATGCACCTTTTCTGCTATGGTTTCTGGAGTGTCCCCTAATTCCAATGTCACTTTTTTCTGAGCGATAATGGCGCCTTCGTCATAATTTTCGTTTACAAAATGTATGGTAATGCCAGTTTCGGGCTCATTGTTTTCCTTTACTGATTTATGGACGTGCATCCCATACATTCCCTTGCCTCCATATTTTGGCAATAGAGCGGGATGGATATTCACTATTTTGTCAGGAAAATTTTGGATAAGGTTATCTGGGATTTTCCATAAAAATCCGGCCAGAACGATTAGGTCTGGGTTAAGGGATTTAAGAAGTTCCAGGATACAATCCGACTGGTAAAACGAATGTCTGTTAAAGTATAGTGCGCTAACCTCTAATCTGTTACAGCGTTCAAAAACTTTGGCTTCCTTGTTGTTGGAAAGTACGCACTTAATACTGACTTCGGGATTTCCCTTAAAAAAATGAATAATATTTTCAACATTGGATCCGGAGCCGGAAGCAAATAGTACAATTTTTTTCATTTGATGTTTTGGGGTTGAATAGGAAAATAAATTTAGGCTAAAATAGTACTCTTGAATTAAATTTTATTAAATTAGTCACATTTTAACGACAAATGGTGTTATTAAACTAAAGTTTTTTATTTTTGCCAACAATTTAAATTTTTAAAACCGATATTATTATGTCAGACATTGCATCAAGAGTAAAAGCTATCATCGTAGATAAGTTAGGTGTTGACGAGAACGAAGTGGTAACCGAAGCTAGCTTTACCAACGACTTAGGCGCAGATTCATTGGATACTGTTGAGTTGATAATGGAATTTGAAAAGGAATTTGATATCCAAATTCCAGACGATCAAGCGGAAAACATTGCTACAGTTGGTCAAGCTATAAGTTATATAGAAGCAGCCAAGTAATTTTATGATTTCTTGAACAAGTTTAAAAATTATCCATGTGGTAAAGACGCTGCATGGATAATTTTTTTTAATTTACGCACAACTTATTAGGTTAAACAAAAATTTGGTTCAATGCAATTAAAGCGAGTTGTAGTTACTGGCCTTGGAGCTTTAACGCCCATAGGCAACAATATAAAAGAGTATTGGGAGGGGCTTAAGAGCGGCAAAAGTGGTTCCGCTCCTATAACCTATTACGATACTGAGAAATTTAAGGTAAAATTTGCTTGCGAGCTAAAAAATTATAATTCAGAAGATTATTTTGACAGAAAAGAGGGTCGTAAGTTGGACAGATTTGCGCAATATGCCCTTATATCCTCTGATGAGGCTATTTTGGATTCTGGTCTTGATCTGGACAAGATAGATAAATTTAGAACTGGGGTGATCTGGGGAGCCGGAATTGGCGGATTGGAAACTTTTCAAAATGAAGTTTTAAATTTTGCAGCAGGTGACGGAACGCCAAGGTTTAATCCCTTCTTTATCCCAAAAATGATTGCTGATATTGCACCTGGTAATATTTCCATTAAGTATGGATTTATGGGGCCTAATTATACCACGGTCTCTGCCTGTGCCTCTTCGGCCAATGCTATTATAGATGCACTGAACACAATACGTTTAGGGTATTGTGATGTAGTGGTAACAGGAGGTAGTGAAGCAGCTGTGACCATTGCGGGCATGGGTGGTTTTGGAGCAATGCACGCACTTTCAACAAGAAATGAAGATCCCGAAACAGCATCCAGACCTTTTGATGCAACAAGAGACGGTTTTGTTTTAGGTGAAGGAGCTGGTGCGCTAATATTAGAAGAATACGAACACGCCAAAGCAAGGGGTGCTAAGATATATGCCGAAGTAGCCGGTGGAGGATTATCCAGTGATGCGTATCATATGACCGCACCACATCCTGAGGGAATTGGAGTAATTCGCGTTATGCAGAATTGTCTTAAAGATGCCGGATTAAAGCCGGAGGATGTAGATGCCATTAACACTCACGGTACTTCTACTCCTTTAGGGGATGTAGCAGAATTAAAGGCCATCTCAAAGGTTTTTGGCGAGCATGCGCCCAATATTAACATTAATTCAACAAAATCCATGACAGGACATTTGTTGGGTGCTGCGGGGGCAATAGAGGCCATCGCTTCAATATTGGCGATGGAGCACAGTCTGGTGCCACCAACAATAAACCACAGTACGGTAGATGAGAATATAGATCCAAAGTTAAACCTCACGCTTAACAAAGCGCAGAAGAGAGTGGTTAATGTTGCTTTGAGCAATACCTTCGGATTTGGCGGGCATAATGCTTGTGTGATCTTTAAAAAAATTAGTTAAGTCATCCAGTTATGAACTTTCCTTCCAATTTATTTAATTCCCATTCTAAAAAGGATGGGGATTTTTTTTTGGGAATGAAGAAAATCTTGGGTTTTAAGCCTAAAAACCTTGAAATATTCCAGAAAGCCTTCGTTCACCGATCTGCCAATAGGAAAGATAAGGAGGGAAATCCCATGAACTATGAGCGATTGGAATTTTTGGGAGATGCCATGTTGGGAGCCATTATTTCTAAACATTTGTACAATAAAGTGCCAGGTGGAGATGAGGGTTACCTTACCAAAATGAGATCCAAGATCGTAAGTAGGGAGCATCTTAACGAATTGGGGAAAGATCTACGTCTTATAGATTACGTGGAAAGCAAAATACCAAAATCGCGTTTTGGAGACAATATCCACGGAAATGTTTTCGAGGCGTTGGTAGGGGCTATTTACTTGGACAGAGGATATAAATATTGTGATAAATTTATCTCAGAAAAGGTGATTGCGCCTTATGTAGATATTGAGCAGTTGGAAGGAAAAGTAATCAGTTACAAAAGTCTAGTAATCGAATGGTGCCAAAAGCAAAAAAAATCCTTTAACTTTGATGTTTATGAGGATACTGGCAATGATACTGTAAAGCATTTTGCCGTAAAGTTGACCATTGCAGATAAGATTGTTGCAAAGGCAAGGGCTACCTCGAAGAAAAAAGCCGAGGAAAGAGCTTCGAAAAGAGCTTACTTTGCATTGCAGGACAAAATGAAGGAATCTTAGGATAAAAATACAAGGCACTCCAACGTTTTCGTTGGGACAAGATGTTTTTATAGGTTCCCTAGACTAGGCTCGTTTCTTTATTAATCCTATATTTACGACTTTCACGGAAAGTATGGCAGCGATATACAAAATTTCGGAAGATATTTATGATGAACATTTTACCTTAATCGCTTTACACTCTAGTATAGAGGATTATTCTCTTGTATACGCACTTAATTCTTACTTGAAGATAAAATTGAAAAGGGCCGTAAAGGATTTGGAAATTTCATCAATTAGAACGTTTCCCTTTTTTGATTGGACAGACGAGATACACGATCGCTATTATACCCTTATTAGTAATAATAGTATTGTGAGGGAGGAGTTAAACGAAGGCAACCTTTTTCAGGACCAGCCTTCATTTACTGCCTATAGTCTTATTCCGGAATACAAGGATGTAGATTATTTTTTAAAAGTAGAGCATGATGAAATGGACGTAGATGAGTCAATCTTAAAGTCAGTGCTCTCTATCCCAAAAGTGATTACCGCCTATAGCGTGGATGCAAACAAACTGAAATCAAAGAACAATTTAATATTTTAATAGAATGCCAACATTAAAAAAGACAAAAATAGTAGCCACCTTAGGTCCGGCTACAAGTAAGAAGAGTGTTCTTAGAGACATGATCGTCGCAGGAGTGGATGTCTTTAGGATAAATTTTTCCCATGCCGATTACGACGACGTTACGGAACGTGTACAAATGATAAGGGAATTAAATGAAGAATTGGGGATTAATACCTCAATACTTGCAGATTTACAAGGCCCTAAGTTAAGGGTTGGTGTAATGGCAGAAGAGGTTGTCGTTTCCCCAGGAGACGAGATTACCTTTGTTACAGGAAAACCTTTTGAAGGGAATTCGGAGCGAGTATATATGAACTATGCCCAATTTCCTCAAGATGTGAAAGCTGGGGAACGCATTCTGTTGGATGACGGAAAATTAATGTTCGAGGTCATTTCCACCAATAAAAAGGATGAGGTAAAAGCCAAGGTAATTCAAGGTGGGCCTTTAAAATCCAAGAAGGGTGTAAACTTGCCAAATACCAAAATCTCTTTGCCCGCCCTTACAGAGAAGGATATTAAGGATGCTATTTTCGCTGTCTCACTGAAGGTGGATTGGATTGCGCTTTCCTTCGTTAGATTTAGTCAGGATTTAATAGACCTGCAGAATATTATCAAGGAGCACTCCGAATATAAAATTCCGATCATTGCCAAAATAGAAAAGCCCGAAGCAGTTGAGAACATCGACAAAATTGTGGCGTATTGTGATGGGTTGATGGTAGCACGAG
Organism: Arenibacter antarcticus; assembly: GCF_041320605.1. Classification (NCBI taxonomy): domain Bacteria; kingdom Pseudomonadati; phylum Bacteroidota; class Flavobacteriia; order Flavobacteriales; family Flavobacteriaceae; genus Arenibacter; species Arenibacter antarcticus. Next base: position 1,769,991 of record NZ_CP166679.1, read on the forward strand.
GAGATTTGGGTGTGGAGGTTCCTGCTCAGGAAGTTCCGCTTATTCAAAAGCAGTTGGTGCTACGTGCCAAAAAAGCAAGGATCCCTGTGATTATTGCCACACAGATGATGGAAACTATGATTACTAGCCTTACTCCTACTAGGGCGGAGGTTAATGACGTGGCCAACTCTGTAATGGATGGGGCAGATGCAGTGATGCTTTCCGGAGAGACTTCGGTGGGTAACTACCCAGTTCAGGTAATTGAAAAAATGGCAAGTATCCTTGTGAGTGTTGAAAACTCGGACCTTATTAAAGTCCCTCATGAACATCCGCACATCAGGACCAATAGATATATTACTAAATCCATTTGCTTTCATGCGGCTAATATGGCCAATGAAATTAAGGCCAAGGCTATTTCAACCTTGACCAATAGTGGGTATACCGCTTTCCAAATTTCTGCTTGGAGACCAAAAGCGCATATCTTGGTATTTACTTCTAACAAAAGAATCCTTACGCAGCTTAACCTACTTTGGGGAGTAAAGGCTTTCTATTATGATAAGTTTGTATCCACCGATGAAACCATTGAGGATGTAAACAAAATTGCCTGTGAAAAGGGATTTTTGAAAGTTGGCGATATGTTGATCAGTTTGGCCGCTATGCCTATTAAGTCAAAAGGAATGGTGAATACCCTTAGGGTATCTGAAATTGGGAGTGAAAATTTCACGAAATAATCTCAATATACTTTTAAAGTTAAACCTGCCAGATTTTAAAAATCTGGCAGGTTTTTTTTTGCCTTTTTACAAATCGAATTTCAATTGTACGGAAAGCAATTTTTCTACCAATGCAGTAGTCTTCCCCGTGTTGAGATTGGATAAGGAAATTCCGAGTAATCGCACTGAATTCTCCATTTTTTCCTGATAAAGCAGCTCTTTTGCCAATTCCAAGATCAAGTGTTGATCTGCTATAAAATACGGCATTGTTTTGCTTCTTGTATGTAAAGTAAAATCGCTGTATTTTATTTTCAGAGTAATAGTCTTTCCTGCGACATGTGATTTTTTAAGTCGCCGATCCAATTCAATAGCAATATGTTTTAAGCGTTCCAACATAAACACTTCGCTGCTTAAATTTTCACTAAAAGTCCGTTCTGCCCCTACCGATTTTTGGATCCTGTCTGGTTTCACCAAACTATGGTGTACACCCCTAACCACTTGGTAGTAGTATTCCCCATTTTTCCCAAAATGTTCCGTTAGGAATTCTAACGATTTCTCCTTTAGGTCCTTCCCGGTAAATATGCCCAGCTGGTACATTTTGTCTGCGGTAACTTTTCCCACTCCGTGGAATTTCCTGATTTCTAAGGCTTCTACAAAAGGGACTACCTCTTCGGGGTTTACTGTTTTTTGACCGTTGGGTTTATGGTAATCACTGGCCACTTTGGCAATAAACTTATTTATGGAAATTCCTGCTGATGCCGTTAATCCCACTTCATCAAAAATTCGCTTTCTTATTTCGGATGCAATTAGGGAGGCAGAGGGATTTCCCTTTTTATTGATGGTGACATCCAAATAGGCCTCATCCAGTGAAAGTGGTTCCACTAAGTCTGTATACTCTAAAAATATGTTGCGAATAAGCAGGGAAATCTCCTTGTATCTCGCAAACCTAGGGGAAACAAAAATTAGATCAGGACAGTTTTTTTTGGCGAGGTAACCGCTCATTGCACTGCGTACACCAAATTTTCTGGCTTCATAACTTGCGGCAGCTACAACACCTCTTTTTTCTGCTCCGCCCACGGCAATTGGTTTACCTTTAAGTGTAGGATCATCTAGTTGTTCTACGGAGGCGTAGAAGGCATCCATATCCACATGAATTATTTTTCGTAGCGGCAAATCCATTTTCATATTGTAAATTTATAACAACTAAAGGGGAGTACATATTTTTATTTATTAAACTCACACCCTAGTAAAATTAGATGATGAAGGCTGAATCAAAAACTGCGATTATACTGGGAGCCACTGGCTTAACTGGTGGGGTTTTAATACGGAAATTATTGGCAGATGACCGCTATACTAAAGTAAAGCTCTTCTCGAGAACTTCCGTTGGATTTCCGCACCCAAAATTGGAGGAGTACCTTGGGGATTTACTCCAATTGGAAAACTATAAAAATGATTTTTATGCCGATGAGGTCTTTTGTTGTATTGGGACTACAAAGGCAAAAACGCCTGATGCAGAAATGTACCGGAAAATAGATTTCGGTATTCCAGTTGCTGCAGCGGAGCTCTGTAAATCAAATAAAATTAATAGCTACCTAGTGGTTTCCGCGTTGGGGGCCAATGCTAAAAGTAAGGTTGCCTATAACCGACTAAAAGGAGAGATGGAAAATGCCGTTTTAAAATTGGGGATACCAAAAACCCATTTTTTACGACCTTCGTTAATCGGAGGTAAAAGAGAGGAGAAAAGGGTAGGTGAATGGTTGGGAAAACAATTTATGAAAGTCCTTAATTTGGTGCTGGTAGGTCCGTTGGAAAAATACAGGTCGGTAAAACCAGAGAGTATTGCTTTGGCTATGCTCTGGTTGGCCAATACACATTATGAGCACCTATATATAGAATCGGACCAGATAAAGAAATTAGTTGAGGAATAGGCCGGGATAGTGAGCGTTAATAGTACAAATAATAGGATATAGGGTGATAGAGATAGAGCGAAAGTTTTTGGTGAATTCTAAGGTGTTTAAGGACGAATCGATCAATACGAATAGAATTGTGCAGGGCTTCTTAAATACGGACCCCTTGCGAACGGTAAGGGTGAGAATCAAGGGTGATACTGGGTTTCTGACGGTGAAGGGAATAGGAAGCGACTTGGGAACTACCCGGTTTGAATGGGAGACCGTTGTTCCGGTAGAAGAGGCTGAGGCCTTACTGAAATTGGCCGAACCTGGAGTTATAGAGAAAATAAGATATGAGGTTCCCTGTGGAAAACACCTCTTTGAAATAGATGAATTTTTTGGGGATAACAGTGGTCTGATAGTTGCCGAGATAGAATTGGAAAGTGAAGACGAGGCTTTTGAAACTCCACAATGGCTTGGAGAAGAGGTAACTGGGATCAACAAATATTACAACTCCCAATTAAGCAAAAAACCTTTTAAAACATGGATACCTTAAACTATTTGTTTGGTTTGGCTCTTTTGTATTGAAGCTGCAAAAAAACCGAAGGTGGCTAGTGAAGAAATAGAAGAGAAGAAGGTTTCCGTGTTGGAGACAAAACAGCAATTGGAAGAGCGGGGATTTCAAATTTTGGACTATGTGGATTGGCAGATAGCCTTGCCTACTTAGATCCTATGGTCGCAGCGGGGTGGCTGCCATAGAAATTTATCCTTGCTGGGCAGCCAAGGGTCTTCCTTTGCGATAGCCATACTCGTTGTTAAACCGCCAATAAAATGGCTACATAATGGCAAATAGCAGCTGCCAGTACAAAAAAATGCCAGACAGCATGGTTGTAAGGGTATTTTTCCCACAGGTAAAAGATAACACCCATAAGGTAAAGGCCGCCCCCAATTAGGATCATGGTCAATACCCCGTCAGGAATCGTTTCAAAAAATGTACGCCCGCCTACTATCATAATGCATCCCATTGCAATGTAAACAAGCGTGGAAATAATGTTCCATTTACCAGTAAAAAAGATTTTGAAAATAATTCCGAATGCGGTTAGGCCCCACAATACGGATAATAATGTAATGCCAAAAGCATTATTCAAATAAATTAATAGGAAGGGGGTGTAGGTGCCAGCAATTAGGAAATAAATACTGATGTGGTCCAGAATTTCGAATATGCGTTTTGCCTGAGCATGTTGAAATCCGTGGTAGAGTGTTGAAAAAGTAAAAAGTTGTAAAAAGCAAAATCCATATATTGCTGCACCGATAACACCTGGTGTATTATTACTTTTTATGGCAAAGGCTATTAGAATAGGAATACTGACTATGCCGAAAATTATTCCAAAGCCATGTACGATACTGTTTACGAGTTCTTGCTGAATTTTTGGATTGGGTTTCGGTGCATGCATGTAAATAAATTGAGGAGGTGTATTGTTCTTTGATGCCTTTTGCTAAGATACCAAAATCAGGGCAGAGTTTTTAATTCTATTGGCGGTATTGCTAGCAATTTCACTTCAAACTTTAAGCTTACAATTACAAGGGGATATTACATTCCACCTATGAGCAACTTTTTAAATGAACCTGAAAATGCAAATTAAAAGTGTGTAATGAGCAGGTGAAGAAAATTCTAAAGATTTCCAAAAACGAACGGTATAGAAACTTAGGAGCAAAAGGAGTTATTGCATAATACAGTCTAATTAAAAGAGAGCCTATACATATTAGACTGTTTTTATTACCTCAATGCGCCTTCTGGGAATTTAACTTTATCTGGAGCTTCGTTCAGCAAGGGCAGTGCATATTTAAGTATGCGGTTTCGGCGCCCAGTGGTGTCTTCTGGTTCAACAGGATAGGATACCACACCTTCCATCCAAGCAAAGCGATTTATTCTAAAATACACAGCAGGTTCCCATTGATCTTGCTTATGGGGTGCTAGCTGTGGATAGCGTTCCTTGAAATCTCTGATGGAAGCCTCTAATAAACATTCTTCCACAAATTGTAGGTCGCTGGTATAGGCCACTTGAATCGCAGTTTCATTCCAGATAAAGGGAGCTTCGGGGCCAGAATAATTAATGATTTCCTCTTTCAATATCAAACTATTTGGAAATCTAATTATACGACCACTTTTTCGATCGTTGCCGAGATAGTCACCGTTGCATTCCAAAATTGTAGTGTCCAGATAACTTATCTCTACCACATCACCACGGAAACCTTTTATCTGAATGCGATCCCCTACCAAATACGATCGTCGAAAGATTAAATAAATCCAGGCGATAAAGGAAGCTATGGGTGCTTGCAAGGCGAAACCTATAACCAAGGATATTAACCCAAAGCTGACAACTGCTGCATAAAGGTTTTGAAATAAAAATGAAGCTACCACAATAAGGCTGAATACCATGGCAAGAAACCGGACAATTCGCAATAGGTTATAGCGGTCTCCTTCGGAATTGGTCTGGGTGTCGATTATCTTCGCAATGATTTTGCTTAACAGATAGATTAACGCAATTAAGAATAAGCTTATAGTTAGCTTTTTTACAAAAGGGAGGTATTGTTCCCAAGGGTCAAAAACATTCAAGTCCAATAAGTAGTATATGGCAATTAACAACAACGCCAATACTCCGTAAATCGTGATCCAGCTTTTCGTCTTCTGAATTTTCATAAATGTTCCGTTCTATAGCAGCTTTCTAGGCATATAAATTATCGCCATCCCCCACCAAGGGCTTCATAAAGGGTCACTATGGCGTTTAATTGTCCATATTGGGAATCAATTAAGTTTAATTGGGAGCTAAGCGCATTTTGTCTGGCCGTCAATACTTCCAAATAATTGGCCAAGCCGTTGTTCAACAACTCTTCAGAATAGGTCTCTGCCAAGGTATAAGAAGCCAATTCCTTTTTTCGCATCTCAATTTTTTTGGTTTCAGCCTCATAGTCATAAAGGGCATCTGAAACTTCTTTTCCCGCGATCAGCAGTGTTTTCTTATAATTGAGCAAGGCTTGTTCTTGTTGTGCCTGAGATACCTCGTACTGGGTTCTTATTTTTCTTCCGTTTAAAATGGGTTGGGCTAAAGATCCTGCTAAAGTGGAGAATAGGGAACTAGCACTGAACAAATTATCCAACTCCAAGCTCTGGAATCCTCCCGAGGCGGTTAGGCGCAGGGAAGGAAAAAAATTACTCCTGGCTACATTGGTAAGTTCAAAGGCAGTGATTAAGCCGTATTCCGCCTCTAAAACATCGGGCCTATTGGTCAATAATTCCGATGGGACACCTGTTGCCAATTCTGCTTGTAGTTGTTGTTCATCCAAAGAACCTCGTACTACTCCATTTACCGGCTCACCCATCAGGATAGAGAAGGTATTTTCCAATAGTTTTATATTCTTTTCAATGTCAATCAATATAATTTCGGTAGTGTACAACTGTGCCTCCGTCTGTTTTACAGCCACCTCTGTAACTAGGCCTGCATCTTTTAATGCTTCCGTAGTACTCAAGCTACTTTTTCTGGCCTCAATAGTTTCTTTGATAATATCCTTCTGCTTATCTAGAGACAGCAATCTAAAATAGGTGCTACTTATCGCGGCAATGAGATTTGTTTTCACCGCTTGGTGTGCTGCTACGGATTGCAAATAAGAAGCCTGGGTAGCTCTGTCGTTGCTTCTAATTTCCCCCCATATATCGGCCTCCCAAGATAGGAAACCAGACAGTTCAAATTGTTCGGTAGTAGTTCTCCCATTCGCGGCAAACGGACCGTTTTCTGAATTTGAGGAACGACCATAGCTTGCCATGGCATCTAAGGTTGGGTAATATCCAGATTTCCCTTGTTTTAAATACGCCTGGGCCGCATTTATGTTTTGTAATGCAACCCTAATATCTAGATTGTTGTTCAGTCCATTTTGGATATATTCGGTTAAAATTGGGTCGGTGAACAATTCGGTCCAAGATAATGTGCCTAGGGAAAGACTGTCCGACATTACATTATCGGTACGGTATAGCGCTTCGTTTTCCAAGGAGGGCTTAACATATTCCTTGGCCGAAAAGCAAGATTGCATCACTACCGGGATAATGGCTATAAGGATCAGTCTGTACAGAGATTTATTTTGCATATGATATAGTACTATTTTTCTACAACGGTTTCTACTGTGGGTACTCCGGTAACTTTCTCTTGCAACCACTGGAAAAGGATAAAGAGAACGGGGATAATAAATATTCCGATCAAGGTTCCTACCAACATGCCTCCTACAGCACCGGTTCCAATGGCGTTGTTCCCAGCGGCTCCAACACCCGTGGCCAATACTAAGGGCATAAGTCCAAGGATAAAGGCAAAGGAAGTCATTAAAATGGGTCGCAGACGAGCCCTGGCGGCATCTATTGCAGATTCAGTGATAGACAGCCCATGCCGCCTGCGCTGTATTGCGAACTCCACAATAAGAATAGCATTTTTGGCCAGTAGTCCTATCAACATTATTAAGGCGATCTGGAAATAAATATTGTTTTCCAAGCCTAGGAATTTTGTGGATAAATAGGCGCCAGCTACCCCTATGGGTAATGAGAGTAGTACTGCAAAGGGCAATAAATAACTTTCGTATTGAGCAGATAAAAAGAAATAAACGAAAACTATGCTCAGTAAAAATATAAGGCCCGACTGTCCAGCAGAGGCTATTTCTTCTCTGGTTATTCCTGAAAAGGCAATCTCGTAATTATTGGGTAAATTCTGTGCTGCAACTTGGTTCACCGCAGCAATGGCATCACCGGAACTAAAGCCTGGTGCCGCAGATCCATTGATCGTTACCGAATTGAACAGGTTAAACCTATTTACAGTCTGTGGTCCATAAACCCGACTTAAGGTTACAAATTCCGAAACTGGGGCCATTTTGCCTTCGTTGTTCCTGACAAACATGCTGTTGAGGCTGTTTATATCCTTACGGTCATCTGGCTCGGCTTGCACCATTACTCTAAACTGTTTGCCAAAACGACTGAAATCTGCAGTGTATAATCCACCAATATACCCCTGTAAGGTTCTTAGGATGCTACTTATCTCTATCCCCGCTTCTTTGGCTTTTGGAATATTAATATCCATTTGTAATTGCGGGAAATCGGTGCTAAAAGAATTGGAGGCATAGCCAATCTCTGAACGTTGGGTAAGCGCTGCTGCAAAGCTGTTCGCTATGGTGTCTAGCGACTTTAGACTCCCTGAAGCACGGTCTAGAATCTGAACCTCAAATCCGTCCGAAGCCCCAAACCCTGGAATGCTTGGCGGGGTAAAGAATAGAATTTTGGCATCGGAAATATGTTCCGTTTTGGCAAATAGTTGTTGAATAATGGCATTTGCCGAAGTTTCATCGCCTTTCCGCTTATCAAAATCCTCTAATATTATAAAACCAAGACCATAGGAACTTCCTGCTCCTGAAAAGAAATTTCGTCCACTCTGTAAAGAGGCTGTACGGATTCCCTCAACCGATTCAATAGTCTTATAAAGTTCTTCTGTAATAGCGAAGGTACGGTCTAAAGAGGCCCCTTGTGGAAGTTCTAGATTTACAAAAATAACGCCCCTATCCTCAGCAGGGACAAATCCTTTTGGAGTGGTGCTATCTGCCCACCAAATTGCCAAACAGGCAACTATAAGGATTACTACGGTTACCCATCGGTTCTTTACCAGAAACCTGAGGGATTTAATATATTTTTTGGAGCTGGCCTCAAAACCTGCGTTAAATGCAGTATAGAATCCGGTCAATAATCGTTTTTTCTTTTCCCCTTTCTTTTTTGGCGGTTTTAGGAAAATGGCACATAGCGCCGGACTTAAGGTTAGGGCGTTAACGGCTGATATAAGGATTGCGATCAGTAAGGTGACCCCAAACTGTTCATAGAAGACCCCAGAAGGTCCTTGGATAAATGTTATGGGGATAAAAACTGCCGCCATTACCAAGGTAATAGAAACTATGGCCCCACTAATTTCGCTCATTGCACTTAAGGAAGCCTTCCTTGCGGAGGTATATCCATCCTCTAATTTTGCATGTACCGCCTCTACCACCACAATGGCATCATCCACCACAATTCCGATCGCCAAAAGAAGTGCGAAAAGGGTTAATAGGTTTAAGGAGTACCCTAAAAGATTGAGGAAGAAGAAGGTACCCACAATAGATACCGGAACTGCAATTGCGGGAATTAAGGTCGATTTAAAATCTTGAAGGAAAAGGAATACCACTAGGAATACCAATAAAAAGGCCTCTATAAGGGTTACCTTTACCTTGTCCATGGATGCCGTTAGGAATTTATTGGTGTCATAATTCACCATATAGTCCACCCCTTGTGGGAAGTCTTCTTTTAATTCCTCCATTTTATCATAGATTTTCTCTATGATTTGCTGTGCATTGGAGCCCGGGGTCTGAAAAACTCCAAAACTGATTCCGGGATAGCCCCTTGCGCGACCTATGGACGTGTACGAGAAGGCATCCAATTCCACTTTGGCCACGTCGCTAAGTTTTAAAAACTGGCCATTTCCCAAAGATTTTATAATGATACCCTGATACTCTACGGCGGTTTTATATCGCCCTTTGTATTTGATGACATATTCAAAGGCTTCCCCTGAATTTTGACCTAACGACCCTGCGGCAGCTTCTAGGCTTTGTTCTCCGATGGCTTGTATTACATCGGTTACGGTTAAATTGTATGAAGTCAGCTTTACTGGATCCAACCATATTCTCATGGCGTAATCCTTGGACCCGAAAACATTTACATCTCCCACCCCATTTACACGCTGTATCTCTGGTTTTATATTGATATTGAGGTAGTTTTGAATAAACGTATCATCAAAATCTGGATTTGTAGAGTACAATGCAGCATACAATAGGGCCGAACTTTGTCTTTTTTGGGTGATTACCCCAGATCGGATAACTTCGGCGGGTAGCAGGGCATTAGCCCGGGCTACTCGGTTCTGTACGTTTACAGCTGCTATATCGGGATCTATACCTTGTTCAAAGTACACCGTAATACTAGCGCTTCCTGTGTTACTGGCAGTTGAGGTTATATAGGTCATGCCCTCAACCCCATTGATCTGTTCTTCTATTGGGACGATAACACTCTCCAATATGGTTTCTGCATTTGCCCCAGGGTAACTTGCCGATACTTGTACGGTAGGAGGGGCAATATCTGGGTACTGTGTCACCGGTAAAGTGGCAAGTCCCAAACCACCCAATAGCAATAGGATTATGGAGATAACGGTGGAAAGTACGGGTCTTTCTATAAATGTTTTTAGCATGCTGATTTATTTAAAAACAGAATTGTAAGAATTTAAAATACTATCCAAACTTGTGGGCTGTGGTATAATTTGTAGCCCTGGTCTTGCTTTCCCAAGCCCGTTAGCCAATAACTGTACTCCTTCTTCTAATCCCTCAATTACAGATAGGCCATTTACGGCCGCCTTTACTGTAATCGATTTCGGTACCAAGGTGTCCCCTTGAACCAGATATACAAAATTATTTCCTTGTTGTTCGTAGGTAGATAGTGTTGGAACCACTAGAACGTCCTTCATTTTGTTCGGAAGGATAATGCTACCACTACTCCCGTTTCGCAATAGGCCTTTTGGATTGGGAAAGGTAGCCCTGAAACTAACTGTGCCTGTATTTGGGTTAACCTCGCCACTAATCGTTTCTATTTTTCCTTTATGTTCATAAACCGATCCATCTGCTAGAATCAATTGCACCTCTGGCATGTTTTGTGCCTTTTCATTCATAGAATTACCCTCAACCTCCCTTAGGAATCCCAAAAGGTCCTTTTCGTTCATAGAGAAAAAGGCATATACCTGCTCTATACTAGATATTGTGGTCAATGGAACTGCATCTTGGGCGCTTATCAAATTTCCTTTTCTAAAGGGTATTGATCCTACTACACCGTTTACTGGACTTTTTATTTGGGCGTAATCTATGTTAGCCACTATACTTTGGTAATTGCTTTTGGCTTGCTCTAGATTTGCATTTGCCGTTGCCAATTGTACGCTGCTGATAATATTTTTTTCTACCAAGGGGCGTAATTTATCTACTTCTACCTGCGCGGAATTTATCCGTGCCTTAGCGGCACCTGCATCTTGGGATAAGGATTGGGTCTCCAAGGTGAAGAGCAACTGTCCTTTTCTTACTTGTTGCCCTGCATCTACCAATACCTCTTGGATATATCCAGCTACCTTTGCGCGGACCTTACTATTTACCAGCCCCTCTATACTTGCTGGAAATTTGGTGAAATTATCCACAGTTCTTTTTTCAACTTTTATGGTTGGGTAAGGGGTTGCTGATGTAGCTTGCCCGGAAGGAGCCTTTTCTCCACAACCAATAAAAAGGGTAATGGTAAGGGCAACGGGAATTAATAGGAATCTTTTCATAGGGAATTAAGGTTAGCAGTATTTTTTAAATTTTCTTGGAGTTGTTTTAGGTTCTGTATGAAATCACCTACGAACTTGGCATACGTTTTTGTGTAATGAAGTCCCGGCATATCCTCATGATGGACCTCACTATTTTTTAGCATATTTTTCTTGAATTCGTAGACCTTCAAGTGCATTTTTTTTTCTGTTTCCCACTGCTCTATTTTCTTTTCCAACTGATCCAGAATGTCGTTTGGGGAAACCTTGAAATAGCGTTTTCGCTCTCCAGGCTTGGTAAAGTATACGATTCGCCCAGAGGCTTGCAGTAGCTGTAAGTTAGTGGAAATTGAGCTTTTGCTGGCATCAAGACCTTCAACAAATTCATCAAATGATATGCCCTCTTGATCGGTAAGAATCATCATAGAGAATATTCTTGCGGCAAGAGGCGATAGTATTTTGTTATTTTCAAAATATACCCCTAGTTCTTCTATAAGCTGATTTCTTTGTAGGTCAGATCCCAAATCTTTAAAATATAAATTAGTTTAGCAAACATAGGATTGGTTCTGAATAATGCGAACCAAGGAAGCGTTAATTTTAAGTTAAATAAATTAGATGATCTTAATTCACGATTGCGAATTATCTGGCCATGACGCCATCGAGCTCCATAACGGGAAGGGTTATAAAATTATCTTCTTTGATTGAGTTTTTCTCAAACACAAACCGTTTTTCATACAGTTTATTATCGGCGAAATAAGTCACAAAAAATTCGTTGGTAAAAGCTAGTATCTCTTCTTGTAATACTTCTATTCTTTTAGAACTTTTTGCGGGTATATCGCCTAGACCATGTCTCATTGTAGAGGTTTTTTGGTCTCCTTTATATCCTGTTGATACTGCAATTACAGTTTCAATAGGAGTGTCCCTATTATTTATAATATAGGTATTCCAATTTTTTTCCAAGAATTCCTCGTTCCACTCATGAACTGCTGCCAGATGTACGTCTTTTACAAGGGGAATTTCTATATCCTTTTTCACTTTAGATAACTTTTTTGTTTACACGAAGCTATAATGGATCATTAAACCGACTGAAATACAATTAAAGAGCGCTTTTAAATTGCTCCAAGAATCTAAGGTCGTTTTCACTCAGGAGTCTAATATCCGAAATCTGGTGCAAGAGCAATGCAATACGGTCTATCCCCATACCGAAAGCGAATCCCGAATACTCATTGGCATCGATCCCGCAATTGGTAAGGACATTGGGATCTACCATACCACATCCCATTATTTCTAACCAGCCAGTACCTTTGGTCATTTTATAATCGGTTTCTGTTTCTAGGCCCCAATAAACATCTACCTCTGCACTAGGTTCAGTAAATGGGAAATAGGAGGGGCGTAACCGGATTTTTGATTTTCCGAAAAGTTCCGTGGTAAAGAATTGTAAGGTCTGTTTTAGATCTGCAAAAGAGACATCTTTGTCTATATAGAGTCCTTCTACTTGATGAAAGAAACAATGAGATCTAGCCGAAATAGCTTCATTCCTATATACCCTTCCTGGAGATATAGTCCTGATCGGCGGCTTGTTGTTTTCCATATACCTTACCTGAACCGAAGAGGTGTGGGTCCGCAATAAAATATCTGGGTCGGTCTGAATAAAAAACGTATCCTGCATATCCCTTGCTGGGTGGTATTCTGGAAGGTTCAAGGCCGTAAAGTTATGCCAATCGTCCTCAATTTCAGGACCTTCAGATACGTTGAACCCAATTCTGGAAAAGATCTCGATTATCTGATTTTTAACGATGGAAATTGGATGCCTGGAACCGAGGTTTAGGGGTTCTCCAGGTCTAGTAAGGTCGCCGTAAACTCCATGGAGAACTTTTTCATTTTCCAAAGCTTGTTTTAAGGTATTTACCTTCTCGGTGGCAACGGTCTTAAGTTGATTTACGATTTGCCCGAACTCCTTTTTCTGTTCGTTGGGAACGTTTTTAAAGTCTGAAAAAAAATGATTGAACAATCCCTTTTTTCCCAAATATTTAATTCTGAAAGTCTCAATGGCTTCCTTATCGGTGGAAGTAAATTTCTCTACTTCCAATATATGTTCCCTTATCTGATTTATCATGGTACTTTTATGGCTTGGATTTCCACCAAAAATTGAGCCGCAAATTTAAAACTTTTATACCAAGGGACGAACAGATTTTGTTGAAATAAACATGTTGGTCCGTTTTATTGTGAAGAATGGGCTTTTAAGTAATTCCTACTTTGTAATAATAGGACGGAAATTAATCCAAGCGATAGATTTCCATGATATTGTTTAGAATACCTTTAAAATCTATTTCAAGGTCTACCAGTTTTCCCGTGTTTATATCGAAAACCCAACCATGTACAATTAGTTCACGATCCCTAACGGCTCTTTGAACTGCAGCAGTCTTTATAAGGTTAATACACTGTTCTTGTACATTGAGCTCTACCAATCGGTCATATTTCTTATTTTCGTCCTCAATGGCATTCAATTGGCTTCTGTGTTGCCTATAAACATCCCTTATATTACGTAGCCAAGGATTTAAAATTCCCATATCGGCAGATTGCATGGCTGCTTTTACACCACCACATGAATAGTGTCCGCAAACAACAATGTGCTTTACTTTTAAATGGTCTACCGCATAATTTACCACAGACATGACGTTTAGATCTATACTGATGACCATGTTGGCAATGTTGCGATGCACAAAGACCTCCCCGGGACCAAATCCCATAAGTTCCTCGGCGGTAACCCTACTATCCGAACATCCAATATAAAGTATCTCTGGATTTTGGCCTTTCCCCAGATCCTGAAAAAAGTTTGGATTGACTTCCATTTTATCCTTTATCCACTGTTCGTTGTTTTTGAAAACTTTATCTAGGCTATCCATCTGTAGTATTTAGTACGCTGCTTAATGATTAAGTGGGATGTAGTAATAGCTGTAATTGTTTTTTTTTGATTACTATTTCCGCGGGGAAAGATAATTATAAAATAACAGGAATTTTTGCATTTTCATCGGTTTTTTTTGATGAAAATTAAGAATCTATTCCTATTTCACTGGTGATGCTGGGCTATAGTGTGGCTGAAAGACTATTGAATCGCCTTTTCTTAACTATCTACAAAGGTTTGTTGATACCCTTATCATAAAGTATTAAAGGTGCTAATTAGGGAGTAGGGATAGTATACAGGAACTAAAGGAGTTTAGAAATCTTTGAGTTCTTTTATATCATTGGCCAATAACCATCCGGTTTTCCCATCTGCTATTTCAATCTTTTTCCAATCGTTCAATTGGTCAACTACCTTGACTTTAGTGCCCGCATGCAAATTAAATATAAGCTGACTCCTGTTGTTGGGTTCGGAATTAATAGGGGCTTGTTCCGCAAATACGACAGCAGGTCGATCAGTTTTGAATTTATCGTACTGTACGTAGGCAAGGGCGGCGGCACATAACGTGAACACCAGAAAAACAAGGCTACTGATAAAAGCGATACGCTTTTGGGTAGAAAATCTGAAATAGTAAAAACTAATATAGAAACCCACAAATAATATCATGAACACCACCGCAATATAGGCCCATTGGTCAAAGGTAAGGAAGCTGGTAACCTTATTGATCAATTTGGTGACCGCAGATTGGGGGAGTGGCTCAATGGCATCCAAGGTCATATTCCTGGCAAAGTTCAGGTTGTTTAAAATATCTTGGTCGTAGGGCTTTAACAACAAGGCTTTTTCGTAATAATAGATACTGGGTGCAATGTCGTTTAGTTTGTAATAAGTGTTTCCAAGATTAAAATACAAGGCAGCGGAATGCTCCCCATTATCCAATATTTTAAGATAGTTGTCCGCCGCCTTCTGATATTCCCCGTCATTATAAAAAGTGGTGGCTTCCTCAAAAAGTTGTTGGTTCTGGGCGTATCCCAAAGCACTTATGGTAAAGAAAAGAACAGTTAATAAACGTACCATAACTTAAATTTGTTTATCCAATTGTGAAATAACCTCACTGGCCTTATTGTAATCTTGTTGCATTTGTACCTCGGAAAACGGACTGTATCTTGCCATTTCGCAATTTTCTAGTAGTCCGATAAATCCATTTTTCGTTGTTTCCTCTGCATTTTTTTCTTGTAAAATAGTAGCGATCTTGTCCTTGCTAAACTCTGAAGTCTCTATCTTAAGTTTTGCCTTTAAGTAATTGTGCAGTGCCTTCTCCAGTGCTACATAAAAGGAATCTTTGGACCCAAGAGCCTTTTTGGCCGCTGAAAGATACTTTTTGGCCAGTTTATTGGCCCTTTTAATCTTATTGCCTTCTACATCACTGGCGATGGCTTCCCGTTTTTTACCAAAAATGATGGCTAGAGGTATCAGTGCCAAAGGAAGTAGCCACCACATAAAAAAGGTGGTTGAACCGAAAAAATGATTGGTGCTAATAGTTGATAAATTGGAATGTAATTTATTAAAGACAAATTGGTCTGCTGTTGTTACAACAAGCTGTTTGTTGTTGCTGTTTAATCCTTGTGTGGTTACTGCACCACTTGTAGGGCCCTCCAATACGTTGATCATAACTTCCTTGGAACTAAGGGTGTGATATTTCTTTGTATTGGGATTAAAATAACTGAACGATATGCTGGGAATGGGGTATTTTCCCCTAAAAGTAGGCACTACTGTATAGCTGTTCATTACTTTTCCCTCCATTCCCGAAAGGTTGGTGCGTACGCTTTCACTATATTCTGGATCATAGACCTCCAAGGAATTCGGGAGGTTTAATTTGGGAATTTCAAATAGTTTTAGGTTTCCTTTTCCATTAATACTGACTACTGCCTGAAGGGACTCCGAAGCATTCAAATGGGTTTTACTCGGTGTTACAAAAAAGTCGAATTCCCCCACGGCACCACTAAAATCTGCGGGTTTGCCTTCTGTAGGGAGTGGTTTTACGGTTAAGGTTTTTTTACCTGCGGAAACTGTCTTGTTGGTCTGTGCCAATATTCTTCCTCCAAAAAAATCACGTTTGTTGGTAGGTACCTGTAAGCTAACGTCCAAAGACAGGGGTTCTAGCTCCAGTTCTCCGGTTTTTTGTGGATATAACACTACTCGCTTTAGGATTACCGATCTATACGGTTTTCCGTCGTAGGTGGCGTTCTCAATGTTGTATTTGGTTACCGGAATGTCCTGGCTCCAAAAGTTGTTGTACTTGGGGTTGTCCAGAGCCCTGAAATTGGTGACATCTATGGTTGGGCTGGCATAAAGCTTGTAAACAACAGTAACAGCCTCATTTAAATAAGGGCTGGTTTTGGAGATCTCTGCAACCAAATGTAAACTTTCATCAGCTACGTCATCCACCGTCCTTTCTCCGTCCGGTCGCTCTACTGAAGCGGTTACTTCTACCTCTTTGGGAAGGGATTTATAGGTGGTGCCCTTAATGACTATAGTGGCTTGGGAAATCGTGAACTTGCCCCTTGCTGTTGGAGCCAAGGTATAACTATACGTTTTGGAAAAGCTTCTCACGCCATTGATCCAAGAGGAGCTAATGGATTGCGAAGGTCCCATAAGTACTCTAAACCCATTAAAGTCAGGGGGATTAAAGTTGTCACCATCCTTGTTCATGGTAAAGTCTACCCGAAGTCTTTCGTTGATGCCCAGTTTGTCCTTGCTGAGCTCCATTTCAAAAGTCACCGATTCATCATCGTTCTGGGCATTGAGGGTAATGGCCATGAACAATACTACTACAAGCGATATGTATCTTTTTAACTGCACTGTTATTACCAATCTTTTTCGTTTTTAACTTTTGGGCCTTTTATATTTTGGGCATCTATTTTTTCCTGAACCTTCTTCTCTTCATTCTGCATGGCGTCTAGCAAATTTTTCACTTGCTGTGGGGATAATTGGTTTGGCCTTGGTTGCTGTTGCTCTTGTTGGTCGCCCTTTTCCGGTTGTTTTTCCTTTTCGTCTTTTTTATCACCATCCCCTTCCTTATTGTCCTCTTTCTCTTCTTCGCCCTGATCGCCTTTTTCTTCTTCTTTATCTTTATTGTCCTCTTGGTCTTGCTCGCCTTCCTTTTTGTCTTGGTTTTGATCCTCCTGATCCTCCTGATCCTTCTTGTCTTTTTGGTCTTGCTCGTCTTTATTCTGGTCGTTTTGCTGCTCTTCCTGTTGTTTTTTTAGCATTTCCTTGGCCAGCGCTAAGTTGTAACGGGTCTCTTCATCAGTAGGGTCGTTCCGCAAGGCTTCCTTATATCCATCTACTGCTTTCTGATATTCCCTGTTCTTCATAAACACATTTCCCATATTGTGGTAGGCCCTGTGTTTGTCCGCTTTGTCGGTGGCGTTCTCGGCAGCTTGTTTATACCTGCCAAATGCCTCGCTATACGTTTCGTTCTTATAATAAGCATTGCCCAAATTATAAGGGGCAATACTGTTATTGGTATTTTCGGAAATTGCCTTTCGATAACTGGCCTCGGCATTCACAAAATCATTTTCATCCAATTTCTTATTGCCTTCCCAGGTATAAGTGGTTGCTTTTTTAATAGATTTCTGGGTTTTCTTATCTACCACTTGGGCATGGCCAAGATACCCGATCAACATAATGATGCATATTATCCTCTTCATATCCCTTTATTTATCGCTCATTAAAAAGATTCAATTTTTTCAGCCACTTTGTTTTTCTGTCCAATACAAAAACGTCTAAAAATAAGAATAAAAGTCCCGCTCCCAAAAACCATTGGAACTGATCTTTGTATTCGGCAAATTGTTTGGCTTCAAATTCCGTTTTATCTATTCTGTCCAATTGCTCTTTTATGAACGTAACTGCTTCTTCGGTATTTTCTCCGTTAATGTATTCGCCGTTTCCTTCACTGGCTATATCTTTCAAGGTTTTTTCGTTCATTTTGGTAATGACCACCTCTCCTTGTCGGTCCCTTTTAAGGCTCTCTACAATTCCATTTCTCTTTAAAGGAATAGGCGCTCCTTTTTCATTTCCTACCCCGATGGTGAAGATTCGTATCCCTTCATTGGTCGCGTTTTCCACACTTTGGGAAATACTTCCCTCGGAATGATCTTCTCCATCTGAGATAATAAAAAGCACCCTATTCGTCTGTTCCTCATTATCAAAAAAGGTGGTTGCCAAATTAATCGCCTGATCTATAGCTGTTCCTTGGGAAGAAAGCATATCGGTATTCATATTTTGTAGGAACATTTTGGCGGCCCCATAATCTGTTGTTATAGGCAATTGTGGGAATGCCTGCCCCGCGTAGGCTATAATCCCAATACGATCGCTAGCCAGCTGATTTATGATTTCGGAAACCAGTCGTTTTGCCTTTTCAAGTCTGTTGGGGGCAATGTCCTCTGCCAACATGCTTTTGGAGACATCTACCGCAAATACAATATCTACGCCCTCTCTTTTTACCGTTTCCAATTTGGTACCCATCTTGGGGTTCACCAAGGCAAGGGTCAGGAATGCTACTCCCAATAAGAGAAGTATTAATTTTAAAGTCGACTTAAAATTCGATTTTTCGGGAGTCAATTGCTTTAGAAGGGAGAGGTCTGCAAATTTTCTTTGTGTTCTCTTTTTCCAAATTTGAAGCAATACAAAAAGTACGATCATCACGGGAATGATGAACAACAGGTATAAATATGTTTTTTCGTCTAATTGGATCATGTTGCTTTTATCATTTGTAACTACTAGAGAATTCTCCTCTTCCTTTGCTTATGGGACTATATAAAACTTCGAAACAAGGTTATCCTTGTCAACCATTCAATCAATAACAATACTCCTGCCAAATATACCCAAGGCCTAAATTTTTCTTCGTATTTGTAGTATTTAAACTCCTCTATTTCAGTTTTTTCCAATTTGTTTATTTCTTGGTATATCGCTTCCAGTTTTTTGTTGTCCGTAGCCCTAAAATATTTACCGCCTGTTGTTTCTGCTATCGATTTCAATAAAGGTTCGTCTATCTCCACGGTTTGCATTGCATACCTAAAGGAGCCGTCCGCATTATAGGAAACTGGAGACAATGCATTGCCGTTGGTCCCAATTCCGATGGTATAGGTCTTTATGCCAAATTCTACCGCAAGATTGGCAGCGGTCTGTGGTTCAATAAATCCTGAATTGTTGACCCCATCGGTCAGTAAAATAATCACTTTACTAAGAGATTTACTGTCCTTAAGCCTGTTTACGGCGGTGGCAAGGCCCATCCCAATTGCTGTTCCATCATCTAACTGGCCGTAGGTGATATCGCTTAAGGCGTTCTTTACAATGCTCTTGTCGCTTGTAATTGGCGTTTTGGTATAACTTTCTCCGGCATATACTACCAATCCTATCCGGTCATTAGGCCTTTCGTCGATAAACTCTGCCACTACCTTTTTTAAGGCTACCAATCTATTGGGTTTAAGATCCTTGGCCAACATACTGGAAGATACATCTATGGACATCACAATATCTATACCTTGGGTAGTCTTGGTGCGGGTAGAGATTTCTTCGGTCTGTGGTCTGGCCATGGCAATAATTATAGCCGCCAATGCTACCAAACGCAATACAAATAACAGTGGTTTTAACTTGGGTAGCACACTGTTTTTAGGAAAACCTTTTATGCTCGATAGTTTTAAAGAAGCGGATTGTTCCCTTCTTTTAAAAAAATACCAAAATATTGCCACTGGCAGCAATAAAAAGAGCCAGAAAAACTGTGGGTTGGCAAAGGAGATATTTTCTAACATTTATAAGGTTGTTTTTACTTCAACTGAATATAATATCCTATCTACTATTTTATCGGCATAGGTGTCGTCTGCAAGCCAGCTAATAATTAGGTTTTGTTGAAAACCTTTTCCGCCAAAAAATAGGACCACGTAATTGCCTGTGACCAATTCGTCCGATTCTGGTACAGCAAACTTTCCGCTACCGTAGAGTTTTACGCCTTTTACCCCTGTAGGAGTGGTAAACTCCTCCTGTTTAGTGGTAATGTTCTTGGCTCCTTGGGCTTCAAAACTCCTTAATATTTGCTCGGAGGATTTTTCGTAATCGGGCTCTTCGGGTTGGGAAAGGAGAATAGAAGTTGTGGCAACGGTAAACAATCCGGTGGCGCTCCTATAGGCAAATGCCTGCATTTCTTTGATGGCCGCTTGTGATTCTGGCGGCAATTTTACGGCTTGGCGTAAAAGTACTTTTGGGGTTTGTATGCTTACCGGAGGGTATCCGTAATCGCTCTGTACCCAATCCCCTTCCAGCAATTCTTTTGTGGGATGACCAAACACCGTGTCCTTTGCGTAATCAAATCCATAATAACTTACTGCAGCTATCCCCGATAACAATAGCAATAAGACTGCAGCTATGGAAGTGAGCATCACTTTTTTTCTATAGTTTTTATGCCGAATCTCTTCTTGATATTCTTCCTGTTGCAACAACTCTTCTTCAGTAGGCTCTGGGATAGCTTCCTTAGTTTTGATAACGATCTGCTCTACAGATTTTCTGTCCTCCTCCGCAATCGAAGTCTCAGGTTTGGACTTGGCAAATTTAACAAGATCTGACGTCTGCAAAACTTTTTTGAACTGTTGGATGGTCTCGTGGTCCAACTTTAATTTCCCAGCATCCTTCATCAACTCCAACTTGTCTATAAGCTGGTCCGTGGTACTTTCCAAGGCAGTGACATGAACATCTTCCTCTAAGTAGGAACGCACAATGTCTGTTAGTTCAGAATAGTACGATTTGTAATCGTCCTGGATTAAGTATTTGGAATTCTCTAGCTGTTTTAAGCCTAGGATGGCCCTGTCAAAAGGAGGCAATAAGGCCACTTTCTCTTCATCGCTAAGGGGTTTTTTTCTAAAAACAAACCAATATAATAAAGCACCCAAAACAAGGAGTATGCCCAAAATCCATAAAATTAAAACCCAAGGAATGCTGCTGCTCTTTTCTACTTTGATTATGGGTTTTATGTCGTACATTTTCTGTGTAGTGGTATCTACCGCTACATTGGCCACGTTTATCACCAGCGAATCTGTGAAAAAATGTTTTCCATTAATTTCGATCATCTGAGAAGGTAGGGTATAAGTCCCAGAATCAAATTGTGTAAGGGCGTATATTTTCTGAAGAGTTAGACGATCTTTTTTTCTTACCGTATCCGTCTTTAGCGCTTCCACGGTTTCTAAGGGTGAAAAGGTCTGGCCGTCTGGGAAAACTACATGGGAGATAGTGTCGGTTTCTACTGTAACTTTAAAGTTAATCTGCTCCCCGATCTTAATTTCCGTGGTGTCTACGCCCGACTTAATAGTAGGTAGAGATTGTGAGAACCCCGGTATTGATGCCAAAAAAAGGCAGATAGCTATAGACCGCAGTAAGTGCGGACTATATTTTTTAATTGTAAATAGCACAGAATTCCTCATTTGTATCAACCTCTTCGCTTAAAATAGCCCAACAATTTCTTTACATAACTTTCGTCTACCCTGCAGCTCAGAACTCCGCAACCGGATTTTGTAAAAGTTTCTTGGAAATATGAAACCCGTTCACTGTAATATTTTCCATAGGCCATTCTCACATTTTTGGATTGTGTATTTACCAATTGCAGGGTTCCGGTTTCGGCGTCTTGCATTTGTACCATCCCTAAATTGGGGATATGCTCCTCGCGTTCATCAAAAACCCTAATTCCTGTTAGGTCGTGTTTTTTCCCTGTTATCCGCAAAGTCTGAAGGTAATCGTCCGCAATAAAATCTGAAAGAACAAAAACAATGGCCTTCTTTTTCATTACGTTGGTCAGGAACTTTAAAGCTACGCCAATATCAGTTTTCGTACTTTTTGGGGAAAATTCTAACAATTCCCTTATAATTCGCAGGGCGTGACTTTTTCCTTTTTTTGGTGGAATATACAGTTCTACTTCATTGGTAAAAAGTAGTAGTCCTACCTTGTCATTGTTCTGCAAGGCAGAAAAAGCTAGGGTGGCAGAAATTTCTGTAATTATTTCTTTTTTAAATTGGTTGTTGGTACCAAAGAGTTGGGAGCCGCTAACGTCTACCAAAAGCATCATGGTAAGCTCTCTTTCTTCTTCAAAGACTTTTACATAAGGTTCGTTGTAGCGTGCGGTAACATTCCAATCTATAGACCTAACATCATCTCCAAATTGGTACTGGCGAACCTCACTGAAGGTCATACCCCTTCCCTTAAAGGTAGAGTGGTATTCCCCACCAAAAATATGATCGGAAAGACGCCTAGTCTTTATTTCAATTTTACGTACTTTTTTTAGTAATTCCTTCGTATCCATTTTTCAGTTTGCAGTTTGCATTGATAAGTATTCAGTCACAGTAGGTCCTTATGTTTTTAGACTGTCGACTATGGACTGATAACTGTAGACTGATTAAGGCACTTCAATTTCGTTTACGATCTTATTTATTATTTCTTCCGAAGTAATGTTCTCTGCCTCTGCTTCGTAGGTAATACCCACTCTGTGACGCAATACATCTAAGGTAACCGCCCTAACATCTTCTGGGACCACATAGCCTCTTTTTTTTATGAACGCATAACATTTGGCTGCAGTTGCCAAATTGATACTACCTCTTGGGGAAGCACCGAAACTAATTAATGGTTTAAGATTTTCCAAGTTGTATTTCTCGGGGTAACGGGTGGCAAAAACAATATCGAGTATATATTTTTCAATTTTCTCATCCATATACACGTCCCTTACGGCCTTTTGTGCCCTAAGAATTTGTTCCACGCTAACTACAGGTTTTACCTCCTCGTATGCGCCGGTCAAATTTTGACGGATAATTAATTGCTCTTCGTTTAATTTAGGGTAGTCTATAACCGTTTTCAGCATAAACCTATCTACCTGTGCTTCTGGCAATGGATAGGTCCCTTCTTGCTCTACGGGGTTTTGGGTGGCCATTACCAAGAACGGTTTGTCCAAAATAAAGGTTTGGTCTCCTATAGTTACTTGCTTTTCCTGCATGGCTTCCAAAAGGGCGGATTGTACCTTTGCAGGTGCACGGTTAATCTCATCTGCCAAAACGAAATTGGCGAAAATGGGACCTTTCTTAATAGAAAAGTCGTTTAATTTCATATTGTAGATCATGGTCCCAACCACATCTGCCGGTAAAAGGTCCGGTGTAAACTGAATTCTGCTAAAACTTCCGTGAACTGCTTTGGCCAAAGTGTTTATGGCGAGGGTTTTTGCCAGTCCTGGGACACCTTCCAAAAGAATATGGCCTTGCCCCAAAAGACCTATGAGCAAACGTTCTATCATGTGCTTTTGCCCTATGATAACTTTGTTCATTTCTAAAATAAGAAGGTCGATAAAAGCACTCTCCTGTGCAATCTTTTCATTTACAGCGCTGATATCCACCGAAGTATTTTGTTCCATATATTTCTATGTTTTGTTTTGCATTAAGTAGTTAGTTCCAAAAGTGGATGCAAATTGAAAATTTATTTAGTTATTGGCTGTTAATGTATGGTTAAAAATTTAGGAAAGGACTAAGATTTGTGAAGTATTTAAGGTATTTATTCATATTTTCACAAACATATGTAAAATTAATCTACCGATCGATAAAGGAACTGTTGCATAATGTGCAAGAGAATAATTTAGCTATGTTTTTTTCATGCGATATTTATATTGACCTTAAATGGGAGTCAGGTTTATTTTTTAAATCTAAACCGGCTCCGGAGCGTTTAATTATGTTTCCCGAGACGGTTTCTTGCTCAAATTTTTTATGAAATTTAATATATCATTTTTATTATGCACTTACCTAACAAGAAATTTATAGCATTTATCACAGGGGCAACTAGTGGGATTGGTCTGGAGACGGCCAAACTTTTTGCTTTAAATAAAATAGATCTTATCCTATGTGGAAGAAGACAAGCCTCGTTGGACGCCCTTAGAAAGGAGCTTTCTAGATATGCAAAGATTCATACCCTTAATTTTGATGTTCGGGATAAAGAGGCCGTTTTTAATGCCATAGATTCGCTTCCTGCCGATTTTTTTGATATAGATATACTGGTAAATAATGCAGGAAATGCCCATGGATTTGATGATTTTGATGAGGGAAATCTTGATGATTGGGATGCTATGCTCGATATAAACGTCAAAGGCCTGCTCTATGTTTCCAAGGCGATAATCCCTAATATGGTACGCAAAAAATCAGGACATATTATCAATATCGGATCCATTGCGGGAAAAGAAGTATATCCCAAAGGGAATGTTTACTGCGCTAGTAAACACGCTGTGGACGCAATTAACCAAGGGATGAGAATTGATCTGAACCAATACAATATCCGAGTAGGTGCCATACATCCTGGTTTGGTAGAGACTGGATTTAGTGATGTGCGTTTTAAAGGGGATACAGAAAGGGCTTCCGAGACTTACAAGGGCTATAAGCCACTACAACCAGAGGATATTGCGGACATAATCCATTTTATGGTTACAAGGCCCTATCATGTGAATATTGCAGATTTATTGGTAATGCCTACCGCACAGGCCAATGCCACTATTGTTAATAAGCAGCCATGATTAATAAGCGCCTTCTTGTAAAAAACCTTCTGGCCCATAATGATGAAAATAGCTTTTACGATAAAAAGCGGTTTATTGATATTGGGCAAAAAGAAGGAAAGGCAAAATTTTTAAAGCACGTTTGTGCGTTGGCAAATAGTAACCCTAACAACAATTCTTTTATTGTTATTGGGGTGGAGGATGAGGATAATGAAATTGTGGGCGTCGATTTTTTTGATGACAGTAAAATCCAAAACCTGGTAAATGCCTATCTGGAGAATCCCCCGCTTATTGCCTATGAGAACATTCCCTTTCCACACCTTCCTCAAGGTAAGGTAGTGGGCCTGGTTACCATTAGGTCTAGTGGGAAGGTCTGTGCATTGCGAAAGAATATTTGGAAATATTATGGAGGGGCTGTATTTTTTAGGGAGGGCAGTATAAGCTTGCCAAAGTCCTACGGTATCGAGTTAAAGGATATAAATACCGATGCGGTTGCGAGAATTGAACAACACGCCAAAAATAATATTGAGCTTACCTTGGACGGTGTCATCGATTTTTTAAATGAAAGGCACAAAGATCTAAGCAGTTATTACAAGGTTTTTAAAGAGCAATTTGTGGTGTGTTGGGCAGGGAATCAGAAAAAAGTAAGTGGGGAGACCTACTATTCCCGGGTAGATATTGAACTGATCAACGAACAAGTGAAATTGTTCTATTCCGAATTTGATGAAATTACCATTGCGTATGACGAACACTCCTTTACTACCATAGAATATGTGCAATTGGGATTAAATGATCAACAGAAATATTACCCCTTGGAGAAGGTGGTCATTAATTTTTTTGAAAATGGCACTTATACCATTTTAAGCGATATGATCTTTGTCCCTCCTCTCTATGATAAAAAAACATTGTTCCATATTTACAATGCCAATCTAGCTCTATTGAAAAAAATTGAAGCAGATATTGAATTGACCTCCAATGAGCTAAAGGATTTTTCCCTGATGTCCGATACCTTCTTAATTTGCTATGTCAATGGATTTGAGGAGGCAAAGGAAGTTATGGAGGCAGCAAAGCCTATCATCAAGAAATTTGACCTTCCTACCTATCAATCCATTAAGGAATCGCTGCGAATTATTAGGAAAATGAATTACAATTAAGTGCTAATGTAGGCTTACATCAGTTTTAATTGATTTTGATCTGGTAGGGCTACAATAGCTCCGTAATTGGTAGTCGTAATTGCCCCCACCTTATTTGCCAAGAATACCATTTCCTCTAAGGTGTTAAAAGGCAGTTCTGTAAGCTCCATATTTTTCACTTGGGAAATTTGCTGTAAAAGGCAACCGATAAATGCATCACCAGCTCCTGTGGTGTCCACCGGATTTACGGGTATGCTGGGAATTATTTTTTGGTTGGTAGTAGTGCTTAAATAAGTGCCTTCCTTTCCCAGTGTTACGGTAATTGTTTTTACTCCTAAATTGTGTAGATAAACACAGGCTTCTGTTACATCCTGTTTTCCTGAAATTAATTGGGCTTCTTCCAAGCTAAATTTGGCCAAATGTGATTGCTTAATAAAGGGAAGGCATTTCTGAACAAAGGTGTTTTCCGTTCCCTTCCAAAGATCTGTCCTAAAATTCGGGTCGAAACATACAAACGCATCGCTCAGGAGTGCATCTCGAAAATAGTTGGAGTAGGTTTCTTCTAAATTCCCGCCCAAAAGAGCCGTAGCGGCACCAAAATGAACGATTTGATTTTTAAAATGATTCTTTAGGTCAGGGTCATAGCTTAATTCTTTGTCCGCTCCACGACTAAAAACAAAATCCCGTTCCCCATCGTCAGCCAATGATACAAAGGCTAGGGTTGTAATGGTTGCTGAGCGTTGTGCAAGTGAAATATCTACATTGCCTTTTTCTAGGGTATTTAAAAGAAAGGTGCCAAAAGGGTCTTTCCCAACACAGCCTACAAAATAACTACTACCCATTAATTTGGCTACGGCAGCGGCAACATTGGCGGGTGCTCCCCCGGCCTTTTTAGTGAAATCTGTAGCCTTACTTAGGTCGCTTCCCTGTTTTTCGGCAACAAAATCGATCAATAATTCCCCAATACAGTATACATTCTTCATCGAATTGTTTTTTTTGGCGTTAAACTATTGATCGATCTATGTTAAATTACCGAAAATAAGACTCTCAATATCTCCTTACTATTACTTTAATGGTAAGGAGATAATTGAAAGTAGTCAGCTACAATTTACCCGCATTTAGAGGAGCCACAGTCCTTACAGGTAAGGCATCCTTCCTGATAAATCAGGTTAGTGGAATTACAGCCTTCACATTTTTGACCCTTGGCTTCTGTACCGTCCTCCACAAAGCGTTTTAAGGCTCTGGCGACTCCGTTTTTCCAAGTGTTAATAGATTCACCGTCTAACTGTAAACTATTGATCAGATCTACTACCTTCTCAATGGGCATTCCATGACGTAAGGTGCTAGAGATCAATTTGGC
This sequence comes from Arenibacter antarcticus, assembly GCF_041320605.1. NCBI lineage: Bacteria > Pseudomonadati > Bacteroidota > Flavobacteriia > Flavobacteriales > Flavobacteriaceae > Arenibacter > Arenibacter antarcticus. The sequence continues at coordinate 1,796,909 of NZ_CP166679.1, forward strand.
ATAATTCCAATATTCAGGATCAAATTTATGTGAAAGCCCTTCAATGGTAGTTTTATAGCCTCTTTTGTTTTCATATTGAAAATCGTAACGGGAAGTGCCATCTTCATTTCTGCTCTTTATGATGACACCATTGTTTACCCAACGCGGAAGCAAGATGCCATCTTCGTCATCGGACATTCCGGTAAAAATTTCATAAGGTTTTTCGTCGATCAAGCCGATGAAAGCAATCCATTTTTCTTTGTTGTTCTGAAGTCTTACCACATCAGCCTCCAAAATTACTGGACGTTTAACTGGGAATGGCGTGTAGGCTTCTTTTTCATCCTCCTTCTTGGGTTCGTTAGAAATCAGCACTCCAGATCTAGATCCATCGCGATAAACGGTAACCCCTTTACAACCTGCTTTCCACGCTTCCAAATACAGTTTTCCAACCAAATCTTCGGTAGCATCATTTGGTAAGTTTATGGTGACACTTATGGAGTGGTCTACCCACTTTTGCACCGCACCTTGCAAACGTACTTTGCTCAACCAATCTACATCATTGGAGGTAGCCTTGTAGTAAGGCGATTTTTTTACAATTTTATTGAGTTCTTCATTGCTATAGGTTTTGTCGGTGTCTATGCCATTAACAGACATCCATTGTTTAAACCTATGATGGAATACGATGTATTCCTCCCAAGAATCACCTACCTCATCTACAAAGTCCACACGGGCATCCTTGTCGTTGGGGTTTACCTTACGCCTACGCTTGTAAACGGGTAAAAACACAGGTTCTATCCCTGAAGTGGTCTGGGTCATAAGACTAGTTGTGCCGGTTGGCGCAATGGTCAATAAGGCAATATTTCTACGTCCATACTCCAGCATATCATAGAAAAGCTTTTCATCGGCTTTCTTTAAACGGAGAATAAATGGATTGTTTTTTTCACGTTCCGCGTCAAATATTTCAAAGGCACCCCTCTCCTTAGCTGTATTTACGGATGCTCTATAAGCTTCTATAGCAATGATTTTGTGTACTTCTATGGAGAAGGTGTTGGCTTTCTCGCTACCATAACGCAATCCTAATGCTGCCAACATATCGCCTTCCGCAGTAATACCAATTCCGGTCCTTCTACCTTGTAATGCTTTTTCTTTGATCTTTTCCCATAGTCTAAGCTCTACCGCTTTGGTCTCATCCAATTCCGGGTCCGCTTTTATCTTGTCCAAAATAACATCAACCTTTTCCAATTCAAGGTCAATAATATCGTCCATGATTCGCTGTGCAGCTGCTATATGCTGCTTAAATAATTCAAAATTAAAGCTAGCCTTGTCTGTAAAGGGTTGGTCTACATAGGAAAAAAGATTAATGGCCAATAGGCGACAAGAATCATAAGGACACAATGGAATTTCACCACATGGGTTGGTAGATACGGTTTTATAGCCAAGGTCAGCGTAACAATCTGGAACGGATTCCTTAATAATGGTATCCCAGAACAAAATTCCAGGTTCGGCAGATTGCCAAGCGTTGTGGACTATCTTGCCCCACAATTTTTTAGGGTCTATTACTTTGGTTACCTTGGGATCTGCGCTTTGGATAGGGAATTTTTGGGTATATGTTTGTCCGTTTTCCACAGCACTCATAAAATCATCATCCATTCTTACCGAAACGTTAGCCCCAGTAACTTTTCCCTGTTCCATTTTTGCGTCGATAAAATCCTCAGCATCCGGATGGTTAATAGAAACAGAAAGCATTAAGGCTCCTCTTCTACCATCTTGGGCCACCTCTCTAGTAGTGTTGGAATATCGCTCCATAAAAGGAACCAGTCCTGTAGAGGTAAGTGCTGAATTTTTCACCGCCGATCCCTTAGGTCGGATATGGGAAAGATCATGGCCTACCCCGCCACGTCTCTTCATTAGCTGTACCTGTTCTTGGTCTATTTTTAAAATACCCCCATAAGAATCGGATACCCCTTCGTTGCCTATTACAAAACAATTGGACAGGGAGGCGATTTGGAAAGGATTTCCAATTCCTGCCATGGGGCTTCCCTGAGGTACTATGTATTTAAAGTTCTTGATAAGGTCAAATACCTGGTCCTCACTTAGTGGATTTGGGTACTTTTTCTCCATCCTTGCAATTTCGCTAGCAATACGCTTGTGCATGTCATCCGGGGTCAGCTCATATATGTTGCCTTCGGAATCTTTTAGGGCATATTTGTTTACCCAAACCCTAGCGGCCAGGTCGTCTCCTTTAAAATAAATAAGGGAGGCATTGAACGCTTCTTCCTGCGTGTAGGTCTTCTTGGGGTTTTGGGCTACTTTTGTTTGCATCGGACGGTGAAATTAGATTAACGGGTTGTTGAATTAAAGTGTAAAAGTATTAAAAAATTTGGCATAAACAACATGTGGGCAATTATGAAAGTTTACACTTACAATCACTTAAAAGGTTATAAATCAATTAGTTAATTATTTATTAACAATTAAAAGTTAACAAATAAAATTAATTTTTAATGAATATGAATAATTAAAAGTGATCTGTGTATTTTGATGGTTCACACCCATATTCCAAAGCTTAAATGTTGGGTTCCTAATGGGTTATGGGAGTAATTGCCATAGAGTTTTGTTCTTTTCAAGGCCATTTTTGTGTTGATAACTCGATATTTAAAACGGATTTATTCTAGTTTTCCAACTCCTATAGGTAGAAGTTTAATATTTTATTTAATTGTTATTTGGGTACTCAAAAAACGCCTCTGGGTATTAGGTTGCCATAAAAGGGTGCTTATTCTTCGCCTAAACTTTAATAATTTCACTTTTTATTACTCTTTGTCATTGCCAGTATTGTGCTAATTGCGATTTTTGCATTATGAGAACAATGGTTATAGGTGATGTGCATTCCGGATTAAAAGCATTGGAGCAGTTAATGGTACGGGCTGAGGTAGGTCCTAGGGATCATCTTATTTTTTTGGGCGATTATGTGGATGGCTGGGGCCAAGCGGTGGAAACTGTTGATTTTTTACTGGAACTACAAGCCAAACAGAGGTGTACATTTATACGGGGAAATCACGATGAATTGTGTAATGATTGGTTAAAAGGCGGGGACAAGAATCCGCTCTGGTTGCAAC